>NZ_FNBF01000002.1 GCF_900102225.1 Eubacterium pyruvativorans
TGGTAAGGCTCGTGGGAGACTACCACGTAGATAGGCCGGAGGTGTAAGTATGGTGACATACTCAGCTGACCGGTACTAATCGGCCGAAAGCTTGGTCAGAGATGACAATCGCAAGGCTTAGAGGAAGTGAAGCAGAGAGAAAGGCTTGTATGTTGTTCGGATTTGAGGGTACACCTCAACGAAACGAATATCTGGTGGCAATAGCGAAGATGTTACACCTGTTCCCATCCCGAACACAGTAGTTAAGCTCTTCAGCGCCGATGATACTTGGCGGGTGACTGCCCGGGAAAGTAGGACGCTGCCAGTTTTCCGAAAGCAGCCTTTTGGGGCTGCTTTTTTCATGTCTTCGCATATGGGTAGATATACGTCTTCGGGAAGGAAGAATGTCGCATACACTCCTATCATTTGTGTTATAATATATCGGTATAGCATCAGATAGAAACGTGTTGGAGGCGGGGATGGCTGTTTTGAAGTTCATGTTGTGCATACTGGTCTGTGTACCGTTTGCGGTAATCGCCCGCACGTTGGTCCGACAGCTCATGAAGAAGTACAGACGGAAATAGATGATATGGAAAAGGGTATTTTTATCAGTTTTGAAGGTCTGGACGGTTCGGGGAAATCCACGCAGATGGAATATCTACGGCAGTATCTGGACGAGCGGGGCATCCCGTCGGTTTTTGTCAGGGAACCCGGAGGAACGCCGATCGGTGAGAAAATCCGCAGCATTATTCTGGACCGCCAAAATGCCGGGATGGATCCGGTCACTGAGGCGATGCTCTATGCCGCCAGCCGGGCACAGCTGGTCAGTGAGGTGATTGAGCCTGCGCTTGCTGCAGGGAAGGTGGTTGTCTGCGACCGTTATATTGACTCCAGCGTGGCATATCAGTCCTTCGGACGGGGATTGAAGTATAAGGTGGTGGAGATCAACGAGCATGCTGTGCGGGGGGTCATGCCGGATGTGACTTTTTGGCTGGACGTGCCGCCGGAGACAGGCCGGGCGCGCCGAACGGGCCGGGAACAGGACCGGCTGGAAGCAGAGCAGGAGGCTTTCTTCTACCGGGTGCAGGAAGGCTACCAGAAGCTGGCGGAGCATTTTCCGGAGCGGATCAGGCGGCTGGACGGCAGTCTGGACCGGGAGGAAATCCGGGAACGGATTGTCGGTTTTGTGAAGGACATGCTGGACCGCCGGGACGCTGCGGACTGCGGGGAAATGGCGGACTTCCCGGAAGGCGGGGAGGCGTAGAATGCTCCTGGGTGATTTTCAGAAATACGGCAGTGCAGCGGAGAAACTGGGCCGTGCCATCCGGGCCGGAATGCCGGCTCATGCGTACATTCTGGAGGGAGACTATAATGTGCCGAAACTGGCGTTCGCCCGGGCGGCGGCGAAGGCGCTGGTCTGTCCGGAGATGCCGGGCACAGGATGCGGGCACTGCAGTACCTGCCGGAAGATCGAAAATGGAAATTATGAGGATCTGTATGAAGTGATTCCCAGTGATACCACGGGGAAGAACACGGGAATCTATTCGGTGAAGGATGAGCAGATCGACCGTCTGATCGGCGATCTGATGATGAAACCGGCGGCAGGTCCACGGAACCTGGCGATCATCACAGAAGCGGACAGTATGACCTCCCGGGCCCAGAATCACCTGCTGAAGACACTGGAGGAACCGTACCCGGGCACAGTGATCATGCTGCTTTCGGAAAACAGGGATAAACTGCTGAATACGATTCAGTCTCGCTGTGTGACCCTTCGTCTGAACGACGTGGACCGGGGCGAGGACGGTGTGATGCAGCAGCTTGCGGGGGAGATTCTCCGGGACATTGCTGCGGGCGCCTACTTCTATGATATGAAGAAGAAACTGGAAGACGCTCTGGAGAGGCGGGCGGATGCGTATGCTTTTTTTGATGCAATGGAGGCCGCTCTGGGGAAATGTCTCCGGGGAGCGGGGCCTTTTCCGCCGGAACTTGCGGCGTCCTGTGTATCCTCTGTGGAGGAGGCACGCCGGGCCGTGCAGGGAAACGGTATTTATAAATATGCGGCGAAGAATCTGCTGCTGAAGCTGGAGGATGCCGCAGAACGGGCACGATAGGAAGTAAGAAATGGAAAATAGAGATAGAATGGCGCCGGCGGACCGGGAGGTTCTGACGAAACCGGCGGAAGAAGAGATGGCAGCGGACGGCGCAGCCGGCTCCGTGACGGAGACCAGTGGAGCGTCGGAAGTGAATGAAAATCCGGAGGTGAACGCAGCCCCGGAGGCGCCGGAGGCGAATGAAAATCCGGATGCGGGCGACAGTCCGGAGGAAAATGCAGCCCCGGAAACGCCGGAAGCGCCGGAGGAGGATTTCCCGGCCATGCCGGCCCATCCCCACATCACCGCAGATGTGGTGGGGGTCCGCTTTAAGAAAATGGGAAAGATGTACTACTTCGATCCGAACGGTCTGGATCCGAAGGCAGAGGAACACGTCATCGTGGAGACTGCCCGGGGCATGGAGTTCGGAACGGTCTCCATGGGCGTGACGGCGGTGAACGACAACGATGTGGTAAAACCGCTGAAGAAGGTGGTGCGCATCGCCGACGAGGAGGACATCCGGCGCCACGAGGAAAACGAGGCGAAGAAGGGCGATGCAATGCGGATCTGTCAGGAGAAGATTGCGAAGCACCATCTGGAAATGAAACTGATCGATGTGGAGTACACATTCGATAATAACAAGATTATCTTCTACTTCACCGCCGACGGCCGGGTGGATTTCCGGGAGCTGGTGAAGGATCTGGCCGGAGTGTTCAAGATGCGGATCGAGCTTCGGCAGATCGGTGTCCGGGATGAGGCGAAGATGCTGGGGGGAATCGGGTGCTGCGGCAGAGAACTTTGCTGCGCCACCTGGCTTACAGACTTCCAGCCGGTTTCCATCAAGATGACGAAGACCCAGAACCTGTCCCTGAATCCGACAAAAATCAGCGGGGTGTGCGGCCGGCTGATGTGCTGCCTGAAGTATGAGAACGACACTTACCTGGAGCTGGGAAAGGATCTCCCGTCCGTGAATGAGCGGGTGAAGACCGAAGACGGCATGGGGAAGGTCATTGAGACCAATATTCTGAAAGGAACCGTTCGTGTCCGGATGTACACCGGCGAGAAAGACGAGAACGGTCAGGATAAGCTGGGTTCCGATATCATCGAGTACGGGAAGGAAGATATCGTCCGGCTGGGGAAGCGCCGGAACGGAAAAGCGCCGGAGAGAAGCGGTTCCCACGGATGCGGAAAGTGTCCGAAAATGATGGCGGAGGCTGCTCTGGAAGCGGCCGCTGCAGCGAAAGAGAAGGCTGACCGGGTGGAAACTTCGGGAGAAGGCCAGGAACGGCCGGATGGCAGCCGCCGGTCTTCCGGCGGCGGAAGCCGGCGTGAGCGCAGGGAACGCCCGAACCGGTCATCTGCCAGAGACCGGCGGAAGGACGACCGAAAACGGGAGCGGAAACCGGAGGAATCCGGAAGAGAGAAGAGCGGCCGTTCCGGCCGCAGCGGCAGCCGAAACGGTCACCGTCGACGGAAGAACCAGGACGGGGGAGAACGGAATGAGTCGTAGACTGGATGAGACCCAATTTCCGGGTCTTCACATCTGGCAGGATCCGGAGATGTTCTGCTTCGGCACCGATGCGGTGCTGCTCTCCGGTTTCACGGCCCGTCTCGTTCAACGGATGAAGGGACGGAAGATGGTCCGGAACCTGGTGGATCTTGGCTGCGGGAACGGGATCATGCCCGTTCTGCTGGCCCGGGAAACGGAAATCCCCGAGATTACCGGGGTGGAGATGCTTCCCCGGGCTTGCGAACTGGCCAGAGAGAGTGTGGAGATGAACGGTCTGAGCGACCGGATACGCATTCTCCGGGCCGATATTGCCTGCGTGCTGGATTCCAGGAAGGAAAAAGGCGGAATGCAGGGAGTATCCGGCGCAGATCAGACGGTATTCGACGCAGACTCGCGTGTGTTCGACGCAGACCGGATCCGGTCCATGTTCAACACCTGTGATATGGTGATTTCCAATCCGCCCTACATGAAGCAGGGGCACGGCAGGCAGAATGCTCTGCCGGAGCGGCTGGCGGCCAGGCAGGAAACCACGGCGGACCTGGAAGCTTTTTTGAAACTGGGCGGGAAACTGCTTCGGTCCGGCGGATCCTTCTGCATGGTCCACCGGGCGAACCGCATGGCAGATATACTGAGCATCAGCCGGGCTCTCCGGCTGGAGCCGAAACTGCTGCGGCTGGTCAGCGGAAGACGGGGAGAAGAACCGAAACTTCTGCTTCTGCAGATGGTGAGGGACGGCGGTGCGGAGCTCCGAGTTCTTCCCGAAATGGCAATCCGGGAGGCGGACGGCAGTTTTTCGGAGGAGATGCTTTCATATTACTATGGGTGCCGGACAGAGGGAAATGTATTGAAATTCTTATAGATATGATATATAGTACGGGAGGTCTTGCAATGATTACCATTAACGTGAAGAGTGCGCTGATCGCTCTGGTGCTGCTGGCTCTGCTGATTCTGCTGATCATGCTGATTGTATTGGTGAAGAACCTGATTACCACCGTGAAGAACGTGAACCGGATAACGGAGGATGCAGGGACGATCACGTCGATTGCGGCCAGCAAGTCCACGGATCTGAGCAGCATTCTGGGTGATGTGAAGAGTGCCGTACAGGATGTGACAGAGGCTGTGAAGGGAAACAGGAACCTGATCGGCGCAGTGACCAACCTGGGAAAGGCGGTCGCTTCTATGGCGGCATTCCTGAAGAAGGATTCTTCTGACGAGTTGTAGGATAATCAAAAAATCTTCACAGAACTGCGTTATAGTATATATTCAGCGCACTGGGCCTGAATGAGGTTCGGTGGGCGAGAAATATATAATTAATGTGTATTACTATGAGCTGTATAGATGTCAGGCCGTGATCCGTTCCATTACTTTGAAGACGGCATCACAGTTCAAGGTCGTCGATTCGACGAAAGGAGAAATGTGTATGAAGGCAACAGGTATTGTCAGACCGGTAGATGCTCTGGGACGAATTGTTATTCCCGTGGAATTACGGAGAAATCTTGACATCCAAACGAACGACTCACTGGAAATCTTTGTGGACGGGTCCTATATCATGCTGAAGAAGTATGAGCCGACTTGTGTTTTCTGCGGTAATGCGGATAATGTGAAGCTTGTGAAGGGAAAGTATGTTTGTGCTGACTGTCTCGAAGAGATGAAGAAACTCTAACCAGTTTCTTTGAATGGGAGCAGTCATGGGCATCTGGAGGAAAATGTGGCGAAATTTTTAGTTCAGAACAGCGGTCCGCTGAATGGTGTGGTGAAAATCAGCGGGGCGAAGAATTCCGTGCTGCCGCTCATGGCGGCGGGAATTCTGCCGGACGAGAAGTGTACGATCTCGGACGTGCCGGCGCTTCGGGATGTGCGCGTCATGCGCGAAATTCTGGAATCGCTGGGCGGTACGATTGCCGACGCCGGAGATCATGTGCTGGATATCGACATGAGTACGCTGACCACGAATGTGGCGAATTATGAACTGGTGAGCAAGATGAGGGCGTCGTTTCTCATCATGGGTCCGCTTCTGGCGAAGACCGGCGAAGCGAAGGTTCATATGCCGGGCGGCTGCACGATCGGCGCACGGCCGATCGATCTGCATCTGAAGGGGTTCCGTGCCCTGGGAGCAGAGACGATTGTGAAGGATTATGCCGTGGAGGCAATCGCGCCGAAAGGCGGTCTGGTGGGAGCGAATATCTACCTGGATTTCCCGAGCGTGGGCGCTACCGAGAACATCATGATGGCTGCCGTTCTGGCGAAGGGAACCACCTACATAATCAATGCGGCGGAAGAGCCGGAGATTGTCGATCTGGCCAACTTCCTGAACAAAATGGGCGCCAGAGTGAAGGGCGCCGGCACCGATCAGATCAAGATCGAGGGGGTGGAGCGGCTCCACGGAGCAGACCACACGGTGATTCCCGACCGGATTGAGACGGGAACCTACATGCTGGCATCAGCGATCACCCGGGGCGAGATCCTGATCAAGAACGTGGTGCCGGACCACATCCGCCCGATCACGGCGAAACTCAGAGAGTGCGGTGTTCTGGTGGAGGTCGGCGACGAGGGACTCTACGTGGTGGCGGACCGAAATGAGCTGACGTCCACAAACATCAAGACCCTGCCGTACCCGGGCTTTCCGACGGATATTCAGTCGCCGTTCATGGCCTTCCTGACAACGGTAGAAGGGGAGAGCAGTGTCATCGAGACGGTTTTCGAAAACCGGTTCATGCACGTGGCGGAACTGAACCGGATGGGTGCCGATATTCAGGTGGACGACAACCGGGCGATTATTCCGGGCAGCAAGCGCCTGGAGGGAGCTCAGGTCGTTGCCACGGACCTTCGGGCGGGGGCCGCCATGGCTCTGGCCGGTCTGGTGGCATCCGGAACCACCGAGATTTCGGAGATCTTCCATATCGAGCGGGGATATGAACGGTTCATTGAGAAGTTCCGTGCGCTGGGAGCAGATATTCAGCGGGTGGACGACTAAGGAACAACAAGAAGGACATATTAGGGGGACATCATGGCGGACACGAAATTTCTGCAGCTCCTGTCGAAGGATTATCCCAACATACAGGCTGCATCCGCAGAAATCATAAACTTGAAAGCGATTCTTGCGCTGCCGAAGGGCACCGAATATTTCCTCAGCGATCTGCACGGAGAGCATGAGGCGTTCATTCACATGCTGAAGAGTGCCTCCGGTACGATCCGGGCGAAGATCGACGAGCATTACAGCGGCATTCTCAGTGAGCGGGACCGGTATGATCTGGCCTCACTGATCTATAACGCAGATGCGGAAATCAGGCGCAGGAAGAAAACGGAAGAGAATTTCGACGACTGGTGCAAGGTCGTGATCTATCGTCTGGTCACCATCTGTCAGTCTGTCTCCACGAAATATACCAGGTCCAAGGTCCGCCGCAGACTGCCGGCGTATCTGGACTACGCTATGGACGAACTTCTCCACGCAGACGACGAGGAGAACAAGGCCCATTATTACAATGAAATTATTTCCTCCGTTGTGGAGTGCGGCATCGCCGAGACGTTCATTCGGGAACTGGCGGATGCGATCAGCAGTCTGGCGGTGGATCAGCTTCACATCATCGGTGACATCTTCGACAGAGGTGCTCATCCGGATTTCATCATGGACTTTCTGATGAAATATCATGATGTGGATTTCCAGTGGGGGAACCATGACATCGTCTGGATCGGCGCTGCCTGCGGCCACAGAGCCTGCATCGCCAATATCCTCCGCATGAACATCAGTTACAACAATTTCGATATGCTGGAGATCGGGTACGGCATCAATCTCCGCCCGCTGGCGGTGATGGCCGAGGAGATCTACGGCGATGATGACTGTGAGGCATTCAAGCCCCACATTCTGGACCGGAACAAGTACGACCCGGTGGACGAACAGATGGCAGCGAAAATGCACAAGGCCATTTCCATCATCCAGTTCAAGCTGGAAGGGCAGCGGATCAAGGCACATCCGGAATACGGCATGGAGAATCGTCTGCTGCTGGACAAGATCAACTGGGAGAAGGGCACCGTCACCGTGGAAGGGAAAGAGTGGCCGATGCGGGACAGAAACCTGCCGACCGTGGACCCGAAGGATCCGTACAAGCTGACGGAAGAGGAGCAGTTCGTCATTGATTCGCTCCGGGCTTCCATCATGAATTCCGAAAAACTCCAGAGCCACATCCGTTACCTGTTCAGCCACGGTGCGCTGTACGAAGTCTGCAACGGGAATCTGCTGTATCACGGCTGTATCCCGATGACGGAGGACGGCGAATTCACCGAGCTGACATTCAACGGAAAGAAGTATCACGGGAAATCTCTGATGGCGTATCTGGACAGCCAGGTACGGAAGGAGTTCTTCACCCCGGCGGAATCCCAGGAACACGGGATTCCGGGGGATCTGATGTGGTACCTCTGGGAAGGAAAGGATTCTCCGCTGTTCGGAAAAGAGAAGATGACCACCTTCGAGCGGCTCTTCATCCGGGACAAGGCTTCCCACAAGGAGCCGGTACGGCCGTACTACAAGCTCCGGGAGGAGAAGGCTCCGTGTGAGAAGATTCTCCGGGAGTTCGGCCTGGATCCGACCCGGTCCAAGATCCTGAACGGTCATGTGCCGGTAAAGATCAAGGACGGTGAGAGCGCCGTGAAGGGAGGAGGCCTCCTCTACGTCATCGACGGCGGCATATCGAAAGCATATCAGAAACAGACGGGCATCGCAGGTTATACATTCATCTTCAATTCCCGTTTTATGGCGCTGGCAGAACACAAGCCATACACACCGCTCCGGGAGGACGGCACCCAGGTATTCCATTCTCCGGAAATGCGGGAGGTGGAGAAACTGCCGCGCAGAATGCTGATTATAGACACGGACCAGGGCCGGGAACTGCAGCAGCAGGTTCAGGATATGAAACAACTGGTCGAAGCCTATCGGAACGGGATCTTGAAAGAGGATTACAGCTGCCTGCCGCGAAAGTAGGAGAATAAAAAAATGGCTAAGTCCGATAATTACGTTACATATTATGAGACAGGATCCACGGATCCGTACTATAATCTGGCCTTCGAGCAGTACGTTATGGAACACTGCAAGGAAGGCGACATCCTGATGCTCTGGCAGAACGACAACACCATCGTGGTGGGACAGAATCAGAACACCCAGGCGGAGATCAATCAGGAATTCGTCCGGGAGCACGGCATTCATGTGGTCCGCCGCATGACCGGCGGCGGCGCCGTGTATCATGACCTGGGGAACCTGAACTATTCCTTTATCACCGATGCAGGAGATACGAAGCTTCTGTCCATGGAGCGTTTCACGAAACCGGTTGTGGAGGCACTCCGGGCGCTGGGGCTGGATGCCGCATCCTCCGGCCGCAACGACATCGTGGTCAGCGGCAAGAAAGTGTCCGGCACCGCCCAGCGCATTCACGACGGGCGGGTGCTCCATCACGGCACATTGCTGTTCCGTTCCGATCCGGAGATGGTGGCCGGTGCGCTGAATGCGGATCCGGAGAAGTTCCGGACCAAGAGCGCGAAATCGGTGCGGGCCCGCATCGGCAATATCGCCGACTTCCTTCAGGAGGCGGGACACGGAGACATGGATCTCGAGGCTTTCTGGAAATACCTGAAGGATGCGCTGTCCGGCAGCCTCATGGTGGAGTCGGAACTGACAAAGGAAGACCTGCAGGCGGTCCGCAAACTGCGGGATGAGAAGTATGACACCTGGGAATGGGTATTCGGACATACCATTGATTTCACCTACCACAACAAGGTCAGATGGGACGGCGGTTCCCTGGAAGTTCAGGTGAATGTGGCCCGGGGCGGAGAGATTCAGGAGATCCGTTTCTACGGAGACTTCCTTTCTTTGACGCCGCTCACGAAGCTGGAACAGGCGCTTTCAGGTGTTCGGTTCCGGAAGGAGGATGTGAAGGCAGTACTGGATCAGTATGCCATGAACGAACTCTTCGGGCCGATCACGGAGGAAGAGGTGCTGGAGACCATGTTCCCCGGCGCATAGGTGCGGTTGAAAGGCGGCGTCTTCCGGATTCGTGAGGAAGTGCGAGGGGCCTTACACCATCTGGGGCGGTGTTGAACCATACGATTCGATCGGGCAGGTGCGGAATTTCGATTTTTTCGAATTCCGCACCTGCCTTCTTTGCTTTCGGCTGCGGATTGCAGGCGACCGGATTGTCCCGGGTGCGGAATGAAAGATAATCATGTTTTTCGCACCCTGTTCACCGCAAATCAGATGCGAATTTGAAGAAAATGGCGATTTCGCACCATAATCATTTCACAGCCATTTCACAGCACCATGGAGGCGCCGTAGGTAATGCTTGTGACGATGACTCCGGCGATCAGCAGTCCCAGCAGAATCATGGGCACTGCGGTTTTCAGCCTGATTTCCAGGATCGAGGCGATAACGGCGCCGGTCCAGGCGCCGGTGCCGGGCAGGGGAACCGCCACGAAGAGCAGGAGGCCCAGCGCCTCATACTTCCGTACTTTCTCAGCCTTCGTCAGTGTTTTCTGTTCATACCGGGCGATGATCCGGTTCAGGCGGGAACTGGTTCGGCGGAGCGTCCGCAGGATTTTCCGGAGGAAGAGCAGGGCGAAGGGCACCGGAAGGATGTTTCCGGCGACAGCCACCAGCATGGCCTGCCAGGGATTGAGTCCGGCGGCGACGCCGGCCGGGATGCCCGCCCGGAGTTCCAGAATCGGGACCATAGATATGAAAAATGCGGCGATCACACCTTGCATCGGCTGCTCCTTTCAGTGGTAATACCTGTTCATTATAGGGTGTATTCGTGATGATAATATGAAAAAAGACCACGGAATCCCGCAGTCTTTTTTCATGAGTATGTATGTAGGTACCGCAGATATTCTGCGTTGGGTATTGCAACAGCGTTTCTCCGCAGGCAGTCCTTCTCGGAAGTACCCCTATTTCCGGGAGATAGAGTATTTCTTCATCATCTCATCCAGGAAGGCGAGGTACTTCTCCCGGACCTCTGAAGAGGCCGGATCTTCCTCGAAATTCCGGGCCTTTTCGTCAATTCCTGTTCTCGCCGCTTCGGAGAGCTTGTCCTCTGCGAAGGTGTAAACCACGTTATTTTCCTTTTCCACATGGCGGTTCAGCAGATCTGCATAGCCCATGGCACCGGTCAGAATGTCCAGCTTGTGTTCTGTCTTCGGATCCTGTCTGTAAAGATCCAGTGCGGCTTCCCAGTCTGCCACATGGGCCCGGCCCAGATCATGTTCCACCAGCATGCCGTGGCGGATCAGACTTTCGCCGATCATGCCCAGTTCTCTCTCCATTTCCGGAAAGAGAAATTTCTCTTCCTTTCCGTGGTGGTAGTGGTCCGCATAGCTGCGGGTGAAGTCGATCATCCGGCGCATCTCCCCATCGTTCACTTCTCCGCCGTCCAGAATGGCGACGCAGGCTTTCCGGATGGCGGACAGCATATAGCTGATGTTCCGGTGTTCTTCTTTCATGATGTCAATACAATACATGGTATCACCTCGTTATGCGATCCGGCAGGCGCCGTCTTCATCGGTGTAGGAGAAGCCGGTGCCGTCCAGCAGTCCTTCGATCAGACTCTCCCGGATCTGGTAGTATACCGCCGGGCCGGCTGCCGGGTCCGTCCAGTACTTTCCGTGGAGATCCTGGGTGCGGTTCCACCGGTAGTCGTCGAATTCGTTCTGTACCACCTGATTCACATTGTCACACGGCATGCCGTCCAGCAGCGTTTCGTCCAGCAGACGGTAGGCATCCATGGCGGTTTCCGCTGTTTTCCGGTTGGCAGCGCCGAACCGGAATGCGGCATCCCGGATGTCCGGAAGGCGATCCGGTTCTTCCCGGAGGATTGCGGTAACCAGTGCGGCAAAACGGGTTTCCGCCTCGTCGATGCGGTTCTGCAGCCAGCCGTGAATGTTGGATACGTCGATCAGACTCTC
The DNA here is from genome assembly GCF_900102225.1 of Eubacterium pyruvativorans. Classification (GTDB taxonomy): domain Bacteria; phylum Bacillota; class Clostridia; order Peptostreptococcales; family Anaerovoracaceae; genus Aminicella; species Aminicella pyruvativorans. The sequence goes on from NZ_FNBF01000002.1 coordinate 11,521, forward strand.
CAGCGGCTGGAGTTCCTCCACCGTGAACTTCTGTCTCTGTTCATCGGAAGAGAGGGCTTTCCAGCCGGACTCTTCGCCCGCTCCGCAGATGGCGTTGGTCAGACCTTCCTGCATCTTGATCTTGTTATACAGCCAGAAATGGATTGGTCCCAGAAATGCACTCATTGTCCGGACCTCCTTACTGAACGGCAGCGTTCACTTTTGCCAGTACTTCGTCCACGTTCAGACCATGCACCATGCATGCGTTCTCCAGAGACTCGCTCTGGGACGCCGGGCAGCCCAGACAGTGCATGCCGGACTCCATCAGTGCGCCCGCCGCACCTTCGATGTTGTTGACAATGTCGCCCACCAGCATATCCTTCGTGATTTCAATCTTAGCCATTTTCGTTACCTCCTGTATTTTCGCTTGCATTGTTATCTTGATTGTGAGCCCAGTATAGCGGAACCGAAACAACAGAACTGTGACATGAGCAACAATTTCCGGTTTTTACGAAAAAAAAACAGCGGCGCCTCAGCGCCGCTGCAACAGATGACAGACTGCAACAGACTGTATTAGATGTCTACTTTCGTCGTCCCGCCCAGGAAAGTCGGCAGGGATTTGCCGCTCTTCAGCCAGGTCTTGTATTCGGCTGTAGCTGTCCACAGAACGTCGCCGGAGGAATTCAGGGCTGTTTCCAGGGAGTCCTGAACAACGCCCACGATGAATCCGACACCGACCACCTGCATCGCCAGGTCGTTGGAAATGCCGAACAGGGAGCAGGCCATCGGGATCAGCAGCAGGGAGCCGCCGGCCACGCCGGAAGCACCGCAGGCTGACAGTGCGGACAGGATACAAAGCACAATGGCGCTTGGCAGGTCAACTTCAACACCCAGGGTGTGGCAGGCGGCCATGGTCATGACAGCGATGGTGACTGCCGCACCGTTCATGTTGATGGTGGACCCCAGTGGAATGGATACGGAATACATGTCCTCGTCCAGGCCCAGCTTCTCACAGAGTGCCAGGTTCACCGGGATATTCGCAGCGGAGGACCGGGTGAAGAAGGCGGTCACCGCACTTTCCTTGATGCAGCGCCACAGCAGCGGATACGGGTTTCTCCGCAGCACGGCGAAACAGATGATCGGATTGACGATCAGCGCCGCCGTCAGCATGCAGCCCACCAGCAGCAGGAGCAGTGTGCCGTACTGTTTGAAAATGGCCAGACCGTTGGTGGATACGTTGGTGTAAACCAGACCCATGATACCGAACGGCGCCAGATTGATGACATAACGTACGCCCTGGGAAACCGCATCGGACAGATCCTTCATGACCCGCTGGGTTTCCGGAGATGCGAATTTCTTCAGCGCCAGACCCAGAACCACAGCCCATGCCAGAATGCCCAGGTAATTGGCATTCACGATGGATGCGATCGGGTTCGCTACAATGTTCATCAGCAGGTTGTGAACGATTTCTCCGAATCCCTGGGGAATCGTTTCTGCCTCCGCAGCCTTCGCAAACACGATCTTCTGCGGGAAGATGAAGCTGCCCACAACCGCAGTGATACCGCCCATGGCCGTGCCGAACAGATACAGGACGATGACCAGTCCGAAGCGGCGGTCCAGCTTGCTGGAGCCCTGGCACAGGGCTGCGATAACCAGTACGAATACCAGCACCGGTGCGATTGCCTTCAGAGCGCCGACGAACATGTCGCCGAAGATCCCGATGGCGGCAGCATTTTTTGCAAAAATTCCGAGAATAGCACCGACAATCAGGCCGATGATGATGCGGATGATCAGACTGGTGTCGTTATACACCCGCACAATGGATTTTAGAGCATTCATAATATTTCCCTCTCTCTCCACAAACCAAAACAACAAGGATGCAGCAAACCAGAGACATGAGATCATGCTGAATTGTCTGCCATTTCATACTAAAATAAGTAGAGAGGGATGTCAATATATGATAGAATCATTAGGTGATGATTAAGAAAGTTGCGTGATACAGGGATATTGGAATACAATTCCTTTTCCTTTGACAGTAAAGTAAAGCAGGTGCAGCGATGAAAACGAAAATGAAGACAGAACGTATTCTTCTTGGATTGTTCACTCCCCTTGCGCTGCTGGGGGTGATTTATTTCCTCCCGTGGGCAGATCTGGGCGGCCGGTACTGGACGCTCCCGGTATTTCTTCGTGCCGTGCGGGATGCGGGAGGACTGGATCAGTTCTACGCCGGTCTCTTCCATATGTCTCCTGCGAAAGTGAACACGGATCAGGGGTATGCTTCTCTGGTTCCCGGTTATTATATGATGTATCTGACGGTGGGGATTCTGGCCGGGTATTTCATCCGGATCATTCCGGCGCTGCTGGGAAAGTCGGTGCGGGGACTCACCCACCTGCTGGTGGGAGCAGGCATTCTGATGATGGTGGTGAGTGTGTCGTTTCAGGGGTATCAGCCCTGGTTCGGCTTCTTCCTGGCCATGTTCATCGTCCTGGCGGATACCATGCTCTGGATGTACATGAGAAATCGCCGGGCATTGAAACAGCAGAAGGACGATCTGGACCGGAAAGAAGCGGAGCGGCGTTCGGAAGTGCGCCGGCGCACCGCCATGCCGGGGCGGTATGACCGGGAGTTTTATCGTATCATATGGAAGAATTTCCGCTATAACCGGAGAAGTTTCCGTCTGTTTCTGACCGCCGGCACCATGATCGCCTCCCTGTTCTACAGCATTTTCGGCGTGCTGGCTCTGAACCGGGTGGACCGGAAGGCGGGGGCGGCATATGACGAGTATTACAGTGCTGTCACCGGGGAGTCCTTTCAGCGGATTCTGCCGGTTCTGGCGCTGTTCTCCCTGGTTGTGATGACACTGATTCTGACCCATTATATCCGCACCAGGATGTCCAACTACAGCGTATTCGTTTCGCTGGGGGTACGGATGTCCACCCTGCGCAGGGTGATCGGCATGGAGATTCTCTTCCTGATCCTCCTGACTCTGGTGCTGGGATGGGCCGGTGGGAGTCTCCTTCTGGTACTGATCCAGCGGTGTCTGCTGAACCGGTCCCGGACGGTGCTGCTGTCCCCGGGGCTTGCCGGAGCCTTAGCGCTGGCCATGGGCGTGTTCCTGCTGTTTCTGCTCATCGCCGGGCTGATTAACTACCATCTGCTTCAGTATCGGAACATCATGGATCTGACGCCATCCCGGGCACCGGACAGGATTCCCCGCCGCTTCCGGAGAACGGGCCTGGCCGCCGGCGTCCTGCTGCTTCTCCTTTCGGTCCTGATGTTCGGGTCCAGTCAGTATGAGGAGTCCGTCGTTTCGGCGATCGTGATGATACTGGGAACGGGACTTGTCGTATGGTTTGGCGGAGCGCTGCTTCTGGGCCGGGCCGGGAGAAGAAGCAGACAAAGAAAATCCGCAGGCGTTCTGGTGTCCATGCCCTGGCGGTACCGGTTCCGGACGTCTGCAGGATTCCTTTTCCTGCTCATCACACTGAATACACTGATTTTTACTACCTGGCTTCCCCGGGTCTGCGCCGACCGGGCGGCAGGCCCGGTATCCGGACTCTTCCCGTATGATTTTGTCTACATGGCCCATTCTGACGAGGCAGCCCGGCTGGAGGCGGCATTGAACCGGGAGCAGGATGTTACCGTGCGCTCGGTGCCGGCCCTGCGGATCACCACGCCCCAGGGTGCACCCTGGAAGTGGGAATACGGATTCACCAATTACTATATGACGGTGATCTGGCCCCAGGGACAGCACATGCTGATTCCGGCATCTGCCTACCGGAAACTGGGGGGACACAGAAACGGAGAAGTGGACCGGCTCCGGGGAGAGCAGGTTCACATCGTGTTCCAGCAGGACATCACAGAGCCCGGGCACCCGCTGGAATGGTACCTGACCTGCAGGAACCGGTTCCGCATCGGTCAGCCTCTGGAGGAGTACGATTTCTATAACCGGGATCAGATTTTCCGCTCCCACGAAGCCCCGTCCGCAGAGCGGGCCGTGCTGACCGGCGCCTTCCAGAACGGACGGCAGGAGAATCTGGTGGTCATGGAAGACGGGATGTTCCGGAAACTGGAAGCGGGGAAGAACGGGAAGGAGGGACCGACCCGGATCTTCCTGATACAGACAAGGGGAAAGGCTGCCCGCCTCCGGGTGAACCGATCCCTGGAGAAACTGGCGGCGGTTTCCCACCGGCGGGACAGCAAGTGGGACAGTTCCATCCGCCGGTACTACAGCCGGAGCGAGGAGATCCGCCGGGCCGGCGCCGTCCGGGCCTTCCGGACCACCTCGGATCTGGCCCTTCTGGGAGGACTGATGATCGCAGCCTGCTTCACGTTTTTCCTGAAGTATGGACTGGAAGAGCAGGAACTCCGTCAGCAGTTCCGCCTGCTCCGGGATCTGGGCGCCAGCCGGAAATTCTGCCGGAATCTGCTGGGACGCCGGATGAACCGCCAGGCACTGGGCAGTATGTTCTCCGGCGCGGCCCTGGGCGTGCCGTACCTGCTGGTGATGATCCGGATCCGGCGGATCACGGGAACGGATTTCAGCCGGTTCCTGCGGACTCTGGGTGCCGGCACTCTGGCGGTCACCGCAATCTATGTTGTCATCACTGTGCTGATCCGAAGGTATTACCTTCGCCGCATTATCGGGAGAGAGTGAGGAATTTGAATGAGCGAAACATCGAAAATCATCGAGATTCGTGATCTGAAAAAAGAATACAACGAAGCATCCGGCTCGATTCTCCGGGGGCTGTCCTTCGACGTCAACCCCGGGGATTTCATTGCGGTGATGGGACGGTCGGGCTGCGGGAAGACCACCTTCCTGAAGATCCTGGGACTGGTATTGAAGAAATCTTCCGGCACGTATCTGTTCCGGGACAGAAACATTGACGACCTCTGGGAGTCGGAGATTGCAGACATCCGCCGGCGGGAGATGGGGTTCGTTTACCAGAATTATAACCTGATGCAGAGCCTTACAGCCCGGGAGAATATCGAGCTTCCTGCTGTGCTGGACAAAACCCCGCAGGACAAGCGTTCGGCTCGATGCATGTCTCTGATGGAGGAATTCGGCATCGCCCATCTGGCGGAGAAGTATCCGTACGAAATGTCCGGCGGCGAACAGCAGCGGGTCGGAATATGCCGGGCCCTGATCAATGACCCGGACCTGATTCTGGCGGATGAGCCGACCGGCAATCTGGATTCGGTCATGGGGGAAACGGTGATCAGAGCTTTCCAGCGAATGAACCGGGAGATGGGGAAAGCGGTCATTATCGTCACCCACGATCCGAAAATCGCCGCCCGGTGCCGGAAAACCGTTCACATGAAGGACGGGGTCTTCACGGATCCGGAGCAGCCTCATCCACCGGCTGCCGGACAGGCGTCGGAATGATAACAATGAAAATGAAGAGGAAATCATGAAGTATGAAAATATTGTGCGGGGAACGTTCATAGACCGGCCGAACCGCTTCGTTGCCCATGTGGAGACCTCAGGCCGGCCGGAAACCGTTCATGTGAAGAACACCGGCCGCTGCCGGGAGCTGCTGCTGCCCGGGGCGGAGGTGTTCCTGAACCGGTCGGACAATCCGAAGCGGAAGACCGCCTACGACCTGGTGGCGGTCACCAAACCGGGCCTGGGTCTGGTGAACATCGACAGCCAGGCGCCGAACCATGTGACGGCGGAGTGGCTGGAAACCCTGGGCTTTGATGAAATTCATCCCGAATACACCTGGGGCAGTTCCCGCATTGATTTCTATCTCCGGCGGGGCGGAGAAGAATATCTGGTGGAAGTGAAAGGCTGTACGCTGGAAAGGGATGGCGTGGGATATTTCCCGGATGCGCCTACTGCCCGGGGGGTGAAACATCTCCATGAACTGACGAAAGCCGCCGGAACCGGAATCCGCTCCGCAATCTGCTTCGTGATCGCCATGCCCCGGGTCACCCGGGTCCTGCCGAACCGGGAAACCGACCCCGCCTTCGGGGCGGCGCTGGACGAGGCAGAGCGGGCCGGCGTTACCGTCTTCCTTCTGCCCTGCATCCTCCGTCCGGAGGAGCTGCTTCCGGATTTCCGGAAGGCGGACCAATTGAACCGGCAGGCGCTGGCGGGATGGAGCGTGTATTAGCTGTACGCATTATATGCATTAATGACGCATATACGAAAAAAAGAAATCATTTGGAACGTACCAGGTTACGTATGATCCTCTTTCTTCCCGATTGAACAAATAAACTTTTATCAATTAGTGGGGAATATTGGCCTGTTTTTTCCTTTTATCCCGCCTGTATCAATTTTACGAAAGGCGGATACAGCGGATGTGATGATGTACTTCAGATTCAGTTTCACTCCTTGAAACCCACACGAAAAAATCCCTCACAATCGGTGATTGTTTTGATACAGTTTTTGAGCATTTTTTCGTTACCTCTCTTTCCTACGGGTTATCTTTTTCTTCCTATTTATTGTACCACAATTCGTTCCTACGGACAACAATATTTTCCGCCGTGTTGGAAAATAATTCTTTTATTTTTTCCTGTGCAGTGGTAAAATGCAAGGACAAAGGAGGGATTTTCATGACAATCGGCGACATCATTTATGACTTCCGAAAAACAAACAAAATCTCACTCGTTACATTCTCGAAGAAGTGCGGACTATCTAAATCGTATATTTCCGCACTGGAACACGGCAACGTTACAGGAAGGAAAGGAGTTATTAAACCTTCCATGGAAGCGTACCGCAAACTTGCTAATGCCATGTATATTCCACTCGAACAATTGCTCGACATGGTTGACGAATTAGACACTAATTCGGTCGAGATTGAGTGGACAGCAGAAGAACGTGAAGTGCTGGAATCAGTTAAGCGTTATCTGCTTTGGAAACGTGAGCATTAGAAAACAATTCACATTTAATGGCACTCGATATTCAGTAACAGGAAAAACAGAATCCGAAGTTGAACGCAAGATTCAGAGCAAGAAGCAGGCGTTAGAACGTGAGAACGAACCAACCGTTTCACAATGGGTTGATACTTTTCTCGACGTTTACAAAGTCAATGTTTCGGATAAAACACGCTATGATTATTCACTCGTTCTGAATCACGTCAGGTCAGACCGCAAACTATCTGACGTAAAGCCGATAGACCTTCAGAAAATGTTTAACCTGCACAAGGATAAATCTAAATCTTTCATTCACAAGTTAAAAATACTAACTCATGAACTGTTTGAAACCGCCAGAAGCAATGGTTACATTAAAAATAACCCAATGGACGCTGTGAACGTGCCAAAGGGCTACACCAATCATCGCCGTGCGCTCACTGAGGAAGAACGGCGGAATGTTATGGAACTATGCAAAACGGACAAGCGCAGGAACTTCATTCTATTGATGCTCCAGTGTGGGCTAAGACCGTCAGAAACAACTTATATTCAAGGGAAAGACATAAACAAGTCTGAACGACTACTCCACGTTCGGGGAACCAAAACGGAAGCAGCAGACCGGTTCATTCCTATACCAGAGCCTCTGTTCTCCATGATTAAGGACTATTCCGGTGACAGATATGTTATCTGCACAAAACCGCTAATATCCTCCCTTGAATCCTATTGGAAATGGTTCAAGCGTGCCTATGAGAAACGGTTCGGTAAATGCGAATTTACTCCCTACTGTTTCAGGCACACTTACATTACGGATTTATGCTCCGCAGGTGTTCCGCTTGCCGAAGCAAGGTTCCTTGCGGGGCATTCAGACATCGCCATGACTGCTGAGATATACACCCACCAGTCAGAGCGAGCATTAAGTAACGCTAAACAACTGATTGATAACTTTAACCAGAAATTGAGTGAGTAAAAATGAGCAAATTTACTCACCCAACCGTCCGCTTTTTCGTGAAACATTTGTAAAACAAAACCCCTGCAACGAGTGATTGCAAGGGCTTGAGAAAATGCGCCATGCGCGACTCGAACGCGCAACCTACTGATTCGTAGTCAGGCACTCTATCCAATTGAGCTAATGGCGCATGCGGTATAATTACCGTACTTGATTAGTATAGGGCTGCTTCCGGGTTTTGTCAATAGAAAAAACTTGGATTGCCCCGATTCGTCCGGCTGTAATATAATAAAGGCCCGATGGAGAGGGAAGGGAAGGAGCGTTCATGTTTATGTTTTATGCCCCGGCGGTTCTGCTGTCGCCGATGACGATTCTGCTGATGGCGGCGCTGATTCCGCCGTTCATTCTGCTGGTGAAGGTGTACCGGATGGACACCATCGAAAAGGAACCGAAGGGACTGATCTTCCGGCTGGTGCTGGCCGGAGCGCTGACGGTGATACCGGCGGGGTTCCTGGAGGGGATCGGCATCGGCAGTGTTCTGACCCCGCTGGTGGGAAAAGAAAATATCTATCTGTATAATTTTCTGCAGTATTTTCTGGTTGTGGGAATCGCAGAAGAGGGTGTGAAACATTTCGCTCTGCGAAAAATCACATGGTGCTCCCCGGAATTCAACTACCGGTTCGATGCAGTGGTTTATGCTGTTTCGGTGTCGCTGGGATTCGCTGCGGCAGAGAATATTTCCTATGTGTTCAGCTACGGGCTTTCCGTTGCGCTGGTCCGGGCGGTGACGTCCATACCCGGCCACGCCATTTTCGGGATTTATATGGGCTACTACTACGGCATGGCCCGGTGGGCCCGGAACCGGGGGGACCGGGCAGCCGGAAGTCACTACATGCGCATGAGCATGATCGTCCCGGTGCTGCTTCACGGTGCGTACGATTTCTGTGCATCTTCCCGGAACAGCGTTCTGGCCCTGTGTTTCTATATTTATATTATTCTGCTGGATATCGCCGCCTTCCGGGAAGTGAAGAAACTGTCCCGGGAGGACACCTATATCGATTGACAGTCCGGTAACCCCGGTTATGCGAACCAGCTTCGCATCGTCTGGATTTCTGCCGCATATCCCGCATCGTCATTTGGCGTTTCAAGGATGAACGGCAGTCCCTGCAGCGCCGGGTGGAGGGCGATCCGGCGCATGGCTTCCATCCCGATTTCCCCCTGTCCCAGTTTCTGATGCCGGTCCTTCCGGGATCCCCGGGGGTTCATGCTGTCGTTGAAGTGAACGGCTTTCAGCCGGTCGAGACCGATCACCCGGTGGAATTCTTCCAGCACGCCGTCCGGGTCCCCTGCAATATCATAACCGGCATCCCAGACGTGGCAGGTGTCCAGGCAGACGCCCAGCTTCTCCTGCAGCTCCACCTGATCGATGATCTCCCGGAGCTCCTGAAAGCTGCGGCCCACTTCGGTGCCCTTGCCGGCCATGGTTTCCAGCAGAACCGTGGTGGTCTGGTCCGGCCGGAGCACCAGGTTCAGCGCCTCCGCGATCTGCCGGATTCCGGTCTCCGCCCCCTGGCCCGTGTGGCTGCCCGGATGGAAATTGTAATAACTGTGGGGTGTCATTTCCATGCGGACCAGGTCGTCCCGGATCATCTCCAGGCCGAATTTCCGGACATCCTCCTTCGCAGAGCAGAGATTCATCGTATACGGCGCATGGGCCACCAGCGTTCCGAAGGAATGCTCCGCCGTCAGCTTACGGAGCGCCGCCGCATCCTTCGGATCGATGTCCTTCGCTCTGCCGCCCCGGGGATTCCGGGTAAAGAACGCGAAGGTATCCTCTCCCAGTTTCAGCGCATGCCGTCCCATGGCCTCATATCCTTTCCCGCTGGAAAGGTGACTTCCTGCAAAAATCATGTTTCTGTCCTCCTTCATCCTGATCGCAACCCATTGTATCCGCCGGGGCGGGGACTGTCAATCGTGTCCGGCGGCCGGGAAGTCCCGGGGAATTTTTTGTCCTTGGACAAAGACTGAAAAAGTGAGCGTCCGGCAGAACGGCAGGATTGGCACCGGGCGGGAAGAAGCATTGATGTAATTTTCTGAATCTACGGAACCATTGAAAAACAGCGGTCTGCGGGGGGCGTGAGTATTCTGTAAAGTTGTGGATACAATGTTGACTTGACCCATGGAAGAGAGTAAGATATAGGCGTGGTATACAAGATTTACTAACAGCGGCACGTTCCCGGAAGGGGCGGAAGTCTGCCTTTTTTCGTGTGACGGCGAAGCGCGGTTATTAAATCAGGTTATAATTTGAAAGGAGTGCTTATTATGGCTAACAAGCATGTAGCTGACACCAGACAGCTCAAGACCATGGATGGTAACATGGCCGCTGCGCACGTAGCATATGCGTTCACAGAGGTCGCTGCCATCTACCCGATCACTCCATCTTCTCCGATGGCTGAGAATATGGACGAATGGGTTTCTGAAGGAAGAAAGAACATCTTCGGCGAGCCGGTGAAGATCGTCGAGATGGAGTCCGAAGCAGGCGCAGCAGGCGCTGTTCACGGTTCCATTTCCACTGGTTCCCTGACATCCACGTTCACGGCTTCCCAGGGTCTGCTGCTGATGGTACCGAACATGTTCAAGATTGCTGCAGAGCAGGTTCCTGCAGTATTCCATGTATCCGCTCGTGCGATTTCCACTCACGCGCTGTCCATCTTCGGTGATCATTCCGACGTTATGGCAACACGTCAGACAGGATTCGCTATGCTGGCTTCCAACAGCGTTCAGCAGGTAATGGACCTGTCCGCTGTTGCACACCTGGCAACGATTGCGGGTCATCTGCCGATGCTGAACTTCTTCGATGGTTTCAGAACATCCCACGAGTACCAGAAGATTCATTACTGGGATTATGAAACACTGAAGGAAATGGTTGACTGGGATGCGCTGAAGGCATTCAAGGATCATGCGCTGAACCCGAACCACCCGCACACAATTGGTTCTGCTGAGCAGCCGGAAGCGTTCTTCCAGCACAGCGAAGCGGCGAACACGAACTATGCGGAAACACCGGACATCGTTAACAAGTACATGGAAATGATTAACGAGAAGATCGGTACCGATTATAAGCCGTTCAACTACTATGGCGCTCCGGATGCAGAGAAGGTCATCGTCGCTATGGGTTCTGTCTGCGACGCAGCAGAGGAACTGATCGACCACCTGACAGCGAAGGGCGAGAAGGTTGGTCTGGTGGAAGTTCACCTGTACAGACCGTTCTCCCAGAAGTACCTCCTGAACGTAATTCCGGAAACAGTGAAGGAAATCGCTGTTCTGGACAGAACGAAGGAGCCGGGTTCCACAGGCGAACCGCTGTACCTGGATGTTGTTGCTGCTCTGAACGGAACGAAGTTCGGCAATGTTGAAATAATCCGCGGCCGTTACGGTCTGGGTTCCAAGGACGTTCAGCCGGGCGACATCCTCGCAGTATACGAGAACATGGGCGCAGCAGACGAGAAGAAGGAATTCACGCTGTCCATCAACGACGATGTCACACATCTGTCCCTGACACCGAGCCACTATCCGAACACAGCTCCGGAAGGCACAGTTGCCTGCAAGTTCTGGGGTTTGGGTTCCGACGGTACGGTTGGTGCGAACAAGAACAGTGTCAAGATCATCGGTGACCACACAGATAAGAAGGTACAGGCTTACTTCCAGTATGACTCCAAGAAGTCCGGTGGTGTTACCATTTCCCACCTGCGCTTCGGTGATTCCCCGATTAAGTCCACTTACTACGTTAAGCAGGCGAACTTCGTAGCATGCCACAACAGCGCATACCTGGCGAAGTACAACATGGTTGAGGACGTTGTTCCGGGCGGAAACTTCTTGCTGAACTGCACATGGAGCGATGATGAGCTGGAAGAGCATCTGCCGGGCAAGGTGAAGAGATACATTGCGAAGAACAACATCAACTTCTACACTTGTGATGCTGTTTCTATCGCGAAGGAAATCGGCCTGGGTGCCAGAAGAACGAACTCCGTTCTGCAGGCGGCATTCTTCAAGATTGCGAACATCATTCCAATCGATGATGCTGAGAAGTACATGAAGGATGCAATCAAGAAGACATACGGCCGCAAGGGTGAGAAGATCGTCAACATGAACTGCGCAGCGGTAGATGCCGGTATTGCGAAGGTTCACAAGGTTGAGGTTCCGGCTTCCTGGGCGGATGCTGTAGACGATACAGAAGCAGTCAAGCTGGTTGGCCGCGATCAGGAAATGACAGACTTCCTGAACGACGTCATGGTACCGATGGGCGCTATGGACGGCGACAGCATTCCGGTTTCCGCATTCCTGAAGCAGCAGGACGGCAGCATCCCGGCTGGTACAGCTGCTTACGAGAAGCGTGGTATTGCGACAGATATTCCGGTATGGAATGCAGAGAAGTGCGTACAGTGCAACCGCTGCTCCTATGTCTGCCCGCATGCGGTTATCAGACCGTTCGCGATGACAGAAGCTGAGGCGGAAGGCGTTGACGGCGTGAAGAAGATGACCGGCAAGGGCGTCGAAGATCTGAAGTTCACCATCGCTGTATCCGCTATGGACTGCACAGGCTGCGGTTCCTGCGCTCAGGTCTGCCCGGTGAAGACCATCACAATGACACCGGTAGACGACGAGCTGGTTGCGACAACACAGGCGAAGTTCGACAAGCTGTTCAAGGAAGTGACACCGAAGGAGCTGCCGTTCAAGGTGGATTCCGTGAAGGGTTCCCAGTTCAAGCAGCCGCTGCTGGAGTTCAACGGTGCTTGCCCGGGCTGCGGAGAATCTCCGTATGCTAAGCTGGTTACACAGCTGTTCGGTGACAGAATGTACATTGCGAACGCGACAGGATGCTCCTCCATCTGGGGTAACTCCGCTCCGTCCACACCGTACACAGTAAACGAAAAGGGTCAGGGCCCGGCATGGGGCAACTCCCTGTTCGAGGATAACGCTGAGTTTGGTATGGGTATGGCTGTATCCGTACAGACCAGACGTGAAGAAGTGAAGTCTGCTGCAGAGAGACTGGGCACACCGGAAGCAAAGGCTTGGGTTGAAGCGTTCGACGATGCTGAGGCTTCCAAGACAACCGGTGAGGCATTGGCTGCTGCTGTTGCCGGCCAGGACAACGCAGATGCGAAGTTCATCGCTGACAATGCAGACATGCTGAGAAAGCCGTCCATGTGGATCTTCGGCGGTGACGGCTGGTCCTATGATATCGGTTACGGCGGACTGGACCACGTACTGGCTTCCGGTATGAACGTCAATGTCCTCGTATTCGATACAGAGGTTTACTCCAACACAGGCGGACAGTCCTCCAAGTCCACTCCGATGGGTGCGGTTGCACAGTTCGCAGCATCCGGTAAGGCACTGAAGAAGAAGGATATGGCTTCCATCTTCATGCAGTATGGTTACGTATACGTAGCACAGGTTGCTATGGGTGCGGATCCGGAGCAGACAGTGAAGGCGATCAAGGAAGCGGAAGCTTACAACGGACCGTCCATCATCATCGCTTACTCACCGTGCATCAACCACGGCATCAAGAAGGGTATGGCGAAGGCTCAGGAAGAAATGAAGGATGCTGTTGAGTGCGGTTACTGGAACCTGCTGAGATACAACCCGGACAAGGCTGCTGCAGGTGAGAACCCGCTGCACGTTGATTCCAAGGCTGCTTCCAAGAGCTACAGAGACTACATCATGGGAGAAGTACGTTACAACTCCCTGACTCTGAAGTTCCCGGAGAGAGCGGAAGCTCTGTTCGAACAGGCAGAGAAGGATGCTCTGGCTCGTTACGACCGTCTGAAGCACACGGAGGAAAACTTCGGAAAGTAATCTCCTCAGGAGAAACTAACCGAGGGCCAAGGATAATTTGACCGAAATACCCGGTAAGAGTTGAAAGAGTCTGACGACTGTAGTAAACTATTTGTGGGTCAATAAGATCGGGCAACAGAACAGGGGCCAATTTCCATTGGCCCCTGTTGTTTAGAGAGGATTGTTAATTTTTTATCTTCTCTATCGTGCGAGAAATTTATAGGAGGAGTTTACAGTGAAAAGGTTTGAAATCGTGAACAAACGGCAGCTGAACGATACCATCAACTGGTATACGATCTATGCGCCACTGGTAGCGAGACATGCGAAGCCGGGACAGTTCATCATCCTCAGAGTCGATGAGTACGGTGAACGGATTCCTATTACGATGGCGGGTCATGACGCTGAGAAGGGAACTGTTGATATCATCGTTCAGTCAGTAGGCAGAACATCGATTCTGCTGTCTCAGCTGAACGTGGGCGACTGCCTGGCAGATCTGGTCGGGCCTCTGGGTCAGCCTTCTCACATGGAGGGTCTGAAGAAGGTTGCGATCGTCGGCGGCGGCGTCGGCAATGCGCTGGCATATCCTCTGGCAATCGGCATGCACAAGGCCGGTATTCACGTTGATATGATCTGCGGATTCAAGACGAAGGACATCGTCATTCTGGAAGATGAGTTCCGTGCCGGTGTGGACCGGGTCTTCATGATGACAGACGACGGTACATACGGTGAGAAGGGCTTCACCACAGATAAGCTGAAGGCACTGTTGGATTCCGGTGAGAAGTACGATGAAATCGTTGCGGTCGGACCGGCCATCATGATGAAGTTCGTCTGCGGAATTGCGCAGGATTACGGCATTCCTTCCGTGGCTTCCCTGGCCACCTATATGATCGACGGTACCGGTATGTGCGGAGGCTGCCGGGCCATCATCGGCGGTGAACCGAAGTTCGTCTGCGTTGACGGACCGGACTTCGACGGTTCCCTGATCGACTGGGATCTTCTGATCAAGAGAGGCAAGACATTTGCCGAACAGGAAGCCCACGATAGAGAACACATCTGCAAACTGACGGGAGGAGTGAGAAGCAATGCCTAACATGAGAAATGATAAGAATCCGATGCCGGAGCAGGAGCCGGATGTTCGGAACAAGAACTTCGAAGAAGTTGCCCTCGGATATACAGAAGAGATCGCACTGGACGAAGCGGCGAGATGCCTGAACTGCAAGAACAAGCCGTGTGTCAGCGGATGCCCGGTCAACGTACGGATTCCGGAATTCATCGCGAAGGTTGTAGAGAAGGATTATGAAGGCGCTTACGAGGTCATCACCTCCACCAACTCTCTGCCGGCAGTCTGCGGCCGTGTATGCCCGCAGGAGAACCAGTGTGAGAGCAAGTGCGTCCGTGGAATCAAGGGCATGCCGGTGGGTATCGGCCGTCTGGAGCGGTTCGTTGCTGACACACATAACGCCACCCACGGAGATGAGAAGATCGAGAAGCCGGCTTCCAACGGCCACAAGGTTGCTGTGATCGGTGCGGGCCCTGCGGGTCTGACCGCTGCCGGAGACCTGGTGAACAAGGGATACGAAGTAACTGTATTCGAAGCGCTGCACAAGGTGGGCGGCGTACTGGTTTACGGTATTCCGCAGTTCCGTCTCCCGAAGGAAATCGTTGCGATTGAAGTGGAGAAGCTGGAGAAGAAGGGCGTCAAGTTCGTCACTGATGCCATCGTCGGAAAGGCGATCACAATCGACGAACTGATGGACGAGGAAGGCTTCGAGGCCGTGTTCGTCGGCACAGGCGCAGGTCTGCCGATGTTCATGAATATCCCGGGCGAATCCCTGGTAGGCGTTGTTTCGGCGAACGAGTATCTGACCAGAATCAACCTGATGAAGGCATACAGAGACGACTATGATACACCGATCTCCCGTCCGAAGAAGGTGGCCATCGTCGGCGCAGGCAACGTGGCGATGGACGCTTCCCGCTGTGCGAAGAGAATGGGTGCGGACGTCACGCTGATCTACCGTCGTTCCGAGAAGGAAGTTCCGGCGAGAGCAGAGGAATTCGAACATGCGAAGGCAGAGGGCATTAAGTTCCACTTCCTGACGAACCCGGTGGAGATCGTCGGTGATGAGAACGGTAATGTTACCGGTGTGAAGTGCATCAAGATGGAACTGGGCGAACCGGATGCTTCCGGCAGAAGACGCCCGATTCCAATCGAGGGTTCCGAATTCATCGAAGATGTGGATTACGTCATCATGTCCCTGGGTACGCGGGTTAACAGCCTGATCAGAGATACGACACCGGGCATCGAGCCGACGAAGAAGGGCGGCATCGATGTCAACGACGAAACCGGCATGACCAGCCGTCCGGGCGTGTTCGCCGGCGGAGATGCGGTAACCGGTGCGGCTACGGTCATCAAGGCCATGGGCGCAGGCAAGGTTGCTGCGGCAGGTATCGACGAATACATCCAGAACAAGGCGAAATAGGATTTCCATCCACTGAGAAAGGCGGGCTGCGGAGCAGCCCGCCTGCTTTTTTTGTGTGCCGTTCATGAAAGTCATGCCCGGATTGACAGCAGGATGTGGGAAAGATACAATTATTCTGAGAACATTATTTTCTGCCGGAATGAGGTGCGATATGGACGAAAACAGGGAAATCAGAACAGAAATCGCAGAAATGCTGGAGACGGAACTGCGGGACCCGGATTTTCTGGAAGAAGCGGATCTGGACGAGGAGCGGATTGAACGGCTGCTCTCCTCCGACGCCCTGCGGCAGATTGCAGGAGAACTGGCAGAGCAGGAGGAACGGTCCCAGGAAGCCTACTGCGGCACCCCGGAGCAGGGCCGCTTTCTGATGGAGGAAGTGGCGGAAACCGCCCGGAAATACCTGGATTGTCTGGAGGACGAGCCGGAGGAAGGATGGCTGACCTACTGCTACAATCACATTCTGGCCAGGCTGTTTCCGGAAACCGCCGAGCTTCCGGATGAGGAGGAGTACGAGACCGGCCGGGCTCTGCTGATGCAGGTGCTGCGGGCGGCGCTGGAGTTCGAACGGAAGACACTGCCGTTCGATCCCCGGAAGGATCTGTGGCTTCTGAACCGGCAGGAAGTGCTGGCGGGAAACTGGAACCGGGAGTATCTGGAGATGCTGGATCTCTTCCGGGAGGAATACATCCTGGAATTCATGCGGATCGGTTGTGAGATCACCCCTTTCAACACCATCGGCCACATCGGCGGAGTGCATTACGTGGCCATGTACATGGCCTACCAGCTGGCGGAAGTGGGTGTCCCGGTGGATCTGGCGGTCATTTCCGGCGCGGCTGCGCTCCATGATATCGGGAAGTACGGCTGCAAGAAGAACGAAGGGAAGCGGGTTCCGTATCTGCACTATTATTACACTGACCTGTACTGCGCCAGAGTGCATCTTCCGGCCATCGGTCATATCGCCGTGAATCATTCTGTCTGGGATCTGGAACTGGAGAACCTGTCGGTGGAGTCCCTGCTGCTGATCTATGCGGATTTCCGGGTGAAGAGCAGCCGGAAGGAGGACGGGACGGAAGAAGTCCATTTCTATACACTGAAGGAGTCCTTCGATGTCATTCTGAATAAGCTGGATAATGTGGACGATGCGAAACGGCAGCGCTATCAGAAGGTCTATGCGAAACTGAAGGACTTCGAAGATTACATGCGGGAATTCGGGGTGGAGACGGCGCTGCCGGAGCAATTCGGAAAGTGTCCGAGGAAGCCGGCGGAACCGCCGCAGCCGACGAAGCGGGAGCAGGTTCTGCTGGAGGGGGAGGACATTGTCAGCCAGCTGAAATACGAGGCCATCAGTCACAACATCCGCCTCATGAGTATCTTCAGCAAGGACAGCGACTTCGGCAATCTGATTGAAGCGGCCAGAAGCGAGCGGCAGTGGAAGAATGTCCGCACCTATATCAACATTTTCGATGAATATTCCACTTATATGACGGAGCGGCAGAAGACGATGACGCTGAAATTCCTGTTCGAGCTTCTGTCCCACCGGGAAGCGGACATCCGGCTTCAGGCGGCGGATCTCATGGGAAGAATCATCTCGGATTTCAATGAGAATTATGAGAAAGAACTGCCGGAGGGAGTTCATCTCCGGAAGAAAGCAGTGACGAACCTTTCCCTTTTCCGGGACTACCTGAAGCAGATTGCGGAGCCGGGGCTCCGTTACACAGAGCAGCACAAGAAATGGATCGGCTACTGCATGGGACATTTTGTCCGCTCCGCGCTGAAGGGTTCGGATGAAGAGGAGCGCCGGGCCTATCTGGAAACCCTGGCAGAGTACTACCGGGAAGAAGCTGAGCCTGCCGCCATGACGGCGGAGGAGCGCACCGAACATGAACTGATTCTGCTGAAAACGCTGATGGATGTCCGGACGGAGACCGACGAGACCTTCCGGCAGGAGGTGATTCCGTTCATCCGGCGGGCGCAGCAGGCGGAAATCAAGGAGCTGCTGGTGGGTGCGATCCGCACCGCCCGGAAATATCTTCCGGATTACGATGAAGAAGAGTACTACCGGGATCTTCGCGTTGTCATGGGGCTGCCGGCGGACGACCAGAATTTCCAGGACAGTGAAGGGGCACTGTTCCTGGAGGACCTGAAGATGGGCACCAGCTGGATCATCAAGGTGGCGAACATCGAACTGATGCTCCGGAATCTCCGGGATGACAAGGACCTGGGCAGCATGATGCATCTGGGCATGCATCTGACCAATCTGCTGAAGGTCAGTGAAACGGTGTCGGTGAGAAATACGGCGGGCCGGGCGCTGATCCGGATCTGCCGGGAGATGACCTACTCCCAGCGGAACGAGCTGGCGGTGGAACTTTTCAACGGCCTGGAAACCGGGGATCCGATTGTGTCAAAATATGTGCCGGAGTTCCTGGGACGGCTGACGCTGATGCTCCGGCCCAGCGAGCTGGATGAGATGATTATCACGCTGGAACAGCATATTCTCGGGGCCAACATTCAGGTGGCGGCGTCCATGGTGAATACCATCGGCGTCATGCTGCGGAATTTCCATTACTTTGCCTCCCAGTTCCCCGGGGAGGAGAATGCGAAGCGGCAGCTTCGGATGCTCTATATTATGATCAAGGCCTGCTCCCACTATAACCGGGAGCTGAGCCGGGATGCGTTCGTGGATGTGGGGGCGCTGTTTGCGGAGTCCCGGGTTCCCATGGAGCAGAAGGATTTCCTGTTCGTGCACTGCTGCAAGAAGATCCGGGTCATGCTGAATGAGAATGTGGAGGGGGATCTGGATTTTTATAGTAACGCCGCCGTGCTGAACCACATCTACCGGTACATCGGCCTGCATCAGTTCGAGACCGGGAGTTTCGCCTTTCCGAAGCGGCGGAAGGCCTGTTTCTACCCGGGAACGTTCGACCCGTTCAGCCTCGGGCACAAGGCAGTGGCCGCCCGGATCCGGGATATGGGATTCGACGTTTATCTGGCCCTGGATGAATTCTCCTGGTCCAAGCACACCCAGCCCCGGCTCATGCGCCGGAAGATCATGAATATGTCGGTGGCAAACGAAGAGAACATGTACCCGTTCCCGGATGATATTTCCATCAATATTGCGAATCCGGAGGATGTGAAATACCTGAAGAAGGTGTTCGAGGGGAAGGACCTGTACATTGCGGTGGGCTCCGACGTGGTGGAGAATGCGTCGGCGTACAAGGCACCGCCGATGCCGGATTCTATTCATACGGTGAACCACATCATCTTCGCCAGGGAATCCAGCGAAAATGAGGGGGAGGATCCGGAGCAGAAGACCTACGGCATCAAGGCGGATGTGATCCACCTGAAGCTGGACAAGTTCTACGAGGACATCAGTTCCACCCGGATCCGGGAGAACATTGACCTGAACCGGGACATTTCGAATCTGATCGATGCGGTGGCCCAGAATTTCATCTACGACAACGACATGTACCTCCGGGAGCCGACGTACAAGCATGTGCTGGAGGCCCGGGAAATCGGCATCGGTGCCTTCAAGCCCCGGGGGGCGGAGAGCCTCTGGCCCCTGTACAGTCAGCTGACCGGGGCGGGGTATGACACCAATGCGGTGGACCGGTATGTGGAGCAGGATCACGTCTGGACCCAGTACATCGACAATGCGGGGAAGGACAAAAAAATGATCGCCTTCTCGGCCGTTCACCCGGTGGGAACCCGGGATCTGCTGAAAGAAGTGAAGGACCCGGCAGTGGCGGCCCACATTCGTCTGAGTGCGAAGGGAAGTGTGGCGTCCATCGGATTCTTCTATGCGGACAGGCACGGAGAAATCGAGAATGTGAGTCAGATTGCCATCACGGAGATGCTGACGGAACTCATCGCCCGGGACTATGCCTATGCGATCTACAACCCGGTGGATGAGGCGGGATATAACGAGCCGGTGCTCCGGGCCCTGAAGAAACAGGGATTCGTGAACATTGCGCCGGAGGAGGCGGACCGTCCGCTGCTGGCGGTGGACATGAAGTCGCCGGTGATCATCTTCCGGGATGTGGAGACCATTATCAAGAACCCGTTCAACAAGGATCCCCGGGTTCTGCGGGCTTTGAAAGATGCCCACGATCACCTGCTGAAGGTGATGAATCAGATCTATCCGGGGAACCTGATCCTGTCCTTCAACATGAGTGCGGTGCATAACAAGATCATCCGCAAGGTGGCGGAACTGAACGGCGTCTCCACCATCGATGATAAGCGGAAGCGGCGGGGGCCGTACATGTCCGTGCCGTTCGGGAAGGCCCTGAGCGACGTGCTGGTGCCGAACACAGTGACCAAGGCGCTGCACATTGAAAAATATTTCAACCGTTCCGTGAAAGGGTTCAAAATCGCAGAGGCCCACAACTATTCCTCTGTGATGAATCAGGTCCGGACAATCAAGTCCTTCAACCGTCCGGTGATCCTGATCGATGACCTGCTGCACAAGGGGCACCGCATGCGCATGCTGACCCCTTATCTGAAGAAGGCAGGGGTGGAGATCAAGGTGGTGCTCTCCGGCGTCATGACCGGCCGGGCCATGGACCTGATGGCGGACCAGAGTCTGAACGTGGAAAGCGCTTACTTCCTGCCGACGATCCGCATGTGGCTCAACGAGCGGGACTGCTACCCGTTCGTGGGCGGCGACAGCATCGACAGCCGGAAGGGTTACGGCGGCTGTGAACGCAGTTCCTCGGTCAATCTGATCATGCCGTACGTGAAACCGGAGTTCATCGGGAAGGGGGACCCGGACGCGGAATATCAGTATTCCCTCACCTGCCTCCGGAATGCGAAGCATATTATGGAGACGCTGCAGGAGGTCTACCAGGATACCTATTCGAAGCGTCTGACCTTGAAGAGGCTGGGTGAAGTGATCACCACGCCGCGGATTCCGGACATGGATGTGGCAGTGAAATTCGACGAAAATGTGGAGCCGTCCCGGTTCATTGAAAATGATATCGAGCGGCTGATCCGGCTGAAGTGGGGCGATTAGCCCGGGAGTGAGACTATGCAGGAAGAAGAATATCAATGGATTCCGGTGGAAGACGGGCGGCGGGTCAGCAGTCTGCCGGCAGAGATCGGACTCCGTCGGCGGATCGCCCTGACCCGGGATCCGCTGCCGGGGGACCGGGTCAGGGTGAACATCGCAGCGCTGGGGGACGTGGGCAGGACGTTGCTCACGGGCCTCAGGCTTCTGGGCGGAGATGTCATCGATTCCATGGGCATCTGCGATCTGAACCGGAATAACCTGGAGCGGCTGGAAATGGAGATCAACCAGATCCGCTATCCCTTCCCGGGGGAGAAGGGAGAAGCCGGGGCGCTGCCGCCGGTGGATATTGTCGACGAAGAAGATGTGTTCGACTGTGACGTTTTCCTGTTCTGTGCTTCGAAAGGGGTGCCGGAAGTGGGGGCGTCCGGGGATGTGCGCATGGCGCAGCTGGCGGCGAACCGGGGGATCATATCCCATTACGGCCAATTGGCAAAAAAAGCCGGTTACACCGGTCTCGCCTGCATCATCTCGGACCCGGTGGATCCCCTGGCGGCGGCCTTCCGCCGCACCTCCGGCCTCATGCCGGACCAGATCCGGGGGTACGGACTGGGGGTCATGAACGCCAGAGCCTGTTACTATGCGGAGAGGGACCCCCGTTTCGCTTCCTACCTGACGGAGGGGAGAGCCTTCGGCCCCCATGGCCGGGATCTGGTCATTGCCAACAGCATTACCGCTTACGACGACCGGCTGTCCCGGGAACTGACCGACCTGGCTGCCGGCGCCAACCTCCGGGTCCGGGAACTGGGATATAAGCCGTATATCGCCCCCGCCTTCTCTTCGGCGGCGCTGTCCATTCTGCTGACGCTGCGGGGGGAATGGCATTACAGTTCCATCTGGCTGGGAGACAGGGACCGGGGCGCATACTTCGGCATGAAAAACCGGCTGACCCCGGAGGGGACCGAGTTCGAGGACCCGGAACTGAGCCCGCTGCTGTATGCCCGGCTGGCCGGAGCGTACCGGGGGCTGTGTGCACTGGACAAAGAATAACCGGAAGCCGTTCGATCATGCGGCGGACGAAGGAGATGAGGAATCATGATCACTGTGATCAAGGCTGACTGCGGCGCCGGCCGGGGCGGGCGCCTGCTCCGGATTCTGGACCGTGCCCTGGAGGGGGCAGCGTTTGAAGAGGCGGATGCGGCGGATTTCTGCGGCGTGCGGAACGGACGGGTGCTGTTCTGTGTGGCCCTTTCCGCCGGCGGACCGGGGGAAGGATACCGCCGGATTATGGAGCACCTGGTTCTGCACCCGGACTGTATGGAGGGCAGCTGCGGCGGGATTCTGGTGGACGGACCCGGAGAACTGTTCACGAAACAGGTGGGCCGGGAACTGGCTTTTTTCGCCAATCAGGCGGGCATGGATCTGCCGGGGAAGCCCATGGTAGAAGCCACCGGATCTCTGTATAATTTCCGGACCCAGGCGAAGCTGCAGGGTGTGGATGTGGAGGAGGCCTACTGTCTGAGTGCGGCCCGGCTGGTCCGGAGGCTGGAGCAGTTCCGGCTCCCCGGTCCGGCAGGCGGCGGGAAGCCCCGGATCCTGGCCATCCATGCCAGCAGCCGGAAAACCTCCAACACCCTTCTCCTCTGGCAGATGATCCGGGAACGGATCGGCAGCCGGGGGGAACTGGAGGAAATCTCCCTGCGGAACGGCACGGTGGTGGACTGCCGGGGATGCAGTTTCCAGGCCTGTCTCCACTTCGGAGAGCAGGCGGACTGCTTCTACGGCGGGGTCATGGTGGAGAAAGTGTATCCCGCCATTCTCCGGGCGGATGAGATCATGCTGATCTGTCCGAATTACAATGATGCGGTGAGTGCGAATATCAACGCCTTCTTCAACCGGCTGACAGCGCTGTTCCGGAAGAATTTCGAGGATTTCAGCCGGAAGCGGGTCTACGGTCTGGTGGTCTCCGGCTACAGCGGCGGAGACATTGTTGCAGAACAGATTCTGGACGCCATGTGCCTGAACAAGAATTTTCCGGTACCGGGCCACGGCATCCTGACGGAGACGGCTAATGACCCCCGCAGTATTCTGAAGTGTCCCGGCATTGACGGCCGGGCGGACAGGATGGCGGCCCGCATGCTAAAATGACGGGCATTACTGCCCGTCACTGTAATTCATGATTTTTCGGAGGAATCCGCCCCTTGCCTTTTTCTTCGGCGGCCGGCTGCCTCCTGAAGTGCTTCCCGGTTCCTTCATGATCGAATCATAATGAAGGATGGATGCGGTGATGCCCTCCGGCTCTGCATACAGAACGGCGCAGGATCCGTCGGAACTGCCGTCCCGGGGCCGGGTAAGGCTTCCCGGATTCACCATCAGAATGCCCTCGGCGGAAGTCTCCTGAACCGGCACATGGGTGTGGCCGAAGCAGGCGCAGCGGCAGTCCAGGCTCAGCGCCAGCTGGTTCAGTTCTTCCAGGCCGTAATCCACATGTTCGCCGTGGCCGTGGGTCACCAGAATGTTCCCGGCCGGCGTCGGGACGGTGAGAAATTCTGCCCGGAAGCCGCCGTCGCAGTTGCCCGGGATGCCGTAAACCGGGATGTCCAGGATCCGGGCCAGTTCTTCCGCATCCCGTTTATAATCACCGCAGTGAATCAGCGCATCGATGGAATCCTGGGCGGAAATCTTCTCGTAAACGTCCCGGACCTTTTCTGTCTTTCCGTGGGTGTCGCTGACAACCAGTAATTTCATGACGCATCTCTCCTTTTTTTCGTATTGGTTCCGTCCCGGCTGCCCCGGCACCGGGATTATTTCGTGAACTGGATCGCCGGTCCATGGTACATATCCAGGGCTTCGAAGGAGTATCCTTTCTTCGTATAATGCTTTAGCAGTTTCTTCACAACCGGCACCGTCTTCGTTTTCATATCAGAATCGTGGATCAGCACGATGGGTGTCCGGACGGCGTTGATGGATTTCATGCCGTAACGGGCCATGGTATCTGTGGAATAGGCGATGCCCACCGCGTCGTTGGTGGCTGCGTTCCAGTCCATGCAGATATATCCCTTCTTGCGGAGAATCCGCTGGATCGTCTTTGCATTTTTCCGGGAGACGATGGCATTGTTGCTGCCCCCCGGCATCCGGTTGAAGCGGGGTTTCTGGCCGGTAATCCCGGTCAGCTGCTTTTCAATCCGGTCGAAGTCCCGGAAGAATGCCGAGGTGTTCTTGTAGATCTGGTTGTAATTATGGGTGTAGGTGTGGATGGCCACCGTGTGTCCTTCCCGGAATTCCCGGCGGACGATTTCCGGGTGAGCGGACACTTCCGTTCCCACCAGGAAGAAGGTGGCTTTCGCATCGTATTTCTTCAGCAGGTTCAGGAGCCGCGGCGTATTCCGGGCGCCCGGGCCGTCGTCAAACGTGAGGTAGATCACCTTTTTCGCCGGCTTCCGGCGGACGAAAACCGTCAGATTCTGCTTTTCTCCGCTGTCGGTGCGCCAGGTCAGAGTGGTCTTTCCGGCTTTTCGGGCGGAAACCACGTTGCCCTTTGTCACTTGCGCTGTGGACGGATCCTTCGTGTCCCAGGAAATTTCCGGAAGCGCCTTTCCGGAATCCAGCTTCCGGGGTTTCAGCGTCTGTTTCTCTCCGGTATACAGCATGATCCGCCGGGGAAGAGCGATGCGGCTGTAGGATTTCTTCGGTTTCCGGGCCATGGTGCCGGCATGAAAGCCTGCTCTCTGGGTGTACAGGATGACCCCCAGCAGCACCAGTGCAGCAGCTGCCAGCAGGATCACCAGCGTTCGGGAAACGGCGAAACCGGATTTCCGTCCGGGATTGAAATGGTTGCGAGACATGGGTTCTGCTCCTTTTTTCTGTTACATCTATATGAACGAGAAGTTCTTGAATGTTCCGTGCGCCTTTCCGGCGCAATGTCTCAATTCTAATTTCATTACGGAGTCTTGTCAACGATGGATGGAGAATGAACGAAGAATGTGCTAAAATACTGGGTACATATGAAGGGAATGAGAGAGGGAAGATATGAAAGAGCGATTTAAGAACGAGGCGTTTCGCAGCGGATTAAGGTATTTTCTGATCGGTGCGGCGATTATCTGCTTTTATTTTTTCTGCAAGAACATCGGTGTTTTCCGGGGCGCCGTGGACGAGCTGATGCGCATTCTCAGGCCTTTCATCATCGGCGGCATCATGGCTTACCTGCTGTGTCCGGTCTATAACGGCACCGTACGGTTCTTCTATGTCCGGCTGCACCGCAGGCTCCGGGGCAAGCGGGCCATGACCTGGGCCAGGATTCTGGGTACGGTGATCTCCATGGCTGTACTGATCGGCCTGATCGTTGCATTTCTGGCGCTGCTCATTCCCCAGATTTTCAACAGTATTGTGGGACTGGTGGAAGTGATGCCGGGGAAGGTCAGCGAATTTTCGGTCTGGGTGAAGCACATGCTGGTGGAGAGCGGGCACCGGGATCTGGCGGATTCTGTGGACGGATTCATCAACCGGAGCACCAGCTACGGGATATCCAAACTGGAGAATGTCTTCCTGCCCGGTGTGGGAAGTCTGATTTCCAAGCTGTCCGTGGGGATCATCAACACGCTGAAGGTCATGCTGGATATGCTGATCGGCCTGATCGTCTGTGTCTATGTTCTGAACGGGAAAGAAATCCTGAAGGCGAAATCCCGCCGGCTGATTCTGGTCTCCTGCGGACGGAAGCGGTATAACGGCGTGATGGACTTCTGGAACTTCGTCAACCGCACTTTCGGCGGCTTCATCAACGGGAAGATCATCGATTCCATCATCATCGGCATCATCTGCTATGTGGGCATGCTGCTGCTGAAACTGCCGTTCCCGGTGCTGGTCAGCACAATCGTGGGAATGACCAATGTCATTCCGTTCTTCGGTCCGTTCATCGGGGCGATTCCGTCCTCCATCATCATATGCATCCAGGATCCGATCAAGGCAGGTATCTTCCTGATCTGGGTCTTCGTACTGCAGCAGTTCGACGGAAATATTCTGGGGCCGGCCATTCTGGGCGGAACCACCGGACTGGCCAGCTTCTGGGTCATGTTCGCTATCATTGTGGGCGGCGGTGTGTTCGGCGTGCCGGGTATGATTCTGGGCGTGCCTACCGTTGCGGTGATTGCATACTACTGGGACCGGTATCTGTCCCATTCGCTGAAGCGGGAAGGATATCCGTCGGAGATCACCGATTATCTGGAATTCAACAGTTACGGGGCGGATCCCCGGGATGTGGTGGATCCGAACTATCATAAGCCGAACTGGGGCATGGTGGATCTGGACAGCGTGATGCGGCGTCACCGCTGGAAGGCTGCGAAGGGAAATTATGTATGGAAGCGCCCGGGGAAGAAGAAACAGCAGCCGGAGCAGAAGAACACGAAGAGCACAGAGGATACAGAGGAAAAATAATATGGAAAGACTGACAGATGTCAATATGGGAATATACACGTCCTTCCGCACCGGGGGAAATGCGGACTGCATGCTGATCCCGGACACACCGGAAGAACTGGCGGAGGCACTGCGGGAGATCCGGCGATCCGGGTCCCCCTTCGTCATGCTGGGAAACGGCAGCAATACCCTGTTCCGGGAAGGAGGGTTTCACGGCACGGTCCTGAAGCTGGGGCCTTCCTTCGGGGAAATCCGCCGGGAAGGGAATGAACTGGTGATCGGCGCGGCAGCTCTCATGTCCCAGGCGGCGAATGCCGCACTGGAAGCGGGGCTCGCCGGATTCGAGAATCTGTCCGGTATTCCGGGCAGTCTGGGGGGTGCCGTATTCATGGATGCCGGCGCATACGGATCCGAGATGAAGGATGTGACGGTCTCTGCGGATGTGGTGACGGCGGACGGGGACGCTCTCCGCACTGTCCCGGTGGAAGAGATGGATCTTTCCTACCGGCACAGTATTTTCGAAGAAACCGGGGACATTGTCACCTCCGTCCGCATCCGGCTGACACCGGACGACCCGGAGAAGATCCGCAGGAGAATAAAGGAGATGCTGGAGAAGCGCAGCAGCAAGCAGCCGCTTCAGTATCCCAGCGCCGGCAGTTTCTTCAAACGGCCGGCGGGTCATTTCGCAGGGAAGCTGATTCAGGACGCGGGACTGAGAGGTGCCCGGGTGGGCGGCGCCCAGGTGTCCGAGAAGCACTGCGGCTTTGTCATCAACCGGGGCGGAGCGACGCCTCGGGATATTATCGATCTGATGCATCTGGTTCAGAATACGGTCTTCGATCAGACCGGCATCCTGCTGGAACCGGAAGTGCGCATCATCGGCGGACCGGAGGAATAGCCCATGGAGAAGGATGTGTACAGCGAATACCGCATGACCTTCGATTTCCACACCCATACGATCTACTCCCACGGATTTCCGAAGCCCCACGGAAAGGGAACCGTCCGGCAGAATGTGGAAGAGGCGCGGCGGAAGGGCCTTCTGGAAATCGCCATTTCGGATCACGGGCCGGGGCACCTGTTCTACGGAATCCGGCGGGAACGGATTTCCGAACAGCGGCAGGAGGTTGAAGCCCTGAAGCGGGAATACCCGGATATCCGGATCTGGCAGAGCGTGGAGGCGAATCTGAAGGAAGGCGGAAACCATCTGGATGTGGAGCCGGAGCTGGCCCGGCGGTTCGATTTCCTGTTGGCGGGGTATCATTACGGTGTGGCGAACAGCCATCTCAGCGGGAACAAGTTTGCCTCCTACGGGCTGATGCCTTCCGGACAGAAAGCGAATCTCCGGCGGGTCATGACGGAAATGTATGTGAATGCGCTCTATGAGAATGATATACGGATTCTCACCCATCCCGGGGACAAGGGACCGGTGGATATGGCGGAGGTCGCCCGTGCCTGCGGAGAGCGGGGGACCTGGATGGAAATCAGCACCTGGCACACCCATCTGACCACGGAGGAAATCCGGACTGCGATGAAGGTGCCGGAAGTTCGTTTCGTCATTTCCAGTGACGCCCACACGCCGGAACGGGTGGGCAGCTATCAGGGCGGCATCCTGCGGGCGCTGGAGGCGGGGCTGGATCCCGCCCGGATTGTGAATATAGAGTGCAGAGAGAATGTCGACAGAAGGGACAGGTGAGGGATAACGGATGTCCGATTTGGTGAGCATGAAGGAAGATAAGATCCGGGTCGTCCTCATATCCGGACTTTCCGGAGCGGGGAAGACCCATGCGGCAGACTGGTTTGAGGACCGGGGGTATTATTGTATTGACAATATGCCTCCCGCCCTCATCCGCAACTTTATCGAACTGACCTACTACGGCGGCAGCAGTATCACCCGGGCTGCCTTCGTGGTGGACATCCGCAGTGATGAATTCCTCCGGGATATCAGCGGACTCCTGCAGTACCTCCGGGAAAACGAGATGGTGGATCTGACCATGCTCTATCTGGAGGCCAGTGACGATACGCTGGTGAAGCGGTATAACGAGACCCGGCGCAGCCATCCGCTGACGAACGGACCGGCAACCCGGGACGTGATTGAGCGGGAACGGCGGATTCTGGATCCCTTCCGCAGACAGGCGGATGTCATCATCGACACAACCAGTCTGAAGGTGGCGGCTTTCAATGCCGAGATGGAGCACATGTTTACGTCGGACCCGGAGACCCAGACGAAGTTTGCGCTGAACCTCATGTCCTTCGGATATAAATACGGTGTGCCGGAGGAGACAGATGTTACCTTCGACATGCGGTTCATCCCCAACCCGTTCTATGTACCCAGTCTGCGGAAACTGACGGGGAATAACAAGAAGGTGCGGCGCTACGTCCTGAAGCAGGAAGTGACCCGCCGTTTCATCCAGCAGATCGACAGCCTGGTGGGGATGCTGGCACCCTGCTATATGAAGGAGGGAAAGTACCATCTGAACATCGCATTCGGATGTACCGGCGGCCAGCACCGGTCGGTGGTCATGGCCAACGAGATGGCCCGTATCTTCCGGGAAGAAGGATACCGGGTGACCCTCAGGCACAGAGAAATGAAGAGGTAGCAGAATGTCATTCTCCACAGATACGAAAAACGAACTCTGCCGGATCATGCCGGAGAAGAAATGTGATCAGCTCGCGGAAATCGCGGGCTTTCTTCGTGTGGCCGGAAGCCTGGGACTGGCGGGGGGCGGCTCCTTCCGCATCAGTGTTTCCACCGAGCTGGCGTCGGCGGCCCGGCACTACAAGCAGCTGATCCGGGAATATTTCCAGGTGGATTCTGCCGTGGAAATCGGCGAGGGCAGCGCACTGTCCCGGGGGCATACCTACATTCTGACCATCGGACCCGAGCAGCGCTCCGACTCCATCCTGCGGGAAACCGGCATCCTGCTGGTGCGGGAGGGAAACAACTATATCAGTGACGGAATCTACAGCGGACTGACCCAGAAGAAATGCTGCCGGAAAGCCTATCTGCGGGGGATTTTCATCGGGGCCGGCACCATCAGCGATCCGGAGAAGGGGTATCACCTGGAATTCTCCCTGGCCAGTCACAACCTGGCCAACGACCTGAAGCGCATGATCAACACCTTCGATGACCTGTCCGCCCGGGTGGTGGAGCGAAAGGGCCGGTGGATTGTCTACATGAAGAATTCCCAGTACATCAGCGACACCCTGGCCCTCATGGGAGCCAGCACCCAGATGCTGAAATTCGAGAACACAAGGATCCGGAAGGGCCTCATGAACCAGACCATGCGCATTATGAACTGTGACACGGCGAACACGGACCGGACCCTGGATGCCTCCCAGAAACAGGGGGAGGCCATCCGGAAGCTCATGGAGGCCGGGCTGTACGAGAAGCTGTCTCCGAAACTGGCGGAAGTGGCGGACCTCAGACTCCGCTATCCAGAGGCCAGCCTGACCCAGCTGGGGGAGATGCTGGATCCGCCGCTGAAAAAGTCGGGGGTGAACAACCGGCTGAAGCGTCTGGTGGAGATGGCGGACAAAATAGAACCGGGCGGACGGTCGGATGCAGAGGGGAGTTGTATACACGAATGAATTGTATACAGTATTTTTGTTAATTGGCAATAAAATGTTGCAATAGCACTATTAAAATCGATTGATTTCGGGCATAATAACATCATATATCTGACCAGATATTTATCTGGTCTTGTTTTTTTAGAAATACTCCATGTGAAATTCTTGACAAGTGTTATAATTCTGAAATAATAAGAATAGTTGATTGTTAAGATTGTGACAGGTTATACCTGGAAACAGGATCCGGTATCTTCTGTCGCAGCGAATGGGGCGATCTGAAAAGGGACGTTCGGGATACGCAGAACGAAATGTCGAAAAGTTGTTGGTGTCAGAGATACAGAAGGAGAGAGCCTATGGAATTACAGATTCAGGATTTAGTATCCTCCATCCGGAAAGAAGGTGTGGACGCTGCCAATGCAGAGGCAGAGAAGATTCTTGCGGAAGCACGGCAGAAAGCGGATGCGATCGTATCGGAAGCCAGGGAACAGGCTGAGGGGGCGAAGGAAGCCGCCGAGAAAGAGATCGGCATCCTGAAGGAGAGTGCAGCCGTCAGCGCAGATCAGGCGCGGCGGGATGCGGTACTCGCTTTCAAGAAAGAAATACAGGCGATCTATGAGAAGATTCTCCGGGAGGGAATCCGGGATACGCTGTCCGGCGAGGCGCTGGGGAAACTGATCCGCGCCGCTGCTGCGGGAGAAGACGTGTCCGGATATACCGCAGAAGTGGCGGAAGTCAGCGACGGTCTGAAGAGCGCTCTGGCGAAGGAAATCAAGGGCGGTCTGGAAATTCGTCCGTCGAAGAACGTGAAAGCGGGATTCCGCCTGGCAGCGAAGGACGGCTCCGGCTACTTCGACTGCACGGATGAGGAAATCGCAGAAATGCTGATGCCGTATTTCAGAGATCTTGATTTCTAAGAAGGGGGTGTTTAGGTGGCCTCATATTACTATCTGATATCGAGCCTGCCGGATCTCCGCAGTGACGGAGATCTCCCGATGAGTTATCAGGAATTTCTCGTCATGTGCCAGGCGGCAGTCAGTGAACAGACCTACCGGGTGCTGGAGGAACTGACGCTGTTCTCAGACGACGCGCCAATTCTTCGGGATTGGGCGGCGTTCTACAATATGCTGGCGAAGGAACTGAATCATCAGCGGAGCATCCGTCTGGGCAAGCAGTACAGCGCAGTGTATGACAAGGATCCGCAGATTTCCCAGGTGGCCCAGGAGGCGCTGGCGGCGAAGAATCCGCTGGAGGCGGAACAGATCATGCTGGACTATGAATTCCGTCAGCTGGACCAGCTGGTGGGACTCCACATGTTCGATGATTACGTTCTGTTCGGTTATGCACTGAAATTGAAATTGCTGGAGCGGAAGAGCTGTTTCGAACATGACAGAGGAGAGCGGGAATTCCGCCGGATTCTGGGGGACGTTCAGCAGCAGGTATATCGATTATAATGGGAGAATTTATGATATGGAAATTGTAAAGGGA
This sequence comes from Eubacterium pyruvativorans, assembly GCF_900102225.1. Lineage (GTDB taxonomy): Bacteria > Bacillota > Clostridia > Peptostreptococcales > Anaerovoracaceae > Aminicella > Aminicella pyruvativorans. The sequence goes on from NZ_FNBF01000002.1 coordinate 43,077, forward strand.
TATGTGGCTGGTATCAACGGAAACATGGCGAAGGTTTCGTTCGAGGGTCCGGTCCGCAAGAATGAAGTGGGTTACATTCTTGTTGACGGTGCGAAACTGAAGGGCGAAGTCATTCGTGTGAACAACGGGATAGCCAGCATGCAGATTTACGAGATGTCCAATGGCATCAAGGTCGGCGATCCCGTGGAATTCACCGGAGAGCTGATGAGCGTTGATCTTGGACCGGGCCTGCTGACACAGATTTATGACGGTCTGCAGAATCCGCTTCCGGAACTGGCGGAGCAGTGCGGCTTCTTCCTGGAAAGAGGCGTGTACCTGGATGCCATTCCGGACCGGGACTGGGAGTTTACGCCGCTGGTCAAGGCCGGCGACAGTGTGGAAGCCGGCGTGACGGTGGGTACCGTGCCGGAAGGACTGTTCACGCATCACATCATGGTTCCGTTCACGCTGAAGGGCAGTGACTGGACCGTGAAGAGCATTGTGGAGAAGGGAACGTATAACGTTCATTCCACTGTCTGTGTGATCGAAAACGGTGTGGGAGATACGAAGGAACTGTCCATGATCTTCTCCCAGCCGATCAAGCAGCCGGTGAAGTGCTACGAAGAGAGACTCCGGCCGGATGAACCTTTGGTCATGAAGCTGCGCTGTATCGACACCTTCCTGCCGATTGCGAAGGGCGGAACCTTCTGTGTTCCGGGACCGTTCGGCGCCGGAAAGACAGTGCTGCAGCACATGGAAGCGAAGAACGGCGAGGTAGACATTGTTATTGTCGCCGCCTGCGGCGAACGTGCCGGCGAGGTAGTGGAAATCCTGAAGGAATTCCCGGAACTGGAGGACCCGCGCACGGGACGTTCCCTGATGGAACGGACCATCATCATCTGCAACACCTCCTCCATGCCGGTGGCCGCCAGAGAAGCATCCTGCTATACTGCAGTAACGCTGGCGGAGTATTACCGTCAGATGGGACTCAACGTTCTGCTGCTGGCGGATTCCACCAGCCGGTGGGCTCAGGCGATGCGTGAAATGAGCGGCCGTCTGGAAGAAATTCCGGGTGAAGAAGCTTTCCCGGCTTACCTGGAATCCACGATTGCAGCATTCTACGAAAGAGCCGGAAAGGTGCGTCTCCGGGACGGCAGTATCGGATCCGTCACCATCGGCGGCACCGTATCCCCGGCCGGCGGCAACTTCGAGGAACCGGTGACCCAGGCGACGCTGAAGGTTGTGGGCGCTTTCCATGGACTGTCCAGAGAGCGTTCCGACGCCCGTAAGTACCCGGCCATCAATCCGGTGGAATCCTGGTCCAAGTATGACGGCATCGTGGATATGGATCGGGTGGAAAATGCCCGGGACATTCTGAAGAAGAGCGTGGAAGTCAGCCAGATGATGAAGGTTGTCGGTGAAGAGGGAACTTCCGCAGACGACTATATCGACTATCAGAAGGGGGAACTTCTGGATGCGGTTTACCTGCAGCAGAACTCCTTCGATGAAATCGATGCGGCAGATCCGCCGGAAAGACAGCGGGTTGAATTCGACGTGCTGTATGACATACTGACACAGAAATATGATCTGGAGGACAAGACAGAGATCCGGAGCTTCTTCAACGAGCTGAGACAGAAGTTCCTCGACTGGCATGGGACGGTGTTCGAGACACCGGAGTTCGAGGCGCAGGAGAAGAGCGTATCCGATTTCTATACAGCCAGAACGATTGATTAGGAGGTCTCATGCAGAAGGTATATACGAAAATTGAATCAATTGTCGGGAACGTTGTAACGGTCCGGGCAGAGGGCGTCAGAAACGGCGACCTGGCTCTGGTGGGTGACAGCTATGCGAATGTCATCAAGCTGGACGGGAATCTGGTTTCTCTTCAGGTGTTCGCCGGCGCCCAGGGTGTCAGCACCAATGACCCGGTCCGCTTCCTGGGAAGGCCGATGATGGTATCCTTCTCGGACCACCTGCTGGGGAGAATTTTCGACGGTGCGGGTGTTCCGCGGGATAACGGGCCGGCACTGACCGAGAACATGATTCCGATCGGCGGACCTTCCTTCAACCCGGCGAAGAGAATTCTGCCGAAGAATATGATCCGTACCGGTATTCCGATGATCGACGTGTTCAACACTCTGGTAGAGAGCCAGAAGCTGCCGATTTTCTCCGTTTCCGGAGAACCGTACAACCAGCTGCTGGCCCGGATTGCGCTGCAGGCGGAAGTCGACATCATCGTCCTGGGGGGCATGGGTCTGAAATACGACGATTACCTGGAATTCCGGGATACGCTGGAGAAGGGCGGTGCCATGAGCCACACCGTCATGTTCATTCACACTGCTGCGGACCCGACAGTGGAAAGTACGCTGGTGCCGGACATGTCCCTGGCGGTGGCGGAGCAGTTCGCACTGGAAGGGAAGAAGGTTCTGGTGCTGCTGACGGATATGACCAACTTCGCCGATGCCCAGAAGGAGCTGTCCATCACCATGGAACAGGTTCCTTCCAACCGTGGTTATCCGGGAGACCTGTACTCGCTTCTGGCGTCCCGGTATGAGAAGGCTGTGGATATCGACGGAGCGGGATCCATCACGATCCTGGGCGTCACCACCATGCCGGGGGATGACGTCACCCATCCGGTTCCGGACAACACCGGATATATTACAGAGGGTCAGTTCTACCTGAGAAACGGACATATCGAGCCGTTCGGTTCCCTGTCCCGACTGAAGCAGAATGTAAACGGAAAGACGAGAGACGATCACCGGGCGCTGATGGACGGCATGATCAAGCTGTATGCCCAGTACAAGGAAAGTCTCGAGAAGAAGTCCATGGGATTCCTGATGACGGAATGGGACGAGAAACTGCTGAAATACGGTGAGCTTTTTGAATCCAGACTGATGGATCTGAGTGTGAATATTCCGCTGGAAGACGCACTGGATCTCGGATGGAAGATTCTCGCAGAGTGCTTCGAACCGAATGAGACCGGACTGAAGACCAGCCTCATTCAGGAGAGATGGCCGAAGCGGACGGAGGAGAACGAAGCGACGGAATAGAATAAGGAGCAGAGATGGCGATCAAACTCACTAAGAATGAACAGAAAGTGCAGAAGGATCACCTGAAACAGTATCAGCGTTATCTGCCGACCCTGCAGCTGAAGAAACAGCAGCTGCAGTCCGTCATCATGCAGACGAAAGCCGATCTGGAAGAGAAAGAAGTCGAACGTGAGAATATGATCGGGGATCTGGACGACTGGATTGCAGTGTTCGCAGAGAACGAACTGTTCGAGGATGCGAAGAAACTGGATCATCTGGTGAAGCCGGATACGGTCATTGTGAAGACAGAGAATATCGCCGGTGTCAGGCTGCCTGCCTTTCAGGAACTGACATTTCAGGATATTCCCTATGACGTGGACGACTATCCTCTGTGGGTGGATACTGCACTGATCAAGCTTCGGGAAATCGCCCGTCTGGATGCGCTGGTATCGACGCTTCGCAAGCAGGTGGAACTGCTGGAGAGGGAGCTCCGCTCCACCTCCCAGCGGGTGAACCTGTTCGAGAAGGTGAAGATACCGGAAGCCAAGGAGAACATCCGGGTTATCGGAGTATACCTTGGAGACCAGCAGACGGCTGCGGTCGTAAGAGGCAAGATCTCGAAGAAGAAACTGGAGGAGGCAGCACGATGATAGAGAAAATGAAAATGGTTCACATCGTGACCACCGTCTCCCGTAAGGAAGAAATGCTGGAGGGGCTCCGGGATATGGGGCTTCTGCATCTGGCAGAACGGAAGAGCGCAGACCGGGCGAGTGTCGAGCGGTTTGCAACGCTGTCGAAGACGGCGGGGCAGCTGACAGAATACGCACCGAAGAAACAAAAAAGGGAGGAGACACCGATCCTTTCTGACGAAGCGTTCGAAACGATGTATTCCGGTGTGCTGAATGCACTGGAGAAGAAAGTAAGTCTGGCCCAGACGATCGGGCAGGACACGGCGGAAATCGAACGGGTTCAGCCCTGGGGCGAGTTTTCACCGGAGTCTGTGAAGGAACTGAGAGATCTGGGATTCAATCTGCACTTCTACCGCGTGGAGAAGGCGGAGTGGGAACAGATTTTGGAAGATGAAGAAATCCGGGCGATCCGGCTGGCGCCGGTAGAGAAGACGATCACGATTGCCGTGATCGGCACCCTGCCGCCGGAGATCAGGGGCAGCGAATTCCAGCTGCCGGAGAAGGGGATTCCGGCGCTGCGGCAGGAAATCGAAGACTGCCGGAAAGAAACCGAAAGCTGTAATGAGGTCCTGCGGGACGCTTCTGTTTACGAAGCCAGTTTCCGGGATCAGATGCTGAAGGCACAGAACCGGGAGAATTACTCCTCGGCCAGTGCCACGGCGGAGAGCGATGCGGATTTCGTCTGGCTGTCCGGTTATGTACCGGCGGCGGATATCGAATCCTTCCGCAAGGCGGCGGCAGCGAACAACTGGGCCTGGGCTGCGGAGGATGTGGCAGAGGACGATGAGGCCGTGCCGACGAAGCTGCGGTACAATAAACTCTCGAAATTGATCCAGCCGCTGTACAGCATCCTGGGAATTCTTCCGGGTTACCGGGAGCAGGATATCAGTCTCTGGTTCCTGATGTTCTTCACCTTGTTCTTCGCCATGATCATCGGAGACGGCGGATACGGGCTGCTGATCCTGCTGGCAACGGTGGGCATCGCCGTGAAGACGAAGAAGATGAGCACGCCGGTATACCTGCTGGGTGTTCTGTCCATTGCCACCATAGTGTGGGGCGGGATTACAGGAACCTGGTTCGGCATGGAGGGGGCCATGAAGGTGCCTTTCCTCCGGCACCTGGTTCTGCCGGGATTTGCGAACTACCCGGAATTCTTCAACGTGACGGCATCACAGCAGCAGAATAACATCATGAAATTCTCCTTCACCATCGGTGCGATCCAGATGGAACTGGGCACCCTGCTGGCGGTGAAGAAGAAACTGGCGTCGAAGGACTTGAGTCTGATATCCGACATCGGATGGATGATCTCCATCGTAGCCATGTACCTGCTTTCCCTGTATCTGGTCATCGGACAAAAAGTAATGTTGAAGCCGATCTTCATAGCGATCCTGGCCGGATTCATCCTGGTGGTCCTCTTCGGCGGAATGGCGCCGGACAAGACCTTCGCCCAGGGGCTGAAGGCGGGCCTGGCTGATGCATTCACCACGTTCCTGAACACAATCAGCTGTTTCGGCAATGTGATGTCCTACATCCGTCTGTTCGCTGTGGGCATGGCCGGTCTGGCGATTGCCCAGAGCTTCAACGGGATTGCGGCGGGCCTGGCCCACGGGCCATTGTTCATCCTGGCCATCGTCGTGGTGCTGATCGGGCATGCGCTGAACATTGTCATGTGCTTCCTTTCGGTAGTGGTACACGGCGTCCGACTGAACGTACTGGAATTTTCCGGGCAGGTAGGACTGGAGTGGACCGGTATCGCATACGAGCCATTTAAGAAGAATGACAAAATCAAAAAATAAGTGAGATTATAGAAAAAGGAGAAGGAATATGAACATCGCTTTTGTTGGAATGGCAGCTGCACTGGGTCTTTCTGCAGCGGGATCTGCATTCGGTACTGGATTTGCGGGACAGGCAGCCATCGGTGCCTGGAAGAAGTGCTACGCCGCAGGAAAGCAGGCTCCTTTCATCATGATCGCTTTCGCCGGAGCTCCTCTGACGCAGACGATCTACGGCTTCCTGCTGATGAACTTCATCGCCAGCGCATGGAATAACGGAACCATCGATGCGGGGCTGTCTCTGGGCATCGGCCTCTTCGGCGGTCTGGCCATCGGCCTCTCTGCTCTGTTCCAGGGCAAGGCTGCCGCAGCCTCTTCGGATGCGCTGGGGGCGACCGGGAAAGGTACGGCGAACTACTTCATTGTCGTCGGTGTCATCGAAACCGTCGCTCTGTTCACCCTGGTATTCTGCCTGCTGCTGCTGAACACAGCTGCCATCAAGTAATCGAAAACAGAGAAATATGATTTCATACAGCAGGCCGTCTGACGGCCGCTGCCTGAGCCGCCGGCGGGAAGTCCCGCCGGCGGATTTTTTTTTCGTTGGAATCGCCGGCCGGTCCATGGTATAATGAGGGACTGCTCCGGCGCCGGGAATTTTGAAGGCGCCGGCAGGGATACAGAAACGGGAGGCGGGAAGTGAATTGAGGCCCGCACAGAAAGAGAGCATATGAAATACGAAGACAGTGGAATCAGAGAAGATATTCTGGCAGGCATCCGGGAAATGGGATTCACGGAGATGACGCCGATTCAGGAACAGGCCATTCCGGCGGAGCTGGCCGGGGAAGACATTGTGGGCCTGGCCCAGACCGGAACGGGGAAGACGGCGGCTTTCGGCATTCCGATGATCCAGGCGGTGGATCCCGGGGAGGCGGCCGTGCAGGGCGTTGTGCTTTGTCCCACGAGAGAGCTGGCCATGCAGGGCGCCCAGGAACTGGAGAAGATGGGAAGCCATGTGGAGGGACTCCGGGTGCAGCCGGTGTACGGCGGCGCCGATATCGTGCGGCAGCTCCGGGGCCTGGAGAAGGGTGCCCAGATTGTGGTGGGAACGCCGGGACGGGTCATGGATCTGATGCGCCGGAAAGCGCTGGAATTCAGCCGTCTCCGGGTGCTGGTCCTGGATGAGGCGGACGAGATGCTGGACATGGGGTTCCGGGAGGATATCGAAACCATCTGTCAGGCGATGCCGGAAGACCGGAGAACCGCCCTGTTCAGCGCCACCATGCCGGAGGAGATTCTGGAGCTGACCCGGAAGTACCAGCGGGATGCCCGGGTGATCGAGGTTTCCCATGATGAACTGACGGTGAGTTCGATCCGCCAGAGTTTTTATATGGTGAAGAGCCGGCAGAAGGACGAGGCCCTGTGCCGGCTGATCGACTATATGTCCCCGAAGCGGGGGCTGATCTTCTGCAACACGAAGCGGAAGGTAGAGCAGCTGACGGTGATGCTGAAGCGGAGAGGTTACTCGGCGGAGGCGCTCCACGGAGATCTGGTGCAGCAGCAGCGCACCCGGGTGATGGAACTGTTTCGCACCGGGGCGGCATCACTGCTTCTGGCCACCGATGTGGCGGCCCGGGGACTGGACATCGACGACGTGGACATTGTTTTTAATTACGACCTGCCCCAGGAGATGGAGTATTACGTCCACCGCATCGGCCGCACCGGCCGGGCCGGGAAGAAGGGGAAGGCCGTGTCTCTGATCAACACCCGGGAAATGCGGAAGATCACGGCGCTGGAGAATTTCTGCGGCACCCGCATCCGGGAGAAGACCATGCCGTCTTATGCAGATGTCATGCCCATCAAGGCGAACCACACCATGGAGAAGGTGCTGCACTTCTGCGAGGACATGGATCTGTCTGATTATGAGGACCTGGTCCGGGCCAAATGTGCGGAACTGGGGGATGCCGATCCGGTTCGGATCGCTGCGGCATTCCTGCGGGAGTCCATGGGGGAGGCCCGGGAAGATATCGAGATCCTGACGGGGCGGCCGGAGCGCCGGCGGCGTGAAGGGAAAGGCAAAGATTTCCGGGGCAGCCGTTCGTCCCGTTCATCCCGCCCGTCCGGCCGCAGGTTCGGCGCCAGGAAGGACGATGAGGATAACGAGTTCGTGACTTTTGACCGGAAGAAGGTCGGGAAGAAGGCCCGCCGGCAGGAGGCAGAGCGAACGAATGACCGGAAGCGGCGGACCGCCGGAGCGAAAGCAGCCGGCCGCACTGCCGGGAAAACCGGGGCGAAGCGGAAAAACTTGGGAGAGAGAGCAGCCGGCCGTACTGGCGGGAAGGCAGGAACGAAGAGAACGTTGAAGACGGGCGTGAAGAGCGGAAGCAGGAAGAAGGAGTTCCATGGAAAAGGGACAGGAAGTAAGGATCATTATAGAAGACGTAACGGAAGATGGTCAGGGCGTCGGGAGAACAGCTGATGGCATGACCGTATTCGCCCGGTCCGGAAGAAGCGGGGTGATGCCTCTGCCGGGAGACAGGGTGCGGGTGATTGCCCGGAAAGTGAAGAAGCATTATGCAGTCTCAGAAATTCTGGAACTGGAAGAACCTTCTCAGGACAGAATCCCGGAGTACTGCCCGTACGAAGGGGTCTGCGGCGGATGCCCTCTGGGACGTCTCCGGTATGAGAAGCAGCTGGAACTGAAGCGCCGGCACGTGACTGACGTGCTCACCCGGATCGGGGGCATCCCGGATCCTCAGGTGGCGCCGGTCATCAGCATGGCGGAAGAAACGGAAACGGGAATGGAAGGGGTTCTGCCTTCTTCTCCGCTGGCCTACCGGAATAAGGCGGTGATGGCTGTGTCCGGCCTGCGGAACGGGGAACCGTCTGTGGGATACATGCGGGGCCGGTCCCACCAGGTGCTGGATGCGGGACCGGTCTGCCGGATCCAGGCGCCGCCGGCTGGGGCTGCCGCGGAAGCACTGAAGGCGTTCATGCGCTCGGACCATGTGACCGGCTGGGATTCGGAGAAGAAGACCGGACTTATGCGGCACATGGTGGTCCGCACTGCAGCCGGAACCGGCGAAGTCATGGTCATCCTCGTCATCGCCGGAAAGGGAATTCCGAACGGTGGGAAGCTGGTGGAGATGATCGATGAGGCAATTTATCAGCTGCCGCCGGCGCCGAACGGCGTGACCTACAGTCTGGAAAGCGTTTTCCTCAGCACGAACCGGGGACCCCTCTCCCAGATCTACGGGGAGAAAGTAGAGAATCTGGCCGGCAGCATGACCATCACCGAGGAGATCGGCGGGGTGGCCTTCGAGATTTCTCCGCTGGCATTCTATCAGGTGAATCCGGCGGGCATGCAGAAATTATATGATCAGGTATTCGCATTTGCCGGGCTGTCCGTGGGAGACACCGTGCTGGATCTGTACTGCGGCGTGGGCAGTATCGGGCTGTGGCTGAACCGGATCATGGACGACCAGATCCGTGTGCTGGGCATCGAATCGAACGAAGATGCGGTGCGAAATGCCAACCGGAATGCGGTGATCAATCATATCGTAAATGCACGATACGTATGCGGAAAGGCGGAAGATATTCTGCCCCAGCTCATGGGAATGCTTCCGGAGGGACAGCCGGAGCAGGATCTGACGAAGTATCTGGGAGATCATTACCATCTGGGAACCGTGGAGGCCGCTGTGCTGGATCCGCCCCGGGCGGGCTGCGATGAGCGGCTGCTGGAGGCGGTGTGTGCTGCGAAACCGGAGAAGATCGTCTATGTGTCCTGCGATCCTGCCACCATGGCCCGGGATGTGAAATATCTGACGGCCCGGGGGTATACGTTCCGGGAGGCGGTGCCGGTGGACATGTTCCCGCAGACGGGACGCATTGAGACGGTATGTCTATTGTGTTACAATGGCGGTAACGCACAGCCGGCGTAAGGGGCCGGTCTGTGAACTGCTAAAGGATGAATACAGGGGGTATGAAATGACGGGATTCAATCGTAAGTTCGGTCTGCCGGGGCGTCTGGTTCTGCTGGGGGCTCTGGCGGCGGCACTGCTGCTGCTCGGCGGAATGCCGGTGCACGGGGCAGTGAAATATCTGACCCAGGGAAGTTACATCTACAGTGTCAACAGAGACGGCTCTGCTGCGGTTCACCGCTATCAGGGGACGGCCCGGCGGGTGGTGATTCCGGAGATTCTTTCCGGCCGCCGGGTGACGAAGATTGACAGCAAATTCCTTCAGGACACCAGCAGTGAAGTGACGTCTGTGGTGATTCCGGCTTCCGTCACAACGGTGTCCTCCGAGGCGTTCCGCACGCAGGACGGTTCACTGACCTCCGTTTCGGTGAGCGCCGGGAACACGAAGTACAGTGCAGCGGACGGTGTATTGTTTGACAAAGGGAAAGCCACGCTGATCTTCTATCCGACCGGGAAGAAGGGGGACTCCTATGAGATTCCCCAGACGGTGACAGCTGTGGGTGCCCGGGCGTTTCAGAATGCTTCCCAGCTTGAGACGGTGACCCTGCCTTCCGGCCTCCGGTCCATCGGTACCCGGGCGTTTGCGGGATGCCGGAAGATGGAGACACCGGAATTTCCGGGCACTGTGCAGAGCATTGGAAAGTTCGCCTTCAGCGGCTGCGGAACCGTCGATTCTTTCACGGCGCCGAAGAAGCTGACATCCATCGGCTACGGAGCCTTCAGCGGCTGCACGGGATTGAAAACACTGAAGGTGACCGGGTCCGCCCCGGCACTGAAAATCGACGGACAGGCTTTCTTCGGCTGCACTGCGCTGGACCGGGTCACCTTCTCGGACCGGGTCACGTCCATCGGCGATTCGGCCTTCTTCGGATGCACTTCGCTGACCGAAGTGACGGTGCCGGATACGGTGACAAGTCTGGGCCTGCAGGCGCTGGGATATGCCACCGATGAAGCAGGGACCGACGAATCTGCCGTGAAGGGGTTCCTCATTGTCGGAAAGAAGGGAAGTGCAGCGGACACCTATGCGAAGTCGAGCCGGCTGCTGTTCAGAAATGTGTTTAACGGCGCTGTTTCATATTACGATGCGATTCCGGACCAGGTAACGCTGAAATCCCTCACCCGGGGCGTCGCCACACTGACGGTGAAGTACGGGAAGGTGCCGCAGGCAGGAGCGAAGTACCAGATTGGACTGAAACAGAAGGGGAAGGCGTTCTCCTGGACCTACACTGACATGGGAACGGTCCGCTCGAAGAAGTTCACGAAGCTCCAGGAATGGAAGACATACTATGTGAAGGTCAGAGCGTACCGGGTATCCCACGGCAAGCGGTACTACGGTGCATGGTCCAGCCCGGTTGCGTCGGTCATTGTACGGTAGAGAGTGAATGGAACCGGCATGGGCCGGAAAGATGAAAAAAGGCGGGGCAGGCCGGCGGACGATGAATTTGTACGTCCGCCGGACTGCCCCGCTTCGATTTTCCGTATTCAGTTTTCCACGTTCAGATCAGTACGTCGTGGTTGATGCAGCTGTAGAAATCCCGCTTGATGGTGCTGTGGGTCTGACCTCTGTCCTTGGCCAGAATCCATTTCGCCTTGGTGACCGCTGCCTCGATGGTCATGTCGTAGGTTTCCAGCAGGTCGTAATCTTCCTTGACCTGGCGGCCCACCTTGTAGATGTTCATATCGCTGCCCTCATGAACCACCTGGGTGGCAATGATGGCCAGTTTCTCCGGATGTTCCTGCATCTGGGCGGTGAACTCCTCCATGAGATAGGCCGGGATGCCTCCCACACCGAAGCTCTCCAGAATGATGCAGTCGAACTGACTGAACAGTCCGCTCAGAATATCGCTGGAGATGCCCGGGATCAGCTTGAATACACAGACACTGCCGTTCATGTCATGGCAGAACTGGACGCCGCCGTTGAAATGAAGAGGCGGAATGTACCGTATAATCCGGTTGCCCCGGATATCAGCCAGCTTCGGATAATTGATGCTGGAGAAGGCGTTGTAGCTTTTCGCCCGTTCCTTCTTCGCCCGGGTTCCTGCGATAACGGAACCGCCGAACACAATCGAAACGTTCTGGGATTCCGGATCCGAGGCATAGAGCAGGGAATCGTGAAGATTCACCCGGGCGTCGGTATCCGGCACATCGATCGGTTTCTGGGCGCCGGTGATCACCACCGGCTTCCGGGAATTCTGGATCATGTAGGACAGCGCAGCTGCCGTGTAGGCCAGTGTGTCCGTTCCATGGCAGATCACGAAGCCGTCATACTGGTCGTAATGATCTTCGATGGCCCGGCTCACCAGGGCCCATTCCCGGGGCGTAATGTCGGTGCTGTCGATATTGCAGACCTGGATGGTATCCACGTCGCAGAATTCTTTCGTGTCCGGTACGAAGCTGATCAGCTCACCGGATGTGATGGCCGGTGTCAGGCCTTTCTCTGTGGTCTTGCAGGCGATGGTGCCGCCGGTGCCGATCAGCAGTATTCTTTTTTTCATAGCTCCCTCCCTTGTGCAATGCTCCGCAGAAAATTGTAACACAGCATCGCATCAGGGGGCAAGGCAGCCTCTCGGGAAGGAACGGCAGATCAGTCTTTCACCATGGCATCTTCCACCAGAAGACGCACGCAGTGGTACAGGTACGGCTTGTACTCGCTGTAGGTGGCCGGCTCGCCGTTGAGAATCACGTGGTAGCAGGTGGAGTTGATCAGTTCCAGTGTGGTGTAGATCAGCAGTTCCGGGTTCTTCAGCTGTACACCGTCTTCTGTCAGAAGACCGGCAATGAAGTCGTGGAACGCCATGGCATCCGGATCGTTTCCGCCGCCGCTGTTCATGAACATCCCCCAGCTGAGATTCTTCGAGATGAACTGGAGCAGGGCGATGTTCTTCGACAGACGGGTGATGATGTAGTCAGACACGTAGATCAGCTTGTCGGCGAAATCCATCTCGGATGCACTGCGCCGGTGCAGTGCATCCACCGCCTCCATCAGCAGTTCTCGGGATTTCTGTATGATCAGTGCGTTCCGGATTGCCTCCTTGTCATGGAAATACAGATAGAAGGTTCCCTTCGCCACCCCGGCCCGGATGGCGATTTCCATAATCGTCGTCTTGTGATAACCCACCGTCGTAAACAGTTCATAGGCACTGCGGAGCAGAGCGTCTCTTTTTTTTTGCTTGTTCTGTGCTGCTTTTCCGATTTTCAGAGGAATACTCATACTTTTCACCATGCCTTTCGGGAGGGGCAGAGCGCACTGTCCCCAGTCATTACCATCATCGTAGCACCGAACTGACCGGCAGTCAATAATTTAGAACGCGTTAAGAAATTGGTTTTTGTCGTCGAAAAACGTTGGAATACCATGAAGTACGACACATTCGCCCGGTTGTCTAAAAACGCCATGTTCAAAAATATTGACCTTTGGTCAGTACGGTGCTATGATGCAGATGGTGACTTTTGGTCATTCATTCAATAAGCAACAACAGGAGGAAGTTATGGGATTTGGTTCGAAAGTGGTGAAAGCCAGATATGTCATTCTGGTGATCGGACTGCTTCTGCTGGTTCCGTCATTCTTCGGTATGCAGGCGACGAAAATTAATTATGATATGCTGACATATCTGCCGGACTCCATCGAGACGATGAAGGGGCAGGATATGCTCCTTCATGATTTCGGGAAAGGTGGATTTTCCATCGTCGTCACGGAGAATATGAAGACGGACGAGGTCAGTCATCTGAAATCGGAGATTGGGAAAGTGGATCACGTGGATTCGGTTCTGAATCTGCAGGAAGTCCTGAATCCGGCCGTGCCCCAGAGCATGTATCCGGACAAGGTCCGGGAGAATCTGAAGAATCCGAATGCGTCCATGATCGTGGTATTCTTCGATACGTCCACTTCTTCGGAAGAATCCATGAACGCAGTGGCCCAGATTCGGAAACTCAGCACGAAGGACTGTTTCGTCTCCGGCATGACGGCCATGGTGCTGGATTTGAAGAACCTGTGTGAGACGGAGGAGTCGAAATATATTCTGGTGGCGGTGCTGCTGTCTCTGGCCGTGATGATGCTGCTGCTGGACTCTTTCGTGGTACCGTTCATTTTCCTGGCCAGTATCGGGATGGCGATCCTGTACAACCTGGGATCGAATATCGTGTTCGGGGAGATATCCTATGTGACGAAGGCGATTGCGGCGGTGCTGCAGCTGGGGGTCACCATGGACTATTCCATCTTCCTTTGGCACAGTTATATGGAGCATCTGGACCGGGGGCTCTCCCGGAAGGAAGCCATGGGACAGGCCATTGACGCCACCCTTGTTTCGGTTACCGGCAGCTCCATCACCACGGTGGCAGGATTCCTGGCGCTGTGCTTCATGACATATAAGATGGGCATGGACCTGGGCCTGGTTATGGCGAAGGGCTGCGTCTTCGGTGTGATCTGCAGTGTCACGGTTCTGCCGTCCCTGATTCTGATTTTCAGCGGGGTGCTGGAGAAGACCCGGCACAGATCCCTGATTCCGGATTGTTCGAAGATTGCTCACGGTCTCACCAGCCGCTACGGAATCTATCTGGTGATCTTCGGTCTGGTATTCTTGCCGGCGATTTACGGATATATGCATGAGAACGTAACCTATGATTTCACGGATATGATGGGACATGACAGCGGACTGAAGGCATCCCAGATCCAGTTCATGACGGCGAATGATAAGCTGGAGAAGGATTTCGATATCGGAACGACCCACATGATCATCGCAGACCGGAACCTGGCCCCGAAGGACGGCCGGGCGATGTCCGAGAAGCTGGAGGATATCAGCGGCGTGAAGAATGTGCTGGGCGTGGATGCGCTGACCGGCACGGCGATTCCGCGGGAATTCCTGCCGGATCAGGTGACGAAGTCCCTCTATGCGAAGGATCACCAGCTGATTCTGGTGAATTCCGCATACAAGGTTTCCACAGACAACTGCAACACCCAGATCGATCAGATCAACCGGGTGGTGCATCAGTATGACAAGTCTGCGAAGGTCATTGGCGAGGGTCCGGCAACCAAGGACCTGATCGAGATCACGAACCACGACTTCAAGGTGGTCAACCTGATTTCCATGGCCATGGTCTTCCTGATCATTCTGCTGGTGCTCCGGTCCGTGTCTCTGCCGTTCATTCTGATCGCTGCCATCGAGTTTGCGATCTATGTGAACCTGGGCATTCCGGGATTCACCGGCACGAAGCTGCCGTTCATCATCCCGGTCTGTGTCAGCACTATTCAGCTGGGATCCACAGTGGACTATGCGATCCTGATGTCCACCCGTTACAAGACGGAGCGGGCCGCCGGAAAGAAGAAACGGGAGGCGGTGGAAATTGCATCTGCCACGTCCATTCCGTCCATTCTGGTCAGTGCCCTGGGATTCTTCGCCGCCACCTTCGGCGTCGGCCTGTATTCCAACGTCGGCCTGATCAGCCAGCTTTGCAATATGATGGCCCGGGGCGCCATCATCAGTATGGCCACGGTTATTCTGGTGCTGCCGTCCCTGCTGATGGCCCTGGACGGACTGGTGATACGCAGTACGAAAGGATTGAAGCAGAGCGCTTCCACAGGGAAGACTGCATAACATATTTCGCATCGATTCCGGCGGCCCGCCGCCGTCCGGAAACAGCGGGAGGGAGATTATGATGAAGAAGAGTATGATGAAAAAAGCCGGCGCCGCCGGTCTGGCGGTCTGTGTCGCAGCCACCACCGGCATTGCGGTACATTACACGCCGGTGAGCCGTGCGAAGACCGTGGATACACAGAAGGCAGTGGAGAAGAATTATCCGAACCTGCTGACCTCCTCCACCACCGGCAAGGACGAGACCACCTATGTCATCATGAATAACGACGGGGATACGTCCCGGGTTTATGTGGACGAATGGCTGAAGAACGGGAAGGACAAAAAAAACCTGAAGGACCGTTCGGATCTGAAGAATATTGAAAACACATCCGGAAACGAGAAATACACGAAGAAGGGAAGCAACCTGACATGGCACGCAGACGGAAAGGACATCCGTTATCAGGGAACCACGAACCGGGAACTGCCGGTGGAGGTTCAGGTGTCCTACTACCTGAACGGAAAGGAAGTTTCTGCGGATGAGATCGCCGGGAAGAGCGGGAATGTGGAGATTCACTTCGATTACCATGTGAACCGGATGGAAACGGTTTCTGCGGACGGGAAGGGATATACCATGTCCCATCCGTACACCATGGCCAGCGGTCTGGTGCTGAACAATGCCCATTTCACAGATGTCAGTGTCACCAACGGCAAGGCAGTGAATGACGGGGACAACACAGTGGCTGTGGGAATTGCTTTCCCGGGCCTCGCAGACAACCTGAACCTTCATTCTAAGGATTTCAACATTCCGGAAAAGGTTGTGGTGAAGGCGAAGGCGAAGAATTTCAAACTGGACGGCACCTACAGTGTGGCGGCCTCCGGCATCCTGGGAGACGTGGACACATCCAAGGCGAACTCTGTGAAGGACAAGATGAATCAGCTCACAGACGGGCTGGATGAACTGACTGCGGCTTCGGCGAAACTGGTTTCCGGCTCCGCCCGCCTTTCCAACGGCGCAGATAAGCTGGCGAAGGGCACCGATTCCCTGCAGGAAGGGGTGAAGGAGCTGGCGGCCGGCACGAATGCGCTGTACAGCGGATCCCGGGAACTGAAGAGCGGCAGCGGAAAACTGGTGGCCGGTGCAGCCCAGCTTTCCGGCGGCCTGGCCACACTAGCAGGAAACAATGCCAAGCTGAATCAGGCTACACAGCAGCTGGAATCCCAGGTGTTTGGCACGGTCCAGACCCAGGTGAATACGGCGCTGAAAGCCCAGGGAATGAAATCCGTGAGCCTGACACCGGCCAACTATAAGCAGGTGCTGAACGGAATTTCCGGCAGCGCCGTGACAGCAGCGGAGAGCCAGCTGAAGGCGGCGGTGGTGAAGAGCGCACCGTCCCTGGCGGGCAATGAGAGCGCCGTCAACGGGATTTTGTCCCTGGCCTACAACAAGCTGGCGGCCCGGAAGATCATGAAGCCGTCCCAGGCCCAGCTGCAGCAGGCCATCGGCCAGGCGGCAGGGGATGCACAGAAGGCGGCTTTCGTTGCATCGGCAGTGAAGAATTACAGTGGGGCGGCCCAGAAGGTGCTGGGAGACAAAGCAACACCGGAGACCGTTCAGGGAACGGCCATCGCCATTGCACTGGCAGTACAGAACAAGGAAGATGTGAGCCAGGTGCAGAACATTGTGAAGTATCAGGATGCTGCGAAGGAATACGGCGCAGCGGCGCTGGATTATCAGACGGCGTCCAAGGAAGCCGGAACGAATGTGAAGGCGCTGGCCGCCATGGCGGCAGCCTCTGATTCCAAGGCGCAGGAAGCCATGAAGGGACTGAAGAACGCAGAATCCACACTGGACAGCATCGTTTCCTACACGGCGGCGGTGAGCCAGTACACGGCAGGCGTCGCTTCTGCTTCCTCCGGCGCATCCCAGCTTTATGCGGGAATCAAGAAACTGGACGGCGGAATCGGAACGCTGGAGAGCGGTGCGAAGAAGCTGAACGACGGCGTGGGCACGCTGACCGGCGGTGCGGACCAGCTTGGAAGCGGCGCAGATCAGCTGAGCCAGGGTGCGGACCAGCTGGCATCCGGCATGAAGAAATTCAATGATCAGGGAATCAAGAAACTGGTCAGCTCTCTGGATGACAACCAGCTGACGGATATGAGCTCCCGGCTGAAGGCGGCGGCAGTGGCGTCCGGACGCCCGGTATTCATGGGCGGAAAGTTGTCCGGCATGGACGGTGAGTCGAAGATCATCTACAAGACCAGCGGCATCAACGACAAGTAAAAAAATTACCGGAGGAACCCCGGACTTCTGACCAGGCGGCATTTCGCCGTCCGGCCGGAGGGCCGGGGTTTTGGCTTTGTGAAGCCTGTGTTATGATAGGAAACGGAAAGCTGCCGGCGCAGGAGACAGAAATCACAGGAGGAAAGCATGCGCGCACAGTTATCAGATCATTTCACGTACCGGAAACTGTTCCGTTATGTGATGCCTTCGGTCATCACCATGATATTTACGTCCATCTACAACATTGTGGACGGTTTTTTTATCTCGAATTTTGCGGGGAAGACGGCCTTCGCCGCAGTGAATCTCATTATGCCCCTGCTGATGCTGCTCAGCACGTTCGGGTTCATGTTCGGCACCGGAGGAAGTGCCATTGTGGCCCGGCTTCTGGGGGAGAAGAGAAGAAAAGAAGCGGACCAGGCCTTCTCGCTGCTGGTCTGGTCCATTCTGGCGGCGGGAACAGTGCTGATGCTGATCGGTCAGATCTTTCTTCCGGCCATCGCCCGGAGGATGGGGGCGGACGATGCCATGTACGACACCTGTATCATCTACGCCCGGATCAATCTGTGCTCCACGCCGTTCTTCACACTGCAGGTGGCCTTCCAGAGTTTCTGTAATGCGGCGGAGAAACCAAGGCTCGGACTCGTTCTGACGGTTTTCACCGGTGTGGCGAATATGATCCTGGACGGGCTGTTTGTGGGGGTGTTTTCCTGGGGTGCCCCGGGGGCGGCGCTGGCTACCACGATCTGCGAATGTCTCGGCGGCATTCTGCCTCTGATCTACTTCGCCCGCCGGAACACCAGCCTGCTGCGTCTCCTCCCGCCGGGCCGGGTCCGGTTCCATCTGAAGCTTCTGCTGGAGGCCTGCGGCAACGGTTCTTCGGAATTCCTGACCATGATGTCCCGCTCCATGATCAACATTCTGTACAACTGGCAGCTGATGCGGTTCATCGGCAGGGACGGGGTTGCTGCCTTCGGGGCGATTCTGTATCTCGGATTCATCTTCTCGGCCGTATTCATGGGGTATTCTCTGGGCAGCTCCGCCATTGTGAGCTATAACTACGGGGCGCAGAATCATCCGGAACTTCGGAACATCTTCCGAAAAAGCATGGCGGTACTGGCGGGGGCATCTCTTTCCATGTTCGGACTGGCCCAGATCCTGGCCTATCCTATGTGCAGGTTCTACGCCGGATATGACCCGGGGCTGTTCCGTCTGATGATCCATGCTTTCCGGGTCTATGCCTTCGTCTATCTGCTGACGGGATGGAACGGATTCGGATCCGCCTTCTTCACCGCTCTGGGCAACGGCTGGGTGTCTGCGATTATCTCTTTCCTCCGGACGCTGGTATTCCAGATTGCGGCGGTTCTCCTGCTGCCGGCCCTGCTGGGTGCAGAGGGAATCTGGAATGCAAACACGGCAGCAGAAGTCCTGTCACTGACCGTGACGGCATTCTTTCTGGTGCGGTACCGCCATGTGTATCACTATGTACAGAAATAATGCGGAAAAAATCGAATAGAAAAAGATGATAATATTTGACATTTTCCATGAACAGAGTGTACAATTAGAAATACAAAAATCAATACGACCAGATGAAGCAGCCGGGAAATTTCCGGAGGCCAGCTGAGAATGCGTGAAGAGGGCGCACCGGTGCATGTGGATGCACAGCGGGTCCGGGGGAAACCGATGGGGAAAGCAGCTGCGGGTGATCCGCCGCAGACTGTGAAGCTTTCAGGTGAACAGACCGGGTGCAGATGGTGCTTTGGAAAGTGTCGTTTTCCGCATATGCGGGGACGGCCACCGGAGAAGTAACGCTTTCAGGTATCGACACAGAGTGAATGGACGGTTTTCTTTCCGTGCATTTGCTCTGTTTTTCTATACCCGGAAGGCACGGGATCGGAACGGGTCGTGCGGATCAGCCATTATCTTTTGTTATAGGGGGAAGAAAAATGACGAAGAAAGAAAAGAGCGGTGCCGGAGCGCCGCAGCAGGTCGGAAGTGACGGACTGCGCAAGACCATGGGAATGGGCACCGCCATGTCGGTGGTCGTCGGATGCGTTATCGGCTCCGGCGTGTTCTTCAAGCCGCAGGCGATCTACACCGCCACGGGAGGCGCCCCGGGTCTGGGGCTGGTGGCCTGGATTGTCACCGGTCTCGTGACGCTGTGCAGCGCATTGACATTCTCGGAGATTGCGATTCTGATTCCGAAAACCGGGGGGATTGTGCCGTATCTGACAGAGAGTTTCGGAGACAAGGTGGGATTCCTGTCCGGCTGGATTCAGGTGCTGATCTTCTATCCTGCCATGGTGGCAGGCCTGGCTGTGGCCTTCGGCAATCAGGCCGCAGTGCTGCTGGGGAACCAGAGCATGGCCGTTCCGGTGGCCATCGGATGCATTGTGCTTCTGACGGTCCTGAATTGTGCCAGTTCCAAGGCTGCGGGCAACATCCAGATCGTGTTCACCATCTGCAAACTGGTGCCGCTGATCCTGCTGATCGTCTTCGGCTTCGCGAAAGCGCAGAATGATGCACCGCTGTTCAAGCCGATGGTGGGGGATGGTCTGAATCCGGTGGTTGTCATGGGGCAGCTGATGATTGCAGTTCTGTTCGCATTCGACGGCTGGACCGGTGTAGGCGCCATTGCGGGAGAGATGAAGAACCCGGCAAAGGATCTGCCGAAGGCAATCGTCGGCGGCGTCTCCGTCATTATGATCATTTATCTGGTCGTGAACATCGCATACCTGAAGATTCTGCCGGCCAGTGAACTGGCGAAGCTGGATGCGCCGGCTTCTGCCGTTGCGACGGTGCTGTTCGGCAGCATCGGCGGCAAGCTCATCGCCGTGGGTATCATGATTTCCGTATTCGGTGCCTGCAACGGATTCCTGCTGGCAGGTTCCCGGGTCAGCTATGCGATGGCGGAAACGGGAAGCTTCCCGGCCAGTTCGAAGCTGGTGAAGCTGAACGGTGCCGATGTGCCGGTGAACAGTGTTCTCCTGGTGGCCGTGATCGGCGCACTGTTTGCCATCAGCGGTCAGTTCAACATGCTGACCGATCTGGCGATCTTCTCGATCTGGATCTTCTATACGCTGACCTTCGCTGCAGTGATCAAGCTGCGGAAGGACTGGCCGGACGCAGAGCGTTCCTACAAGGTTCCGCTGTATCCGGTGATCCCGGTCATCGCCATTGCTTCCGGCGTTTTCGTCATCGTCAACCAGCTGTTCCTCTCCGGCATGCACAGCACACTGCTGTCCCTGGGGAGCCTGGCGGTATTGGTGGTGGGCCTTCCGGTCTATCGCGTGATGCAGAACAAGAAAAAGTAACCTGCAATTATCAGATTCAATCTGTTTCAACATTGAGACGGCCTGCCCGGAGTGATTCGGGCGGGCTGTTTCGATTTTTTGCGGTGTCGCCGCCCCCGGCCGGGCAGAATGGTGCGATTCTGAAAAAAATCGTATTGCCGCACCCGACTGTCAGAAAGATTGTATACGGTTTGAGCATGATGGACAAAAAACATCCCATCGGCCGGCCGTGTATACGGGATACAACATGGTGTGCCGTGCAAAAGGGATGCGGAAGTGGTGATTATATACGAAGAATCTGATGCATGTAAATTAATTACAATTTCAAAAAGGAGTTCGCCGGAGGGTTGGTGCGAGAATGGGTTTTTCTGCGTTTTCGTACCTGGTCAAAACGTGTCGCCCCGGTACATTTCGGCGGCTGCCCCATGTATGTGCATCGGCCGGCTGCCCGAGAAATAGAAAAGAGGAATGAGATCGTCTCATCCCCCGTGCTATTCGTTTTCTGTTTCCTTCAGTTCCTCCGGTGCATTGAAGAGGTTCATCATGCGCTGGGTGGAGTGGTCGTCACCCACGAACAGCAGGACATCACCGTTTTCGATTTTTTCGTAAGGACCTGGGGACATCTTGTATTCGTCTCCCCGCTTCACGGCGACGATGGTGGCGCCGGTCTGCTGCCAGATGTTCAGTTCACCGATGGTCCGGCCCAGGAACCGGCAGTTCTCATCCACACGCATGTCGTAGGGAACGATGGACATGGTGCTGTGGTCCCGCTTCGTCTGTCCGGCCAGTGTGTCCAGAAGCTGGGACAGACGTTCCAGTTCTCTCTGCTGGCTTCGGATGGAGTTCGTAATCTCCGTGCGGATCTGCTGGATGGACACTGTGCTCTGATACCGGTTATAAAACAACTGGGCCTTTTCCCGGGAGGCCACGTAGGTGCCGCTGCCCTGCTGGCTGACCACGATTCCCAGATCCACCAGGATTTTCATGGCTTTCCGGGCCGTTTCCGGGGAAACGTTGAAAGCCGTGGCGATGGTGGAGCGGGCATTGATCTTCTCCCCCACTTCATACCAGCCCTCTGCGATTTTCTTCGCCATTTCCACCGCGATCTGCTGGTAGCGGGACTCATATATGTAGGTGCCGTCGGCCCGTTTCTTGTTGATGATTCTCATAGTACTTTCCTTACTGATAATGTATACTTCCTTCAAGACATTATTATATTACGCTTTTCCAAATGGGATGTACAGTAGTTTTTGACAAAGAGGCCACCTTGAGTTACAATATTATTGCCAAATGAAATTGTCACTTTTCTCCGGTGCTGTGGTAACGGGGAAGGACAGAGGCAGAACGGATTTTGTAAACAGACATACCAACATATTCATGCCGTTGGAACGGCCGGTTCAGATGCGAGACCGGACGTTCCGACGGCTTTTTTGGACAGAATTTTGCAGATTTGTGAAAACCAACGAAAAAAATAGAAAAAGATGTTGACGAAATCCTATGAAGATGATATCTTATAGCTACAGCACATAAACATACTAAACATATGTGAATTAAGGATATCGGAAAGCGGCTTGAGAAAAGGAGAAACAGAATGGGTTTGATTTTCGAGTCACTGGTCCGGCGTAATTACCGGTTCGGACGAATGTAGCTCGGGCAGCTACGAAAACAGAGAGGACCCCGGGGATCCGGGCGGGATGCGGGCGCATCCGGAGAAAGGAACAGGACGTCACGAAAAGGAACAGGACGTCGCGGAAAGAAACAGAACGTCACGAACGGAACATTACGAAAGGACAATATAGGTAAAGAAAATGACTACAGATAGAAAGTTTGGATTTGACACACTGCAGCTGCACGTAGGACAGGAGAACCCGGATCCGGCAACGGATTCCAGAGCGGTTCCGATCTACCAGACCACATCCTATGTATTCCATAACAGCCAGCACGCAGCAGACCGCTTCGGCCTGAAGGATGCCGGCAACATTTACGGCCGTCTGACCAACTCTACACAGGGGGTTCTGGAGCAGAGAGTCGCAGCGCTGGAAGGCGGCGTGGCCGGACTGGCACTGGCATCCGGGGCAGCGGCGGTGACATATTCCCTGATCGCCCTGGCGCAGGCGGGGGATCATGTGGTCGCCCAGAAGACCATTTACGGCGGCTCCTCCAACCTGCTGGAGCACACCCTTCGTCCGTACGGCATCGATACAACCTTTGTCGATGCGCACAACCTGGATGAAGTGGAAGGTGCGATCCGGGAAAACACCAAGGTGGTATACCTGGAGACCCTGGGCAACCCGAACAGCGATATTCCGGACATTGATGCGATTGCCGAAATCGCCCACAAGCACGGTCTGCCGGTTGTGGTGGACAACACCTTCGGCACACCGTACCTGATCCGTCCGATCGAGCACGGCGCAGATATTGTGGTTCATTCTGCCACGAAATTCATCGGCGGTCACGGCTCCTCCCTGGGCGGCGTTATCGTAGATGGGGGAACCTTCGACTGGGCGAAGAGCGGCAGATATCCGCAGTTCTCCGAGCCGAATGCGAGCTATCACGGGGTGTCTTTTGTGGGCGCGGCGGGCCCGGCAGCCTTTGTCACTTATGTGAGGGCGATTCTGCTGAGAGATACCGGCGCAGCCATTTCTCCGTTCAATGCGTTCCTGCTGCTGCAGGGACTGGAGACGCTGTCTCTGCGTCTGGACAGACATATCGAGAATACGAAGAAGGTCATCGAGTACCTGAAGTCTCAGCCGCTGGTTGAATCCGTGAACCATCCTTCTCTGGAGGACCACCCGGATCACGCGCTGTATGAGAAGTACTTCCCGAACGGCGGCGCATCTATCTTTACCTTTAATATCAAGGGCGGCCAGAAGGAAGCGTACACATTCATCGACAATCTGAAGATCTTCTCCCTGCTGGCCAATGTGGCGGACGTGAAGTCTCTGGTGATTCACCCGGCCACCACAACCCACGCTGAGCTGAACGAACAGGAACTGGAGGCAGCGGGAATCTATCAGAATACAATCCGGCTGTCCATCGGCACAGAAACGGCAGAAGACATTATCTGGGATCTGGACCAGGCCTTCCAGGCAGTCGCTGCTGCAAAATAAGCCGGAAACACCGGAAGCCATTCAATAAGCATGCCACGATCCACTATACCATAGGGGCCGGAAACGGCCTTGGGCAGGGAGGCCGTTTCCTGAACGACGAAAACCGTCCGGGAAACGGTCTCTTTCCCGGTGCCGGAAAAGTCCTGACGCAGCATTTGTGTGTTTTTTTCGAAAAAGTCAGAGAACCGAACGCCGGCGCCGTTGCATTTTGTCAGAAAAAACTGTATAATAGTGTTCGGAAAATAGTACGCAATGACAATTTAATCCTGTTGAATTTATCGTAGTTTGGTGTTATAACTAAATACGTTGAATTTATTTTAGTATTGTTCACTAATTTTCAGATGAAAATAGAGTCGAAAGGAGAGTTACTGATGGCTAAGGAAATGGATTGGGGCAGTCTCGGTTTCGAGTACACGCCGGCAGCGTATCGTTTCGTTGCAACATGGAAAGACGGAAAGTGGGATGAGGGTCAGCTGACCACGGATCCGACCGTTCATATCAATGAGTGTGCCGGCGTTCTGCAGTATGCTCAGGCCTGCTTCGAAGGTCTGAAGGCTTACAGAACGGAGGACGGCAGAGTCGTCACATTCCGTCCGGAGCTGAATGCCGAGAGAATGATTGACTCCGCCACCCGTCTGGAGATCCCGCCGGTTCCGAAGGAACTGTTCATGAAGGGCCTGGATGAACTGGTGAAGGCGAATCTGGACATGGTTCCGCCGTATGGTTCCGGTGCGACGCTGTACGTTCGTCCGTATGTTTTCGGCAGCGGCGAGGTAATCGGTGTCAAGCCGGCTGACGAGTATACTTTCCGCATGATCTGCATGCCGGTAGGCCCGTACTTCAAGGGCGGCGCGAAGCCGGTTGTTGTGAAGATCTCTGATTTCGACAGAGCAGCCCCGAAGGGAACCGGCGGAATCAAGGCGGCGCTGAACTATGCGATGTCCCTGTATGCCGGAACGAGAGCACATGAAGAAGGATTCGCAGAGAATATTTACCTGGATCCGGCCACAAGAACGAAGATCGAGGAAGCGGGCGGCATGAACGTTGTGTTCATCACGAAGGACGGCACATTCGTCACACCGAAGTCGGAATCCATTCTGCCTTCCGTGACACGTCGTTCCCTGGAAGTCGTAGCGAAGGATATGCTGGGCATGAAGGTGGAACACAGAGAGGTTCTGCTGTCCGAAGTACCGGAATTCGCAGAGTGCGGTCTGGTTGGTACGGCTGCGGTAATCTGCCCGGTAGGAAAGATCAACGACCATGGAAAGGTCATCGAGTTCCCGACCGGCATGGACGAGATGGGTCCTGGGCTGCAGAAGCTGTACGATACCCTGACGGGCATCCAGATGGGCAGAATCGAAGGTCCGGAAGGATGGCTCCACGAAATCAAATAATCGGATTGATTTACGAGCATCGGAATCCGGGGAAGCGGCGTACCGCTTCCCCGGATTTTTCGTGTATGCGGCGTCATGAATGCGGCGCTGCCAGGAGGTGCATTCCGGCGGAATCACTGGTATACTGGGGAACAGGGAAGCGGAAAGAAAGCGGAGAAAGGGAGAGAAAATGGAGAGCGGAAGACAGATTTTCGAGCGGTTCACGAAACGGGAGAGGGAGGATCTGACCCAGGGCCGGTGGATCGCCGGAACCATGCTGGTGATGGGAGCGGCGATTGTCTGGAAATTTCCGCCCATCGGCGGTCTGTTTCTGGCGGCCGGCACATTGGTGCTGATCACGAATCAGGCGGCCAGACGGGCTGCCCGGAAGGAACTGGGGAAAATCCCGGACATGGAGCAGTTCTGCGAACAGCTGGCTTCTCCGGATTCTCGGGAATACGAAGACTTCGGCCTCATCGTGACCCGGGATTATGTGGTGAAGGAGGGGCGCCGGGTGGAGATCTATCGCTTCGATGAGATGGAGAAATTCGAGGTGGGACTGGCCGGCGGCAAGCTGAAAAAACTGTTTCTGACTGACCCGCAGGGGAAACGTCATGAAATTGCCATGACGCTGACCGGGGACGGCAGGCAGGCGTCCTTCGACAGTCTGTACGAGGATGTGCGGAGCAGGCTGCCGTCCCGTGACCGGAACTGACCGGGCTGGCCGGCAGCGCGGGTGACCGGAAGTGAAGGACAAAAAATCTCTTCGGGCGGCCGGTCAGAAAACGGGGCCCCGCTCCGGACGACGGCATATCATCGTCCGGGGCGGGGCCCTTGGTATTTTTTGTCTGAAAAGCTCAGTTCACCTGCCGGATGTCTTCCATGTTGATCCGGCTGGGCGTGTCCATGTGCTCCAGCACCCGCCGGTAGATGTGCTCCAGGTCGCCGGCGCGCATGGTCTGAAGAATCGCCTCATGCTCCCGGATCGTGGTGGCCGGACGGCCCGGGTGGGAAAGGGACAGATAGGCCATGCGGGAGATCTGATAGATCAGCCCTTCGAAAAGGTTGGTGAGGTAGGCGTTCCCCAGATAGCCGATCACAGCTTCGTGGAATTTCCGGTCATAGTTAAAAAAGGCGGGAATGGATGGGTTGAAGTCATCCTTCGCCTGTTCGTAGGTCAGCTTCATATGGCTGATCATATTCTCCAGTTCCAGAAACAGAATTTTCGCCTGGGGACTTTCGTATTCCTTCGTCAGCATGTAGGAAGCGTAACCTTCGATGCTGGAACGGGTCTGGAATGTTTCGATGACATCCTTCTCTGTCAGCCGGTGAATCCGGAATCCGGTGCTGGGAATGATATCGATGTACCGGTCCTGCTCCAGCTTCTGGATGGCATCCCGGAACGGGGTCCGGGACATCCCCAGCTGTCTCGCCAGCCGGGTTTCCGAGTACACTTTCGAGCTGTCCAGTGCGCCGGACGTGATCATCTGTTTCAGATACTGATACGCCTGTTCATTGAGTGATCCCATATATTTCGCTCCTGAAGTCCGGTCCGAAAAAATATTGACCGGTATACTGGTTCGTATTATCATTGACATATAAAGCTGTAACCGGTATACCGGCCATTTCGATCATACCATATATCCGGGTATGAAGGAATACATAATTCATCCATCACGAGAAAGGACAGGGACATGAAAGTAGGATTTATCGGACTGGGCATCATGGGAAAGCCGATGGCATCTCATCTGGCGAAGGCAGGCGTTGACCTGATGGTAGCAGATCTGAATCAGGATCTGGTGAAGGAACTGGAATTACTGGGGGCGAAGGGCGGCACCTATGAGGAGATCGGCAAATCCTGCGATATCGTTCTGACCATTCTTCCGAATGCTTCTATCGTAAAGGACGTTTACTTCGGCGAAAACGGCGTGGCGCAGCACATGAAGAAGGGCAGCCTGGTCATCGATCACAGCTCTGTTACGGCGACGGACTCCAGAGAGTGCTATGACAAGCTGAAGGAAATGGGCATCGGATTCCTGGATGCGCCGGTTTCCGGCGGACAGGAAGGGGCCGTCCGCGGTTCCCTGGCCATCATGGTGGGCGGAGACGAAGCGGATTTCCGGCTGGCGGAGAAGGAAGTGTTCTGCCATTACGGTTCTTCCGCCCTGCTCATCGGCGGTTCCGGCAGCGGCAGTATCACGAAGCTGGCGAACCAGATCATTGTGAACAACAACATCGCCGTACTGGCGGAAGCACTGACCTTTGCCACCAAGGCGGGAGCGGATCCGGAGAAGGTTTTCCAGGCGATCCGGGGCGGTCTGGCCGGCAGTCAGGTCATGGAGGACAAGGCGCCGAGAATGGTGAACCGCGACTTCGTGGCAGGCGGCACCATCAAGGTGAATCACAAGGATATCACCAACGTCATCAACACGGCCCATGCCATCGACTGCCCGATTCCGTTCACGGCTCAGCTCTACGAAGTGCAGCAGACACTGAAGGTGCATGGCTGCCTGAATGACGACCATGCGGCTTACGTGAAGTATTTCGAGAAGCTGGCGGATGTGACCGTGAAGAAGATGGAGGATTAGTCCTCCGGACAGACAAGAAAAATCCTTTCGGGCGGCCGCCCGAAGGCACAGAAGAGGAGCAGAGAAAACATGGCAGTAAGCATTGATATTCTGAATCGTTTCAAGCCCATTGATGAACCGAAAATGGACGAACTTCTGCAGAAGGAAATCGCCGGAAACCGGACGAAGATCGTTGTACTGGACGACGACCCGACCGGTGTGCAGACGGTGCACGACATTTCTGTATATACGAACTGGGAGAAGGAAAGCATCCGGCAGGGATTTGAAGAGGAGAACAACCTGTTCTATGTTCTGACCAATTCCCGGGGATTCACCGAGGAACAGACCCGGAAAGCGCATCACGAGATTGCGGCAGTCTGTGACGAAGTGGCGAAGGAATGCGGAAAAGACTATATCTTCATCAGCCGCAGCGATTCCACGCTCCGGGGCCACTTCCCGCTGGAAACGAAGATTCTGAAGGAGGATTACGAGAAGAACACCGGAAAGACTGTGGACGGGGAAATCATGTGTCCTTTCTTCAAGGAGGGCGGCCGCTTCACCGTAAATAACGTGCACTATGTGAAATACGGCGAGGAGCTGGTGCCGGCCAACGAAACGGAATTCGCCAGAGACAAGACCTTCGGGTACACCGCACCCACCTTCCCGGAATACATTGAAGAGAAGACGAAGGGCGCATTCAAGGCGGAGGATGTGGTCTGCATTTCCAACGAAGACATCCATGATATGAATATCGACAAGATCCAGGCTCAGCTGATGGCGGTGAAGGACTTCAACAAGGTCATTGTGAATGCGGTGGATTACCCGGATCTGAAGGTCTTCTGCATCGCGCTTTATCGCGCCATGAAGGCAGGAAAGGTCTTCCTGTTCCGCACCGCCGCATCCATTGTGAAGGTGATGGGCGGCGTCTCCGATCAGCCGCTTCTGACCCGGAAGCAGATGGTGGTGCAGGAGACGGAAAACGGCGGCATCATCGTCGTCGGATCCCACACGGAGAAGACAACGAAGCAGGTGGAAGAGCTGAAGAAGCTGAAGGATATTCAGTTCATTGAGCTGGACGCCACACTGGTGAAGGACGAATCGAAGTTTGCCGCAGAGGTGGACCGGTGCCTTGCCCTGGAGAATGAAGCGATCCGTTCCGGAAAGACGGTCTGCTGCTTCACCACCCGTGCGCTGATCACGGCGGATACCGGAGACAAGGAAGATGAGCTGCGTCTGTCCGTGCGGATTTCCGATGCGGTACAGTCCCTGGTGGGCAGACTGGAAGTGACGCCGGCGTTCGTCATCGCCAAGGGGGGAATTACCTCCAGCGATGTGGGAACGAAGGCGCTGGCGGTCAGGAAAGCGAATGTGCTGGGGCAGATCGAGCCGGGAATTCCGGTATGGCAGACCGGCGAGGAAAGCCGGTTCCCGAAGACGCCGTATGTCATTTTCCCGGGGAATGTGGGTGAAATCACCACCCTCAGAGAAGCCGTGGAAGTATTGCTGAAGAAATAGGGACGGAGAAAGGAAAGAACATGGCACAGTGTGTCGTCATCGCTGACGATCTGACGGGGGGAAACGCCACAGGCGTGCTCCTGACGAAGATGGATTACAGTGTATATACGATTCTGAACAAGGACGCAGTGGAACCGGCGCTCATCGACGGATGTGACTGCGTGATCTATCCGACGGACAGCCGGGGCATCTCGCCGGAAGAAGCATACGACCGGGTTTACCGGGCGACGGAGCTGCTGAAGAAGGAGGATGTGAAGCTGTATTCCCATCGGATTGACAGCACTCTCCGGGGGAACCTGGGAGCGGAGACGGATGCGGTGCTGGACAGCCTGGGGAAGGATTATGTGGCCATTGTGGTGCCGACTTTCCCGGCCACATCCCGGGTCGTCATCGGCGGATACATGCTGGTGGACGGGATTCCTCTGCACAAGTCCGGCATTGCGGTGGATCCGAAGACGCCGGTGAAGACCTCCAACGTGACAGAGGTGCTGGAGAAGCAGACGAAATACCGGGTCGGCACCATCCGGATGGATAATATGATGAATGGGAAACACCATCTGGCCGGTGTGATGAATGAGATGATTTCCGCTGGCTGCCGGATTCTGTCTCTGGATGCCGTGACCCAGGAAGATCTGGATCTGATCGCAGATGCGGTGATCACCAGCCGGCAGAAGGCGGTGATCGTGGACTCCGGCGTCATGACGGCGACCATGGCCCGGAAGCTGATCAAACCGTTCGAGACGAAGGGAAAGAGTAAGATTCTGGTGGTGATGGGCAGCGTGCATCCGATGGCGAAGGTCCAGATGGAGGAATTGTGGCTGTCCCAGCGGACCCACAATTGTTTCGTGGAAACGAGGAAACTGCTGGATGAAGAGACCCGGGAGGAGGAAATCCGCCGGGTGGTGGCAGATATTCAGGCCAGCAGCGACCGGAACCAGATCTGCACAGTGACCGGGGACGGCATCTACCCGGAGAACCGGATCGATTTCGAACCGTACCAGAGACGGTACGGCATGACGCTGGATGAACTGACCGGAGTAATCAATTCCGGATTCGCGGAGATCGCCTACAGTATCTTTTCTGCAGACCCGCTGTTCAAGGGGCTGTATACCGGCGGCGGAGACATCACGGTCAGCGTCTGTGAGCGCTTCGGTACGGCGGGGCTGAAGCTGCTGGACGAGGTTCTGCCTCTGGCGGCCTACGGCAGTTTCCTGAAAGGGGAATTCGAGGGACTGCAGATCATCACGAAGGGCGGCAGCCAGGGAAAATCCGATGCGATCAACCGCTGTATCACATACCTGAAGGAGAAGCTGTACATTTAGCGTCCGGCAGAGTCCGTCCGCCGGGGACGGACTCTTTACATTCTTCGAAATTTACGGTATCTTAAAAGTTAGCAAATTAAAGCGGTGAACTCTGCCCGCCGGTTGTGCGGTGCAGAGTAGGAAGGAAGATAGACATGAAAAAGCCTTTGATTGCGGTGCCGATCGGTGATCCTGCCGGTGTCGGCCCGGAAATTGTTGTGAAATCCCTGGCGTCCGGAGAGCTGAAGGATACAGCGGACTGCATTGTCATCGGCGACCGTCAGGTCATGGAGAATGCCGTGAAGATCTGCGGCGCTGATCTGAAGGTGAATGTGGTGGAAGAACCGGAGCAGGGGAATTACCGGGAAGGCGTGCTGAATCTGATTGATCTGGGAAATATCGACCAGAAGGAATTCGCCTTCGGCGTGGTGAGTCCGATGTGCGGCAGAGCGGCATACCAGTATATCGAGAAGAGTATTCAGCTGGCGATGGACCGGAAAGCGGACGCCGTGGCGACGACCCCGATCAATAAGGAAGCGCTTCATGCGGCGGATATTCACTACATCGGCCACACGGAGATCTTCGGCGCCCTGACCGGAACGGAAGATCCGCTGACCATGTTCGAAACCAACGGCATGCGCGTCTTCTTCCTGACCCGTCACGTGTCCCTGCGGGTGATGCTGGATATGATCAAGAAGGACCGGATCATCGATTACGTGAAACGCTGCACAGAAGCGCTCCGGAGACTGGGCGTGGAGGGCGGCACCATGGCGGTGGCCGGCCTGAATCCGCATTCCGGCGAGCACGGACTGTTCGGAGACGAGGAAGTGAAGGAGATCGCACCGGCGGTGGAAGAGCTGCAGAAGATGGGCTACGATGTGGTGGGCCCGGTGAGTGCGGATTCCGTATTCCACCAGTGTGCGACCGGAAAGTTCAACAGCGTTTTGTCCCTGTATCATGACCAGGGGCATATTGCCACGAAGACCCTGGACTTCGAGAAGACCATCGCCATCACTAACGGCATGCCGATTCTCCGGACTTCGGTGGACCACGGCACAGCCTTCGATATCGCCGGGAAGAACATCGTCAGTGCGGTCAGCATGATCGAGGCGATCCGTCTGGCGGCGAAGTACGCACCGTTCTTCACGAAATAACAATTGTATGACATCCGGAGCGGGAGAATATGCGCAGTTTCCCGCCCCGGCGGTTATAGCCAAAACGGCATTTTTTTCATCATTAATCTAAACCTGAATAAGGAAAGAGAGGGAATTATGGTTAACGGTTTAAGCGGTAATCAGATGCTTCTCGGACTCGCTGTCGGTATCGTTCTTCTGATTTTCATGGTTCTGAAGACGAAAATCCAGGCGTTTCTGGCGCTGATTATCTCCACGGTGGTGGTCGGTGTGATCGGCGGAATGCCGCTCACGACGATTATGATCAAGGTTGACGGGGTCGAGAAACCTTTCGGTATCGTCAATTCCATCACATCCGGCTTCGGCGGTACGCTGGGCAGCATCGGCATCATCATCGGCTTCGGCGTCATGATGGGTCAGATTTTCGAGGTCACCGGGGCGGCGAAGCGGATGGCGTACACTTTCCTGCGGATTTTCGGCAAAGGAAAGGAAGAGTATGCGCTCGCCTTCACTGGATTCATGGTATCGATCCCGATTTTCTGCGACTCGGGATTCCTGGTACTGGCTCCGATTGCGAAGGCGCTGTCGGAAACGACGAAGAAGTCCGTCATCGCACTGGGTGTTTCCCTGGCCTCCGGTCTGGTCATCACCCACTCCCTGGTTCCGCCGACACCGGGTCCGTTGGGCGTCTGTGGTATCTTCGGTGTGGATGTGGGCAAGTTCATCCTGCTGACCCTGGTTCTGGCTATTCCGATGACCATCGCCTGCATCGCCTATGCGAAGTCCCTGGGCCGGAAGTACCCTTGGGTACAGCAGTCCGACGGAACGGTGAAGGTAGTGGAGAAGTGCGAGCCAGATTATGAAGCGGCATTCAATATGGACATGGAAGGTGTTCCGGGTGCGCTGGAATCCTTCATGCCGCTGATTCTGCCGATCCTGCTGATCCTCATCAACACGGTTGCTACCGCACTCGGAAAGACCACCGGCTTCATGCAGGTTCTGATCTTCCTGGGTCAGCCGATCGTTGCGGTGGGTCTGGGTCTGGTTGTGGCCATCTTCACACTGGGCAGAAGACTGGACAGAACGACCTGCCTGGCGGAAATCGAAAAGGGAATGCAGGGCGCCGGCATCATCATGCTGGTTACCGGCGGCGGTGGTGCGCTGGGTCAGATCATCAAGGATTCCGGCCTGGGCAACTACATGGCTGACGGTATGGCGAAGGCTGCCATCCCGATGATTCTCCTGCCGCTGGTGATTTCCACGGCGATGCGTTTCATTCAGGGTTCCGGCACTGTGGCCATGACCACTGCGGCATCCATCTCCGCTCCGATCCTGCTGGCTGCCGGCACAAGCCCGCTGCTGGGCTGCGTGGCCTGCTGCGTCGGCTCCCTGTTCTTCGGTTATTTCAACGACTCCTATTTCTGGGTTGTCAACCGGACACTGGGGGTTGCGGAAGCCAAGGATCAGCTGAGAATCTGGTCTGTGAACTCCACCATCGCATGGGCCATCGGCGTCATCGAGGTTATCATCCTGAGCTTCATCATGAAGTAATAACGAAATACGAAAAGACCGCTTTTCCAGCGAAAGAAAACAGCCGTGCAGGGGCAGCGCCCCCGCATGGCTGTTTTCATGACAGCGATTCACATCGTGGCTGTTTTCATTTCTTCTTCCGGATGGACCAGCCGAAGTGGCCCACATTCTTTCCCAGTGTATAGTAATTTCCATGGACGTAAGAGAGAAGATCCGCGTCTTCCAGGTGGAACGTCTCTTTCTCATCCATGTAGTGCTCGTCTACCAGCACGGCCTTCACTTCCCCCAGGAACATGTCGTGGGAACCCAGGGGAATGATCTGGCTGACCCGGCATTCGATGCTCACCGGAGACTCCCGGATGCTGGGGGCCTGAATGGAAAGGCCGGGATCGATGGTGAGGCCCATGTCCTGAAATTTATTGGTCGTGCGGCCGGAACGGACGCCGCAGTAGTCGGCAGCCCGGGCCAGATCCTTCGTGGTCAGGTTGATGGTGAATTCGCCGGATTTCCGGATCATGTCGTAGGAATACCGTTCCTTCCGGATGCTGACGGAAACCATGGGCGGATTGGTACAGACGTTTGCTGCCCATCCTGCCGTGAACACGTTGGGTTCCCGTGTCACCGGGTCCATGCAGGTGACCAGCACCGCCGGGGCCGGATAGACCATGTTGCCCGGCTTCGGGAACGGAACCTTGTGATGGGGTTTTTGGAGGACATTCCGGCGGGGGGACACTGCTTTCTTCGGCCGGGATGTTTTCTTTCTCTTGTATGACGGATTCTTCTCCATGAGGATGCTCCTTTCTCTGTCATCCTTATCTTACCACAGCCGGGTCCCTTCCGTACACCGGAGAGTGACCAGACTGCCCGGTTCCGGTGGCGGGGGCGGGCCGGGTATGGTAGACTGTATGTATCCAGAAAGAAACAGGAGAGGATTTCTGCAGAGATCCTTTCCGGGAAGGACGGCACCATGAACAGAAGTTATATCACATTCGAACATGTATGGAAGACCTACCTGACCGGCGGCGCCCGGGTGGATGCGCTCCGGGATGTGAGCTTCGGCGTGGAGAAAGGGGAGTTCACGGTGATTCTGGGGGCTTCCGGCGCCGGGAAAACAACACTGCTGAATATGCTGGGGGGCATGGACCGGATCACGGAGGGGAAGATCTGGCTGGACGGCCGGGAAATCTCCGCTATGAATGAGAAAGAGATGGTGCAGTACCGGCGGTATGACGTGGGATTCGTCTTCCAGTTCTATAACCTGATTCCGAACCTGACAGCATTGGAGAATGTGGAGATGGCTGCCATGCTGTGTCCCGATCCGGTGCCGGCAGACCGGGCGCTGGAACTGGTGGGTCTTTCGGAACGCAGAGATAATTTCCCGGCCCAGCTGTCCGGTGGTGAGCAGCAGCGGGTTGCCATCGCCCGGGCGCTTGCCAAGAATCCGAAACTGCTGCTCTGTGACGAACCCACCGGTGCACTGGACTACCGGACCGGGAAGGCGGTGCTGCAGATGCTGTATGACCTGGGCCGAAAAGACGGCACAACCACCCTGGTCATCACGCACAACCAGGCAATTGCCCGGGCTGCTGACAGGGTCATCCGGATCCGCTCGGGCCAGATCGAAAGTGATGAGAGAAATCAGGACCCGGTGCCGGTGGAGAAAATAGAGTGGTAGACGGAGGCGCATATGATCCGAAAACTGACCGTCAGAAGTATACAGACATTCCTGGGCAGGTATATTGCTCTGCTCCTGATCGTGGCTCTGGGCACGGCTTTTTTCGCCGGACTGAAGGTGGTGAAGGAGGCCATGGGCAGGGCCTGCGCAGATTATCTCCGCAGCCAGCATTTCTATGACTATCGCCTGTATTCCAGCCTGGGCTTCAACGGGGCGGATGTCCGGGCGCTGGAAAGTCAGAGACAGAATGGAAAGCCGTTCGTCCTTCGGGCGGAGGGGGGATACACCCTGGATGCGCTGGCGGAAACTGGCGGGCGGACGGATGCCTGGTTTTTTTTGTCCCTCCCGAAGTATGTCAGCAAACCGTCTCTGAAAGCCGGCAGGATGCCCCGGAAGTCCGGGGAATGTCTGGCGGATGACGAGGCATTCACGAAGGCGGATCTGGGGAAGAGGATCCGCATCGGGAAGGAGAACCGACGGGGCATCCGGCGTCAGTTCCGGACCCGTTCCTTCCGGATCGTGGGACTGTCGGATTCCCCGCTCTATCTGAATGATGTGCGGGGCGCATCGGCGCTGGGGAACGGAACGCTGGCGGGATATGTATACATCCCGGCGGAGGATTTTCGCATGCCGGCGTACACGGAGGTGAGCCTGACGCTGCGGGAGCAGGAGACCGCCTACACGGCGGCCGGTGAAAGGGTGTCACGGAAGTACAAGGGAACGGTGCGGAAGAACCTGGAGCGTCTGGCGGAGGACCGGTACCGGAAGATGGTGAAGGAGGCCGGACGGGCAGCGGCGGTCCGGGCCGGGGTGCCGGAACTGCCACGGAAGCAGCAGGCGGAGTTTGCGGAGAAAGCCGGGATCCGGAAGCCGGTGACCCGGCTGCTGACCCGGTCGGAGAACAACGGGTATGTGAGTTTCCGCAGTGACACATCGATCATTGACGGGATTGCGGGGGTCTTTCCAGTCTTTTTTCTGCTGATTGCCATGCTGGTGTCGGCCACCACCATCACCCGGATGGTGGAAGAGGAAAGGACCCAGATCGGCACCATGAAGGCGCTGGGGTACGGCCGCCGGTCCATTATGGCGAAGTATCTCCTCTATGCGGGCAGTGCGGCGTTCCTGGGCTGGTGCGCCGGGTTCCTGCCCGGGACATACTTTTTTCCGAAGATATTCTGGCAGGCATACAGCGTGCTGTATGATTTTGCGCCGATCCCCTATGTCTTCCCGCCGGAACTGGCCGCTCTGACATTTCTGGTCAGCGAGGCGTGTATCCTGCTCACCGCCTGGGTTTCCTGCGCCCGGGAACTGGGGGAGGTGCCGGCTTCTCTCATGCGGCCGAAGGCGCCGAAAGCCGGAAAGCGGGTGCTTCTGGAGCGGGCTGCGCCGCTGTGGCGGCGGCTCACCTTCCTCCAGAAGGTGTCGGTCCGCAACATGTTCCGGTACCGATCCCGTCTGCTGATGATGATTCTGGGAATCGCCTGCTGCTCGGCCCTGCTTCTGCTGGGTTTCGGCGTCCGGGACTCCATGATTCACCTGGATTCATGGCAGTTTGACCGTGTGCAGCGGTATGACCTGATGGTGTCGGCGGATCCCGGGGATCTGAACCGGGTGAAGAAAGAGATACGGAAGAAGGGGTCTTCCTCTCTGCTTCCGGTGCGGTCGGAAGTGGCGGAGTTTCGGACACAGAAAGGAAGCATGCAGAATGTGCAGGTGTTTTCGGTCCGGTCCGGGGATGCCGGGGAGCTGAAGAAGTACTGGAAACTGAGCCGGGACGGCCGGACAGTCCTGCTGCCGAAAGACGGGAGCATGCTGGCCGGCGCCCGCCTTGCCGAGAAACTGGAGATCCGGCCGGGGGAGACTGTGGCATGTGAGACCCAGAGCGGGAGAAAACGCACGCTTCGGGGCGGGAAGACATTCGACAATTATGTGGGGAATTATGTTTTCGTGACGCCCCGGACGGCGGACCGGCTGTTCGGGAAGGGAAAACCGAACGGGGTATTCGTGCGGTCGGAAGGCGGAGATCCGGAGAAACTGGCGCAGCAGATCACGAAGATCCCGGGAGTCCTGTCGGTTTCCGCTGCGGCGCCGGTCCGCAGAAGTGTGTACCAGGGGGTTTCCTGCCTGAACTATCTGATCTGGCTGATTGTGGCATTCAGTGCCGGGCTTGCCTTCATCGTAATCTACAATCTGACGAACATCAATCTGGCGGAACGGAAACGGGAAATTGCCACGGTCCGGGTGCTGGGATTCACGCCCCGGGAGACGGCGTCGTATGTGCTGCGGGAGAATGTTCTGATGGCGGTGATCGGCGGCGGTCTGGGGCTTGTGCCGGGACGCTGGCTGAAGGCGTTCGTCATGGGACGGATTCTGATCGACAACATGACCTTTCCGGATGTGATCCGGCCGGTATCCTATCTGCTGGCCTGGGGCATCACTGTTCTGTTTGCGGTGCTGGTCAGCCGGGTGATGCGGCGTCATATCGGGACGATTCCGATGGCGGAATCTCTGAAGGCGGCGGAGTAGAGAAAACCTACCGGGCAGGTTAACAATTTAGCGTATTATTACTGAGCGGACCTGCGGGTCCGCCTTTTTTCCTGCCCGGCGAAATTGACCTGCAGCGACGAAATTGTTAAGAAAATATCATATAATTTGGTTTGAAAAAGCAAAAAATATACAAAACCTTGTTATGTATACACTGTTAGAGAATTGAAAATATTCAGGTAGGTGGTATAATAGGTGTCAACTGAATGGGGCTATTCAGGAAAATTGTGGGTGATTTCCGAAGTGCTTTCGTAACGCACTGCTGCAGCGCCGGTCCGGTTCCGTCCTTCTTTCGGGCAGGAAACCGGACGGATGCCGCAGCGCTTACGATGGAATTCTTTCTGCCGGAGACGGTGCAGAAGCATGCGGAATCGAAAACTGAAATCGTGATCAAGGAGGAGAAATGAGCAGACTCAGTATCTATACGAAAGATGAAGCTCAGAAGACGGTGGAAGGATTATACAAGGACGTGGAGCGTCGGATCCAGGCCAGCCAGCCGGGAATCTGCCCGATTGACCTTTCTGTATCCTTCCTGCACATCTGTCGTTCCCAGTCCTGCGGAAAGTGTGTCCCGTGCCGTGTGGGACTGGTCCGTCTGGAAGAGGAGATCCAGAAGATTCTGGACGGGAACGGCACCATGGAAACCCTGGACGTCATCGAGAAGACAGCGGAAGGAATCTATTTTTCTTCAGATTGTGCCATCGGATTTGAAGCGGCCCGCATGGTGCTGACCGGACTGAAAGGATTCCGGGATGATTATATTGAACATATTCAGCATGGAAGATGTTCCATCGTGAAGAAGGAGCCGGTTCCTTGCGTTTCCCTGTGCCCTGCCCACGTGGATGTGCCGGGATATATTTCTCTGGTCAGAGAAGGACGTTACCAGGATGCCGCCAACCTCATCCGGAAGGACAACCCGCTGCCTTCGGTCTGCGGATACATCTGCGAGCATCCGTGTGAAACCCGCTGCCGGCGCACACTGGTGGATGACCCGATCAATATCCGGGCGCTGAAGCGGTATGCCGTGGATCACGAGGGAGAGATTCCGAAGCCGGTCTGCGCAGAGCCGACCGGGAAGAAGGTCGTCATTATCGGCGGCGGCCCGGGAGGCCTGAGTGCCGCCTATTATCTGGCGAGAATGGGCCATTCCGTCACGATTTACGAACAGCGGAAGCAGCTGGGCGGTATGCTCCGGTACGGCATTCCGAACTACCGTCTGCCGCGGGAAGTGCTGGATAAGGAAATCGATGCGATTTTGTCTGCCGGCATCAAGGTGCATACCAACACCAGCGTGGGCAGCGATGTGGATGTACGGGACCTGAAGGCGAACTACGATGCGATCTATATCTGTATCGGCGCTCATGTGGGCCGGAAGGTGGGTATCGAAGGGGAAGATGCGGAAGGCGTCTACTCTGCAGTGGAAGTCCTCCGGCGGATCGGAGACGGCGATAAGCCGGATTACCACGGAAAGCGCATCGTCGTCATCGGCGGCGGCAACGTGGCCATGGACGCAGCCCGTTCCGCAGTCCGGCTGGGGGCAGAGAGCGTGCAGATTGCCTACAGGAGAAGGAAGAATGATATGACTGCGCTCCCGGAGGAGCTGATCGGTGCAGAGCAGGACGGCTGTGAAATCGTGGAACTTCATGCGCCGACCCGGGTTGAGACCGACGAGAACGGAAAGGTGACGGCACTGTGGGTGCAGCCGCAGATCGTGGGAGATATTAAGGGCGGACGGCCGTCCCCGCGGGATGCGGATATGCCGGAACGCCGGCTGGCCTGCGACATCGTCATCGTCGCCATCGGACAGGGAATCGACTACACCCGTCTGGCGGAGGAATCCGGCGTGTCCATCCGGAAGGGCGGACGGATCGAAGCGCTGGATACCAGTGAGATCAAGGACATGGAGGGCGTCTATGCCGGCGGCGACTGCGTCACCGGACCGGCGACTGTTATCCGCGCCATCGCTGCCGGCAAGGTGGCGGCGGCCAATATCGACGAATATCTGGGTTACAATCACGAGATCACCTGCGACGTTGAACTGCCGCCGATCCGGCTGGATGACCATGAACCTTGCGGCAGAATCAACATGAAAGAACGGGAACCGTCGGAAAGAATCCACGATTTCGATCTGATGGAATACGGTTTCACCGAAGAAGAGGCCTGTCAGGAAGCGGGACGCTGCCTGCACTGTGACCACTTCGGCTATGGATCATTCAAGGGAGGCAGAGAAGAGAAATGGTAAGTCTTACGATTGATAACCGCCCGGTTACCGTACCGGAAGGAACGTCCATCCTGGACGCTGCGAAAAAAGTCGGTATCTATATCCCTACCCTTTGCTTCCTGAAGGATGTGAACGAGATCGGCGCCTGCCGGGTCTGCGTGGTGGAGATCGAAGGGTATACGAAGCTGATGACGGCCTGCAGCACCACGGTGCAGGAGGGTATGGTGGTGCACACGAATAATCGGAATGTCCGTGTGGCCAGAAGAAACAATGTGGAGCTGATTCTGTCCGAGCATGACAGCAACTGCGTCCTCTGCACCAGGAGCGGCAACTGCGGACTGCAGAAGATCGCCCAGGATCTGAACATCCACCATATTCATTTCGAGAAGAAAATCCCGACGAAAGTCGGAAACCGGGAATTCCCGCTGATCCGGGAATATTCCAAGTGCATCAAGTGCATGCGCTGTGTGCAGTTCTGCGACAAGGTACAGGATTCCCGTATCTGGGACATTGTGAATCTGGGACACGAGGTCACGGTGGACACCGGAAGCACGCTGCGGCTGGAAGACTCCGACTGCGCATTGTGCGGACAGTGCATCACCCACTGCCCGGTGAACGGACTTCATGAGCGGGATGACACCGACCGGGTCTATGAAGCGATCAATGATCCGGACATCATCACAGTGGTGCAGATTGCACCGTCCATCCGGGCTGCCTGGGGAGAAGCATTCGGACTGTCCCCGAAATTCGCATCCATGAAGCGGCTGGCATCCGCCCTGCATCAGGTGGGCTTCGATTATATCTTCGACACGGATTTCTCCGCCGATCTAACCATCATGGAAGAGGCGAATGAGTTCCTGGAACGGGTGAAAAACAAGGATCATGAGAAATTCCCGATGTTCACCTCCTGCTGTCCGGGCTGGGTGCGCTACTGCAAGGCCCATTATCCGGAGTTCGTGGATCAGATTTCCACGTCCAAGTCTCCGCAGCAGATGTTCGGCGCCATTGCGAAGACATGGTACGCCCAGATGCTGAACGTGCCGCCGTCGAAGCTTTGTGTGGTTTCCATCATGCCGTGCATCGCCAAGAAGCATGAGTGCGCCATTCCGACCATCAATGACGCCGATGCGGGCCGGGACGTGGACTACGCCCTGACCACCCGGGAAATGAACCGGATGATCCGCAGCACCCACATCGATCCGCACGATCTGAAGGAACGGAAGCTGGACATGCCTCTGGGACTGGGCAGCGGAGCCGGTGCGATCTTCGGCGCCACAGGCGGCGTCATGGAGGCGGCGCTGCGTACCGCATACTATGCGGTCACCGGTGAGAATCCGGATCCGGATGCTTTCCGGGATGTCCGGGGCATCGAGGGCTGGAAGGAAGAGACCTTCGATCTGAACGGAACGCCGCTTCGGGTGGCGGTGGTCAGCGGACTGGGCAACGCCGGGAAGCTGCTGGAGGCTCTGAAGCGGGGCGACGTGGAATACGACT
The DNA here is from genome assembly GCF_900102225.1 of Eubacterium pyruvativorans. GTDB lineage: Bacteria > Bacillota > Clostridia > Peptostreptococcales > Anaerovoracaceae > Aminicella > Aminicella pyruvativorans. The sequence continues at coordinate 84,124 of NZ_FNBF01000002.1, forward strand.
TCGTGGAAGTCATGGCCTGCCCGGGCGGCTGCGTGGGCGGCGGCGGACAGCCGATCCACGACGGTGTGGAAATGGCGGAGTCCAGAGGAAAGATTCTTTATGACATCGACGGGAAGATGTCTCTTCGCTTCTCTCACGAAAATCCGAGCATTATCGACTGCTACGAGAAATTCCTGGGGAAACCGCTGTCTGAGCGCAGTGAACACCTGCTTCACACCGACCATCACAGCTGGAAAATGCCGAACGAAGAATAGCGGCGACGTTGCATCATGAACGACTGCGTGGTACGCTGAGGTGTACCGCGCGGTTTTTTGTACCGGAGCGGACAAAGATAAAACGAAAGAACGATCAGTGAAATTGTTGTTAATGATAACAATTTTTCATAAATCTTTTTGTGCAAACAGATTGACAGGAGAGGGATGTCCTGTTATTATACTGGTAACGTGATAAAGCATTAACAATCACGTTGCAACAGAGGCATCCATTTATTAGCTCAGGCAACTTTTCGTTGCAAGGCTCCTATAACTAAGACACATGAAGACCCCATCGTTCTTGCGGTGGGGTGTTCATGTTTTTTGGCTGCTGTATTCTGAAAAGCGGAAAGGAACGGGAAGAAGTGGAAGAGAAACTGAAGAGGATCACCGGGAAACTGATCCGGGAGCATTCCCTGGAAGAGGAAGAGTACCGGTATCTGATCGATCACCGGGAGGATGCCCGGGACCCGCTGGCCCGGGAGGCCCGCCGGGTGACGGAGCAGATCTACGGCGATGAAATCTTCGTCCGCGGACTCATTGAATTCACCAATATCTGCCGAAATGACTGCCTCTACTGCGGTATCCGGAATAGCAACGAAAACGTGGAGCGGTACCGGCTCACAGAGAAGCAGATTCTGGACTGCTGCGCAGAGGGCTATGAACTGGGATACCGGACCTTCGTGCTCCAGGGCGGAGAAGACGGATATTTCTCCGACGAAGTGCTGGTGCCGCTGATCCGGAAGATCCGGCGGGAATATCCGGAATGCGCAATCACCCTTTCCATCGGAGAGCGGGAGAGAGCCAGCTACCAGGCACTGTTCGACGCCGGTGCCGACCGGTATCTGCTCCGGCATGAGACGGCGGACGAGGGTCATTACAGGAAGCTTCACCCGGAAAGAATGTCCTTCCGCCACCGGATGAACTGCCTCCGGGAGCTCCGGGAGATCGGATATGCCGTGGGGGCGGGCTTCATGGTGGGCTCCCCGTTCCAGACTTCCCGGGAATTGGCGGAGGATCTGAAGTTCATCGAAACCTTCCGGCCGGAAATGTGCGGCATCGGCCCGTTCATCCCTCACCGGGACACGCCTTTCCGGGATGAGCCGGCGGGCACGCTGGAGCTGACCTGCTTCCTGCTTTCGGTGATCCGTCTGGCCTGGCCAAGCGTGCTGCTGCCGGCCACCACCGCTCTGGGAACCATCGATCCCCGGGGACGGGAGAAGGGGGTTCTATCCGGGGCCAATGTGGTCATGCCGAACCTGTCGCCCACGGAAGTCCGGCGGAATTACGAACTGTATAATGACAAGATCTGTATGGGTGACGAATCCGCCCAGTGCCGCAGCTGTCTGGATATGCGGATGCGGACGGTGGGCCGCCGGGTGGTGACGGACCGGGGGGATCTTCGGAGAACTCCCCGGGAAGAGGTGAATGAAGAAGAATCGAGGAGAAAGAATGGGACTGAATGATGTATCGTCCGGAGAACGGATTCATATCGGTTTTTTCGGACTTCGGAATGCGGGAAAATCCAGCGTGGTCAACGCCGTGACCGGTCAGGATCTGGCGGTGGTGTCCGATGTGAAGGGTACCACCACGGATCCGGTGAAGAAGTCCATGGAGCTGCTTCCGCTGGGACCTGTGGTGATCATCGATACCCCGGGATTCGACGATGAAGGCATGCTGGGAGAGAAACGGGTCCGGGCCACCCGGAAGGTACTGGGATCCATTGATGTGGCGGTTCTGGTGGTGGACGGCACCGAAGGCCTCCGCCCCGCCGACCGGGAACTCATGGAAATGTTCCGGGAACGGCGGATTCCGTACCTGATTGCCTGGAACAAGGCGGATCTGGATCAGGGGGGAGAAGGAGGCCTGAAGGAGCCGCCGGCGGATATTCCGGAAGAGCGGCTGGTTCGTGTCAGCGCAGTCACCGGCGGAAACATCCATGAATTGAAGGAGCGGATCGGCCATTTCGCCCAGGGGCAGGAGAATCAGAAAGTTCTGGTCCGGGATCTGCTGTCACCGGGGGATGCGGTGGTTCTGGTCATCCCGATTGACAAGGCTGCGCCGAAGGGACGGCTGATTCTGCCGGAACAGATGATGATCCGGGATGTGCTGGATGCCCGGGCCGTGGCGGTTGTGACCCAGGAGGACCGGCTGGCGGAAACCCTGGTGGAATTAACCCGTCCACCCCGCATGGTGATCACCGATTCCCAGGCGTTCCGGCAGGTGGCGGAAGTTCTGCCGGAGGGCATCCCGCTGACTTCGTTCTCGATTCTGATGGCCCGTTACAAAGGGGAGCTGGAACCGCTCACGGAGGGCGCCGCCGTTCTGGACGAACTAAAACCCCAGGACAAGGTGCTGATTTCCGAGGGCTGTACCCATCACCGCCAGTGCGGCGACATCGGCACGGAGAAACTGCCCCGGCTGCTGAACCAGTATACAGGCCATCCGGTTCAGTTCGATGTCAGCGCCGGCACCGGATTCCCGGAGGACCTGACGCCCTATAAGCTGGTGATCCACTGCGGCGGCTGTATGCTGAATGAACGAGAGATGCATACCAGAATGCGCCGTGCAGCGGAGCAGGGAGTGCCGATGACCAATTACGGCGTGGCCATTGCGAAGATGAACGGCATCCTGGAGCGGAGCCTGGATTTGTTTCCTGCGGTGCGGAAGCGGCTGGAGAAATAGAACGCTTCCCCGGTGCTTTTTTGTCCCGGAAATCCGGGAAAATCATGGTGCATGCCCCGGAAACAGGGTATAATAGAACAATCATATTCTGACTGCGAAGCGGACACTGAGCAGGAAGTAATGGCGTGCCGAACCGGTCTTCCTGCCCTCTGGACAGGAAGATTTTTTTGTGTTTCTGATTCAGAAAGGAGCGAAAGCTATGGGAGATGAGAAGAGACTGGGCATTGTCGGTATTTTTGTGGAAGATCTGGAGCAGGCCGACGGGGTAAATGACGTGATTCATGAGTCCAGCAGCATTGTGGTGGCCAGAATGGGTATTCCGTACAAGGAACGGGATGTTTCGGTTATTTCTCTGCTGGTGGACGGCACGGCGGATGAGATCAATGCGCTGACGGGCAGTCTGGGACGGATTCCGTCGGTCAGTGTGAAATCAATGCTGAGGAAGGATAAGTAACAGCGGATGCTGAAAATAGCGATTTACGGAAAAGGCGGGATCGGCAAGTCCACGGTGACGTCGAATCTGGCGGCGGCCTTCGCGACGATGGGGAAGAAGGTCATTCAGATCGGCTGTGATCCGAAGGCGGACTCCACGATCAGCCTGCTGGGCGGCGTCGGCGTGACGCCGGTCATGAATTACATGAGAGAATATGACCGGGATCCGGAGCTGGAGGAGATCATGAAGATCGGCTTCGGCGGGGTCAGATGCATCGAGACCGGGGGGCCGACCCCCGGTCTCGGATGTGCGGGAAGAGGAATCATCACCACCTTCAAACTGCTGGATGACCTGCATCTGTTCGAGCGGGAGAAGCCGGATGTGGTTCTGTACGACGTACTGGGGGACGTGGTCTGCGGCGGGTTCGCCGTGCCGATCCGGGAAGGGTTCGCCGGAGAGATCCTGATCGTCACCTCCGGGGAGAAGATGGCGCTTTATGCGGCGAATAACATTTATACCGCCGTGAAGAATTTCGAGGACCGAAGTTATGCGAAGGTCCGGGGCATTGTGCTGAACCGCAGGAATGTGCCGGAGGAAGAAAGGAAAGTCCGGGATTTCGCAGAGGAGCGGGGCATTCCCATTGCGGCGGACATCCCGCGGTCTGACGACATCAACCGGTATGAGGATGGGGGGAAAACTGTGATCGAGGGGGACCCGACCCTCCCGGTCAGCCGGAAGTTCTATGAGCTGGCGGAGAAACTGCTGGAAGACGGAGAGAAGGACCGGGAAGAAGGACTGTTTTAGTTCACCCGGGGAGAGACAGACACCGATGGAGACGGAAACGATGACAAAAAAACCTTACAGTATTTCGGCCGGAGAACTGGCTGCCCGGGGGCCGGAACGGATTCCGGAGGCGTTCGTGCCGAACTGCCATCTGATCTACAGCAGCCCGGCAACGCTGTTTTATAATTCGCCGGGGGCCATCGGCTTCGGCGTGAAACGGGCGGGGCTGGTGATTCCGGAATCGGTGATGCTGCTGGTTTCCCCGGGATGCTGCGGCAGGAATTCCACCATTCTCAGTGCGGAAGAAGGGTATGCAGACCGGATGTTCTATCTGCTAATGGATGAAACTGATCTGGTTACCGGCCGCCACCTGAAGAAAATCCCGGAAGCAGTGGCGGAAATTCTGGAGACGGCGAAGCCCCGGCCGAAGGTGGTGCTGATCTGCATTACCTGTGTGGATGCACTGCTGGGCACGGATCTGGAACGGGTCTGCCGGGAAGCCCGGGAGAAAACCGGTGTGACGGTGGTGCCGAGTTATATGTACGCTCTGGAACGGGAAGGGCGGAAACCGCCGATGGCGGCCATCCGGCAGACAGTCTATTCGCTGCTGGAGCCGGCGGAAGGCAGGAAGGATCCCCGGATGGTGAATCTGATGGGATTCTTCTCGGCTCTGGACCCGGAGAGTGATCTCATCGCTCTGCTGAAACAGGCCGGGATCCGCAGGGTGAACCAGGTGGCGGAGATGAATACTCTGGACGAGTACCGGGAGATGAGCCGGGCGAATTTCAACCTGATGCTGCACCCGGAGTCCCGGTTTGCGGCGGAGGATCTTCAGAACCGGCTGGGAATGCCGTATATTGAATTTCCGCGGCTGTTCGCACCGGAGAAAATCCACCACATGTACCAGCTGCTGGGGGCTGCGGTGGGCGTGACATTCCGGGATGAGGTGTACTATGAAGCGGCGAAGGCGGCCCGGGACCGGTTCAAGGCGGCCCGGAAGGGAACCCGTTTCGCCGTGGGAGAGGTCATGAACGGCAATCCCTATGAAATGGCGGCATCTCTCACGGAAATGGGCATGGAAGTGCCGACGATTTTCGCCAATCTGACCCCGGATGATTTCCCGTTCCTGGGACGTCTGGCCCGGCGGAGCCCGGAGACCCGGATCTACACCGGCATTGACCCGTCCATGGTCTGGTACCGGCCGGAAGAAGCGCCGCCGGTGGATATCACCGTGGGGAAGGACGCCGGCGGATACTATCCCGGTGTGCCGAATCTGGAGTGGAACAGCGAGAAGGAACCCTTCGGATTCAAGGGATTCACAGATTTCATCAACGGGCTGGAGGAGGTGCTGGCATGAAAGGATTATATCGCTATCTGTCCCCGGCGGCTCCGGACCAGTCCGGAGCGGTTTCCGTTCTGTTCGAACTGGGGGGCATCATCGTCATCACCGATGCCGGCGGCTGCACCGGCAACATCTGCGGATTCGACGAGCCCCGCTGGTTTACGAAGAGCAGCGCCGTATATTCCGCCGGACTCCGGGATATGGACGCGATTCTGGGGCGGGATGACCGGCTGCTGGAGAAAATCCGCCGGGCCGCTTCGGATCTGGACCCGTATTTCATCGCCATCATCGGCACGCCTGTTCCCTCGGTGATTGCAACCGATTATGGGGCGATTTCCCGTTTGGCGGAGAAACAGCTGGGGATTCCCACAATTTATATTGAAACCACTGGTATGGAAAATTACGATGCGGGGCAGCGCAAGGCGTACGAAGCGGTGCTGAAACTTCTGAAGCGGGGGCGGGAGGAACTGGAAGGACGGAGTGACGGGACCGGATCCCGGGAAGGCGCCGCCGGCCGGCTCATCCGCAGGCTGCAGCGGGAGAAAGGGGATGCGCCGGCCCCGGACCTGGGGGTCTGGGGGGCTACACCTCTGGATCTGCCGGGAACCGAAAGCGCCCGGCTGATCATGGAACGGGCCCGGCAGGCAGGGTACGAACGGGCCGCCTGCTACGGCATGGATTCCGGTCTGGCGGACCTGATGGATGCAGCCTGTGTGAAGGAAAATCTGCTGGTTTCCTGGTCCGGCCTTTCGGCGGTCCGGGCGCTGGAGAAAGCCGGCATTCCCTTCCGGCTGGGAACCGGGGCTCCCTTCGAGGGCGGCATCACCGAGGAACAGATCCGGCAGGTGGCGGACCGGATTCGGCGGGACGGACCGATGGAAATGCTGATTCTTCATCAGCAGGTGGCGGCGGAAGCGCTGCGCCGCCGTTTCCGGGGGCTGCTGCCGGAGATGGCAGGACGAATCCGGATCGGCAGTTTCTTTCAGATGGACCCCAAGTTTACGGAAGAAGGCGACCTGCATCTGGAGGGGGAGAACGAACTGATCCGGGCGGCCGGCGGGAAAAGGTTCGGCATCATCTGCGGGGATCCGCTGTACCGGCGGGCTCTGGGCGATTATGCGGGGCTTTGGATTGATCTGCCCCACTATGCGGTGTCGGGTCAGATGTTCATGAAGTCCGGAGAGGACCGGATCGTATCCTCATGGCGTACGGCGAAGGAATAACTGCGGCGGGAGCACGAGGGAGCGGTCAGGAGAGAAATTATGGATAAATCCACAGGAAACAACAGAACGAAGCGGCGGCGCATCCGGGTGTTCGGCATTGTGCAGGGGGTGGGATTCCGTCCCTTCATCGCCCGGCTGGCCCGGGAGACCGGTGTGGCGGGCAGTGTCTGTAACAAGGGACCCTATGTGGAAATTTTTGCGGAAGGGCCGGAAGAACGGGTGGCTGCGTTCGCCGGCAGGATCCGGGAAGATGCCCCGGAGCGGGCCCGGATTCTGAAGCAGGAAGAGCGGCCGGAACCTGCAGCCGGAGATTCCTGCTTCCGGATTATCGAGAGTGAGAAAGTCCGGGGAGATATTTTCGTGTCCCCGGATATCGCCACCTGCCCGAAGTGCCGCCGGGAACTGTTCGATCCGAAGGACCGCCGTTATCTGCATCCCTTCATCAACTGCACCGCCTGCGGCCCCCGGCTGACGATTCTGGACCGGATGCCCTATGACCGGGTTCGGACCAGTATGGGGGAATTTCCCATGTGCCCGGACTGCGAGGCGGAATACACCGATCCGGCCACCAGAAGGTATCACGCCCAGCCGGTGTGCTGCCCGTCGTGCGGCCCCCGGCTGTATCTGCTGGACGGCGCTTCCGGGAATGTCCTCGCCCGGGGGGATCGGCCGTCCCTTCTGGCCGCCCGCCGGATTCTCCGGGAGGGCGGCATCCTCGCCGTGAAGGGAATCGGGGGCTTCCATCTCTGCTGTGACGCTGCGAACGAAAAGGCGGTTTCCCGTTTGCGGAAAATGAAATCCCGGCCGTTCAAGCCTTTCGCCGTCATGATGAAGGACCGGGGGACGGTCCTCCGGGAATGCATTCTTCAGCCCGGCATGGAGGAAGTGATGGAGGGACCGGAGAAACCGATCCTGCTGCTTAGGAAACGGCCGGATTCCGGCCGGCTGGCGCCTTCCGTCTGCCCGGATAATCCCAATGTGGGAGTCATGCTGCCCTATGCGCCGGTGCAGATGCTGCTGTTCGATTATCCGGACGGCCTGCCCATGACAGACTGCTTCGTCATGACGTCTGCCAATCCGAAGGGCGCCCCGATCTGCCGCACTGACGAGGATGTGCTTCAGAATCTGTCCGGCCTGTGTGATGCCGTTCTGTCCAATGACCGGAAGATCCGGCTCCGGGCGGATGATTCTGTGATGGCCTGGCGGGCAGGAGGCCCCTACATGATCCGCCGGTCCCGGGGGTATGCGCCGCTGCCGGTGATGCTGTCCGGCGGAAAGAAGAAACCGGACCGGACGGGCGCCGTGCTGGGCATGGGGGGAGAATTGAAAAATACCTTCTGCATCGGAACGGAGGACCTGCTCTATCCTTCTCCGTATATCGGGGATCTGTCGGATCTGCGCAGCGTGGAGGCACTGCGGCAGGCGGTATCCCGGATGGAGGACCTGCTGGAGCAGAAGCCGGAGCAGGTGATCTGTGATCTGCACCCCCGGTATAATTCCTCGCTGGCCGCCCGGGAAACCGGGCTTCCGGTGACGGCCATTCAACATCACTATGCCCATGTTCTCTCCTGTATGGCAGAGAACGACCGGGAAGACCCGGTGATCGGCGTTTCCTTCGACGGCACCGGCTACGGGCCGGACGGAACAGTCTGGGGCGGCGAGTTTCTGATCGCAGATCCGATGGGATACCGCAGGATCGGGCATCTTTCCTGCTTCCCCCAGGCAGGCGGGGATCTTTCCTCCCGGGAGGGCTGGCGGATTGCGGCGGCACTTCTGGATCAGGACGGGGCGCCGGATGCCGGCGGGATGGCCCGGGAACTGGGTGTCTGCTCGGAGCAGGAATTTCAAATGATCCGGACGATGGTCCGAAATCATGTGAACTGCGTTTCTTCCTCCAGCGCCGGACGTCTGTTCGATGCTGTCAGTGCTCTGCTGGGATTCCGCCGGTGCTCCACCTGTGAAGGGGAAGCCGCCATGGTGCTTCAGTTCCGAGCGGAGGCGTGGCGGGATCAGCATCCGGCGGAAGCGGAGCGGATCCGGCGAAGCGGTCTGCAGGAAGAACCGGGCATTCGGACAGATGCAGACGGTTCCTTCGAAATTCCGGCAGCGGAATTCTTCCGGAAACTGGGAGAGATGCGCCGGGCGGGGGAAGATCCCGGCCGGCTGGCCTACGGGTTCCATGAGTGGATGGCCCGCAGGATTCTGGAAGGGTGCCGGCAGGCAGAGCGAATATCCGGGCTCCGGACGGCGGCACTCACCGGCGGCGTCATGCAGAACACTCTGCTGACGGACCGGGCGGAGGAGCTGCTGACAGAATCCGGGTTCCGGGTTCTGACCCACCGGCTGATTCCGCCCAATGACGGCGGCATCAGTTTGGGACAGGCATATTACGGATTGTATAATGGACAACAGTGACACAGGAGGCAAAGGATATGTGTGTTGGATTACCGGCGAAAGTGAAACAGGTGGAAGACGGGATGGCCGTCATTGACGCCCATGGTGCGAAAAGAACCGTGTCGGCGGCGCTGATCGCCGATCTGGAACCGGGTGATTTCGTTATGGTTCACGCCGGTGCGGCGATTGCGAAAATCAGCGGTGCGGACGAAGAAGAGGCGGAGGATATTCTGGACGCAGTTCTGTAAGCGGTGAAGGCGGCAGGCTGCGGGAGCAGCCCGGCGCCCGGATGGGAGAATAGATATGAACGAGAAAATACAGAAAGCGGCCGAAATGATCCGGCAGTACGACGGACCTGGTCTTCGGATCATGGAGGTCTGCGGTACCCACACCCACGAGATTTTCCGTCTGGGAATCCGGAACATGCTGCCGGAGAATATCCGGCTCATTTCCGGACCGGGCTGTCCCGTGTGTGTGACGCCGGTAGGATATATCGATGAGGCGCTGATGCTGGCCCTGGAGAAGGGATGTACTATTGCCACGTTCGGGGACCTGGTGCGGGTGCCGGGTTCGGAGATGAGCCTGGCGGATGCCCGGGCGAAGGGAGCAAAAATCGAAATGGTCTATTCTCCCCTGGATGCGGAGAAATACGCAGAGGAGCACCCGGAAGAGCAGGTGGTGTTCCTGTCCGTGGGATTCGAGACCACCACGCCGGCCAGCTGTCTGGCGGTCCGGAACGCCCGGAAGGCGGGGATTCCGAACTTCGCAATCCTGACCGCCAACAAGACCATGGATAACGCCTACCGGGCTCTCCGGGGGTCGGCGGATGCCTTCCTGTACCCGGGCCATGTGAGCACCATCACCGGCACCGGGATCTACCACGAACTGATGCGGGAGGGAATTTCTGGCGTTGTCTGCGGATTCACCGGTCCGGAGGTGATCACTGCACTGGCGGTGATTCTGAAGAAAACAGAGGAAGGCCGGCCATTCTTCGTCAACTGTTACCCCCGGGTTGTGACAGAGGAAGGAAGTGCTTCCGGCCGGGAAATCATCCGTTCCACCATGGAACCGGTGGATGCGGAGTGGCGGGGGCTGGGCATCATTCCGTCTTCCGGTCTGGCGCTGCAGGGGGAATTCGAAGACTGGGACGCCCGCAAAAAATTTAATTTGCCCGAGATCAAAGGCCACGGGAATCCGGCCTGCCGCTGCGGTGAGGTGCTGCAGGGGAAATGCCGGCCGGATCAGTGCCCGGTGTTCGGCAGGGCCTGCACACCGGAGCATCCTGTGGGCGCCTGCATGGTGTCCGGAGAGGGCGCCTGCTCGGCATACTATAAATACGATTTCAACAGGAGATAGAGCTTATGTCAGAATTCATTACCATGGCCCATGGGGCAGGAGGCCGTCAGACGGCAGACCTCATCGGCAATCTTTTCAAAAAATACTTCGACAACCCGCTTCTGACCGCAGATGACGCTGCGGTGCTGGAAGCGCCGAAAGGCCGGATTGCCATGTCCACCGACGGTTTCATCGTATCTCCCTGGAATTACCCGGGGGGCAATGTGGGCAGGCTGTCCGTCTGTGGAACGGTGAATGACCTGTCCTGTATGGGGGCGAAACCGCTGTATCTCACCTGCAGTTTCGTCATTGAAGAGGGATTTCCGGTGGATTCCCTGGAGGAGATCGTCCGTGCCATGGCGGAGACGGCGAAGGAAGCAGGCGTGGTCATCGTGGCCGGCGACACGAAGGTGGCCGGGAAAGGGCAGGCTGACGGCTGCTACATCACCACTTCGGGCATCGGACAGCTGGTGGAAGGAGCCGCTCCGGCAGGCAGTAAGGCGAAGCCGGGGGATGCGATTATCGTCACCGGCGATGTGGGGCGCCACGGCTGCTCGATTCTGCTGGCCCGGAATGAATTCGGCATTCAGGCGGATGTCACTTCCGACTGTGCGCCGCTGTGGGGCACCGTGGAGTCCATGCTGGAAGTGACGAAGGACATTCACGTCATCCGGGACGCCACCCGGGGCGGCGTGGGAACGGTTCTCTATGAAATTGCCGACCAGGCCGGTGTGGGCATCCGGCTGGAGCAGACCGCCGTTCCGGTGCAGGAAGAGGTCCGGGGCGTGTGCGGCATGCTGGGTCTGGAGCCCCTCTACTTGGCCTGCGAGGGCCGCATGGTGGTGTTCACGCCGAAAGAAAACGCCCCGGCGCTGGTGGAAGTCCTGCGCCGGGGGAAGTATTCCCGGAATGCGGCGGTCATCGGCGAGGTGACCGAAGATCATGCGGGCAGCGTGGTGGTCCACACCGAGATCGGCAGCGAAACCCTGCTGCCCCAGCCGGGGGGCGAGCTTCTTCCCCGTATCTGCTGATACGCTCCGCTTTACATTCCGAATACAATGCCTGAGACAGCTGCGCCTGCGATATAGACGACCGGGTGCAGCTTGAATTTTTTGTACAAAGGGAGGATGACGGCGGCCAGAAGAACAGCCTTCCATGCGAACAGATCCGCCCAGGAGCCGGTCCGCTGGTACCGGGTCAGGTCCAGCAGGCTGAGTTTCGCCACGCCCAGTCCCGCCGCCGTGATCATCGCCACACTGGCCGGCCTGAGGCCGTAGAAGATTTTCTGGACGGCTGCGGAATCCCGGAATTTGTCCAGCAGTTTCTGAATGATGCAGATGACCACGATGGCCGGAGCGATGAGGCCCAGGGTGGCAGTGATGCTGCCGATGATGCCCATGGTGGTGAATCCTACGTAGGTGGCCATGTTGACTCCCAGAGGCCCCGGGGTGGATTCGGAGACCGCCACCATATTCGCCAGGTCGTCCGTGCCGAACCATCCGGTTTTCCGGCCGATGGCTGCCAGGAACGGAAGGGTAGCCAGTCCGCCTCCCACAGAGAATAATCCGGTTTTGAAGAATTCATAGAACAGGTGCATCAGAATCATGCGCGGCCTCCTTTCCGGTTCGTTTCAGATTTCTCAGCGGCGGAATCATTCCCGCTCAGGGATTTCGTGGAGCGGGGAGCGATGAGGAAACCCGCCAGGCCGGCGCAGATGACGATGAGCGCCGGCGACAGTTTCGTGAACATGCTCACCGCCAGCGCCAGCAGAAACAGAATGACGCTCCGGTAGTCCACCAGGGACTTCTTTCCCAGTTTCCACACGGCGTCGAAGATCAGAACCGTTACACAGGCCCGGATTCCCGCGAAGGCGTGCCGGACAACCGACAGGTGAGCGAAGTTCCGCAGGAATGCCGCAATCACCGTGATGATAATGACGGACGGAGTCACCACACCCAGGGTGGCGAAAATACCGCCCACAATACCACATCGCTTATTGCCGATGAACGTCGCAGTATTCACCGCAATTACGCCCGGGGTGCACTGGCCGATGGCATAGTAATCCATCAGTTCTTCTTCTGTGGCCCAGCCCCGCTTTTCCACAACCTCCCGCTGGAGGATCGGCAGCATGGCATAGCCGCCGCCGAAGGTCACTGCGCCGATTCCGGCAAAGGTCCGGAACAGTTCCCAGCATTCTCTTGCTTTTCCCATTTCACGCCTCTTTCTCTGTCAACTTGCATTATCAGCTTTCGTCCATTACTATAACATAGAAGAAACTATATGAATAATATTTGGTAAGAAGGGAAAGTATATCGAATGGATATAAGACAGCTGCGCTATTTCATGGCGGTGGTGGAAGAGGGCACGATTTCGGCGGCGGCTAAGAAGCTGCACCTTTCCCAGCCGCCTCTCAGCAAACAGATGAAAATGCTGGAGGAAGAATATGGTGTGCCCCTGTTTGAACGGGGATCCCGGCACATACGCATTACTCAGGCCGGGAGCACGCTGTACCGGTATGCCTCCGAGATCGTGGATCTGGCCGGGGCGGCGGCGGATGAACTTTCCGGCCTGCGGGCCGGGAAATTCGGCACCCTCCGTATCGGCATGGTTTCTTCCTGCCGGTCGGAGGTTCTGGACCGGGCGCTGCACCGGTTCCGGGAGGAGCGGCCGGAATTCCGGTTCCGGGTGACAGAGGGGAATACCTACGAGCTGCTGGAGAAGATCCGGAAATTCGAGATTGAATTGGCCCTGGTAAGGACCCCTTATCCGGAAACCGGGCTGGAGCAGATTCAGCTCGGGGAGGAACGAATGGTGGTGGCGGGGCCGGCAGCGCTGATTGCAGCCGGAAGGGATGGCGGGGCGGCGCCGAAGGGCGGTGCATCGCCGGATGAGATGACGCCGTACCCTGCAGCGCCGGACCCTTTCCTGCCGGAGCCTCTGTCTCTGGAGGCACTGTCCGGCGTTCCCCTGATTATCTACCGCCGGTGGGAGACCCTTCTTCATGACCGGTTCCGCATCCGGGACATCGAGCCCCGGGTGGTATGCATCTGTGACGACGCCAGAACCGCTCTGCAGTGGGCCGCCGCCGGACTGGGGGCGGCAGTGCTGCCTTCGGCGCTCCTGGCGCGGGATGTGGCGGCGTCCCGGCCGGACTGGATCATCCGGGGCCTTTCGGATGAGAAACTGATGACCCGGCTGACCTGTGTCCGCCTGAGGGAGGCGGCCCATACCAGCCAGTCCGACCGGTTATTCCGTATTCTGGAAGAAGAAAACGAAAAGAAAAGCTCCCGGCAGGGTCCTGCATAGGACGCTGCCGGGAGCCTGGTGTGGTATTCAATTGGTATTCGGTCAGTTGACCGGGTTATTCTCGTCTGGCTAACATGTTCTCGGAATCGTTCTTCGGTCGGGCTTTCTGTTATTTCAGCAGATCCAGAACCTCTTCCTTGGAGATGACACCGACGGACTGCTTGTACACTTCACCGCCTTTGAAGACGATCAGTGTCGGAATGGAGAAAATCTTGTATTTTCTCATCAGCGGCATCGCCTCGTCCGCATTGACTGCTACGACCTTGAAGCCGTCCGCTTCATCGGCGATTTCCGCAATGGTCGGGGACAGCATCTTGCATGGTCCGCACCATTCTGCCCAGAAATCAACGAGTACAGGGATATCGGATTCGAGAACTTCCTTCTGGAAATCTTCTACAGTTACTGTCTGTGCTGCCATAGTGGGCCTCCTTATCTCTTGCCCGGGGCGGCGGCTTTTCCGGCCTCCGCCCGCGGATTAGATTGTGCTAAATTTATCTGACACTCTATAGATACACCCGAATCCGGAAGCCAAACAAAAAACTTTTTGTTAAAATCTGCCGGCCTTCTTCGCTTCCTCCACCGCCACGGCGCAGGCCACGGTGCAGCCCACCATCGGGTTGTTGCCCATGCCGATGTAGCCCATCATTTCCACGTGGGCCGGCACGGAGCTGGAACCGGCGAACTGTGCGTCGGAGTGCATGCGGCCCATGGTGTCGGTCATGCCGTAGGATGCCGGGCCCGCCGCCATGTTGTCCGGATGCAGGGTGCGGCCGGTGCCGCCGCCGGATGCCACGGAGAAATATTTCCGGCCCTGTTCGATGCACTCTTTCTTGTATGTGCCGGCTACCGGATGCTGGAACCGGGTCGGGTTGGTGGAGTTTCCGGTGATGGAGATGTCCACCTTCTCGTGGTGCATGATGGCGACGCCTTCCCGGACGTCGTCGGCGCCGTAGCAGCGGACCGCCGCCCGCGGGCCCTTGGAGTACGGAATTTCCTTCACGATGGCAAGTTCTCCGGTGTGATAGTCGAACTGTGTCTTAACATAGGTGAAACCGTTGATGCGGGAGATGATCTGGGCCGCATCCTTTCCCAGGCCGTTCAGGATGACCCGAAGCGGCTCTTTCCGGGCCTTGTTCGCATTATTGACAATGCCGATGGCGCCTTCCGCCGCTGCGAAACTTTCGTGTCCCGCCAGGAAGGCGAAACATTTCGTCTCGTCCCGGAGCAGCATGGCGCCCAGGTTGCCGTGGCCGATGCCGACTTTCCGGTCATCCGCAACGCTTCCCGGTACGGTAAAGCTCTGGAGTCCGAGTCCGATCGCTTCCGCCGCCTCCGCTGCGGTTTCCACGTTCTTCCGGATGGCGATGGCGCACCCGGCCGTGTAGGCCCAGCCCGCATCTTCGAAGCAGATCGGCTGCACATCCTTCGCAATCTGATACGGGGAGATACCCGCGTCGCTGCAGATCTTCTCTGCTTCTTCCAGCGAAGCGATGCCGTATTCTTTCAGTACGCCTTCCACCTTCCCGATCCGGCGTTCATATCCTTCAAATAATGCCATTTCCCGATCACTCCTTTCTCGGATCAATGTATTTCACAGCGTCTTCGAACTGACCGTAATGGCCTTTCGCCTTCTCCAGCGCCTCTTCGGCCCCGGTTCCGTCCTTGATCATGTCCATCATCTTTCCGAGATTGATGAATTCATAGCCGATGATCTCGTCGGCTTCGTTCAGTGCGATCCGGTTCACATAACCTTCTGTCATTTCCAGATAGCGGGATCCCTTTAGTTTCGTGCCGTACATCGTTCCGATCTGGCTCCGGAGGTTCTTCCCCAGGTCGTCCAGTCCGGCGCCCACCGGCAGACCGCCTTCGGAGAATGCAGTCTGGGAACGGCCGTAAACGATCTGCAGGAACAGTTCCCGCATCGCCACATTGATGGCATCACACACCAGGTCGGTGTTCAGCGCTTCCAGCAGTGTCTTCCCCGGCAGAATCTCGGAAGCCATGGCGGCGGAATGGGTCATGCCGCTGCAGCCGATGGTTTCCACCAGCGCCTCTTCAATGATGCCGTCCTTCACGTTCAGTGTCAGTTTGCAGGCGCCCTGCTGCGGCGCACACCGGCCGACGCCGTGCGTCAGTCCGCTGATGTCCTTGATTTCCTTGGCCTGAACCCATCTTCCTTCTTCCGGAATCGGTGCAGGACCGTGATATGCGCCCTTCGCCACAGGACACATTTCCTCTACAACAGTTGAGTAAACCATGTTTCACGTCCTTCTGTTACTGAAAAAAAGCCTTTCGGCAGTTGATCGTACTTCGATTGGTCGTACTTCCCGCGCCGCCTGCGAAGCGGCGCCTCCCCTGATCGTAGCACGGGGGCAGCGGAGTGTGCAAGGGGAAGGGGGAAAACAATTTCTGCCGGGAGAAATGCCGGAAGTGATATAATAGGGAAAACCCGCTGATTTGGGAAATCAAACAGGAAAACAGAAAGGTGGAGTTTCTATGGGAACAATTGACAAAACCGTGTTCATCGCGGAAGGTGCCCGGCTTTCGGGCAATGTAAATATCGAAGAAGGGGGAAGTGTCTGGTTCAATGCGGTGCTCCGGGCATCAGACTCGGAGATCCGGATCGGGGCCGGCTCCAACATTCAGGATAACTGTGTGCTGCATGCGGAGCCGGGCCGGCCGGTGCATGTGGGCCGGGGCTGCACCGTGGGCCATAACGCCATCGTCCACGGCTGCACCGTGGGGGACAACACCCTGATCGGCATGGGGGCCATCGTGCTGAATGACGCAAAAATCGGAAACAACTGCCTGATCGGTGCCGGCGCCCTGGTCACCGAAGGAACCGTCATTCCGGACGGTTCCATGGCTTTCGGAAGTCCTGCAAGAATCCGCCGGGATCTCCGGCCGGAAGAAATCGAAGGAAACCGGGCCAGTGCGAAAGAATACGTGGAAGAGGCCCGGGCCATGAAAGCGGCCGGAGGAGCAGTGCTGCGGAAGTTATAACGGCCCGCTACTTCACCGGCATCTTCCTCCGGAGATCCTGCAGCCGGTTCAGCGCCTCGTTCAGGGTGGCGTCCTGCTTCGCGAAGTGGAAGCGGATCAGGTGATTCACCGGTTCGTGGAAGAAGCTGGACCCTGGCACGGCACCCACGCCCACCAGGCGGGCCAGGTCTTCGCAGAACTCCAGATCACTGTCGTAGTGGAATTCACTGATGTCCATCATGACGTAGTAGGCGCCCTGGGGCACGTTGTGGAGAACGCCGATGTCATCCAGTCCCGCCAGGAACAGATCCCGCTTCCGCTGATACATGGCGGCGAACTCGTCATAGTAGCTCTGGCCGAAGCGGAGCCCCGGGATGACGGCCTCCTGCAGCGGTGCAGCGGCGCCTACCGTGAGGAAGTCGTGGACTTTCTTAATCACGTCTGTGATGGCCGGCGGGGCGATGATGTATCCGAGCCGCCAGCCGGTCACGGAGTAGGTCTTGGACAAAGAGCTGCAGGAAATCGTTCGTTCTTCCATGCCCGGAAGAGAAGAAATATAGATGTGCTTTCGTCCGTCGAATACGATGTGTTCATACACTTCATCGGTGATGACGTAAGCGTCGTACCGGATGGCCAGATCCGCAATCAGTTCCAGCTCTTCCCGGGTGAAGACTTTCCCGCAGGGGTTGGAGGGATTGCAGAGAATCAGCGCCTTTGCGCCCTGCCGGAAGGCATCTTCCAGCTGTTCCGGATCGAAGGCGTAGGTGGGCGGCACCAGAGGAACGTAGATCGGATCTGCCAGTGACAGGATGGTGTCTGCGCCGTAATTCTCATAGAACGGGGAGAAAACGATGACTTTGTCCCCCGGATCGGCCACCGTGAGCATGGCCGCCATCATGGCCTCTGTGCTGCCGCAGGTCACCGTGATCTCGGTATCCGGATCGATGGGACGGCCCATGAACTTCGACTGCTTCTCTGCCAGGGCCTGCCGGAAATTCGGTGCGCCCCATGTGACGGCATACTGGTTGAAGTCCTCGTGGGCGACCTCTGCCAGCCGGTCGGTGATCTCCCGGGGCGGATCGAAGTCCGGGAATCCCTGGGATAGATTGACGGCGCCGTACCGGTTGCTGATCCTTGTCATGCGGCGGATGACGGAGTCTGTGAAAGTGGATGTTCTTTCGGAAAGTGGTTTCATATGTATACCTCCTGGGGTGTTTTCGGCCTTGTCTTGTGAATTAATTCCATTTTTCCATCCCATTATAATCGCTTTTCTGTGATAATGCGACAAAAAATCGGGAGAAATAAAAAATATTCCCCGAATCTGACTGTTGAGAAAATTCTGGGGCGGTATATAATGGACGTGGTAGATAACTGGAAAATCTGCAGGAGAGAAAGGAGCTATGAAATGGGCTGCACAACTTTGTTAGTGGGAAAGAATGCAAGTTACGACGGATCCACCATTATGGCGCGGGACGACGATTCCGGTTCCGATGATTTCAACTTCAAGAAGTTCGAAGTGGTCATGCCGGAAGATCAGCCGCGGCACTATCATTCGGTTCTCTCGGATTTCGAGATCGACCTGCCGGATCAGCCGATGCGCTACACGGAAACACCGGATGCGGTTCAGAAGGTGGGCGGATACTGGGGACAGGGCGGTATCAACGAAGTGAATGTCTCCATGACGGCCACGGAAACGATTACATCCAATGCCATGGTGCAGGGAGCGGACCCGATGGTGCCGGACGGCTTCGGAGAAGAGGACATGCCGACGCTGGTTCTGCCGTATATTCATTCCGCCCGGGAAGGGGTGGAACGGCTGGGAAGCCTGCTGGAGCAGTACGGAACCTACGAGATGAATGCGGTGGGGTTCCAGGATGTGAATGAAATCTGGTGGCTGGAGACCATCGGCGGTCATCACTGGATTGCGAAGCGGGTGCCGGATGACGAGTACGTGGTCATGCCGAACCAGCAGGGAATCGATTCCTTCGATTTCAGTGATGCCTTCGGTGCCCGGGAGCATCATATGTGCTCTTCGGACATGATTGAATTCATCGAGAAGTATCATCTGGACCGCACCATGGATCTGGACAAGGAAGAGAAGGATCTGCGGAAGGTCACGGATTTCGATGCCCGGGGCGCCTTCGGCAGCCATGACGATGCGGACCATACATATAATACACCGAGAGCCTGGTTCATTCTCCGGTATCTGAATCCGAATACCTTCACATGGGAAGGCCCGGACGCTGATTTCACCCCGATGTCCGACAACATGCCGTGGAGTCTGGTGCCGGAACGGAAGATCAGCATTGAAGAGGTGAAGTACGCACTCTCCGGCCACTATCAGAACACCGAGTACGATCCGTACGGCGGATTCGGTCCGGAGGAGTGGCGGGAGAAATTCCGCCCGATCGGCATCAACCGGAATGCGGTACTGTCTGTCACACAGATTCGTCCGTACATGCCGGAAGAGATCCGCTGCCTCCAGTGGGTGGCCTTCGGTTCCAATGCGTTCAATGCACTGGTGCCGTTCTACACCAATGTGGAGGACACACCGGAATATATGAAGAACACCACGGCGAAGGTGTCCACAGACAGTTTCTACTGGTCCAACCGGCTGATTGCCGCTCTGGCAGACCCGCATTTCCAGCAGTGTGCCAATCTGATCGAGCAGTATCAGAACAAGGTGGCATATGAATCCCATCGCCACATCCACGAATCGGACGATGCCTTCACAGGGGAGAAGCCGCAGAATGTATGCCGGTTCCTGGAGGAGAGAAACCAGAAAATGTCTGATTTCACCCAGGAATGCACCGACGATCTGATGGATAAGGTGCTCTTCACCGTCAGTATGCAGATGAGAAACAAGTTCTCCCGCTCTGACGCTTAGGACAGGGAAAACAGAACAGAGATGATCCCAGAACAGGGCCGCTGCCGGAAGAAGCTGATCAGCCTCCGGCGGCGGCCCTTTCTGTGCGCCCTTCCGTGCGCCCGGCGAGCGGTAAAAATTGAAAAATACCCCGGAATAAGGTATATTTTAGAGATAAGGTCTGCCGCCGGCCCGTGCTGCGGCAGAAGCAGAGAAGGATCCGGACTGTCCGGATCGGAACAGGAGCAGAATGATCACACTGGATAATGTATGTTTCAGTTACGGGGAAGGTCTCGTTCTGGATCATCTGAATTACACATTTGAGCGGGGAAACCGGTACACCATAGAGGGCCCGAACGGCTGCGGGAAATCCACCCTGTTCCGGATTCTCCTGGGGCTGGACTATCCCACAGAAGGCCGGTATCTGTTCGACGGCTGGGAGATCAGCGGGAAGACCATGAAGGACCCGGGGTTCCGGATGGATTTTCACCGGAAGATTGGCTTCGTATTTCAGGATCCGGAGGTTCAGCTGTTCTGTGCCAGCGTGGAAGACGAGATTCTGTTCGGGCCTGCCCAGCTGGGGCTGCCGGAAGAGGAAGTCCGGGACCGGGTGGAGAAATACATTCAGATGTTCGGACTGGGCCGGGTCCGGGACCGGGCGCCCTTCCACCTCAGCGGCGGGGAGAAGAAACGGGTGGCGCTGGCCTCGGTGCTGGCCATGGATCCGGCGGTTCTGGTGCTGGACGAGCCGATGAACGGTCTGGACGAGAAGTGCCAGGGATTTTTTCTGGAGTACATCCGGGCGGCGGGAGAAGGAGACCGGATTGTGATCTGTGCGACCCACGACCGGACACTCCGGGATGCGGTGGACGGTATCCGGGTGAGGATGACCGCAGATCACCGGATTCTGCCGGAAGAGGAGAAGCGGAACGGTTGAGAGAGAAAGGAGAACCATGCATATTCCGGATAATTATCTCAGCCCCCAGACCTGCGGGGTGATGGCGGCTGCCATGGTACCGGTGTGGACGATTGCTGTGAGAAAAGTGCGGGAGCAGATTCCGAAGGAGAAGATTCCGGCCGTGGGTGTGGCTGCGGCGTTTTCTTTTCTGGGGATGATGTTCAATATCCCGATTCCCGGGGGAACCACCGGCCATGCGGTGGGCGCCACCCTGATCGCCGCACTGCTGGGGCCCTGGGGGGCATGTATCGCCGTCAGTGTGGCACTGCTGCTGCAGGCACTGCTCTTCGGTGACGGCGGGATTCTCAGTTTCGGTGCCAACTGCTTTAACATGGCGTTTGTCATGCCGTTTGTCGGATACGGAACTGCCCGGCTGATCATGGGACGGGTCAGAACTGGAAAGGGGCGACTGGCCGGCCTGGGGATCGGCGCCTATGCAGGAATCAATGCAGCTGCCCTCTGTGCAGCCATTGAATTCGGCATTCAGCCCATGCTGTTTACGAATGCCGCCGGACAGGCACTGTACTGCCCGTACGGACTGGAGATTGCGGTACCGGCCATGATGATCGGACATCTGACCGTATTCGGTCTGGCAGAGGTGGTGTACACAACGGCGGTATACGCTTTCCTGGAGAAAACCTCTCCGGATCAGGTCCGGATCGGGGATCCTGCACACAGCGGCGCCGCCGGCACATCCCTGCCGGTGAAACTTCTGGTGGCCGGGCTGATCATTCTGACCCCCCTGGGGCTGCTGGCGGAAGGCACTGCCTGGGGAGAATGGGGGGCCGATGAGATCGCTTCCACCGGAGCGGGGTATACGCCGGCGGGAATGCGCAGCGGATTCAGCTGGAATGCACTGCTGCCAGATTATTCGGTCGGAAACATGCCCCAGGCGGCGGGCTATGTTCTGTCGGCGGTCATCGGCGTGGCGATTCTGGTGATTGTGTTCAAACTGATTTCCGCCGGCACGAAGGGAAAGGCCCGCCCATGATGCACCGGAAAATGAGCGCCGGCGTGCTTCGGGTTTTGTCCCGCATCCGGGAACACGACCGGGCCCGGAAGAATAATACACAGAATCCCGCCCCCTGGACCCGGCTGCTGGCGGCGCTGACGGCGATTCTGCTGTCAGCCCTGTCCCGGAATGCGTTCTTCGTGCTGACCATTCTGGCGGAGGAACTGCTGCGGCTGGCGCTCCTTCCGGCGGAAGCGGTCCGCCGTGTGACCGGCACGGTGCTGTCGGCGGCGGGGTTCACGGCTCTGATCATGATGCCCGGGGTGTTTCTGGGGCACCCTTCTGCGCTGATGACTGTGACCCTCCGGGCCGGTGTCTCCGTGCTGATTCTGGCGAATCTGAATGAAATCGTCAGCTGGAAGGAGATGACCGGCACCCTCAGGCAGTGTCATGTGCCGGATGTTTTTTTGTTTACTCTGGACAGCACCATCCGCTTTCTGGTTCTTCTGGGACGGTTCAGCGAACGGATTCTGGAAGCGGTGGATCTGAGAACCGTGCGTCCGGCGGACTGGCGCAGCGCCGGCGTGGGGGGCATTCTGGGGACTACTTTCCTGAAATCTCAGAAGATGTCCCGGGAAACGGCGGAGGCCATGGCCTGCCGCTGCTTCAACGGAGAATACCCGTCGCTGGGGCGGAAGTGGTCCCGGGGAAGGAGCGGGGCGATTCTGCTTCTGATCCCTGTGATGGCTGCATGGTTCGTATATTGCCAAAAGGCGATGGGATTGTAATTTCAATGGTATTACCAAGTTTGATGGAAATGGAGAAAGTTAGATGAATACATGGGAGGAAATCATCGTGGATCCCGCTTTGCGGAAGAAATATGATAGTCTGAAGGCGTCTCTTCGGGAGATGGGTAGTGTGACAGTGGCCTTCTCCGGCGGTGTGGATTCCACGTTCCTTCTGAAAACAGCCCATGATACGCTGGGCACGGATTCAGTACTGGCCCTGACAGCCCGGTCCGCCGCATTCCCGGCCTTCGAACTGGAAGATGCGGTGTCTTTCTGTGAAGCGGAAGGCATCCGCCAGCGGGTGATCGAGTCCCAGGAGGTGGACATCCAGGGCTTTTCGGAGAATCCGCCGGACCGCTGCTATATCTGCAAGAAAGCGAAATTTTCGAAGATCCGGTCCATCGCCCGGGAGGAAGGGATGAACTTCGTGTGCGACGGAACCAACGCATCGGATGCGGCGGATTACCGGCCGGGCATGCGGGCGCTGGAGGAACTGGACATCCAAAGCCCCCTCCGGGAGGCGGGTCTGACCAAGGCGGAAATCCGGGAACTGTCCCGGGGGCTGGGCCTGGCCACCTGGCAGAAACCGTCCTACGCCTGCCTGGCGTCCCGCTTTCCGTATGGGGAGCGGATTACCATAGAAAAGCTGAAGCAGGTGGGCCGGGCGGAGCAGTTTCTCATGGACCGGGGGTTTCGTCAGATGCGGGTCCGGGTTCACGGCGAAGATCTGGCCCGGATTGAAGTGATGCCGGAGGATATGGACCGTCTGCTGGCGCTCCGGGAAGAGATCACGTCCGCATTCCGTTCCCTGGGTTATATCTATGTGTCCATGGATCTTCGGGGCTTCCGCTCCGGCAGCATGAACGAAGCACTGAAACGGGAGGAATAAGGATGGACAGAAAAACGGTACTGGAACAGGTCCGGGACGGGATTCTCACGCCGGAAGAAGCGGACCGGATTCTGGAACAGGGTGGATTCGCCGAGATGGGATTCGCCCGGCTGGATACCGACCGGGAAGACCGAACCGGGTTCCCGGAGGTCATCTTCTGTCAGGGTAAGCCGGATGCCTATCTGGCGGATATTTATGAGCGGATGGTGGCGGAAGAAGGCCGGGCCTTCGGCACCCGGGCTTCCCGGCATCAGGCGGAGCTGGTGCAGCGGGCCCTGCCCCGGGCGGTCTATGATCCGGTGTCCCGGATTCTGAAGGTGGAGCCGGAGGAGGGCGGCCCGGAGCGGAAAGGGCAGATCGCCGTTCTGACCGGAGGTACAGCGGATATCCCCGTGGCGGAGGAAGCTGCCCAGACCGCCGAGTACTTCGGAACCAATGTGTACCGGGCCTATGACGTGGGGGTCAGCGGCCTCCACCGCCTTCTGGCCCGGATTGAAGACATCCGCAGAGCCAGTGCCGTGGTGGCGGTGGCCGGCATGGAAGGGGCCCTGGCCAGCGTGGTGGGAGGTCTGGTGCGGAACCCGGTCATTGCCGTTCCCACTTCTGTGGGATACGGAGCGAGCATGGGAGGCGTGTCCGCCCTGCTCACCATGATCAATTCCTGTGCCAACGGCATCACGGTGGTGAATATCGACAATGGTTACGGCGCCGGTTATGTTGCCACGCAGATCAGCAGACTGGCCGTGAAAGGAGCAGAGTAATGGAAAGCAGTGAAAAGATCCTGTACCTGGATGCGGGTGCCGGAATCAGCGGTGACATGACCGTGGCGGCGCTTCTGGATCTGGGGGCAGATCGGAAGGTGCTGGAGGATGCCCTTGCCAGTATTCCGGCGGAGGGATTTCAGACGAAGATCTCCCGGGTGAAGAAGGCGGGCATCGACTGCTGTGACTTCAGCGTCATTCTGGACGAGGCTCACGAAAATCATGATCACGATATGGAATATCTCTACGGCCATGAGCACCATCACGACCATGAGCATCATCACGACCGTGAGCATGACCATATGCACGGGCATGACCATCACCATCATCATGAGCACCGGAACTATCAGGATGTGAAAGATATTTTGACAAAGGTGAACATGACCCCGGCCGCCCATGAGCTGGCCCTCCGCATTTTCTCCTTCGTGGCGGAGGCGGAGGCAAAGGCCCACGGGCTTGCAGCGGACCAGGTGCATTTCCACGAGGTGGGGGCGATCGATTCCATTGTGGATGTGGTTTCGGCCGCCGTCTGCTTCGACAATCTGGGCATCCGGGAAGTGATCATCCCGTCCCTGGGGGAGGGCACCGGCACCGTCCGGTGTCAGCACGGCATTCTGCCGGTGCCGGTGCCGGCGACCCAGAACATTATGGAGGCAGCCGGGCTTCATTTCACCCGGATTGACGAGCGGGGCGAATTCATTACGCCCACCGGTGCGGCGATCGCGGCAGCCCTCATCACATCGGACCGGCTGCCGGGCCGGTACCGGGTGCTCCGCACGGGGATCGGCGCCGGAAAGCGGGCGTACGAACACACGAATGTGCTGCGGGCGATGCTGATTCAGCCGGAAGAGGAGGAGAATCCGGCGGATTCCCGCCGGATCTGGAAGCTGGAATCCAACATTGACGACAGCACCGGAGAACAGCTGGGGTTCGTTATGGATGAACTGCTGCGGGCCGGCGCCCGGGACGTTCACTATATCCCGGTTTTCATGAAAAAAAACCGTCCGGCCTATCTGCTGAATGTCATCTGTACGGAAGGGGATATTCCGGAGATGGAACGGATCATCTTCCGTCACACCACCTCCATCGGCATCCGGCGGACGGCGATGGAACGCACGGTTCTGGACCGGGAGAACATCCGGGTGCAGTTCGGACTGGGGGAGGCAGACGTGAAAGTCTGTACCTTTGAGGGAAAACGGATGTACTATCCGGAATATGAGAGTGTGATCCGGATCGCCCGGGAACGGGAAATGGCCTTCGGAGACGTGTATGAGGCGATCCTGGGGTTCTGCACGGAACGGCTGCGGTAAGCGGAACCGGGACGGAAGGGCGGAAATATCGCTCTCATCGTACTGTTCGGGCTGGGTGCTCTGATCGGTTTCACAATGGCCGGAAGTTATTCGGACCTGATGATCTGGGCCGGCTGGTGTCTGGTCTGCGCTGTCCTGGCGCTGCTTTCGGTATGGAAGGACAAAAAACAGAAATAGAGCGGTCACATTGCCGCCGGAACCCCTGGAAAAGCGGAACGGTTCCGGCGGTGTATTTTTTGTCTGCGGCGCACTTCTCCGATGCAATGCACTAAACTCGTTTCCTGCCACGAAACAGATGCAATTGTTTTGTGTGTGATGTATAATAATTTCGGTGTCTGAAGGAAAGAAACAGCAGATACCGAAGAAATACAGGAGAGAATGCGATAACAGGAGGTTACAGAAAATGATTTCGAAACATATGGCGCCGTACATGGAGGGAAACAAGACAGTCCGGGCGATGTTCGAACTGGGGAAGAATCTGGCAGCGGAGATAGGTGCGGAGAACGTGTACGATTTCAGTCTGGGCAACCCGAATGTGAATCCGCCGGAAGCGGTGAAGCAGGCGATCATCGATATTCTGAATACAGAAGATCCCCACGTGGTTCACGGATATATGTCCAATGCGGGATTTGACCTGACCCGGCAGGCGATTGCCGACAATCTGAACCAGCGCTTCGGCGGGGAAGGCGCCCACTATGCCGCAAAAAATATCGTCATGGAAACCGGCGCAGCCTATGCGCTGAATGTGGTGCTTCGTACTATCCTGGATGATGAGGATGAGATCATCACATTTGCGCCGTACTTCCTGGAGTATGCGAACTATGTCAGAAATTACAACGGGAAGACCGTGGCCGTGCCCCAGAGTCCGGAAACCGGATTCCAGCCGAATCTGGACGCTTTCGAGAAACTGATCACACCGCGCACGAAGGGCGTGATCATCAACAATCCGAACAATCCGACCGGTGTCATCTATACCGAGGAAACCATGACGAAGCTGGCGGCGATCCTGAAGAAGAAGGAAGAAGAATTCGGAACGGTGATTTACCTGATCAGCGACGAGCCGTACCGGGAACTGGTCTATACCGACGTGGAGGTACCGTTCGCACCGAAGTTCTACGACGACACCATCGTCGCCTATTCCTTCAGTAAATCCCTGTCCCTTCCGGGAGAGCGCATCGGCTATCTGGCTGTGGGAGATGAGGCAGACGGCGCAGAAGAACTGCTGGCGGCCCTGGCGGTGACGACCCGGGTGCTGGGCACTGTGAATGCACCGTCCCTGATTCAGCTGGCGGTGGCCCGCTGCCTGAACGAGAAGGTGGATGTGGATTATTACAAAAAGAACGCAGAAGATCTCTATCGGATTGTAACAGAGGCAGGTTTCGAAGCAGTGAAGCCGCAGGGCGCCTTCTATCTGTGGGTCAAGGCCCCGGACGGCGATGACAATGCCTTCGTGAACGCCGGCATCGACTGCCACATCATCATGGCGGGCGGCAGCGGATTCGCCGGACCGGGATATGTCCGTCTGGCATTCTGCGTCGACCATGAAATGATCCTGAAATCCGAGCCGGCATTCCGGGAGCTGGCGGCGAAGTACTTCTAAGTCGAAGCCGGTGCGCGAAGCCGGACGGGTGCGGTCGATGAAGACGGTGCGCGAAGCCGGGCGGGTGCGACATGAACAAAAATTCGATTTTCGCACCCGATTCCGGCCGGTTCCCCTGAAAATCAAAGGCGACATAATTCAGCCTGGTGCGGAAAATCAAAAAATCGATTTTTCGCACCAGGCTTTTGGATGGAAGGATTTGGAGATTGTAATTATTTTACTCAAAGTGTGTGCGTCAGATAAAATTTGCGGTTTTTCACTCCCGCTGCCCGACATGATCCGTCATGGCAGAAATGCCGGATCGCTCTGCCGGCGGCGCAGCGTGTTCGGCCTTTTCCCTGCGGTGGCCTGCCTGGACGACGGCCGCCTGCAGGAGATTTTTTTTGTCCTCCAAAGCCTGGTTCAGCCGGTGGTTCCGGACCGGCGCCAGGATCTTCCCCATGGTGAAGTTAAACGCCTTGAAACTCCAGGTCGTCACGGCCAGGTTGCGCTTCTCGTGAATGCGGCGGTATTCCCGCTCCCGGCCGCCGAAGGCCACGATGCCCCGCTCCCGGATGCTCTCGATCATGTCGTTGTTGCAGGTAATGTCCCGGTCGAAGATGGTGTACGCCAGCCCCACGTATTTCCCCACATGGGCGTCGGTGCCGCCGATGCAGGGCAGGTCGTACTGTTCGGCCAGATCCCGGGCCCGGGAGTTGGAGCTGGCTTTTTCACAGGCGTTCAGCCCCTCCAGAAAGTCGAAATGGGACATGAGATCCGTGTCCCGCATCATTTTCCGATAAAACATGGCGCTGGAACTCTTCATTCCGAACGGATGGGCCGGACCCAGCACGCCGCCGTAGTCGTGCACCAGCCGGATCAGGGACTCCACGGACATGCCCCGCATTTCCAGGAGCCGGAGATTGACGCCGTCCGGCATGATGACGATGTAGTGGCCGGCGTCCCGGGTGTCATATTCGATGCCCTTCAGAACCAGAAAATCCTTCGGCATGGATGCCCGGTGCAGCTTCCAGTGACGATACCCGTTGTAGGAGTCGTGGTCCGTCACCAGCATTCCGCTGAATCCCTGATCCTTCAGAAGCTGTGCGTAATCCCGGATGCTGATCCGTGCGTCGATGGAACCTTCTGCTGTATGACAATGCATATCAAATTTCATTGCAATTCCTCCTGTGTAATGATATACACTGAAATGGCGGGTGCTACAATATGAAGAGATGATTATTTTGTGATTTTTTCGGACAGACGTCGGACAGACTTCGGATAGATTTCGGACGGACAAAGATAAAAGGGGTGAACGATCGGTGAACAGCGATGAATTGATACGGGGAATGGCGGAAGACCGGGCCATGCAGTGTCTGAGCAGGAATATGGTGACCAATACGGACTTTCTGGATGCTCATCAGCAGTCGATGCTGCGGCTCGCCTTCCGGGAGCCCCGGGGGTGCGGCATCTCGTTCTGGGGCGGATATGAAGATGCGGACCGCCGGATCATGGTGTGCCTTCCGGATTATGCGGATATGGAGGCGGAATATGTGACCGGGCTTCTTTCAGTGATCCGGGCGGAACACAGCGCCCGGTCCGCGGCTTCCCGCACGGGACGGAAACTCAGTCACGGGGATTATCTGGGAGCCCTCATGGGGCTGGGGCTGAAGCGGGAGATGATCGGCGATATTCTGGTGCGGCCGGAAGGAGCGGACATTCTGGTGCTCAGCCGGGTGGCGGACTATGTTCTGCAGAACTTTTCCCAGGCCGGCAGGACGAATCTCAGCCTGACCCTTTTGCCGGTGAAGGAACTGCTTGTTCCGGTACGGGAAGGGACTTTGGTCCGGGATACGGTGGCTTCGCTCCGACTGGACGGAATCATCGCCTCCGCCTTCGGCCTGTCCCGTGGCCGGGCGGCGGCGGCGGTCCGGAGCGGCCTGGTCTTCGTGGATCACATGGAGTGTCTGGAGACAGACCGTCCGGTGGAGGAGGGAGCGGAGATCGTCCTCCGGCACAAGGGGAAGGTGATTCTGGAGGAAGTGGGCGGCACGTCCCGGAAAGGCCGGATTAACATTCTGCTGAAAAAACTGTAGAAAATCCTGCTGCCTCTGCTGTCGCTGCTGCCTCTGCTGTCGCTACTGTCGCTAATGCTTCTGCTGCTTCTGCTGCCGTTTGATCTTTCCGGTGGTCGTCTTCTCCAGGGGCTGGTCGGTCACTTCCAGACGTAGAATCTGCTTGTAATTCGGCAGGGTTCGGTTGATGGCTTCGATATCCGCCTTCACCCGGGCTTCCGGACTTTCCGGATTTCCCTTTGCATTTCCTGCGGCACCTCCCGCAGAGCCGGACGCTTCTGCGCCTGCTGTTTCTGGGCCGGCCTCATCTGCCATCCGGTCCGGATCATAGACGATCAGCGCCTTGATGGCCAGGTCCTTGTGATTACCGTCCCGGTGCCGCGGCTCTCCGGTGACCAGACATTCGGTGACGTACGGGATTTTCTGGATCAGCGCCTCCAGTTCCTCCGGATACACATTCTTTCCGTTCTTCAGCACGATTACATTCTTGGACCTGCCGGTCAGATAGACGAAACCGTCTTCGTCGATCCGTGCCAGATCTCCGGTGTGAAGCCAGCCGTTTTCCAGCGCTTTCGCCGTTTCCTCCGGGTCCTCATAATAGCCCAGCATGACACTGGGGGATCGGACGATCAGTTCTCCGATGCCGTCCCGGTTCGGGCGGGTCAGTTCCAGATCCACACCGTACAGCGCTTTGCCGATGGAGCCTGCCCGGCGGTTCTTCGGGTCCTCCGTGGTGATCACCGGGGAAGATTCCGTCATGCCGTACCCCTGGATCACCCGGACGCCGATGGTTTCCCATCCCCTCTGGATACGGGGATCCAGGGCAGATGCACCGCTGAAGATGAAGCGGAGATTTCCCCCCAGCTGCTCGTGGATCTCCCGGAACACTCTGCGGCGGAGGTCGATGTGCAGCTTCAGCATCCGGCGGGTCAGACGGACTCCCTTCTGGAACGAGGCGATCTTCCCTTCTTTCTCGATTCCCCGGATGATCCGCTTCCACATCGCCTCAATCAGCAGCGGCACGCCGATGAAAATCGACACGTGGTACTCCTGCATATTCTTCTGAATATACTTCAGACCCTCCGGGAAGGCGGTGGAAGCCCCGCAGGCGATCATCAGCGTCTGCCCTCCGGATCCGTAGGTGTGGTGATACGGGAGGAAGGCCATGTTCCTATCTCCCCGGCGGATCCCGGTGGTGCGCTGCATGGCGTATACGTTATACAGCACATTGTGCTGACTCAGCATGACCGCCTTCGCCCGGCTGGTGGTGCCGGAAGTGAAGACCATGATGGCTGTTTCATCCGGATCGATGGGCAGCGTAGTGTAGTCCGTGTCCCCGGCCCGGAAGGCTCTCCCCCCTTCTTCCAGAAGTTCCCGGATGGACAAAAAATCTGCAGTGTGATCGTTCATACAGACGTATTCCTCCACCGGAGCGTTCATTTCCTGCAGTCTGCGGACCAGGGGCAGATGCTTGGCATCGAAAATCAGCACCTTTGCGCCGCTGCGCTCCAGAGAAGAGAACGTTTCCTCTTCTTTCAATCCCTTGTCCAGCGGGACGGAAATCCCGATGCCGCCCAGGATGCTGAAGTGGGCGAGAACATATTCGTAGCAGTTTTCGCCCAGCAGTGCGATCCGCCGGCCGGTCCAGCCCCGGTTCTTCATGGCGGTGCCCAGCCAGTTGATCTCTGCCCGGAATTCCCGGAAAGTTACGTGACGGTACTCAGCCGGCGACGTTTTCGTCGCTTTCCTTGTTTTTATGATAAATGCGTCCGAATTCGTATACTCCAGGGCGGCGTAATTGGCCAGTGCCCGGAAATCCCTGTGCTCGCGGGCCTCGTACTGCGGCTTCATCTGCGGGATCCGGATGTTTCCGTTCGTCATGATCTCCATTCGATCCTCCTGCCTTCTTCGGGTTCCGATTTGGTTCAAAAAATTTAACTAATGTATTTTAGCACGGCCGGAAACGGTTGTACAGCCGAATTTTTCAGGGGTGGAATAGTCAGACAATTTGTCCATCGCTGGAAAGTGTGCGGTTGAACAGGCCTGTTTCCTGCGGTATAATATAACTATCTGCGGCTGGAGAGGGGCCGGCATCAGGCCGGGTCATGCCGCAGAATCCGCATGATTCATGACGGAAGGGAGGCGGTTGACTATGGGTAAGTACGGACTTCTGGGAGCGCATCTGGAATACAGCTATTCTCCGGAGATTCACTCCAAGTTCGGTGACTATCAGTATGATCTGATCGAGATCCCGGAGGAGAAACTGAAAGAAGTGGTGAACTCCCCGGAGTATGACGGTTTCAATGTGACGATTCCGTATAAGCGCAGTGTTATCACGCTGTGTGACGAAGTGTCTTCGGAGGCACTCCGGATCGGCGCAGTGAATACAATTGTGAAAGAAAATGGCCTGAAGAAGGGATATAATACGGACTACTTCGGCTTCTGCTACATGCTGAAACGAAACAACATCGAGCTGAAGGGGAAGAAGTGTATGGTTCTGGGAAACGGCGGTGCCTCTGCCATGGTTCAGACAGTGATGAGGGATCAGGGGGCTTCTGAGATCGTGGTGGTTTCCCGCCATGGTGAAGATAACTATGATAATTTGGACCGTCACTTTGACAGTGAGATCATTGTGAATGCAACCCCGGTGGGCATGTATCCGAATAACGGCGTGTCCCTGGTGAACGTGGATGATTTCCCGAATCTGAGCGGCGCTGTAGATCTCATTTATAATCCGAACAAGACGAAGTTTATTCTGGACGCCACCACCCGGGGTATCCCGGCCTGCGGCGGTCTGTCCATGCTGGTGGCCCAGGCGGAGAAGTCCAGTGAGCTGTTCCAGCACAGAGTGATCGATGACGAGGAGATCGATGCCGCCATCTACGACATCCGTTCGGAACTGCTGAATGTGGTGCTCATCGGCATGCCGGGAGCTGGGAAAACATTCCTGGGCCGGCGCATTGCGGAGCGGGAACACCGGAAATTCATCGATCTGGACGACCTGATTGTGGAGCGGGAAGGCATGTCCATTCCGGAAATTTTCCGGACCAAGGGCGAGGACTATTTCCGGAATGTGGAGACAGAAGTGCTCCGGGAAACCTGCAAGATGTCCGGGGTGGTGATCGCCTGCGGCGGCGGGATCGTGAAGCGGAAACAGAACTACAACCTGGCGAAGCAGAACAGCCGTATTATCTGGGTGAAGAGGGACCTGGACAAGCTGGATACGGAAGGCCGGCCGATCAGCCAGACGAAATCCGTGGAAGAGATTTACGAGGCCAGGAAGGATCTTTACGAAGCGTGGAGCGATTACTTCATCGATAATAATCAGGATTTCAATTAGGCATTCCGGCGGCATCAGGGGATTAGGCCGCTGGAATCGCTGATGTTATTTATGAAAACGAAAGGGGAGAATGATGAGAAGGGGATCAGAGAATCTGCGAAGAAACTGGAGGCGGGTCACTGCGATGGCGGCGGCCCTTTTTGTGGCGTTTTCGCTGCTGCCGGCGGGGCTGACTTCCGTCCGGGCGGAGGAAGCCGGGCAGGGGGAGAATGCCGCACCGGCAGCCGTGTCCACGAAAGTGTCGGGCCTTTGCACCCGGCTGAAACGGACAAGCTGGACCGGCACGCTGAAGGATTCCATTACGGTGAAACCGGCTTACGGCCGGGAAGTCCGGCTGTATTATTATGACAGCAGCGCCCGGAAGTGGATTCGGAAGAAGACATACCATACGGCGAATCAGGAGAGTGCGAAAGTCACACTGGCCTACACATCCGAGTGGAAGACCCGCTATACCACGAAGTGGAAGATCACCATTCCGAAGAAGGCGGCATTCACGAAAACCACGGGAACTGACGGCAGTCAGAACACCGGCGGTCAGGAAGGCGGCAGTCAGGCTGCCCCGGAAATTGTTCCGGAATCCAAGTATTATTCCAAGACGATTACGGTCACTGCGGGATATCTGAATGCCAGTTCCGCCGTGGTGCTGGATGCGGCGACGGGCCGTGCGGTCTACTCCAAGAATCCGACTACGAAACGGAAGCCGGCCAGTATGACGAAGATGATGACCGCAATTCTGCTGGCCGAGAACAAGGGCTGGAATGACCAGGTGAAGATCACGAAGGAAGCGGCCGCCACACCATGGGGACTGTACATGAAAAACGGGGATGTCACCACGGCGAAGAACATTCTGTACGCCATGATGCTGCCGTCCGCAAATGATGCGGCCTGCGCTGCGGGAATCTCCGTGGGCGGCACCACGGCTAATTTCGCCAGAATGATGACGAACCGCGCCAAACAGCTGGGCGCCTACTCCACTGTATACAAGAACGCCCACGGGCTGGATACCGTCGGGAACTATTCCACGGCCAAGGATACAGCGAAGATCGGTGCCTATCTGATGCAGGCCAAGTCCACGGCCCTGGTCCGAAAGGCAATTACCACCACGAAGTATTCCTTCCGCACATCGAAGAAGAAAATCAAGTATACTCTGTACAGTACAGATGCCATGCTCAGTGATTCAGAGTATGAATTCGCCGGCATCAAGACCGGAACCACCACCCTGGGCGGATGCTGCTTCTGCGGTGCCTTCGAATATGACGGCAGACAGTACATCTCCGTTATCATGGGGGCGTCCAACAACACCAACCGCTGGTCAGACACGCGGAAATTGGCAGATCTCACAGAATATGCGGTGGTGAACAATCTGAATGAATATGTCCTGTAGCGAGACGGCAGGATCAGGGGGGATGTGATGCTTCACATCCCCTCTCTTTGTATGAAAAGCCGGGATCCGGGGAGGACGGGCACAGAGCCGGTGTGCCCCGCCGGCCTGGAAGGATTAATAATTTTGATTTATGGTCATACCACAATAGAATTTATCAATCTGATTCTGTGGTACAGGCATGTTAAAATAATGGCAGAACGTATGAATACAGAGGACCTTGTCCCGGGGACCGGTTGCAGGCGCTGCCGGTTTCCTTTTTCATGAAAGAAAGGTGGATCGTTATGGCGGATTACAGAAAGATGTGGGAAGAACTCGGCATGGATGTGGAATCCCACGATAACTTATGTGAGGTGCTGCCGCAGGCAATCGGAGATACATTCCTGGCCCAGGAAAACCGGCCGGAGAAGATGGATTACTTTGACTTCGTCATCTCGGAGGTACACGGGGTCCGTCCGGCGGAGCTGAAGAAGTTCCGGGAAGAAGGCGGAAAGGTCTTCGGAACGTTCTGTGCTTATGTGCCGGATGAGATTATTTTTGCGGCGAACGGAATTGCCACAGGGCTCTGTGCCGGATCCCAGTTCTGGGTGCCGGCGGGAGAGGCGGTGCTGCCGGCGAACACCTGCCCGCTGATCAAGGCCAGTCTGGGCGCCCGTTTCTCCCGCACCTGCCCGTTCTTCCGTCTGGCGGATATGTATATCGGTGAGACGACCTGCGACGGCAAGAAGAAAGCCTATGAGATTCTGGCAGAGGATGTGCCGATGCACATCATGGACCTGCCGCAGATGAAGCGCCCGGTGGATGTGAAGAAATGGGCGGACGAGGTCCGCATTCTGAAGGACGTGGTGGAGAAGGTGACCGGCAACCCGGTTACGGAGGAGAATCTGGCGGAGAATATCCGGAAGATCAACCGGAAGAGAGCGGCACTGCAGAGACTGTATGATCTCAGAAAGAATCCGAATGTGCCGATCAGCGGTACAGATGTTCTGCTGATCTCCCAGATTGCGTATTACGATGATCCGGAGCGGTTCACTATGAAGGTGAATGAACTCTGTGACGAACTGGAGCAGCGGGCAGCCCAGGGTGTGAATGTGGCCAGGGGAAAGAAGCGCATCATGTTCACCGGCACACCGATGGCGGTGCCGAACTGGAAGATGCACAGCCTGGTGGAAAACTGCGGCGCAGTGGTGGTCTGCGAGGAAACCTGCACCGGCACCAGATATTTCGAAAATCAGGTGGACGAGTCCGGAACGACCATGGACGAGATGATTGATCATATCGCAGAACGCTATATGAAGATCAACTGTGCCTGCTTCACCCCGAATACCGGCAGAATCGACGATATCCTGCGTCTGGCGAAGGAATACAATGTGGACGGCGTCATCGACGTGCATCTGAAGTTCTGCCAGACTTACGACACGGAAAGCTATTTCGTAGAGCGGAAACTGAAGGAAGAAGGAATCCCTGTTCTGGAGATTGAGACAGATTACACAGAGACCGATGCGCAGCAGCTGAAGACGAGAGTGGAAGCCTTCATCGAAATGATGGATTAACCGTCTCGGGAACGGGTATATTTCCGATGGTAACGAAGATGCACTGGTATATATTATTTGAGAATCACACGGATGGGACGGCCATGTACCATGCGTTGAAAGAGGCCGGGCTCCACGCCCGGATCTCCCCGACCCCCCGGCAGCTTTCCGTCTGCTGCGGTGTTTCCCTGCTGATCCAAGAGGAGGAGATCCCCCGGATCCGGGAGCTGGCGGAGGAGAAGAAACTCCGATATCTGAAGATCGAAGGATTGGACAATCCGTTTGACCGGGGACGGATCCATGTCGTGTGACAGAAGGAACAGAAACATGAATTATATCGGAATCGATATCGGATCCACGGCGTCGAAGGTCTGTGTGCTGACGCCGGAAGAGAATGGCGCACTGCACCGGGATTTCCGGGTTCTGCCCACAGGCTGGAATTCGAAGATCACTGCGGGACTCATTCGGGAGGACCTGGAGAAACAGCTTGGGTCGCTGGAAGATACCCGGGTTGTGGCCACCGGTTACGGCCGGATCTCCGTGGATTATGCGGACAAAGTCATCACGGAAATCTCCTGCCACGGCCGGGGCGGTTATGCACTGGCGGGCCGGGACTGCAGCATCGTGGATGTGGGCGGTCAGGATACGAAGTTCATCAATGTGGTAAATGGGAAAGCCGTGGATTTCCTGATGAATGACAAGTGTGCGGCCGGTACCGGGAAATTCATCGAGGTCATGGCAAATCGCCTGGGCGTCACCATCGAAGAACTGTTCGATCTGGCGAAGATCGGCCATCCGATTCCGATCAGCTCGCTGTGCACCGTATTCGCGGAGTCGGAAGTCATCAATTATATGGGTGAAGGAAAGAGCCGGGAAGACCTGGCGGCCGGCGTCATTGACAGCGTGGCCCAGAAGGTGGCTACACTGATGCTGAGAAACGAACTGTCGGATATGGTGATCATCACCGGGGGACTGAGTTCCAACGACTATTTCGCAGAACGGCTGTCGGAGAAAGTGGACCACCGGGTGATTCCGCAGCCGGAGGGGCGGTTCGCCGGTGCCTATGGTGCTGCACTGCTGGCGAAGGAGAAACTGGGTTGACGGACCCGTCGTAAGAAGGAATAAATCAGGGGCCGCTGCTTTGAAGCAGCGGCCCCTGATTTTTAAATGGTGGGCGGGGCAGGTGCGGCGGCCGTCCGGGCAGGTGCGGAATTCGTTATTTTCTTGATTTCGCACCTGCGGTTCCCCTGTTTCCGGTCGGCGGCCCGCCAGACGAAACAGTGCGGGTGCGAAATAGTAAAATAATCCTGTTTCCGCACTCTGCCGTTTCTGGAGCGAATTGAATCATCATGGATAGTCTTTTTGGGGTGCATAGTTATACAAAAAAATCTGATGATATGCGCTCGAATGTCTGAATCACATGCGCGATGGAAACAGGGAGCAGTACATTCTGGGGTGTTCGGTATATTGCTTCGGAAGACTGGATATTGTTACAGCTCCAATGGGTGCGGAAACAAGCATTTCCCCTCTTTCCGCACCCTCATGCGGGAATGGAATATTTAATTCGTGATTTATTTTGGCTTTCGCACCTTGACCAGCGTGTTTCAGGTGCGAAAAACCCAAAACTTCCGATTCCGCACCTTTCACTAATATGCAATCATGATTCGTATACAATCTGGCCATGTATTGGTCATCCACCGGCCTGTAGCAGTAACGTGATCGTGATTTGTATACAATCCAGCCCGGCACAATCCAGCCCAGCACAATCCAGCCCGGCACAATCCAGCCCGGCGCAATCCAGCTACGACTTCCGGATGAACAATCCGATGATGCCGTTCACCTGCTTAGAGTTGTCGTGCCGGCGCAGGACACGCAGGAAATCGTCGGTGGTGGCCCGGCCGAGCATGTAGGTTTTGTAATAATCCTGCAGGAATGCGTCGAATTTCGTCTCCCCCATGGTTACGTACAGGTAGCTGATGAAGTTTTCTCCGTATCCATACGGGATCGTAGTGGACCCCAGGCCCTTTGGAAAGCGGTTCGCCGGAATGTTGACGTAGGTTTTTTCTTTTGTTTTCAGACGGTACCGGATCTGCTGCCGGGCATCGGAGAAGAATGCTTTCCGCATGCGGGCGGTCTGACCGGGGGCCTTTTCGATTTTGTCCACATAGGCGGTGCTCGGGGCAGTGCTCAGGCCGTACAGCTCATTCTGCAGGAAACTGGCCATGCCCTCGTCCAGCCACGCCTCCCGGTACTCGTCGTTCCCCACGGCGGCGTAGAACCACTGGTGGCCGATTTCATGGGAGATATCGTTCTGGATTGCGTAGAAGTCACAGGTCGCCCGGGATTTGGCCAGATATTCCTGGGTTCCGTTGATCATGACAAGACCCGGATATTCCATGCCGCCGAACCCGAATCCGAAGATTCCTTCCGTGATATCCAGTTCGTCATACGGATACGGACCGATGTGTTTCGTGTACAGTTCGATGCTGTCCCGGGCCACCATGCGGCAGACTTTCCGATACAGATCCATGTACTTCGTCTTTCCGTAACGGTTCGGGAACCAGTAGTTGTTCACGGTGATGCCCTGTACGGTGAAGGTGTCCTTCCGGAATGCGTTGCAGGCGACAATGGCCAGGTCCCGGACATTCCGGGCCTGGATGGAGGTGACGCCGTTTTTTGTTTCACTGCTGCCGGTGGCCGCCACCCGGTAGGATGCCGGCGCCCGGAAGGTGACGTCGTAATCCGTCACGGCGCTGTTCCGGTTCTCGCCGTCGTCATAGTAAGGGTGGTGAACCCATTTCCCGTTCTGGTAGTCGCTGAGGTACGGGAAGCAGAAGGAGAGGTTGTAGACCGTTCCTTTCTTTCCCAGTCCGGTATAGCCGAACCGGTCTTCCCGTTTCGGCACGGAAGTGGTGACTTTCACAGTGACGTCCAGGGTACCGCCTGCCGGAACGGCCCGGTCGCCCAGAGAAACGGTCAGCACGCCGGGATCCTTCGCATCCTTCCGGTAACGGAGGGACGTTTCTCCGGCGGTAATGGATCTGACGGTGGTTTTCGCACTTTTCGGCACATCAGCCCGGTAGTACTTCCGGTCGTACCGGAGGTATCCGTCAGCGATGTTCACGATGCATAGTTCGGTGAGCGGATTACCGCTGTGGTTAGCCACCCGCATGGTGACAGTCTGGCGGAGCAGCTTCTTCTTCGTGTCCAGAGAAGCCTGGATGGAGTAGTGCTCTGCCCGCACAGCAGGGGCGGAAGCGGACGCCGCCGGGGAAGCTGTATCGGCAAAACCGATCAGGGGTGCGTTCGTGATTCCCAGCAGCAGAGTGGCTGACAGAAGCACTGTCAGAAGCCTGCGGATCATCGTCTTCATGGATTGCTCTCCTTTCTCCCGGCCGGGCCGGGAAGCGGGGAAAATATCGTACGTAGATTATACAGGAAATCCCCAGATGGAAGGAGAATATTTAGAATAAATAAGGAATCTGAATCCAAAAATAAGAAATCGTATTCAAATCATGATTAAAATTGATATCGTATACAATCCGTGAATTGCAGTAAAATAAAACAGATTATTTTAAAATACTTTTAAAAATTCGCAAAAGTTAAATAAATAACAGTTCTTGACGCGTTATCTCATGCTATAATAGCCGTAGGCCAGGACCCTTTGGGATACTGTCCTATTGACAGTGGAGGAAGGGACTGACGGCAGATCAGTATTCTGCCAGAGAGGAGTGGTATTATGGGGAGACCACCGCTGGACAGAAAGACGAGACGCGCCGCTGCACAGAACATGATCCACAGCGCGGAGCAGCTCATCGAAGAAGACGGGATCGGTCATGTGACGATCCGGAAAATCGCCAACAGGGCAGACGTGAACAGCGCTGCTCTCTATCACTATTTCACTGACGTGGACGAACTGCTCATGTTCGCCTGTATGGACATTATGCGCCTGATTTCGGAGAATGTAGACGAAGTGAAGGCACAGACAGAAGATACGGACCCGATGACCCGTTATACCCGGGTGTGGGAAGTGCTCTGCAGTGACGGATTCCGCAATCCGGAGCTGACGAGCCATGTGCTGTTCGGAAAGCACAGTGAAGACATCGAACGGATTGTGCGGAAGTATCTGACGATCTTCCCGGCGCCGGAGCATGAGGATGACGATGAGCCGGACCCGGAGAGAATGAAGAGTCTGATTAATCACTTCGATTTTCGGTCGGATGTCAAACAGGAAACGGCGGGTGCGATGAACCGGGATGTGGACGATCCGCATGTCGAGATTGTCACAGAACTGATGATGGGGTATTACAGAATGCTCCTGGGGGAACTGGCGCAGGACAGGGGGAATTCCCTGAGCGCCGAAGAGCAGACGGAGAAGATGCTGAAGGCAGCGAAATATCTGATGCAGAAGCCGATCTCCTGAGCGAAGAGCGGGCGGCACGTAAGGAT
Organism: Eubacterium pyruvativorans; assembly: GCF_900102225.1. Taxonomy (GTDB): domain Bacteria; phylum Bacillota; class Clostridia; order Peptostreptococcales; family Anaerovoracaceae; genus Aminicella; species Aminicella pyruvativorans. The sequence goes on from NZ_FNBF01000002.1 coordinate 123,738, forward strand.
CATACGTGCCGTCCGTTTTTTTCTGGGTCCGCCGCATCCCGTTTCAGGAAGAAAACAGAAAGCACTGCGGACACCGGCACCGTCAGGCAGCAGCCGATGCCGCTGACAGAAACGGAGATCAGTTCTCCGGCCAGGGACTGGCTGTTCAGCACATACCGGAGCGGATAATCTGTCAGATACTGAATGATCAGCGTCATGTACTCTGCGATGTATACATAGAAAATCGTGTGGATGGAAGTGGCCAGAATGGACTTCCCCACATTCATGGAAGAGCGGAGCAGCGGCTCCCATCCCATGGACGGGTTCGCTGTCCGGAGCTCTCCGGTGGAAGAAATCACCGCCACAGCGCTGTCGATGGACGTTCCCAGCAGGGCGATGAACATGACGGAAATCTGGATCTGCAGCATGTTGAGGTCCACGTTCCGGGTGTACCCGTTGGAGTCAGTTATTTCATATTCCTCCGGGTTGAAGCCGTAAGCACCTGCCTGACGGGCCAGAAGAAACACCAGCGGAATCATGATCACCAGCACCAGCATCACGCTGCAGAATGCGGTGCGGGCCATGGTTCCGTGCTCGTTCTGATAGTACAGAATGGCTCCGGTGATCAGCGCACAGGCTCCCAGAGTCACCGCCGCCGGCGGAAGGCCCCGGTATATCAGGAATATGGCGGCCAGCATGATGAGGAGGCTGAGGGCGGTGGAAACAATGGAACGGACCCCTTTGTCTCCGCAGGACAGGAAGATCAGCAGGATCAGAATCCCTGCCAGGAAAAACATGCTCATGCGTTTTCGCCCCCTTTCTGTGCGTGCATGCGATAATGTCTGACGGCAACCAGGGAAGCCGCCGGGATGGCCAGTACGACACCGATACTTCCGGTCAGGAACCGGGCGGTGTCGAAGAATATGTTGTACCGCAGGATCGTGTGGAAGGCAATGCCGTTGCGGAGCGACAGCAGAATGATCGGCAGCGCGCCGGCCATATTGGTGAACAGCATCAGGCTGATCATGGTGCCCACCAGGTCATCTCCCACGGTGCGGCAGGTCCGGAACAGACTTTTTGGAGACAGATCGCCGCCGGTGTCGGCGATTTCACTGACTGTGGCCACGATGGTGACCACCACATCCATGACGGCTCCCAGACATCCCACCAGAATTTCTGACAAAAATATCATATTGGCGTCCGCCTGACTGTAAGGCTGGCTCAGGTAATCCATGAAGTCATAGTCAATCCGTCCGCCGAAGTTCAGTGCGATGAAGGCAATCAGCGTGGTCAGGGATGCGGCGGTCAGTGTGGCGAGAAAGGCCAGTTTCGTCCGTTCGTTTCTGCCGTACATGAAGAACAGCAGCATCCAGGTGAAGAAAATCACCAGCGGAATCATCATAATCAGGATGTTGTACCCTTTCGTGTAGAGGTGGAGAACGAAAGCGAAGGCGATCATATTCAGAATCAGACTGAAGATGGTAAGCGCCCCCCGCCTTCCGCCCACCAGCAGGAAGAGACCGAACAGCGCAGTGAGGACGCCCAGAATCAGCCAGTCCCGCTTCATGCCGGACGCAGTACCGGAGAGATCACCGGCTTTATTTTTTGTCAGACTGCCGATGAAGATCTGGTTCCCCGGGGCGTACTTCGTGTCATAGACCCCGGACCGGGTATATTCATTGGAGACCAGAGCCTCCTGCCCCCGGCATGACCCGTTCAGCAGGCGGACCCGGAGTGTCTGGGTGTAGTAGTGCTCCGTGTAATCATGATTATCATCTCCACCGGTTTTCGTTCCGGCAGCGTGATCTGTAACGGAGATGACCCGGCCGATATCGCCGGAATAAAGCCCGGCATCCATCCGGGCGCCGACCATGACGGCGGCCACGATGAGGAGCCAGATCAGGATCTTCGGATAGGGAATCGAAATGCCGGGGCGGGATGATCCCGCCGGCAGAGTTTGTATTTTCATAGTAATGTCTTTCTGTGGTTCAGTTCGCTCCGCCGTGTGACAGGGCGGTTCCCGGAGAAAGATCAGATCTTCCGGCGAACCCCGACATTATATGACCGGATTGTGATGAATCTGCGAATATTGTATTTTCGATATGGTTAGGTTAGAATATTTCTGTGCGGCCGGGTGGATTCCAGCGGCCGCTTTCGTTAGGAGGAAATATGAACGGTACCGGTTTTTTTGTGATTGTGCTGGGTCTGGCGGCGCTGATCGCAGGGGTGATTCTGTCGCTGCTGCGCATGGCGGAACTGCGCCGGGAACTGGAAGGGCTGCGGAATGATTCCGGAGAACGGCAGCGCCAGGAGATGGCAGAATTCGAGAATGCGGTCTGGCGGGCGCTGAAGGAGTCCGCGGAACTGCAGAATCAGTCTCTAAGGGATCTGAATACCAGGTTCCAGCAGTTTTCCGGCGGCGTTGAACAGCGGCTGGATAATCTGCGGAACGGTGTGGGCGGCCAGCTGGAAGGAATGAATAAGAACATGAACTGGCAGATTGCGAATCTGACCAGGGAGAACAGCCGGCAGCTGGACCAGATCCGGGAGACCGTGGACGAGAAACTGCAAAAGACGCTGGAACAGCGGATCGGCCAGTCGTTTCGCACTGTGAATGAGAGTCTGGAGCAGGTCAGCCGGGGCCTGGGAGAAATGCAGAATCTGGCTCGGGGCGTGGGGGATCTGAAGAAGGTGCTCTCTAATGTGAAAACTCGGGGTAATCTGGGAGAAATTCAGCTGGGGGCGATTCTGGAGGAAATTCTGGCGCCGGATCAGTATGATACGAATGTGAATACAACGAGTTCCGGCCGGGAAGTGGTGGAATTTGCCGTGAAGATGCCGGGGGAGAACGGGAACCGGGTGTGGCTGCCCATCGACTCCAAATTCCCGGGAGACAGTTACGCCGCATTGCTGGATGCCTATGACCGGGCAGATCCCAGGGCGGTGGAAGCAGCGAGGAAGAACCTGGCACAGGTAGTGAAGAAAGAGGCGAAGGATATCCGGGAGAAATATATCGCTCCGCCGAACACCACGGATTTCGGGGTGATGTTCCTGCCGTCGGAGGGTCTGTATGCGGAAGTGATCCGCATGGGCCTGCTGGAGACGCTGCAGAGGGAATACCGGGTGAACGTGGCGGGTCCCGCCACCATGGCGGCGCTCTTGAACAGCCTGCAGATGGGATTCCGCACGCTGGCCATCGGACGAAGAACCAGCGAGGTCTGGAATACACTGAGCGCCGTGAAGACAGAGTTCGGCAAGTTCGAGGAAGTGCTTCGGAAGGCGCAGGACAATCTGGCGAAGACAAGTACGAATCTGGACCAGCTGATCGGCGTCCGCACCCGGGTCATGCAGCAGAAACTGAAGGATCTGACAATGCCGGAGGACCGTTAGATAATCGGATTGATACGGAGGGAAGAATTTTCATGAAAATATATGCGATCGGAGATCTTCACCTCTCCTTCGACAGCCGGATCCGAAAACCCATGGATGTTTTCGGACCGGCCTGGGCGCATCATGCACAGCGTCTGGAGCGCAACTGGCGGGAGCTGGTGGGAGAGGAAGACGTTGTCATTGTTCCGGGGGATCTTTCCTGGGGCCTCAGACTGGATGAAGCCCTGGAGGACCTGCACTGGATTGAGGCCCTGCCGGGACGGAAGGTGATGGTGAAGGGAAATCATGATCTGTGGTGGACTTCCATCGGGCGGATCCGAAAAATGTTCGATGAAGACCGGATGGTGTTCCTGCAGAATGATTCCTTCTGCGTGCCGGGGACCCGGCTCAGAATCTGCGGCACCCGGGGATGGAACTGTCCCGGAGCCGAAGGGTTCGGGGAGCACGACGAGAAGATCTATCAGCGGGAACTGCTCCGGCTGGAGATGTCCCTGGCTGACGCCAGGAAACAGGATACAACGGAGATCATCGGTGCGCTGCACTATCCGCCCACCAATGAAAAGAAGCAGCCGTCCGGATTCACGAAACTGCTGTCGGAATATGGGGTGAAGACCTGTGTTTACGGACATCTTCACGGGGAACGGAATTTCCGCCGGGGAATCACCGGCTGCTTGAACGGGGTGAATTACCGGCTGACTTCATTGGATTATCTGGATGCACGGCCGACGCTGCTGAAGGAGATCGAATAGAATTGAAAGGGGGCTTTCGTTATGAAGAGGGTCATATTGATTGTCATGGACAGCTATGGTGCGGGAGAGGCGCCGGATGCGGCGCAGTACGGAGATGCCGGTGCGGACACGTTTCTCCATGTGGCGGAGGGAACCCCGGGGTTTCAGATTCCGTCCCTCTGCCGGCTGGGACTGGGCAATGTGGACGGCATCGGTGCCGGAAAATGGCGGGTTCCCACCGGTGAGATCGAAGGTGCCTACGGCAGAATGAGAGAGGCGTCCTCCGGAAAGGACACGATCACCGGACACTGGGAAATCGCAGGGATCCGGACGGAGACACCGTTCCGCACCTACCCGGACGGCTTTCCGCCGGCATTCATTCACAAGCTGGAAGCGGAAATCGGGACAGAGGTGCTGGGAAACTACCCGGCTTCCGGAACGGAGATCATCGAAGTGCTGGGGGACGAACATGAGCGCACCGGAAAGCCGATCGTCTACACCTCGGCGGACAGTGTCTTTCAGATCGCAGCCAACACCGCAGTAATCCCGCTGGATCGCCTATACGCGATATGCGAAACCGCAAGGCGTCTCCTGGTAGGGGACTGGGCCTGCGGCCGGGTGATTGCCCGCCCTTATGTGAAGGAGAACGGGAAACGGATCCGTACCGGCGACCGCAGGGACTACGCCGTGTCGCCCCACAGCCGGACCATGCTGGATGAAGTGAAGGCGGCGGGGCTTCCGGTGTATGCGGTAGGGAAAATCCACGATATCTTCAACGGTCAGGGCATCACCCGCTGGGTGCATACAGCTGACAATCAGAACGGGGTGGACGAGACCCTCCGGGCGATGGATGAGTCGGAGGGCGGGCTGATCTTCACGAACCTGGTGGACTTCGATTCCAAGTACGGACACCGCCGGGATCCGTCCGGGTACGGCAGGGCGGTCATGGATTTCGACCGCAGACTGCCGGAGATCCGGGAAAAGCTTCTGCCGGAGGATATTCTGATCATTACAGCAGATCACGGCAATGATCCCATTCACAGCGGTTTCGATCACACCCGGGAATATGTGCCGGTTCTGGTATCGGGGCAGCCGGTCAGGCCCGGGGTCAATCTGGGAACCCGTTCCACGTTCTCGGATCTGGGCCAGACGGTCTGTGACTATCTGGGGGTTAAACCGGTTATGGAAGGCATCAGTTTCCTTCCGGAGGTGCTTCTTCGGGGGAATCCGGAGAAGTGATGGGGGCATGAAGTGATGAATGAAGTGCCGATAGAGAATGAAGTGCTGATAGAGAATGAAGTGACAGACGCAGAATGAAGGAATGACTTGGCGGATCAGGAATGAATTGACGAAACAGAAAGAGGGTCTGAGCGAATGGATATTCTGGACTGTATTACGAAGAAACGGGACGGCGGGGCACTGTCCCGCCGGGAAATCGACGAAATGATCCGGGGAATCACCGAGGGTGAGGTTCCGGATTATCAGACAGCTGCCTTCCTCATGGCGGTTTACTTCCGGGGAATGACGGATCAGGAGACGTTCCTTCTCACTGATGCCATGCGCCGGTCCGGAGACACCATGGATCTTTCGGACATTCCGGGGTTGAAAGTGGATAAGCATTCCACCGGCGGGGTGGGAGACAAGGCGACGCTGGCGGCCGGTCCTCTGGCCGCCGCCCTGGGGGTGCCTGTGGCGAAGATGAGCGGCCGGGGCCTGGGTTTCAGCGGCGGAACCATCGACAAGCTGGAGGCAATTCCGGGATTCAGGACCCGGCTCGGCGAAGAGGAATTCCGGGAGCGGGTCCGCAGGATCGGCATTGCGGTCACCGGACAGACCGGTAATCTCACTCCGGCTGACAAGAAAATATATGCTCTGCGGGATGTCACCGGCACTGTGGAGAACAGGAGTCTGATCGCCAGCAGTATAATGAGCAAAAAACTGGCGTCCGGCAGTGACGCCGTCCTGCTGGATGTGAAGTGCGGCAGCGGCGCCTTCATGAAGGATCTCGGGGAGGCCCGGGAGCTGGCCCGGCTGATGGTGGCCATTGGCCGGAGTGCCGGCCGGAAAATGGCGGCCCTGATCACCGACATGGACCAGCCCCTGGGGCTGGCGGTGGGAAACGCCCTGGAAGTCCGGGAAGCGATCGATACCCTCCGGGGCAGCGGCCCTGCGGACTTCACTGAACTGGTGCTGGAACTCACCGGTGCAATGGCCTTCCTGGGAGGCCGGGCGCCGGATGCGGAAACCGGCCGGAAGATGGCCGGCCAGGCCCTGGCGGAGGGACTGGGTCTGAAGAAACTGCAGGAGATGATTCTGGCCCAGGGCGGGGATGTTCGTGTGACGGAGGATCCGTCCCTGCTTCCGGAGGCGGCCTGCGCTCTGCCGGTTCGGGCGGAAGAAGAGGGATTCGTGAACCGCATCGACGCCATGGCTGTGGGAGAAGTGTCCCGGGACACCGGAGCCGGGCGGCGCATGAAAGACGAGGAGATTGATCTTTCTGCCGGGGTTCTGCTTCGCAGGAAACGGGGAGACCGGGTCCGGAAGGGGCAGGAACTGGCCGTTCTCTTCGGGTCGGATGCTTCCCGGCTTGCGGAACTGGCGCCTTCCCTCCGTGGGGCCTTCTCCATCACAGAGACGGAGCCGGCGCCGGTTCCGATGGTGCTGGACCGGGTGTGGTAGCCCGGTGGGGATGGTATACCTGTATGCTGGTGCTGAACAATGAAGATAAAACGATGGCGGGGCTGCTTGCCGAATGATTGGGATCGTTCGGGCAGGCAGCCCCGCCTTTCGTATGGGGAAAAACAGAAGTGCGGACCCAGGCATTTAGGCCCGCACCCTGTCCGGTGCCTGATCAGAGGAACGAATTCTCGGTGGATTTTGTATACAATAAACAAAAAATATAGAAAAGTTCGTGCGGGAATGGAGTTGACATGTGATACGGGTATGATATTATACTGGTATACATAGGTACCATGATAAAGTGGATGCAGATTGGACAGGAGTGTGAGGTGACGAAATGCTGGAGACATCAGAGAAAACGAACCTGCTGGAGCAGGCCAGTTATAAATACAGCCTGCAGGATGTAGCGGAGCCGAATCTTTATCGGGATATATATGATTACGAGAGTGTACCGAAGGTCGCATTCAACCACCGGCGGGTTCCGATGAATATGCCCACCGATGTGTGGATCACGGATACATCGTTCCGTGACGGACAGCAGTCCATGGCGCCGTATTCGGTGAAACAGATTGTGGATCTGTATAAGCTGCTCTCCAAACTGGGAGGACCCTACGGCATTATCCGCCAGTCCGAGTTCTTCGCCTATACGAAGAAGGACGTGGAAGCCATCGAGAAGTGCATGGATCTGGGACTGAAGTTTCCGGAGATCACCACATGGATCCGGGCGAACAAGGAAGATTTCAAGATGGTGAAGAAACTGGGCATCCGGGAAACCGGCATCCTGGTTTCCTGCAGTGATTACCATATTTTTAAGAAAATGAAGATGACCCGCCGGCAGGCAGTGGATTACTATCTGGAGACGATCCGTTCTGCCTTCGATGCCGGCGTGGTGCCGCGCTGCCATCTGGAGGACATCACCCGGGCGGACTTCTACGGTTTCGTGGTGCCGTTTGTCAACGAGATCATGGATCTGTCCAATGAGGCGGGTATCCCGGTCAAGATCCGGGCCTGCGACACCATGGGCTACGGTATCCCGTTCTCGGAGGTGGCACTGCCCCGCAGTGTGCCGGGGATCATCTACGGTCTGCAGCATTATGCGGGGGTTCCGAGCGAATATCTGGAGTGGCACGGTCACAATGACTTCTACAAGTCCGTGACCAACGCCTCCACCGCATGGCTCTACGGCGCCTGTGCCGTGAACTGCTCCATGCTGGGAATCGGAGAGCGGACCGGAAATGTTCCGCTGGAGGCCATGGTCTTCGAGTATGCTTCTCTCCGGGGTTCCCTGGACGGCATGGATCCGACGGTGATCACAGAGATCGCCCGGTATTTCCAGGATGAGATGGGATACGATATTCCGCCGATGACGCCGTTCGTCGGAGAAAACTTCAATGTCACCCGGGCGGGCATTCATGCCGACGGACTCATGAAGGATGAGGAAATCTACAACATCTTCAACACGAAGAAGCTGCTGAACCGGGCCCCGGGGGTTGTGATCAGCAAGACCAGCGGCGCCTCCGGCATCGCATACTGGATCAATGAGCATTTCGCCCTGGAAGGGGAGAATGAGATTCAGAAGGATGATCCTCTGGTGCTGAAAATGAAAGAATGGGTGGACGAGATGTATGCCGACGGCCGTACTACCTCCCTTTCCAAGGGAGAGATCATGGACAAGATCCGTGAGCTGACCGGCGGCCAGATGCCATCGAAGAGTGTGACAGCGAGGGAGGAGCAGAAATAATGGAATTCAAGACGGTATCCCTGGCAGACAGGGTTTTCGAGACACTGGAGAAGAACATACTGAACGGAACATACAAACGGGGGGAAGTCATCAGTGAGAAGCGGCTCACCGAGGAACTGGGTGTGAGCCGGACGCCGATCCGGGAAGCGCTGAACCGGCTGATGGAAGAGGATCTGATTGAGGATTCTCCGAACGGCACGGTGGTCTGCGGCATGACGCCTGCGGATGTGGCTGACGCTTACGAAGTGAAGCGCAGAATGGAAGTGCTGGCCGCCCGCCGGGCTGCGAAGAACATCACCGAGGACGAGCTTCGCTACATGAAGGAACTGGTGGAACAGGCGGAATTCTACGTCCAGAAGAATGATGCGGACAAGGTCCGGGACATGGATACCCAGTTCCATGACGCTCTGTACGATGCCAGCCGGAGCCGGGTGCTCAGGCGGATTCTGCGGCCGCTTCACCACAAGATCATGCGGTACCGGAAAGCATCCCTGGAGCAGCACGAATCCCGTCTGAAGGAATCGGTGGAGGAACATATTCAGATCCTGGGTGCCCTGGAAACGCACGACGAGGACAAGGTGGAAACACTGATGATGGTGCATATTCAGCACGCCCAGAACAGCATCAGCAACATCGAAGAAGAGAAATAGAACATAGAAATACGGAAGGAAGCAGAGAAATGGGACTTACAATTGCACAGAAAATCATCAAGGCGCATCTGAGAGAAGGGGATATGACGCCGGGAACGGAAGTCGGTCTCCGCATTGACCAGACTCTGACCCAGGATGCGACCGGCACCATGGCCTATCTGGAATTCGAGGCCATGGGGGTGCCCCGGGTGAAGACGGACCTTTCTGTGGCCTACATCGACCACAACACCCTGCAGTCCGGTTTCATGAACGCCGATGACCACCGGTTCATTCAGTCCATGGCGAAGAAGCACGGCCTGAAATTTTCCCGGCCGGGCAACGGGATCTGCCACCAGGTTCATCTGGAGCGGTTCGGAAAGCCGGGTAAGACGCTGATCGGATCGGACAGCCACACCCCGACCGGCGGCGGAATCGGCATGCTGGCCATGGGCGCCGGCGGACTGGATGTGGCTGTCGCCATGGGCGGCGGTACGTATTACATCACTATGCCGAAGATGATCCGGGTGAACCTGACCGGCCACCTGAAACCTTTTGTTACTGCGAAGGACATCTCCCTGGAGATTCTCCGCATTCTCTCCGTGAAGGGCGGCGTGGGATATATCATCGAGTGGGGCGGCCCGGGGATCCGGGATCTGTCCGTGCCGGAGCGGGCCACCATCACGAACATGGGCACCGAGCTGGGGGCCACCACTTCGATTTTCCCGTCGGACGAGGTGACCCGGGCGTTCCTGAAGGCAGAGGGTCGGGAGGAAGACTGGACCCCGCTGGCCAGCGATCCGGACGCCGTGTATGACCAGGTGATTGACATCGATCTGGATACGCTGGAGCCGAAGATTGCCTGCCCGCACAGTCCGGACGCTGTGGTGGATGTGGCGTCTTTGAAAGGGACAAAGGTGGATCAGGTATGTATCGGATCCTGCACGAATTCCTCTCTGTTCGACATGCTGAAGGTCGCCGCACTGCTGAAGGGAAAGACCATCCGGCCGGAAGTCAGCCTCTCTATTTCTCCGGGATCCAAGCAGGTTCTCCGGATGCTGGCGGACTGCGGCGCACTGTCGGATATCATCGCCAGCGGCGCCCGGGTGCTGGAATGCGCCTGCGGACCGTGCATCGGCATGGGATTCTCTCCGAATTCCGGCGGTGTATCCCTCCGGACGTTCAACCGCAACTTCCTGGGCCGGTCCGGAACCAAGGACGGCAAGGTCTATCTGGTGTCTCCGGAGACAGCGGTGGCGGCGGCCTTGACGGGAGAAATCACCGATCCTCAGCTGCTGGGCGAGATGCCGGAAATCACCATGCCGGAGGCGTTCACCATCGATGATACTGCAGTCATCGAGCCGGCGGCGGAAGGGCCGGAAGCGGATGCGGTGGAAATCCTGAAGGGACCGAATATCAAGGAATGCCCGCTGGGAGAGCCGCTGGGGGATGAACTGGACGCCGAGGCGATTCTGAAGGTGGGAGACAACATCACCACAGACCACATCATGCCGGCGGGGTCGAAAATTCTGCCGTACCGTTCCAATATTCCGCACCTGTCTCAGTTCTGCTTCGAAGTCGTGGATGAGACGTTCCCGGAGAGAGCGAAGGCAGCGGGCCGGAGCTTCATCATCGGCGGAGAGAACTACGGCCAGGGTTCTTCCAGAGAGCATGCGGCGCTGGTTCCGTTGTACCTGGGTGTGAGAGCGGTCATCACGAAGAGTTTTGCCCGGATTCATGTGGCGAACCTCATCAATGCCGGCATCCTGCCGCTGACATTCGAGGATCCGGCTGACTATGACCGGATTTCCCAGGGAGACGAACTGAAACTCACGGGCATCCGGGAAGGATTGGAATCCGGCGCGTTCCTGCTGACGGACGGAGAGCAGCAGATTCGTTTGAAGGGAGAATTCACAGAAAGACAAAAAGGCATGCTGCTGGCGGGCGGTCTGCTGCGTTATGTAGGACAGGAGAAATAAGATGGCAGACGGAAAGAAAGGTGTCGTGCAGGAAATTATTGATATGGGAGTAAAGGAGATGAACGCAATGGCGGAAGTGAGTGACATCACAGGACAGTTCCGGAACCTGCTCATGGAGCAGATGGAGCGGGTCGAGAAAATGGAGGAAAGTGCCGGCAAGAAAAAGGATTTCAAATCCCTGCCGGTGATTACCATCGGAATCTGCCCGGGAGACGGCATCGGGCCAAGCATTTCGGAGCAGGCGGTTCGTGTTCTGGAATCTGTACTGAGTGAGGAAATTGCCGCAGGAAAGATCCGGCTGAAGCAGATCGACGGCCTCACCATCGAACGCCGTCTGGCGGAGATGAAGGCGGTTCCGGATGATGTCATGGAGGAAATCCGGGAGTGCGACGTGCTGCTGAAGGGACCGACCACCACGCCGAAGGGGGGCAGCCTGGAAAGTGCGAATGTGGCGCTGCGGAGAGCTCTGGACCTGTACGCCAATGTCCGGCCGGTGAGTGTGCCGGAAGAGGGCATCGACTGGATCTTCTTCAGAGAGAATACAGAGGGTGAGTATGCCGTGGGAAGCCGGGGCATTGAAATTCCGGGGAAACTGTCCATTGACTTCAAGGTAATCACCGAGCCGGGCACCCGCCGTATTGCGAAAGCGGCTTATGACTATGCAGTGGCGAACGGCAAGACGAACATCGAAGTAGTCACGAAAGCGAATATCATGAAGAAAACCGACGGGAATTTCTCCCGCATCTGCCACGAGGTGGCCAGCGAATATCCTGGACTGGTGCTGGAGGACTGGTACATCGATATCATGACGGCGAAGCTGCTGGACAAGACCCGCCGCAGTGATTTCCAGGTTTTCGTTCTCCCGAATCTGTACGGGGACATCATCACGGACGAGGCCGCCGAGATTCAGGGCGGCGTCGGCACGGCGGGAAGCGCCAATATCGGCGACCAGTATGCCATGTTCGAGGCAATTCACGGCTCCGCCGTCCGCATGATCGAGGACGGCCGCGGTGCTTATGCGAACCCGGCCAGTCTGATCAAGGCGGCGGCCATGATGCTGAACCATATCGGCTTCCCGGAGAAGGCGAAGGCTATCGAGAATGCTCTGGACATCTGTGTTGAGAAGGAGAAGGCGGTTGTGATCACCGGGCACAAAGACGGTGCCACCGGTGCGGAGTTCACGGATTACCTTCTGTCGAAGCTGGGATAATCGTCACGGGAGTACACAGAAAGAAATAGAAATGCGAGGTAAGGAACATGCTGGCGAATCTGAATGATGTACTGCTCCCGGCGAAACAGGGGAAATACGCTGTGGGACTGTTCAACGTGATCAGTCCGGAAATGATGCACGGTGTGCTGGATGCGGCGGAGGAACTGGAAGCCCCGGTGATTATCGGGGCGGCGGAGCGGATGCTCCGGTTCCTTTCTCTGGAAGAACTGGCGTCCCTGCTTCTGCCGGAAGCGGAACGGCTGCGGGTGCCGGTGGTGGTTCACCTGGATCACGGCGCCCATGAGGAGACTCTCCGCCGGGCTCTGGAGCTGGGGTTTTCTTCCGTGATGCTGGACTGCTCGGCCTGTGCGTACGAGGAAAATGTGGCCAGGGTGGCAGAGATGGCGGATTATGCCCATGCCCGGGGCGCTTCCATCGAGGCAGAACTGGGTGCGGTGCTGGGAGAGGCCGGCGAAATTGAAGGGGGTCTGGAAGCGGATCCGAATGATCCGACCCGGTACTATACGGATCCGTCCCAGGCCCTGGATTATGTCACTCGAACCGGGGCAGACGCCCTGGCGGTGTCTGTAGGCAATGCCCACGGCGCCTACAAGCTGCCGCCGAAGCTGGATTTCCGGCGCATTGCGGCGATCCGGGATGAAGTGCCGGTGCCCCTGGTGCTCCACGGCGGCTCCGGACTGACGGAGGAGGACTTCCGCCGGGCAGTGGATTGCGGCATCGCGAAGGTGAATATTTTCACGGAGATTAATACGGCTGCGGCAAAGGCTGCGGCGGAGGCTTTCGAATCCGGAAAAGGCTTGGACCGGATGCTGCCTCCTGTCCGGGATGCGGTGAAGCAGGTGGCCGGGGAGAAAATGCGGCTGTTCGGTTCCGCCGGCCGGGCGCAGGCGGTATCGGCAAATTGATGAAACGGCGGATTTTACATGAAAGTGAAGGGAGCTGTCGCACTAAGTTGCGGCAGCTCCTTTTCAAAAACGGATTTGACACCGGCGTGACGGATGGATCAGGAACGGATCGTTCCGTCTTCGGCCAGGAAGATCTGGGCCGGTTTCTCCATGGAGGCGAATTGCATCGGGCTCATGACGGCGGCGTATGCGCCGGCGTTGGTGATGATCACCAGATCCCCGGGCTCCAGATGAGGCATCCGGATATCGGAGGCGATGACGTCCACCCCGGTGCAGAGGCTGCCCACCAGGTCCACGGTTTCGCCGTCTTCTGAAGCACCGGCCGGAATGACCTCCTCGTCACCGGACCGGAGCGCCAGGAACTGGAATGTATCCAGACCGGTGAAGAACGGCTCCCAGGCCGCCGGCGCCGGATCGTCGGTCAGATGGCGCACCATTTCCACCAGCGAAGGGCGGACGAACCCGTTCATGGTGCTGTTCAGAACGATGAAGGTCTTCCCCCGGGAAATTTTCCGGTCCATGACTTTCGTCACATACCAGCCGGATTTCCCAGGGGCATACCGGCCGGACTCAATCATGATCCGGGTGTCGGCTTTCCCGTTTTCTTTCCGGCGCCGCAGGTGTTCTTTCAGTGCACCGGAAAGGACGGACAGGTCCACCTCCCGGTCCTGCTCTGTGAACGGGATGCCGATGCCGGAGCCCAGGTTGATGTAGTCCAGCGGAGCGCCGATGGCTGCTTCGATCCGGTCTGTCATGTCAAAAAGATAATTATGATAGTTGATCAAAAGAGCGGTGTTCAGCATCTGACTGCGGAGATGCACATGGATGCCGTTAATCCGGAGGTGCGGGTGACCGCTGCTCTTCAGAATGGAGAAGAACTGCTCTTCGTCGATACCAAATTTGGCCGGTGCGCCGGTGCCGGCAGTGCCGCCGATGGTGTATGCCGGATTGATCCGGACGCCGATGGAGATTTTTTTGTCCATCTCAGCGGCAATCTCCTCGATCCGTCGAATCTCCCCCGGGCTGTCCGCAATGATGGCGGCGTATTGCCAGGCGCCCAGCAGATCTTTCCGGGATTTTCCCGGGGCGGAGTAGAAGATCCGGTCCCTGTCCGGCATTTCATGGCCGCCGATGGCTTCGTAACAGCGGGAAGCCGCCAGCACCTCCCCCAGGCTGGCGGCGTCGGTGCCGAAACCATGGGATAGCATGGTTTTCAATACTTCCGGATGAGGGTTGGATTTCACAGAATAGAGAAATTCCACTTCCGGAAACGCCTCCCGGAGCGCCTGTATCCGCTGAAGAATGGTCTTCTCATCATAGAGATAGAAACTGTCATAGTGGTCGGAAAGATCATGCAGTATTCTGCTGTCCATCGGGATTCTCATACGTACCTCCTGTCTGGGAATCGTCGGGCTGTTATTTCGGGTTGTTTCAGGCTGTTTCAGGCTATTTCAGATTTTCCGGGTTCAGGCATTCCAGCTCCGGCACCACGAAGCGGCCGTCCTTTCGGATGAGCCGGTCATCCAGGTAGATTTCGCCGCCGCCGTATTCCGGCCGCTGGATCATGACCAGATCCCAGTGCACTGCGGACTTGTTGCCGTTCGGCGCATCCTCGTAGCACATGCCCGGTGTCAGGTGGAAGCTGCCGGAAATCTTTTCGTCGAACAGGGTATCTTTCATCGGTTCCAGAACGTACGGATTCAGACCGAAGGAGAATTCTCCGAAATAGCGGGCGCCTTCATCGGTGTCCAGCATCCGGTTGATCCGTTCGGTGTCGTTGGCGGTGGCGTTCACGATTTTTCCGTCCTTCACTTCGAACCGGATGTCTCCATATTCAAAGCCCTGCTCCAGGGATACGGTGTTATAGTGGATGACGCCGTTCATGGACTCCCGCACCGGGGCGGTATAGACTTCACCGTCCGGGATATTGCAGTCGCCGGCGCACTTCACCGCCGGGATCCCCCGGATCGAGAACGTCAGGTCCGTGTCCGGTCCGGTGATGTGCACCCGGTCGGTTTTCTCCATCAGTTCCACCAGCGGGTCCATGGCCTTCGCCATTTTCGCATAATCCAGCGTGCAGACATCATAATAGAAGTCTTCGAAAGCCTCTGTGCTCATGCCGGCGGACTGGGCCATGGATCCGTTCGGGTACCGCAGGATGCACCATTTCGTATGGTCCACGCGGTAATTCAGCACCGGATCCATTTCCCGGGAATACAGGTTCAGATTTTCTGCCGGCACGTCGGCAAATTCATTGGAATTGGCGTTCGCCCGGACAGCGATATAGGCGTCCATGCCCTGCATCTGCGTGAGTTCATATTCCCGGCGGAAGGTTAGCTGCTCGGAAGAGGCATTCAGCAGCAGTTCCCGGGTGATTCGCCGGTCGTCCTGATTCACGTAAGGGTAGCCTCCGGCGGCATAAACCTTCTTTACAAGCTGCCGGACCAGCGGCACACATTCTTCTCCGGTGAAATCGATCAGCACCCGTTCTTTCGGCTGAATATTCGTGGAATAGCTGATCAGCAGGTCAGCCAGTTTCCGGTCTCTGGAATCCATAGTCAGAAGCTCCTTTCTGAATTTTGTGACTGTGTTGATATACGGACAGTATAACATAGAAATGACAGGATTACCTGCATACCGGTTGAAACACAGCCGGGACTGTGATATACTTCACATGTCGTTCCGGCACGCCGCAGGCTGTCCGGTTTGAAAATACAGGGAGACGTATCGAAGTGGCTATAACGAGCCGCACTCGAAATGCGGTGTACCTACGGGTACCGAGGGTTCGAATCCCTCCGTCTCCGCCATATACCATGAACAGTTGTAACAATCTTGGGGTAATCGTTAAATCTTTGTACCCTGAGGCAGAAAACTGGTCATAAAATGACAAAGATCGTCGCGATAATGCGGCGGTCTTTTACTTTTGGCTGTCTCTCACTCTTCCTGGCTACACCATCAGCATCGGGTTGACATATTGCCCGTCCGATAGTATGATTTGTTATATAAATCATACTATCGGTTCGATTCAGGAGCAAAAATATGAAAGCACCAAAAGGGAAATATGCATGGACTGCTACTGTCGGAGAAAAGGGGCAGATCGTGATCCCCAAACAAGCAAGGGAAATATTTGATATAAAACCGGGAGACACATTGCTGCTCCTCGGTGATGAAGAACGTGGTATCGCGATCCCCAATAAAGGAGCTTTTTCGGAACTGTTTGCTTTAGCTTTTGCAGAAGATAAAGGCGGTGAGACCAGGTGAAGATAGCATGGTTCTGTATTCCGGCACACGGACATACCAATCCCACGCTTGGCCTCGTCAAAGCGCTGACTGAAGGCGGGCATCAGGTATGGTATTTTTCCTTTGAGGAGTTCAGAGAGAAGATCGAGAATGCCGGCGCAACATTCATCGGCTGTGACGGATATGACTTTGAAATGGAAGATAAGGGTAATGCGGACCGTGTGGGCAAGGACAAAGTCTATGCGACAGAGCTGCTCGTTTCATCGACACTTGCACTGGATGAAATGACGACACGCAATATTGGGGAGATCAAGCCGGATATTGTCGTGTCCGATTCCGTAGCGTTCTGGGGTAAACTCGCAGCTATGAAGCACGGTTTGCCATATGTCTCATCGACCACGACTTTTGCCTTCAATAAGTATTCTGCAAAATATATGCACGAGAGTGCATGGGATATTGTTAGAATGCTGGCGGCTATGCCGCGCATCAATAAGCAGCTGAAGCGCCTTCGAGACAAAGGATATCCGGTGAAGAGTCTGCTCGATATAGTGCAGAATGATAATGATACAAACACGATCGTTTATACATCGAAGTATTTTCAACCGTGCTCGGGAACCTTCTCCGACAGGTATCAATTCATAGGGCCATCGATCAGGCCGGTCACTAAGCCTATGGAGAAAACTGCTGACAAGCTGGTGTATATTTCCATGGGAACGGTAAATCAGAACAGGGAATTCTATAGAAACTGCATCCATGAGCTGGGCCGGACGGACTGGCAGGTCGTCATCTCCATGGGAACCAATTCGGAGCACTATGAAGATCTCCCGGATAACATACAGATTTACGAATCCGTGGATCAGATGGCGGTTCTCTCTGTTGCCGATGCGTTTATCACTCATTGCGGAATGAACTCCGCCTCGGAAGGCTTATACTTTCAGGTACCTCTTGTATTGTTCCCGCAGACGCCTGAACAGGACGCCGTAGCAAAACGAGTTGAAGAGCTTGGTGCAGGCGTAAGGCTGAAGTCGATCTCCGGAGAGGATGTTCTGCAAGCATTGCGGCAGGTCATATATGAACCGGAATATAAAGACAGTGCCTCTAAGATTTCTGAAAGCTTTCGGTCTTGCGGCGGTGCAGCAGCGGCCAGATTGTTTTTAGAAGAGATTGCAAAGATATGACATAGTGACATACTCCCACCACCTATAGAGGAAGGGGGAATTCTTGCTGTTTTTGCTAAAACTGCTCGCTATATCCAGAAGAGAAGGGTGCGCCCCGAATGATTTTCATCGTTCGGGGCGCACCCTTTTTCTGATTAATCCATGCGGGGACATCTGCTGAGCATGATGTCGATGATCTCCCGGTCCGTGCCGGCCATGCCGTTCCGTGCCAGGTCGCCGATGTTGTCGATCGTGTTCTCCACGCCTTTTGTCACAATTCCGTCTCCGCTCCTGAATTCGCTGCCCCGCTGGAACATGTGCATTCCCAGCAGACCGGCCTCGATGGAGGAGGCGATTTTCGCCGCACAGCTGGCCTTCGCACCGTCGCAGACCACACCGGAGTTGATGGCCAGGGTGTTCACGATGGTGTGGCTGATTTCCCGGAGACCGCCGCCATAAAGATATGTGATGCCCGCCGCCGCGCCGCATCCTGCCGTGGTGGCGCCGCAGTAGGCCGACAGGCAGCCGATGCCCGCCTTCAGCCGGATGGCAGTCAGGTTGGCGATGATCAGTGCCCGAAGCAGTTTTTCGTGGCTGACCTGAAGATGCTCCGCATATTTCACTACCGGCAGAGTGACCGTGATCCCCTGATTGCCGCTGCCGGAATTGATGACCACCGGCATGTCGCAGCCGCTCATGCGGGCATCTGAACCTGCCGCCGCCCAGGCTTTTGCCTGATTCTGCACCCCGTCTCCTCCGGCATCCAGAAGAATCTGGCCGATGCGGGCTCCGTACGGATGATCCAGTCCCTCCCGGGCGATGGCGGTGTTGCAGGCGATCTGTCGCTCCAGGGTTTCCGACACATCCTTCAGATCGGCGGCTTCGGCGAATTCCACAATGTGTTCGATCGTCAGCACGTTGTGGTCTGTTTTTCCCGCATTCTGTTCCGCTTCCGGATCTGCCCGGAAAATAATCTGCTGATCCTTCCTGATTTCCACCACGTTCGTATGGTGATCCGTGATGAATACACCGGCGCTGTGGGTGCCGGAGAAAGCGGTCAGCCGGATCTCGAATACTCGGTCCGTTTCCGCCCGGGAAACACAGATTTCGGCTTCCTCCATATAACGGCGCAGTGCAGAGATGTCCTCCGCCCGGATGACGGACAGAACCTCCAGTTCCCGGTCCGCATCTCCCAGCAGAGCACCGGCTGCCGCAGCGGCTTCAATCCCGTGCATGCCGCCGGTGTTCGGAACGATCACGCTCTTTACATTCTTAATAATGTTTCCGCTGACACAAACATCTAATTTTTCCGGTACAGTGCCCAGTGTTTTCCCGGCCAGAGCGGCAGCGTAGGCAATGGCAATCGGTTCGGTGCAGCCCATGGCTGGCACCAGCTCTTCCCGCAGGATATTGACATAATCCTGATACAATTTTTCATCCATTTTTTTTGCTCCTTCTATATAGACATTTCAAGATGCGGCGGACAAAAAGTGACAGTGATGCCGTCCGACACACCCCGCGTCAGTATTGTATGCTGATCGGCTGTCCGATGCAACCAATCGGATTGGTATGAAGTGGACGGCGATTGGTTGAAATGTGTACTAGAGTTCAATTATTGCCTAAAAACGTCCGGATGCGAGACTGCAGACTGTGGATTTTGGGGATATTAAATATAATATTCTGAAATTAACATAGACAAAAGTGCGAATAGTTGGACTGAGATTCATTAAATAAAGGAAAAGTGAACGTTATTTGATGAAAAATTAAATTATCATCTAAAAAATTGATAATTTAATTTGACAAATGTAAAAACAAATGTTATTTTATAGTTGTCGAAAGGAAAGAGACAGAGACGGGAAACCGGAGGAAAACGAAATGATGAAGAAAGCAGCCGAGAGAAAACAGAATCTGATGACCATCCTGGTCGTTCTGATGGTCTTCGCGGCGGTTGTCTTCATGGGTTCGGTTCTCACAGCATCCGCTGATACAGAAGCGGACGCACACCTGGTGCAGAACATGCAGAAGGTGCAGAAGACCGTGGATATGAGTGGCTATCAGCTGAACTTCACGGGAGACGCTGCGAAGAAGGAAGGACAGTATATCTTCCAGATTCAGCTGGAAAACCCGGAATTGTTCTACGTCAGTTCCGCCAGAGGCTGGGCATTCTACCGGAAAAACAACGGGGATGTCACGAAAGTGCAGGTAGGCTACACCATGAGCGGCAGTGAAGCGGCGAAGGCGAAGGTTCAGTTCGACAATGCGGTTTCCCGGATTGTGAAGAAGGCAGAGAAAAAGTCCTCCCAGAGAGCGCAGGTCGAGGTCGTGAATAACGAGATCAAGAAAGCGACGGAATACGACTACAGCTACGCGAGGAAGAACCGGTACAACGCATACGGCGCACTGGTGGAGGGAAAGGCAGTCTGCATGGGATATGCCACCGCATTCAAGGCGGCGATGGACCGGCTTGGCATCTCGAACGGTTACCGGCTGAACAGAGACGGAAGCCACATCTGGAATACCGTCAGAATCGGCGGCAAGACATTGAATGTGGATGTGACCTGGAACGACACAACTCATTCGAACCGTTACCTCCTGACGAAGAGCCATACGACCAAGGCTCTCTAAGCATCGGCGATATTAAAAATATATAAATGTTAATTCTCCGGAACTGCTTCGGCGGCGCCGGAGAATTGCTTTTTTTCGCTCTGGTTTTGTGATAAAATCCTACCGTAAGTATTCGATACGATAATATTAGAAAGACGACAGGAGAAACGGATATGGCGATGGAGGATTACGTACTGCTGCAGGATTTATATGATGACGACTACTATCCGGACAGTCTGGTGGAAGAACTGGAACGGGAACTGACAGGGCTGGTGGATTTTCTGGAGGCAGGAGAGGCGGACAGCACGCTGATTCAGAGGAAACTGGATGGAATGACTTCAAGGATCAACGAAATTGCGGAAGAATTCATTGAAAACGACAGCCGTATCGAGTCAATGGCAGCGGAGACCCTGGAAGCGGATGTGTCTCAGATTCTGAATGAGTTCGGCGTGGATATCGAGCTGGAAGAGGCATTGAGAGAGCGGGAAGGCTGGTAGAGCGGAGAAGTCGGAAGAACGAATAACAGAAGTGTCATGAATCCATGACATTTCTGTTTTAGAATAGAGGGACCGAAAGGGGACGGTTCTGCAATCAGAAGGAGAAAGGAAGGGGTATTTCATGAAACGGGAGAAGGGGATCGGCATGCGTGTTTTGACCATGCTGCTGACGGCGGTGCTGGCCGTCGTCATAGCGCTGGCATCCTGCACCGGGATGAGTCACGGCGCATCCTGCACGGTGAAACAGTGGGGACAGGGGAATCTGAATGATCAGTATCTGAGCCGCTACGACGGCCACCGTTATGATTACTATATCAAGGGCATGCCTTACAATCACTGCACCGGCTATGTGTCCTGGGCGCTCCGGAAGGCATACGGCATTCCGTCATATACTTTCGCTATGAACAAGCCGTACGTCCGGAATATCCGGGACTGGGTCCTGAAGAACCGGAAGACGAAGAATTTCCAGCTGGTGGGAGGCGGCACCGTGAATGTGAAGACCGGGAAAATCCGTCATTCCAAGGGATATGATCCGAAACCCGGCGATATCGTCTTCTTCCACACGAAGCGAAACAGTCTGACACCGGCGACAACGCTGAAGAAAGGCTATGCCGGAATGGGGGGCTACTGGAGCCACGTCGCCATCATCGGCAGCAACGGAACGATGCATCATGACAAGTCGGATCCGGACGGATACTGCTATCGGTACACCCCGGACTCCCTGATCCGGCGGAATGTGAAATTCATCCGCTACAGCGGCTACAGCTATTCCTACCAGGTGTGGCGTCTGGCGCCGTCGGTGGATCCGGCCATGACAGGGGAAGCGCAGGTGGAAGGCACCGAAGGCCGGGAAGCGGCAGCGGATTCGGAGGTTCTGATCCGGGACACGATGCAGATGAATGATCTGACGGTCGGGGCCCGCTACGAACTCACCGGCATTGTCATGGATGCTGCTTCGGGCGAACCGTACCGGGATGCCCAGGGGAATACAGTGACGGTGAAGCATAATTTTACGGCGAAGACCGGGAGTTACCGGATGGAACTGGAATACCCGGTGAATACCGCAGGCATGGAAGATGGTACGAAGCTCTGCCTGTTCTCCGAACTCAGGCTGCGGGGAGAGAAGCGGGTTCTGGCTTCTTCCGGTGGATCGGCTTCCGGGGCGGAGACCATTCTGGTAACAAAATAATCGCTGGAACCGATCGGCCGGCGGGCGCTGCACAGGATGCAGCGCTCTTTTTTTGTCCCTGTCGTTGCTGCAGCAACAGTGAGGGACGGTGCGAGAAGGTATGATGGGATCATCAAGGTTGAGAATACAGAAAAGAGGAATTGTCATGAAGAAACTTGTGAAGAATAACGTGAACTGGGTCGGATATATGGATTGGGAACTAGAACGGTTCCACGGGGATGAATACTCGATTCTGAACGGTTCCAGCCAGAATGCCTATCTGATTCAGGAGGAGAAGACGGTGCTGGTGGATACGGTCTGGACGCCGCACCGGGATGATTTTGTCAATAACCTGAAGGAAGAAATCGATCTGCACGAGATTGACTATATCGTCATGAACCACGGAGAAGCGGATCACTCCGGATCACTTGCGGCACTGCTGAAGGAGATTCCGGGCACCCCGGTTTACTGCACGGCGGCGGCGGTGCAGAGTCTGGAAGGACAGTACGGTAAGCAGGGCTGGAATTTCCACACGGTGAAGACCGGAGACACTCTGGACATCGGGAACGGCAAGCAGCTGATTTTCGTGGAAATGAAGATGCTCCACTGGCCGGATTCCATGGCGACGTACATGACAGGGGACAATATTCTGTTCTCCATGGACGCCTTCGGTCAGCATTTCGCAGTGGAAGAAATGTTCAATGACTGTGCGGATCAGGCCAAACTGTACAAGGAAGCGATGAAATATTTCGCGAATATCCTGAGCCCGTTTGCGCCGCTGGTCACAAAGAAGCTGGAAGAGATCAGCAAGCTGAATCTGCCGATCGACATCATCGCTCCGGCCCACGGTGTGGTGTGGAGAGATCACCCGGAGCAGATTGTGGAGAAGTATGCGGAATGGGCGAATGCATACCAGGAAAATCAGATTACAGTGGCTTATGACACAATGTGGGAGGGCACAGCGAAACTGGCCCATGCGATTGCGGATGAAATCCATGTTCAGAGCCCAGATACCGTGGTGAAGGTGTACAACATCTCCAAGACAGACAAGAACGAACTGATGACCGAAGTCTTCAAGTCCAAGGCGATTGCCGTCGGCTCCCCGACCTGCGTCAACGATGTGCTGACCAGCGTGGCCGGATGGCTCTCCTTCCTGAAGACCCTGAAGTTCCGGGGGAAGAAGGCGGCGGCCTTCGGCTGCTACGGCTGGAGCGGCGAGTCTGTGAAGATTCTGAAGGAGAAACTGGGCGCAGCCGGATTCAAGGTTGTGGACCCGGAGGTGAAATCCTGCTGGAACCCGGACGAGGACGATTTCGCGAAAGTTCCTGCCCTGGTCTCCGCTCTGCTGGAAGAGACAAAATAGAACCGGGATATCCGGCCGCCGCTGTGCGGCCGAAGCCGGCGGAAGGATGGCCGGACCGCTGCGGGGTCCGGCTATAACAGGAGAAAACGGCGGCGGTCTGTCTTCAGAACGCCGTCTGCTTTCATTTTTGTCAGTTCCCGGGCCAGGGCGCTCCGGTTGACCCCCAGGAATTCCGCCAGCGCTGTCTGGGAGAACGGCACCGTCTTCCATCCGTCCGGCCCGGCAGGAAGTGAATAGAGGTAAATCAGAACCTTATCCCGGATCGACTTCTGGGTGTGGATGCGGATTTTCAGGTTCAGGAAGACGTTCTGCAGAGAGAGCCCCCGAACCAGATTAGCGATGATCGTTTTTTTTGACGGAGAATCCCATGCTTCGGTGCGGTAGATGACCGACGGGTCCAGGTAGAGCACAAGGCTGTCCTCCAGCGCGCGGAGCTGAATCGGACTGTATTCGATATTCGCCAGTGCCAGTGACTCCCCGAACAGGGCGCCCTTCTGAAAATAGTTCATATTGATCTGATCGAAGTTTTCGTTCTCAAAGGATCCTTCCAGTGTGCCCTCCAGCACAATGCCGATGTGACGGAACGGATTCCCCAGATTCACCAGCATCTGCCCCTTCCGGAACCGGCGGACAGAGGCCTGGAGAAAATCCAGAAGCTCCGGATAATCTGCGGGATCAATGGTGCCGAAGAGCGGTGTCTTCTGCAGAATCGGGATATAGGTCGGGATGATGGTTTCGTAGTTGGCCATTAGGTGCCTCCTGTCGGTGTGGGTTCAAAGCGGTGGCGTCCGCTGAAGGTGCACGCCGCCGGAATGTCCGGGAAAATAAAATTTAGCCTGGCAAAATGGTGGGAAAATCCACATCCGTTGCTGCAGCAACATCCATATTTTTGCCGGGGATCTACACTACATTATAGAAAATATAGTAAGAATTTCAAACAGGAGGTTTACAATGAAGTACTATGTTGACGATACGTGCATCGGATGCGGCGCTTGTGAAGGGGTCTGCCCGGCAGTGTTCTCCATGGGAGATGACGGAAAGGCCGTTGCCATCGAAGGCGAAGTGCCGGAAGCAGAGCTGAGTGCGGCGGAAGAAGCCATGGACGGCTGCCCGGTTGGTGCGATTCATCAGGGAGAAGAGTAGAAATAAGCTGCAGAGAATTTCCGCAGCCGTAAATCAGCCCGCAGCCCCGAACGATGTCATTTCGTTCGGGGCTGCGGGTTTGTTGGTGAGGGGCGGCCCGCCGTCACTCCGTCTGCCGGTGCTCCTTCCAGGCCTCCCGCAGCAGAGACGGGTCTTTCAGCAGCCTCCGGGCGCCCTCCGCCATTCCTTCGGCGGCGTACAACATGGCCCGGCGGCCGATGGAGGTGCCGGCCTGGGCGGAAGCCGGCCAGCTGTGCAGGGCGGTACCCCGGCAGAAGGCGGCGGCGCTCAGCATGATGGTCGGTACCCGGTGGCTGACTTCGGTGGCGTCAGTGCCGATGGACAGGATGTTCGGTTCGTCCTCCAGAGGAAGCAGGGGGCCGAAGAACAGAGAAGGATCATTCAGATTGTCTCCCCGTTTTTTTGCCCGGCGGAGAAGGACGTTGTCCAGCGAGGCATTTTCTGTGATCTCCCGGGCGAAGCGGATTTCTTCTTCCGTGTAGGAAGGCAGAGCGATCTGCGCCATGGCGTCGTGGAAGACGGTTGAGAGCACGTCGTTTACTTTGAATTCCCGGCAGCTCTTCAGCAGATCGATTTCGACCCGGGTGCCGGTCATCAGCGCCGCGCCCCGGGCGCAGTTGTCCACCCGCTCCGACGCATCGTCCGTGCGGCTTCGGAGGCCGGAACGGATGAAGTATCCCAGTTCCACGAAGTCCGGGACGATGTTGGCGGGTTCGTCCGCATGGACGTAGTTATAGTGGATGCGCACGTCGTTTGCCACATGCTCCCGCAGGTAATTGACCCCCACATCCATCAGTTCCGCTGCGTCCAGAGCGCTCCGGCCGTTCTCGGGACAGACGGCGGCGTGGGCCGCCTTCCCGTAGAAGCGGTAGTGTTTCACATCCTGGGCCAGCCAGTGATCGTAGCTGATCCGGTTTCTGGTGAAGGGGTGCCAGGTGATGGCGGCATCCAGCCGATGGAACAGCCCTTTCTGGTCCATGATGATTTTTCCGGACATGGTTTCTTCAGCCGGGCAGCCGTAGAGGTAAACGGCACCGTCCTCTCCGGTCGCCTCCATATGGGCTTTCAGCGCACAGGCGGCCGCTGTGCAGGCGGTGCCCAGCAGATTATGGCCGCAGCCGTGGCCGCAGGACTGTCCTTCGATGGGCGCCGGCCGGGGAACCGGTTTCTGGGCCATGCCGGACAGTGCGTCGTATTCTGCCAGAAATCCGAGCCCGGGAGAGCCGGTGCCCTGTTTCCAGGATGCGATGAAAGCGGTGGGCATGTCATCGATTTCTTCGATGGTGAAGCCCTGCTCCTGAAGGAATGCCCGGTGCAGGCCGCTGGAATAGAATTCTTCGTCCGGTTCTTCCGGATGGTCGAAAAGCATCATTGCCATATCGTTAATGGACGATGCGCTTTCCCGGAACCACCGTTCCATGGCTTCGTTCAGCCCGTCCAGCACCGGGGCTTCGGCGGTGGTCAGGTCGAAACCGGCCGTTTCTGCGGTTGTTGTGTTCATCAGTATGCCTCCTTGAAGGGTTGGGCGGTCATGGGGGAGAGAAGCTTCGTAGAGAAGCTTCGGCCTTCCGGTTCCCCATGGCCCGCCGCCTGTTTTCATCTATTCGTTGTTTGTCTCATCATACTGGCGGGAGGGCTCCGTGTCAACGGCGGAAGACCTGGGGAATCTCCGGATGCAGCGGCTCCCGCCTTGCATACCGTCAGAAAAATTACTATACTGTTCTTTGTCTGAGTTATATGAATGGAGCAGCGAAGGAGGATTGCGACATGAATGATAAGACTTGCAGAAAGCCGGTGTTCGAAAACGGGATGGCCCAGCCGGTATTCGGTTTCACAGACGGGAAGACCGGTAAGGATTATGACCCGGAAACCTCGGAGATCGTCCGCTACAGCGTTTACGTAGAGACGGACTATGATATGAACGGAGACGGTCAAAGAGATCTGGTGAAAGCTTTTGTCCAGCTGCCCCGGAGCGCAGCGGAGGGCGGATACCGGGCTGCTTCCATCTTCGAAGCCCGTCCGTATTGTGCCGGCGTCAACGCAGACGGTTATGACCATATGAAGGAAGTAGAGAATGACGAGTATCCGCCGTTTGACATGGATTCCCTGAAGAATTCCCCGGCGCCAAGAGTGCCGGAGGGGGAGATGACTGCTCTGGAGTGCGCTGCCAAGGCCGACCCGTCGGAATGGTACTATCCGGACGAGGGAAATGACAACGCCATGTGCTACGAGGTGCTGGACAACTATAATTACTATCTGGTGCGGGGGTTTGCCGTTGTATTCAGTGCAGGATACGGCACCAGAGGCTCCGAGGGAATTGAATATACCGGCTCCGATCTGGAGCGCCATGCGTTCCGCTGCGTAGTGGAATGGCTCCACGGCGACCGGAAAGCGTATACCGGACCGGACGGCCGGATCGAGACGAAAGCGGACTGGTCCAACGGCAATGTGGCCATGACGGGCCGCTCCTATGCGGGCACCATGCCGTTCGCGGTAGCGGTGACCGGGGTGCCGGGACTGAAGACCATCGTTCCGGTGGCAGGCATTGCAGACTGGTACAGTTTCCTCAATCAGCAGGGTGCCCAGCGTTACTGGCCTCAGGAAATGCTCATGAGTTTCCTGGCGTATTTCTGCTCCAGCAAGTATCATGACCCGGAAGCCACCGAGGCGGATCTGAAGCGGATCGCCCATTTCCACCAGCAGTTCAGCATGGATCAGCTTCAGTGCGGTTTCGATTATGATGAGAAATTCTGGGGGGAAGGAAATTATACCCGGAATGCGGATCTGAAATGCAGTGCGCTGATTGTCCACGGTCTGAATGACGAAAATGTATCCACGAAGCAGTTCGAGATGATGTATGACACTTTCGTGCAGGCAGGACAGACTGTGAAACTGCTTCTGCATCAGGGCCCGCACATGACCCCGACGAATCCGCAGAAGAACCAGGGATTCCTGATTGACGGCATGCTCTACGATGATATCCTGAACCGTTGGTTCTCCCATTATCTGTACGATGTGGAAAACGATGCGGAGGAGATGCCGAATGTGCTGGTGCAGAGCAATGTGGATCAGCAGGTCTGGGAGAAGGCGGATTCCTGGCATACGGAACACAGCGTGATGCTGGAAAGCCGGGAGGAAGGCAGCACCGTTCTGGGAACGGACTGGGCGGATGCCGGCATTGACGCCGGAAATTTCGACCGGCAGATGAGCACGAAATCTTCTTCCATGAACCAGCGTTATCTGACGGAAACGCTGACGGAGGATCTGACGATTCAGGGATCCGTCCGGGTGGATTTCACAGCGGCGCTGGAATCCGGTGATGCGCCGGATTTCGGCGGCAGCAATGTCAACGGTGCGGATAAGCTCAGCGCTTTGCTGGGCACCGCCTCCGGTCGCATGGACGATGTGAAGACCACGGTGCTTCTGGTGGACCTGGCAGAGCAGGCGTTCGACAGTTTCCAGACTGTGGACGACGCCCGCAACGTGGTAAATACGGAAGTTGTCCGGGAGGGTGGCATTCCGAACGGCGGCGGCCTTCCGGCCTTCGACGAGATCGCTTTCGAACCGGTTCATGAAACGTACAAGGTGATTACCCGGGCGTACCTGGATCTCTGCAATCCGGCTTCCGGCTATGCCCCGGAAACAGCGGCGGAGTGGATTTCGTTGACAAAGGGCGAAGCACATGACTATCACGTATATTTGAACACGCAGCGTTACACAGTGAAGGCCGGCCATCGGCTGGCGGTGGTCATCGGCACAGAGGACCCGGTAAACTGTCTGCTGCACAAGAACTATGAGATCTGCATTCAGGACGAAAGTGTCCGGGCCGAGCTTCCGGTGACGGCGGCTGTGACGGGTACGATGGATCTGAAGAAGTAGAGAAAGGACGAACAGGAATGAAGGAAATCAGAGAAGGCGAGAAACAGCTGGTGCGGGAGAAAATCATTATCCGGACCGGTATCATCGGCATTCTGGCCAACGTCGTTCTGGCGGCGTTCAAGGCAGTGATCGGGGGAATTACCGGTTCGGTGGCCATCACCATGGATGCGGTAAACAATCTGTCTGATGCGGGATCTTCTCTGATTACCATCGTCGGCACGAAGCTGGCAGGGAAACCGGCGGACCGCAAGCATCCTTTCGGGTACGGCAGGATCGAGTACCTGTCTGCCATGCTGATCAGCGTCATCGTTCTGTATGCCGGAATGAAATCCCTGGAGGAGTCTGTCAAGAAAATCCTGCATCCTTCTGCCCCGGATTATACGGTGATTTCCCTGATCATCGTGGGAGCCGCAGTCATTGTGAAGATTATTCTGGGCCGTTACGTGAAAAGTGTGGGGGGCCGGGTCAATTCCGCTTCCCTGGTGAATTCCGGACAGGATGCCACCCTGGATGCCGTGATTTCCGCCTCCACTCTGGCGGCGGCCGGGATCTATCTCTGCAGCGGGTTCTCCCTGGAAGCCTGGCTGGCGGCAGTGATTTCCGTGGTGATCATCAAGTCCGGTATCGATATGCTCCGGGAAACACTGTCGGAAATTCTGGGTCAGAGAGTGGACCGGGATACGGCGAACCGGATCAAGGCGGTGGTCACCAGCTTCCCGGATGTTTACGGAGCGTACGACCTGGTGCTGCATAACTACGGACCGGACCGGTTCACCGGATCGGTGCACATTGAAGTGTCAGATTCCATGGATGCGGATGCGCTGGACCAGCTGATCCGGGATGTGTCTGCGAAGGTCTATCAGGAGACCGGAACCATTCTCACCGGCGTGGGGATCTACTCCATGAATACCAGAAATCCGGAAATTATCGCCATCCGGAAGGATGTGACGGATCTGGTGCTGTCCCATGACGGGATCATGCAGATGCACGGTTTCTATCTGGACCGGGAGGCGATGACCATGCGCTTCGATCTGGTGGTCAGTTTCGAAGTGGAGGATCGCCCGGCGCTGTTCCGCAAGGTGTTGGAGGAAGTTCGGAACCATTACCCGGATTATGATGTGAACGGGAATATGGACACCGATTTCAGTGAATCATAAGAAAACTTAAGGAAATTGCCGGTTTTCTTAAGAAATCAGTTGAAAAGTTAAGCGTTTTGCCGTAACATTGACCTTGGGGGAGGAAGAAAGGCGAAACGTTTATGAAGATTAAGAATACAGAATATTTGAATAGAACGAACGGGATGCACCGTGGATTTTTGACCAGAGCCGTGGTTATGGCGCTGGTTCTTTTCATGACGGCGGGGCTGGCGTGGAGCACGCTGGATGAATCGGTATTTGCCGATGAGTCAGAAAATGCAGCGGCGAAGACCTCCTCGGTGGAGAAACAGCTGCTGCAGAAGAAGATCCATTATCGTACGGTTCGGGTCCGGTCATCGAAGTACCGGAAGACCACCCGCAGGGTGAAGGCGGGAAGAGAGGGAATCCGTACCCTGGTTTATCATGTGACCCGGGTGGACGGAGAACCGATTTCGAGGAAGCTGGTTGCTTCCCGGGTGAGCCGGAAGGCAGTGGACCGGAAGATTATCTATGGAACCGGCACATTCAATGCGCCGAAGCGCAGCCGGCTGTCCGGCACCAGCGGCGGTGACGTGGCGGAATTCGCACTGCGGTTCGTGGGAAATCCGTATCGCTACGGCGGATCCAGTCTCACCCGTGGAGCGGACTGCTCCGGTTTCGTCATGGCGGTGTACAGCCGGTTCGGTGTCCGGATGGGCCACAGCGCCTCCACCCAGCGGGCCTACGGGGTTCCGGTTTCTCTGAAGAATGCGAAGGCGGGGGACATTATCTGTTTCCCGGGCCATGTGGGCATCTACCTCGGCAACCGGAAGATCGTTCATGCCATGGACCCTGCCCACGGGATTACTATCAGCAGGCTGGGATATAACGGAAAGCCGATTCTGACGATTCGGCGGATTTTCAAATAATCGGGGTGACCGGATCATGAAGGATAACTGTCAGCATTTCCGGTTTTTTACAAACCGGGAATGCGAATATTTTCCCTGCCACAGGGGAGTGGATCCCGACGGATTCAACTGTCTGTTCTGCTACTGTCCGCTGTACACGCTGGGAAGCCGGTGCGGCGGGAACTTCCGCTGGACAGAGAAGGGCGTGAAGGACTGTAAGGAATGCACCTTCCCCCACCATCCGGAGAATTACCGCAGGATTACGGAACGCTTCCGGGAGATTTCGGCGCTGGCGGAAGGAAATCGGTAGATATATTTCGCACAATGTACTTGACCGGCTTGAAATATTGTGTTAAATTTGATTTAACACAATAGATAAGAAACCGGACAGGCTGTCTGCCCGGAAAGGAAAAACAGTCCCCCGGGTTAGCGGGGAAGGAGGTCAATATGAGCGGATTCTATGATTTCAAGGTCAGAAATATGGAAGGACAGGAAGTGTCCATGGAGACATTCCGGGGAAAGGTGGTTCTGGTTGTGAACACGGCTACAGGCTGCGGTTTCACGCCGCAGTACGAACAGCTGGAAGAGATGTACCGGAAGTACCATGACCGGGGACTGGAGGTCCTGGACATCCCGTGCAACCAGTTTGCCGGCCAGACGCCGGGCACCGACGAGGAGATTCATGAGTTCTGCACGCTGCACTACAACACGGAGTTCCCGCAGATGACCAAGTCCGATGTAAATGGAGAGAACGAGCTGCCGCTGTACACCTGGCTGAAGCAGCAGAAGGGTTTCGAAGGATTCGGCAAGGGTCCGAAGGCACTGGCCATGTCGGCGCTGCTGAAGAAGATCGACAAGGATTACAAGAACAATCCGGACATCAAGTGGAACTTCACGAAGTTCGTCGTTGACCGGGAAGGAAATGTGGTGGACCGCTTCGAGCCGACCCGGGATATGGGAGAACTGGACAAGCTGGTGGATTCCCTGCTGTAACCGCAGATCCGCCGGCCGGACCGGGAAGTGAATTGGACGAATAATATTTTGCGAGGTGAACTGTATTGAAAGAACCGGATGAAAAATACGACTGCCTGAAACTGGGACGGCAGCTCTGTTTCCCTTTGTATGCTGCCTCCCGGCAGATTACGCGGCAGTACACGCCTTTTCTGTCGGAACTGGGCATCACCTATACCCAGTATATTGCGCTGATGGTGCTGTGGGAGAAACGGCCGGTGACGGTGAAGGAACTGGGGGATGCGCTCCGCCTGGACACCGGCACGATGACGCCGCTTCTGAAGAAGATGGAGAAGGAAGGCCTGATCACCCGCACCCGCAGCGAAAGAGACAACCGGGTAGTGGAGATCGATCTCACGGACCGGGGATGGGCGCTGCGGGAGAAGGCGGTGGAAGTGCCGGAGAAGATGATTCGCTGCGGCAGTTCCCTGACGCAGGAAGAAGCCGCAGAACTTTTCCGGCTGCTCTATAAGCTGATGGACGGAAAGAAAGAAACAGTAGAATAGCGAACGAAAAACCGGCGGGGCTGGTCTCCGGCCGGTTTTTTCGGTATCAGGAGGAATTTGGCAAAAACGTTGGAGTTTCAACCTCTGCGGGGAATTGACAAGCGCGCTGATTTTCTGAAAACTGTTTCAAAAAACAAGAATTAAGCATATATTGAATGAATGGAAACAAGTGTAAGTTATACTTAAAGTTGGGTTTAAAGTTTCTTGTTTGACTTTTAACAATCCGCAACATATTATGTAGGCGAAGTAAAGAGAGAGCCGAGAGACATGGTAATTGCTCCCGGTAAAAAACATGATTCCAAGGGAGGAAATGACATGAATACGATGAAGAAGAGTGGACTGATGATGGTACTTTGCCTGGTTGTAGGACTGCTGGCTATGCCGCTGGCGCAGGTTTCCTACATCGGCGCACTGATTGTCATGCTGATCGGCTGCGCTGGTTTCAGCGCCTCTGTCAACGCTATGGCGCACACTGCAGAAGCGAATGCGGTTGCAGAGAAGAAGAGCAGCACGAAGATGGCTGCATAAGTCTGTTGACAGACCACAGAAGATAATGGATTCTGATCCCGGGGTGGAGGCCCCGGGTTTTCTTTTTTTGCCGGCAGGATGCCGCAGTGCGGCACGCCGGAGCACACACGGGTATTTTTTGTCTGTCCTCCCTTCCCGGTAGTGTGGTAGAATGTTCGGAGATGAATAGAAAAGAGGTACGATTATGGGAAAATATTTCGGCACAGATGGTTTTCGGGGAGAAGCGAATATCAGTCTGACTTCAGACCATGCATATAAGGTAGGACGTTTTCTGGGATGGTACTACGGAGAACTGCGCCGCAGGAACGGGGGCGCCCGCACCGGCGGCGATTTCGAAGTGAGCTGGCGGGGGGCAGACGAGAATAAGCCCCGGATTGTCATCGGGAAGGACACCCGGCGCTCCAGCTACATGTTTGAATATGCCCTGATTGCGGGAATGGTCGCTTCCGGGGCGGATGCCTATACTATGCACGTCACCACAACACCGTCCGTGGCCTACATCACCAGAACCGATGATTTCGACTGCGGTGTCATGATCACCGCCAGCCACAATCCGTTCTACGACAACGGCATCAAGGTTCTGAACGGCGATGGAGGGAAGATGGATGAGGCCACCATCGGCCTGATCGAAGATTACATCGACGGCCATCTGGAGGTGTTCGGACAGAAGTACGATGAACTGCCTTTCGCCAGGAAGGATCAGATCGGCCGGGCTGTGGACTACATGGCGGGCCGGAACCGTTATATCGGCTATCTGATTTCCCTGGGCGTGTACAGTTTCCGGGGGATGAAGGTGGGTCTGGACTGTGCCAACGGCTCCTCCTGGAGCGTGGCCCCGGCAGTCTTCGAGGCGCTGGGCGCCAAGGTTTATGCCATCAATACGGAGCCGAACGGCACGAATATCAACCGGAATGCCGGATCCACCCATATTCAGGGACTGCAGAAATTCGTGGTGGACAACAAGCTGGATGTGGGCTTCGCCTATGACGGCGACGCCGACCGCTGCCTGGCGGTGGATGAGAAGGGAAATGTTGTGGACGGCGACGGAATTCTGTATATCTACGGCCGCTACATGAAGGAACGGGGGAAACTGGTTTCCAACACCGTGGTCACCACGGTCATGTCCAACTTCGGACTCTACAAGGCCTTCGATGAGATCGGCATTGGTTATGCGAAGACCAGCGTGGGGGACAAGTACGTTCACGAATATATGGTGAAACACGGCTGCCGCATCGGCGGGGAGCAGTCCGGCCATATCATTTTCATGAAGTACGCCACCACCGGCGACGGCATCCTGACCAGTCTGAAACTGATGCAGGTCATGATGGACCGGAAGAAACCGCTGAGCGAGCTGGCGGCGCCGCTGACGATTTACCCGCAGACCCTGATCAATGTCCGGGTGAAGGACAAGGATGAGGCCCAGTCCGATCCGGAAGTGCAGGCGAAGATCGGGGAGATCGAAGCCCGTCTGGAGGCGTCCGACTCGGGCCGGGTTCTGGTCAGGGAGTCCGGCACGGAACCGGTCATCCGGGTCATGGTGGAGGCCGAGACGGAAGAGGAAGCCCGTACCTCTGCAGAGAATATTGCGGGGCTCATTCGCAGAAAGTTCGGCGTAGAGGAATAGAATGGAAGAAGAATACATGGGGCAGGCGGTCGGAAGACAGCCTGCTTTTTTTTGATGGACGGCGGGGCGGGGTACGCTCCCCGGAGAACAGGAGGAAATCGGGATGGGTATTCAGAAAATCTGGTCCGTCTACTTCAGCTGTACGGACACCACGAAACGGATGACATCATTTCTGGCCGACCGCATGGGGGAGGCACTGGGCATAAGCCGCCGGGAAACGCTGGATTTCACGGCGCCGGCTGCCCGGCGGGAGGGCGGATATGAATTCGGCCCGGAAGATCTGGTGGTTTTCGGCATGCCGGTGTACGCCGGCCGTCTGCCGAACCTGATCATGCCCTATGTGCGGGACGGGTTCCGGGGGAACGCTGCGCCGGCGGTTCCTGTTGTGATGTACGGGAACCGGAATTATGACGACGCTCTGATAGAGCTCCGGAATCTGCTGACGGAGAACCGGTTCCGCCCCTTCGCCGCCGCTGCTTTTCCGGCAGAGCATTCCTTTTCCCGGATTCTGGGGGCCGGTCGGCCGGACGGGGATGACTTTCGGACCGCCGGCCGGTTTGCGGAGCAGGCCGCAGAGAAACTGGCCGCCCGGGAGGACGATCCATCCTTCGCGCCGGTTCCGGTGGCCGGCTGCTGGCCCCTTCGTCCCTATTTCACCCCCCGGGACCGGGAGGGAAAACCGATTCGCTTCCTGCCGGCGAAGCCGGAGACGAAAGACACCTGCACCCGCTGCGGGATCTGTGTCTCCGCCTGTCCGCTGGGATCTATTGACCCGGCAGATCCGGCCCGCATCATCGGGAAGTGCATGAAGTGCTGCGCCTGTGTGAAGAAATGTCCGGAGGAGGCGAAATACTTCGCCGATCCGGGATTCCTGTATCACAAGGAGGAGCTGGAAGCGATGTATGCCGGAATCCGGCGGGAACCGGAAACGTTCCTGTAACCGGCTACATCCGGCGGGCCGCCGCCTGGGCGTGGGCGGCGAGGCCTTCCCCTTCCGCCATCCGCTTCACCAGCGGGGCGATCGCCCGGGAGGCGTTCTTTGTCATATGCTGGTGGGTGCAGACCTTCAGGAATGTGCCCACCCACACGCCGCCGGTGTACCGGGCCGCCCGCACCGTCGGCAGGGTGTGATTGGTGCCGCTGGCGTAGTCACCGAAAACTTCCGCCGTGTTGCCTCCCAGGAAGAGGGAGCCGTAGTTGACCAGGGAGTCGAGGATGCGTCCTGCCCCTGCGGCGTTGATTTCCAGGTGCTCCGGGGCGATTTCGTTGGCGATCTCCGCCGCCTCGTCCAGTGATTCCACCAGTGCCACCTCACCGTAAGTGTCCCAGGACTGACGGGCCACTTCTCCGGTAGGAAGGGTCTTCAGCTCCGCCTCCACTGCATCCATGACGGCGAGGGCGAAACTTCTTTCTGTGGAGAGAAGGATGGCCTTGGCGTTGGGATCGTGTTCGGCCTGGGCCAAAAGGTCGGCGGCCACGGTGGTCGGGTCTGCCTGACTGTCGGCGATGCACAGGACCTCGCTGGGACCGGCCACAAAATCAATGCCCACCTGACCGTAGCACTGGCGTTTCGCCTCCGCCACATACTGGTTCCCCGGCCCCACGATCAGATCCACCGGCCGGATAGACTCTGTGCCGTAGGAAAAGGCGGCAATGGCCTGAACTCCTCCCACGGCATAGATCTCGTGGGCTCCGGCGATGTCCATGGCCACCAGCGTCTTGTAGTGGATGCAGCCTGTCTCCCGGTCGATGGGGGAGGCGGCGCAGATCCGCTTCACCCCCGCAACCTGCGCCGGTGTGATCAGCATCAGTGCCGAAGAGTACAGCGGGTGTCTCCCTCCCGGAACATAGCAGAGACAGCTCTGCACCGGGATCACCCGGTCACTGAGGAAAATGCCCGGCTGCGGGCTGAAATCCTTTACTTCGGTCAGGGAACCCCGCTGGGCCTCGGCGAAGGCCCGGATGTTTGCCTTCGCATCCTTCAGATCCTGAATCTCCTGCGCGGTCATCATCTCGTATGCCCGGTCGATTTCCTCCCGGCTGACCCGGAAGGATGCCCGCTGGAATCCGTCGAATTTCTCGCTGTATTCCCGCAGTGCGGCATCTCCCTCCTCCGTGATCCGGTCGATGATTTCCGACACTGTATTCCGCAGCGCCCGGTTGTCTTCCGCCGTGCGTTTCTGGGCTTTCTTCAGTATTTCCATGGTAAACTCCTTCTGTATTATATGAACTGCGGGGGTGCCCCGCGGCTTTCTGTCATTGACGTACCACTACATTATAGCGGCGGGCGGAGCGGATTACCAGTGGAACAGAAGGGACAAAGATGGATTTTTTGTGGCGTTCGTTGAAATCGGAGGGGTGGAATTGTGAAAAAGACAAAAATAAAGGTGGATTTCCGATCCGGGATGTGTTAAATTGGTATTGTTAAACGAAAGGAATGAGAGTTTTCATGATGAACAGAAGCTTTGCAGCAGCTGAATACTATTATTACTACTTTTTCTCGGACAACAGAAGAAGGTAGTTAGGCTGCAATGATTCATCGAAATGAGACGTTTATAAGTTACGGAACAGGGACTTCGCAGCGGGGCTGCGGAGTTTTTTTCATAATCAGACGGAACCTCCGCAGGAGCGGCGGAGCCAGTGAAGGAGCCGGAAAAGGGAGCCGGAGCAGGAGGTAAGACATGATCACAGTACTGAAGAGCGGGACCACGGTAGAACAGCGGGACAATCTGATCGAATGGTTTGAAGACCAGGGACTGAAGGTGCACGTCTCCGTGGGAGATACCTACACGATCCTGGGGCTGGTGGGGGATACCAGTCACATTGATGTGGATATGGTGAACATGCTGGATATCGTGGACAGCGTGAAGCGAGTGTCCGAACCGTTCAAGAAGGCGAACCGCAAGTTCCACCCGGAAGACACGGTCATCGATGTGAACGGGGTGAAGATCGGCGGCGGTCACTTCGTCACCATTGCGGGGCCGTGTTCGGTGGAGAATGAAGAGCAGATCGTGGAAGTGGCGAAGCGGGTGAAAGCCGCCGGAGCGGACATGCTCCGGGGCGGTGCCTTCAAGCCCCGCACCTCGCCGTACGCTTTCCAGGGCCTGAAGGCGGAGGGCATCGAATTGCTGCTGGAAGCGAAAAAGGTCACCGGTCTTCCGATCGTCACCGAGATCATGAATGAGGCGTACCTGGATCTCTATGAGGATGTGGATGTGATCCAGGTGGGCGCCCGGAATATGCAGAATTTCGATCTGCTGAAGGCGCTGGGAGAGATCGACAAGCCGATTTTGCTGAAGAGGGGCCTGGCCAACACACTGGAAGAACTTCTGATGAGCGCGGAATACATTATGGCCGGGGGGAACGAGAAGGTCATTCTCTGTGAGAGGGGAATCCGCACCTTCGAGCCGGCGACCCGCAACACCTATGATCTGTCGGCGGTTCCGGCTCTCCATGAAATGACCCACCTGCCGGTGATCGGCGATCCGAGCCATGCCACCGGAAAACGGAATTTCGTGAAGCCCATGGCCCTGGCCACAGCGGCAGCCGGGGCGGACGGCGTCATGATTGAAGTTCATAATGATCCGTCCAGGGCGCTCAGCGACGGGGCCCAGTCCCTCACACCGGATCAGTTCGATGATGTGATGAAGAGCCTCCGTGCGGTGAGAAGCACGGTGTTCGGCGGGGAGGTGCAGGCATGATTGTCGGTGTAGTCGGACTGGGAATTATCGGCGGCTCCTGCGCCCGGGCATTCAAGAAGGCCGGGGCTACGGTGTACGCCAGCGAGATCAATCATGTGGTCAGGGATTTTGTGAAACTGCAGGGCGCTGTGGATGAAGACCTGACAGATGAGAACATCGGGGACTGCGACTGCATTTTCGTGGTCATTCCGCCGAAGGCCGCTGCAGCATGGCTGGAGGAGAATATGCCGAAGATGAACCGGAAGACTCTGGTCATGGATTTCTGCGGTGTGAAACGGCCGGTCTGCGAGGTGGGGTTTCGCATGGCGGAGGAAACCGGTGTCACCTATGTGGGCGGTCACCCTATGGCGGGCCGCCAGGGCTGGGGCTTCAAACAGAGCAGCGCCGAGATGTTCCAGCACAGTATGTTCGTCATCGTGCCCCAGGACCCTAACGACATCCGGCTCCTGATGAGGGTGGAGACGGTGCTCCGGAAGATCGGCGTTACAGGCTTTCAGGTCATGACACCGGAGGAGCATGACGAGGTCATCGCCTACACATCCCAGCTGTCCCATGTGGTCTCCAGTTCTTTCATCAAGATGGCGGACCCGGACAGTAAGGAAGGCGCCATTTCTGGCGGCAGCTTCCGGGACCTGACCCGGACGGCGTATCTGGATGACAAGATCTGGTCGGAGCTGTTTCTGGAAAACCGGGATAACCTGATGCAGAAACTGGATACCCTGATCGGGGAACTGGAGAAATACCGGGACGCTCTGGAACGGTCCGACCGGGACCGGCTGCGGGAGCTGCTCTCGGAAGGAAGAGAAGCGAAAGTAGAGGCGGAGGAGCAGATCCGCCGGACACGGGGGTAATATGAAATTAGCGGAAATCGGAGAACGGACGAAACCATTCCAGGAGGGGGGAACCCTGGCGGTGATCACGGATGAAAATGTGGCCCCCCGCTTTCTGGAAACCTGTCTCCGCTCCCTGGAGGATGCGGGGTACCGGACCGAAAGCCGGATCATTCCGGCGGGAGAAGAATCCAAGAGCGGCGCGATGTATCTGGAACTGCTGAACTGGCTGGCGGAGATTCCGCTGACCAGAAGCGACGGCGTGGTAGCCCTGGGAGGCGGCGTGGTGGGGGATCTGGCCGGCTTCGTGGCTGCCACTTTCCTCCGGGGGGTGAAAGTGATTCAGGTGCCCACTACCCTGCTGTCCGCCGTGGATTCCTCGGTGGGCGGGAAGACCGCCATCAACTTGCCGGCGGGAAAGAATCTGGCGGGCGCCTTCCATCAGCCGGCGCTGGTGGTTCAGGACCCGGATCTGCTCCGGACTCTGCCCCGCCGGGCCTGGATGGACGGCATCGGGGAGGTTGTGAAGTACGGCGTTCTGGGGGACTCAGAACTCTTCGATCTTCTGACTGATACGAATGCGATCTACCGGGATCCGGAGCCGATTATCACCCGGTGTGTGGAGATCAAGCGGGAGATCGTCCGGCAGGACGAATTCGATCTGGGGCTCCGCCATCTGCTGAATTTCGGGCATACGATCGCTCATGCGGTGGAAATACTGAGTGACTTCCGGATCTCCCACGGCATTGCCGTGGCGAAGGGCATGGACCGGATCACAGAAATATCAGTACGGCAGGGCTGGTGCGGCAGGGAAGTTTACGACAGACTCCACGCACTCCTGCTGGAATACGGCTTCGACCTTTCGATTCCGTACACCAATGATCAGATTTATGAAATTATGTTATCAGACAAGAAACGGGAAGCCGGGTACATCGATCTGGTGATCCCGGAGCGGATCGGCCGCTGCGTGACCCGGCGGCTGACGCTGGAGGAACTGCGGCAGGTGCTGTAGCCGCCGGGAAATAACGGGGGACGTATGAAAGAAATTCAAATCATTCCATCGAAATCGGATGCCCACCGGGCGCTGATCTGCGCTGCGCTGTCGGACCGGGACTGCCGGGTCATCTGTGAAGAAACTTCGAAGGACATCGAAGCCACGAAGCGGTGTCTGGATGCGATCCGGGAAGCGCTCATGCAGCGCCGGACCCGGGACGGGGAATCGCCGGCAGCCGCCCATCTGTACTGCGGCGAGAGTGGTTCCACATTCCGTTTCCTGATTCCGGTGGTGGCAGCCCTGGGCATCACCGGAGTATTCCATCCGGAGGGCCGGCTGCCCCAGCGGCCGCTGACGCCGCTGTATGAGGAACTCACCGCCCACGGGGTCCGGATGAGTCCCCAGGGGAATGTGCCGTTCCTCGTGGAAGGACAGCTGACGCCGGGAGAATTCCATATTCCGGGGAATGTGTCCTCCCAGTTCATCAGCGGTCTGGCCTTCGCACTGCCCCTGCTGGAGGGGGACAGCCGAATTGTTGTGGAAGGGAATCTGGAGTCCGCCGGATATGTGGACATGACCCGGAATGTGATCCGCCGGTTCGGTGTCAGTATTCATTCTGCGGGGAATGATCTGATTGTGAAGGGCGGTCAGAAATACCGGGGTCCTGCCCGGTACCGGGTGGAAGGCGACTGGTCCAATGCGGCCTTCTGGTTGGTTATGGGCCTTCTGGGCGAGGAACCGGTCCGGGTAACCGGGCTGAATGCAGATTCCGCCCAGGGTGACCGGGCTGTGGTGCGGATTCTGAAGAAATTCGGCGGCAGGATCACAGAAGATCTGGAGACGGAGGGATCGGTGACCGCATGGCCGTCCCGGGATACTCTCCACGGCATCACCGTGGATGCCGGTCCGATTCCGGACATGGTGCCGGCCCTGGCCCTGGTGGGGGCAGTGTCGGAAGGTACAACAGAAATCATGAATGCGGCACGGCTCAGGATCAAAGAAAGTGACCGGCTGGCCACCACCTGTGAATTGCTCAGCGGCCTGGGGGCAGATGTGACGGAACTTCCCGACGGACTGAGGATCCGGGG
Source organism: Eubacterium pyruvativorans (assembly GCF_900102225.1). Taxonomy (GTDB): domain Bacteria; phylum Bacillota; class Clostridia; order Peptostreptococcales; family Anaerovoracaceae; genus Aminicella; species Aminicella pyruvativorans. The sequence continues at coordinate 164,373 of NZ_FNBF01000002.1, forward strand.
GCGCCGGGGACTCACCGGCGGCTCCTGTGACGGCTGCAACGATCACCGGATTGTCATGACTGCAGCGGCGGCTTCTCTGGCGGCTTCCGGGAAGGTGGGCATCAGCGGATGGCAGGCGGTGCGGAAATCCTATCCCACTTTCTTCCGGGTCATGAAGGAAAACGATCTGGATGGCAATATCCTGCTGCTGTAGGCTTTGGCCGCAATGCTGTGAACACGAAAGGAAAATACAATGGCTTCATCATATGGAAAGAACATCCGACTTCAGATTTTCGGCCAGTCCCATTCTCCGGCCATCGGCTGCACGGTGGACGGTCTGCCCGCCGGCTTCCGGATCGACCGGGAGGAACTCCAGAAGTTCCTGGACCGCCGGGCGCCGGGGCGGACGAAATACAGCACGCCCCGGAAGGAGGCGGATCAGCCCGAATTTCTCAGCGGTCTGGTGGATGATGTGACCTGCGGCGCACCGCTGACAGCGGTGATCCGCAACACCAACACCCGTTCCAAAGATTACGATAACATCCGGGACATTCCCCGGCCGGGTCATGCGGATTACACCGCCTATGTGAAATACGGCGGACATAATGATGTGAGCGGCGGCGGCCATTTCTCCGGCCGTCTGACGGCGCCCCTGTGTATTGCCGGCGGCATCTGCCGGCAGATTCTGGCGTCCCGGGGAATCACAGTGAACGCCCGGATTCTGGAGATCGGCGGGAATCGGGAGGATCCTTTCGGTGAAATCGAAAAGGTCCGGGCGGCCGGGGACTCGGTGGGCGGCATTGTGGAGTGTGTGATTTCCGGCGTTCCTGTGGGGATCGGGGATCCGATGTTCGATGGCGTGGAAAACCGCATTGCCCAGATTGTATTCGGTATTCCGGCCGTGAAGGGCATCGAGTTCGGCGCCGGTTTCGCTGTGGCCCGGATGAGAGGAAGCGAGAATAATGATCCGTTCTACATGGACGAATCCGGCTCCGTGAAGACCAGAACCAACCATGCCGGCGGCATTCTGGGGGGAATCAGTGACGGCATGGATATCGTATTCCGCTGCGCCTTCAAACCGACTCCGAGTATTCCGGCCGCCCAGGCCAGTATCTCTTTGTCCGAAAAGAAAGATGCCGAGCTGGCCGTCCGGGGCCGTCATGACCCATGCATCGTGCCCCGGGCCGTGCCGGTGGTGGAGGCGGCGGCAGCGCTGGCGGTGCTGGATATGATGCGGGAGCCGGCCATGGCAGTGGAAGAGTAAGCCCGGCGGAAGTTCCGGGACGAAAGCAGAACAGAGAATCAGAAAGGAACCAGACACATGGATTTAAAGGATTACAGAGAGCAGATCGACCGGATCGACCGGACCCTGCTGGAGAACCTGCAGGAGAGAATGCGGGTGGCGGAAGGCATTGCAAAATACAAGCTGGAGCATGGGATGCGTGTCTTCGACCCGGTCCGGGAGCGGCAGAAAATCGAGAAGCTCCTCTGGGATTCCGACGAGGATCTGGCCTATTATAACAAGATTCTGTTCACCACGATCATGGAAATGAGCAAGGACCATCAGCACAAGTTCCTTCACGAGGAAACGGAAACCGTGCACCGGATCCGGGATGCCCTCCGCTATTCCCCGAAGGTATTTCCGCGCCGCGCCAAGGTGGCGTGTCAGGGCGTGGAGGGGGCTTACTCTCAGCAGGCCTGTGACCGATTCTTCTCGATGCCCCAGATCTCTTATCAGAAGAACTTCCGGGGCGTATTCCAGGCCATCCAGAAAGGGGAATGCGATTACGGCGTTCTTCCCATCGAGAACTCCACCGCCGGTTCCGTCAATGCGGTCTATGACCTGATGATGGAATATCATTTCAACATCGTCCGCAGCGTCCGGGTGAAGATCAACCATTCCCTGCTGGCCAAGCCGGGAACCAGAAAAGAGAACATCCGGGAAATTTTCTCCCATCCCCAGGCCATCGCCCAGTGTGAGGAATATCTGAAGAAATTCCCGGGGGCGGTGGTGACTGAGGTGGAGAATACGGCGGTAGCGGCAAAAAAAGTCGCCGAAAGCGATCGCCCGGATGTCGCCGCCATCGGCTCCGAGATCAACGGGGAACTGTACGGGCTGCGCACCCTGGAGAGCGAGATTCAGGACAACGGAAACAATTACACCCGGTTCATCTGTATTTCCCGGGAACTGGAAATCTACCCGGGCGCTGACCGCACCAGCATCATGCTGGTGGTGGGCCATACACCGGGCTGCCTGTACCAGGTGCTGTCCCACTTCAACGCCATGGGCATCAACCTGCTGAAGCTGGAGTCCCGGCCGATCCCGTCCAGCAACTTCGAGTTCATGTTCTACTTCGATATCGAAGAGCCGGTGTACGCAGACGAGTTCCCGCGGCTCATGAACCAGCTGGAGCAGATGAGTGTGGACTTCCGGTATCTGGGAAGCTATTCGGAGCTGGCTTAGGCCGGCCGGAGCCGGTCGAAAAAGTCAGGACCGGTCGTGAAAGGAGGGGCCGGTCGGAAAAGCCGGGACCGGTCGTGAAAGGAGAAATCAAGATGAAAATACTGGTCATCAACGGGCCGAACATCAACATGCTGGGAATCCGGGAGCCGGACATCTACGGGAAAGAAGATTTCGCAGAGCTGCTCCGCCGTACGAAAAAGACAGGAGAAGAGCTGGGTTTTGAAACGGAGTTCTATCAATCCAATCATGAGGGGGACCTGGTGGACCGCATTCAGGAAGCTTATGGGAATACGGACGGTATTGTCATCAACCCGGGAGCATACACCCACACCAGTGTTGCAATCCTGGATGCTGTGAAAGCGGTGGGCATTCCAACTGTGGAGGTTCATATCTCCGACGTCTCCCGCAGGGAGGACTTCCGTCAGACCTCATACATACGAAAGGCGGCCATCGCCACCGTAATGGGGAAGGGCATTGACGGATATGGCGAGGCCCTGAAGATCCTGAAGGATTATCTGGAAATGATGAAATAGGCTGCGCCGTGTTGTGCCGCCCCCTGTTTTCGGAAAATCGTATACAATCATCACGATTCTACCGATCTCCGGCGGGGGTTTCGGCACTTGGGGGCTGTATACTGAATGCAAACAGTGCGGAAACGGGCATTTCGGCCGGATCCGCACCCAATCGGCCGTGTTCCAGGGTGCGAATTTGGAAGAAAAACTTGATTAATATATTACTGCTCCTTCCGATGGTGCGATATTAGCAAAAACGGAAAATTCGCACCTAACTCGGCGGGCAGATTGTATACGTTTCGGATTCGTTAGACAAAAAATAACCCGGCTTCCGGTCGGCCATTCCGGTGACATCTGCAGTCGGACTGGAAAACGGACGAGAAAGCCGGTAGTGTATTCTGCGGCCGCATTTTGAGTAAAATAATTACGTAGAGAAAAGTTTGCGGCCAGACAGTGAGCTGCGAAATTGGAGATTTTCCTGTTTCCGCACCCCGTGAAATCGTGTCGCCCCTGTTCTTGGACTGAATCAGCCGAAAGGGGGTGCGAAAATCGAGAAAATCGGATTATCGCACCCGCCCGGCCGACCGTACCCGCCCGGCCGACCGCTTACGAGTTATGAAAACACAGGCTGCGCCCCGGGCGCAGCCTGTTTTTTTTCTACTTCTCTGTTCCGAAGACCTGCTGACAAAGCCGGCACGCAGTCGCCGTAACCGCCAGACCGCCCTCGGCGGTCTCTTTCAACGCCGCCGGCATGGAGTCGCCGACTTTTTTCATGGCCAGGATTGCTTCGTCCCCCGGGATGGCGCTGCGGATTCCGGCCAGTGCGATTTCCGCAGCAGTGTAGGCGCCGGTGACGCCGCCCGCATTCCGCTTGATGCACGGGATTTCCACCAGACCGGCTACCGGGTCGCAGACCAGTCCGAGAATATTCTTCAGTGCAATGGCCACTGCCGAATCGATCATGGCCGGGCTGCCTCCCGCCAGTTCCACGATCGCACCCGCCGCCATGGCAGAAGCAGATCCGCATTCTGCCTGACAGCCGCCGGAGGCTCCCGCCAGGGAGGCGTTTTTTCCGATCACCATTCCGATGGCGGAGGCGGTGAAAAGCGACATGATGCAGTCCCGTTCAGAAGAGCCGTATTCCTCCTGCATGGTGATCACCGCTGCCGGTACGATACCGCAGCTTCCGGCCGTCGGCGCCGCTACAATCCGTCCCATGGCGGCGTTCAGCTCCGATACCGCCAGAGCCCGGTACATGGCACTGCCGATGAAGGAGCCGGTCAGATTCTTCCCGGACTTCACATAGGCGGCCATCTTCGCCGCATCACCGCCGGTGAGTCCGCTGGTGCTTCTTAGATCCGGGTCCAGTCCGGAATCCACTGCTTCCCGCATGACCTGGTAGTCATCGGCCATCTGCTGATAAACATCTTCTTCCGTCCGCTCCAGCTGTGCAGCCTGGTCCTTGAGTACCAGTTCCGACAGCTTGCAGCCGGCATCCTCGGCGGCCTTCAGGATCGCCGCCAGAGAGTCATATTTCAATTCCATCGATTTCCTCCTGTCAAGACTTTGGTTCCCTGTTTCCCGCTGCGGCCGTTATGAGATCGGCAGCATCGCCGTACAGGTTGTAATCTCCGGGTCCCGCTCCAGCTCTTCTTTCAGTACCGGAAGTTCGCAGTTGATCTTGCTGTCGATCTCGATCGTCATGACCGCCACGCCTCCCTTTTCCTGACGGGCCAGGTGGAAACTGCAGATGTTTGCCCCGTGGGCGGAGAGCAGTTCCGTCACCGTGGCGATGACCCCCGGCGTGTCCCGGTGCAGAACGATCAGCGTCAGATACTGGCCGCTGAGGGATACCGGCATACCGTTTATATAGTCCACCCGGATATTGCCGCCGCCGATGCTGCTGCCCTGCAGCGTCACCGAATTTCCCGCTTCGTCCGTCAGCGTGATGCGGGCCGTATTCGGGTGGGCATTCTCCAATTCCGCTGTGGTGATGGAAATATCGATGCCCCGCTCGGCAGCAATTTCCATGGAATGGCGCAGATCCGGATTGTCCGGTGTCATGTCCATGATGCCGGCGATCACGGCCTTGTCTGTGCCGTGTCCCTTGTAGGTTTTGGCAAAAGAACCGTGGAAAACGATCTCCGCCGACCGTGGCTCTGTGCCCAGAAGCCGCCGGGTGATCAGTCCCAGACGGGCCGCCCCGGCAGTGTGGGAACTGGACGGACCGATCATGACCGGCCCCAGGATGTCGAATACATTCATTATCTTACCTCCATTTATCCTCCTCAGGATCCTGCGAGAATTTTAACATGGGTGTATATGGGAATCAATGGCGGAACGGTTCGTCCCGTTGGGTTTTGTCGACAAAAAATAAACGCCGCCGGTCGTCACGATTTCTGCCCCGGCATTCTGTCCGGGAAGACAAAAATACGTTTGGATATCAAGGGAATGAAACAGTAATTCAAGGGGCTTCTGTTCATTTTTGGAAACATGCGAAAGAGGGTTTACAAAGCAGAATAGAAATGTTAATTTGTTGTCAGATTCCGATGTATAATGTATACTTCGGAGCGGTTGCGGGTATAGAGTCTATCGTCTGCGGTGGCAGAAGGTATCGTCTGAGTCATGAGAGAGGGTTTGAAATGAAGGCTGATGAGAGTATTCTGGGTCTGCGTCACCAGGTGATTTATGAGGTAGCGAAGCTGGCTTTTGAGGGACAACTGGAGAAGGCGGAGTATCTTCCGGAGAAGATCATTCCGGGTACGCTGCCTCACTACAGATGTTGTGTATACAAGGAAAGGGAGATCGTCAGACGGCGGGTTCGTCTCTCCCTGGGGAAGACGGAGTCCGAAGTTGACACGGGGAATATCATGCAGGTCATTGAACCGGCCTGTGCGGACTGTCCGATCTCCAGCTATTCTGTTACAGATAACTGCAGAAGCTGTCTGGGGAAGGCATGTCTCCGCTCCTGCAAGTTCGGTGCGATCCAGGCCGGTCCTCATCGCTCCGTCATCGATGCCACCAAGTGCAAGGAGTGCGGCCAGTGTGCGAAGGCCTGCCCGTACAACGCCATTGTTCATCTGGAGCGGCCGTGCAAGAAGAGCTGCCCGGTGGACGCCATCAGCTATGACGAACAGGGCCTGTCCCGCATCGACGAAGAAAAGTGCATCCGCTGCGGCCGCTGCATGCACCACTGCCCGTTCGGCGCTATTGGCACCATTGACTCCATCGTGCCGGTCATCGAAGCACTGAAGTCCGGAAAGGAAGTTTACGCCATGGCGGCGCCGGCCATCGAAGGACAGTACGGTCCGGAAATCGGCATGGGCAGCTGGCGCAAGGCTTTGAAAGAGGTGGGATTCACTGATTTCTTCGAAGTGGGTCTGGGGGGCGACCTGACCACTTCTGCCGAAGCAGAGGAATGGTACGAAGCATACCAGAAAGGCGAGATGCGCACCACTTCCTGCTGCCCGGCTTTCGTCAATATGATCCGCATGCATTACCCGAAGCTGGATCAGTATGTTTCCACAGCGGTCAGTCCGATGTGTGAGCTGAGCCGCATGATCAAGGCCCAGCACCCCGGCGCCGTCACCGTTTTCATTGGACCGTGCATTGCAAAAAAATCCGAAATCAAAGACCAGAAGATTCCGGGCAATGCGGATTACGCCCTGCTGTATGAGGAAATCGAGGCGATCCTGAAGGCAAAGGAAGTGGAGCTCACCCCGGTAGAAGACAATTATCAGCTGGCAAGCATCTTTGGAAAAAAATACGCCACCAGCGGCGGCGTGGCGGCGGCAGTGCTCCAGTATCTGGACGAAACCGGCCGGGGCGGAAACTATAAGGTGGAGCGTCCGAGCGGCGGCAACGAACTGCGCAAGACCCTGACCATGGCATCCTTCGGCCGGCTGAATGCGGATTTTGTGGAAGGAATGGCCTGCGAGGGCGGCTGCTTCAACGGTCCGGCCAGCAAGGTTTCCGGACCGGTGGCCATGAAAAACCGGAAGGCCCTGTTGGAGAAGGCCGACGACCGGAAGATCACCGAAAACCTGAAGAACTACGATCTGGACAGCTTCCCGCGGTACCGGTAGGGACGGTTGCGCGGCCTGGGGGAGGGTGCGGCCGGACAGATGACGGTTGTGCGGAAGGCCTGGTGGTGCGGTCGGACAGATGACGGTTGTGCGGCAGGCCTGGTGGTGCGAAAATTCGATTTTTCAAGATTTCGCACCTGATTTCGGCCTGTTCAGTCGAAAATCGGAGACGACACGGTTTCTCAGGGTGCGGAAACAGGAAAATCCTTATTTCCGCACATTGCTCCCCGCACGCCAAATTCTAACATCGTAGTTATTCTACTCAAACCACAAGCATCATACACAATCACCGGCTTTTCCGTTCATTCTAAGGCATGTCACAGTTGTCCCAGGAGTGACTGTACTGGTCAAGTAAAATTGTAATAAAGTAACTCATTTTATGCTACTTTTGCTGGTGGTATCCCGCCGTTATGAGAGTGTGGTCTTTGATTATTGTACCAGCCATACGCATATGCATTCACTTCAACGAATAGGCTCTCTTCAGTTGAAAACTTCCTGAGATAGATCAGCTCTGACTTTAGTGTATTAAAATACCTCTCCATTGGAGCGTTGTCATATGGACAACCTGGTCTGCTCATACTTTGA
>NZ_FNBF01000010.1 GCF_900102225.1 Eubacterium pyruvativorans
GCCAGCAGGATGTGCTCTCTCGTCTGCGGCATCGGTCCGTCTGTTGCAGCAACAACCAGGATTGCACCGTCCATCTGCGCAGCACCGGTGATCATGTTCTTAACGTAGTCAGCGTGCCCCGGGCAGTCTACGTGTGCGTAGTGTCTGTTCGGTGTTTCATACTCTACGTGAGCGGAGGAAATGGTGATACCTCTTTCCTTCTCTTCCGGAGCCTTATCGATCTGATCGAATGCTACGTCAGCACCCAGTCCGTATCTCTCGTGCAGAACTGTAGTGATAGCAGCAGTCAGTGTTGTCTTACCGTGGTCAACGTGGCCGATTGTACCGATGTTGATATGCGGTTTCGTTCTTTCAAATTTCTGCTTAGCCATTTCGAATTTCTCCTTATTAAAATATACTCACCAAACAAAAAAATTGGAGCTGTTGAGCGGGCTCGAACCGCCGAACCTCTTCCTTACCAAGGAAGTGCTCTACCTGCTGAGCTACAACAGCCCGACGTACTGACGTACTGGCGTACTCCCGTCGTACAATAAGCATATACTACTACACTTTCTCAATGCTGTCAACGAATTCCTGAAGTTTGACGGGGACGGTTTTTTTTACGCCCCGCCAAACTTCCCGGATTACCGGGCGTCCCGCTGCCGCCGGATCTCGTACAGCAGAATCGCCGCCGCATTGCTGGCGTTCAGTGAGTTGATCTTCCCTCTCATGGGGATGGACACAATGCCGTCACACTTCTCCCGTACCAGCCGGCTGACGCCGGCGCCTTCCGCCCCCACAACGATAGCCGCCGGGCCGGTCAGGGACTGCTCTGTGTACAGAGCACCGTCCATGTCGCAGGCGTAAACCCAGATCCCCTGTTCCTTCAGCTTCTCCAGAGTCATGGCGATATTCGTGACCCGGATCACCGGCATATACTCGATCGCTCCGGCGGAAGACTTTGCCACTGTTTCAGTGAGCCCTGCCGCTCTCCGTTTCGGAATAATCACGCCGTGGGCACCGGCACACTCCGCCGTCCGCATGATCGCCCCCAGGTTGTGGGGATCTTCAATGCCGTCCAGCACAACCAGGAGCGGGTCTTCCCCCCGGTCCGCCGCCGTCTTCAGCACATCCTCCAGCTCCGCATAGCTGTGGGCAGACACAACCGCCGCTGCGCCCTGATGGGCTCCGCCGGCCGCAAGACGGTCCAGCGCCGCTTTCTCCGTCTCCTCCACCACAATACCCCGGTCCTTCGCCATCCGTGCGATCATACCCAGCGATCCGCCGCCGCCCTTCTGGAGAATAATCTTTTCCATGCTGCGGCCGCTCTTCAGTGCCTCGGTCACCGGATTCCTGCCGATCAGAAGATCGGAACGTTCCGCCCGGTCCTCCTGCTGTTTTCTGAACCCCTTGGGCTCCCAAGCCTCCCGGGACTGTGCAGAGCTCCGGCCCTGGCGCACCCGGCCACTTCTCCCGTTTCCCGGGTTCTTTCCCCCGCTCCTCCGGCTGCTCCGGTTACTTGCACCGCTCCGGCTGCCTGCGCCGGTTCTTCCCCCGCCGCTTCGCCGGTTACTGTTCTTTCCTGACTCTCTCATACTTGTAGAAACGGTATGCTACACCGTTTTCCTCCTTTTCCTCACTCATCCATGTCACGGCGAACCGGCTGTCCGCATCCAGGTCCACGAAATGCCGATCCGCATCGAAGGATTTCCTGATTTTCGTGATATAGCAGGTGTCCACATAGGGAAGCAGTTCCCGGTAGACCCGGGCGCCGCCGATCACGAAGACGCTGCTGCTGTCGAATGCCTCCAGCCTGTGGAAAAGTTCCTCGTGGGAATGGACGATCTCACACCGCTCTGCGGTGAAATCCGGTCTGGTGGTCAGCACGATGTTCACGCGCTTCGCAAGTCCTCGTTTCTTCGGCAGACTTTCCAGTGTCGCCCGCCCCATGACCACCACATTTCCCCGGGTCTTCTCCTTGAAAAATTCCATGTCCCCCGGGAGACGCACCAGAAGATCCCCGTCTTTGCCGATCCCCCAGTTTTCGTCTGCCGCCAGAATCAGATTCATTGTTTCCTCCTGACCGGGCTCCGTTCCCGGGCCCTTAACGTTCTGTCGGTCCCGGCGAAATCAGACCGCCACCGGGATATTCTTCACCTGGGGACCGTGCTGATAGTCCTCCAGAATCACATCGTCCGGCGTGAAATCGTAGAAATCCTTCACCTCCGGGTTGAGCCGGAATTTCGGCGCCGGATACTGAGGCCGCCGAATCAGTTCCCGGATGATGTCCACGTGCCGGTCGTAGATATGGGCATCGGCGATGACATGCACCAGTTCTCCCGGTCTGAACCCGGTGACCTGGGCCATCATGTAAACCAGCACCGCATACTGCACCACGTTCCAGTTATTCGCCGCCAGAATATCCTGGGAGCGCTGGTTCAGAATGGCATTCAGCCGGTCCCCCGTCACATTGAATGTGACGCTGTATGCACAGGGCTCCAGCCCCATCTCAGCCAGGTCCCGGAAATTGTAGATGTTCGTCAGAATCCGGCGGGAATATGGCTGATTCTTCAGCTGCCAGATCACGTTATCCACCTGATCCATTTCCCCCTGCGGGAACCGGTACTTCACCCCCATCTGGTAGCCGTATGCCTTCCCGATGGAACCGTTCTCATCCGCCCAGGCATCCCAGATATGCGCATTCAGGTCCCGGATATTGTTGGACTTCCGCTGCCAGATCCAGAGCATCTCCTCCACTGCCGTCTTCACCGCCGTGCGGCGCAGCGTCAGCGCCGGAAACTCTTCGGAGAGATCATAGCGGTTGACGACGCCGAAATTCTTGATGGTATATGCCGGCGTGCCGTCTTCCCAGTGAGGCCGGACCTTCTGTCCTTCTGTGGAAAAACCGTGGTCCAGAATGTCCTCACACATTGTGACGAACAACTGATCTGCCTTACTCATGCTGCTCCTTTCCGGCCCCGTCCCGGGCCTCCCGGGTGATGCGCATCGCTTCTGCGCACACCGCTTCTGTCCGTTCCCGGTCCCCTTTCAGATAGAGCCAGCCGATCAGGGCCTCCAGCCCCGTCGCCAGCTTATACTCGTAGTATCCGGATCCCCGGGCGTGGGAGGTGTTCGTGCGGTTGCGGGCCCGCTTCAGCAGCGCCCGTTCTTCCTCCGTCAGGAAGTCCCCCGCCAGAAATTGCTTCGCTGCCCGGGCCTGCGCCTCTGCACGGACGAACGAAACGGCTTCCCGGTTCATCTCCTGCGCGTGCACCAGGCCCATGTCCACCACGAATTTTCGTATATAAACTTCATAGACGGCATCCCCCATATAGGCGAGTGCCGTCGTGTCTGCCGATTTCGGATCTAATGTTTTCATTCTGCTCCTGCACATTCCGGGCAGGGGCGCCCTGCGCCCCCAGGTCCGGAAACTAATCCCGGATGATCTGTACACCCTGAGGCGTATCCTTCAGTGTGATTCCCATGGCCTTCAGCTGGTCACGGATCTCATCCGCCCGGGCGAAGTTCTTCGCCTTCCGGGCTTCCTGCCGCTCATCCACCAGTTTCTGCACCGCCGGGTCAACGGCGTCATCCGCCGGCTGATCCTGCAGCAGTCCCATAATGCCGGTGAGCTCTGTCAGCGGCTTCAGCGCCGCCTCTGCGAAGGCCTTCGTTGCACCGTTCTCCACCGCCTTGTTAATGGCACTGACCAGTTCGAAAATTGCCGTCAGGGCATCCGCCGTATTCAGGTCGTCGTCCATGACGTCGCAGAACTTCTGACGGTACCGGTCCAGATCCGCCAGTTCCCGTTCCTCTTCCGCCGTCAGAGCACCGCCTACGCCGCTCTTCGCAAGATAAACCAGGTTGTCCCGGCAGTTTCTCATTCTGTCCAGACTGCGCTCCGCTTGCTGCATCAGGTCGTCACTGAAATCCACCGGATTCCGGTACTGGCCGGACAGCAGGAAGAACCGGATGCTCTCTCCGTCATACTTCTTCCGGATATCCCGGACGGTGAAGAAGTTCCCCTTCGACTTGGACATCTTCTCCTTGTTCAGGGTGATGTAGGCGTTGTGCATCCAGTAGTGGGCGAACGGCACACCGTTGCAGCATTCGGACTGGGCGATCTCATTCTCGTGATGCGGAAACTGGAGATCCTGGCCCCCTGCGTGAATGTCGATGGTATCCCCCAGGTGCTTCTTCGCCATGGCCGAGCACTCGATGTGCCAGCCCGGACGGCCCATGCCCCACGGGGATTCCCAGGCGATCTCGCTCTCTTCCTTCCGGGCTTTCCAGAGTGCGAAATCCAGCGGATCCTTCTTCACTTCCCCCACTGCAATGCGGGCACCGGATTCCAGGTCATCAATGTTCTGACCGGACAGTTCGCCGTACTCCGGGAACTTGCGGGTGGAGAAATAGACATCTCCGTCCGCTTCATAAGCGTAGCCCTTGTCAATCAGGGTCTGTACGAAATCGATGATCTCCCGGATATGCTCTGAAACCCGGGGATGCACATCCGCATCGGTCACATTCAGCGCATGGGCATCGTCGAAATACTCCCGGATGTATTTCTCCGCCACTTCCATGGCCGTAGAATTTTCTTCCTTGGCTTTCCGGATGATCTTGTCATCCACGTCCGTGAAATTCTGTACGTATTTCACCTGATATCCCCGGTAGATGAGGTATTTCCGCATGGTGTCGAAGACAACAATCGGCCGTGCATTTCCGATATGGAAATAGTTATAGACCGTCGGTCCGCAGACATACATCCGGATCTTTCCCTCTTCAATCGGGACCAGCTCTTCTTTCTTTCTCGTCAGTGTGTTATAAATCTTCATCGGTATCAGTCCTTTTCGCTATGAATCAGGTTCGGTTACTCAACAACGACCGTCTTCATCACCACCGGCTCCAGCGGCTTGTCAGACCAGTCTCTCGGCTGCTCCACAATTTCCTGCGCCACTTCCAGGCCCTCCGTGATCTTCCCGAAGGCCGCATACTGTCCGTCCAGATGCGATGCATCCGCCACCATGATGAAGAACTGAGAACCGGCGGAATTCGGATCCATCGTCCGCGCCATGGACAGTACCCCTTCCGTGTGCTTCAGATCGTTCCGGAATCCGTTGGCGCTGAACTCCCCCCGGATGGTCCAGCCCGGACCGCCGGTGCCCGTGCCGTTCGGATCGCCGCCCTGGATCATGAATCCCGGGATAACCCGGTGGAATGTCAGCCCGTCATAGAAGCCGGACTTCGCCAGTTTCTCGAAATTCGCCACGGTTTCCGGTGCAATATCCTCATACAGCTCGCCCTTCATGACGCCGCCGTTCTCCATCGTGATCGTTACTTTCTTCATGCCACGTTCCTTTCATTCTAATCGATCAAAAAAACCGAACCGGAAACACCGGCGCCCGCCTGCCGGCGGACGCCGATGTCTCCTTCCGTCATTTACTTCCTACCGCCCGGCGAAGAAGCAGCGGCCGTCCTTCTCTGCGTTCACCAGAGAAACCGCCTTCTCAATCGCCTCTTCCACCGTGATTTCCTGTACTTCGTCTTCCCGTCTGAGCTTGTATTCCACCAGACCTTCACCGGCCTTCTTTCCCACCGTGATCCGGATCGGGTATCCGCACAGGTCCGCATCGTTGAACTTCACGCCGACCCGCTCGTCCCGGTCATCCAGCAGCACTTCCACGCCTGCCTTCTCCAGCGCATCGTGGAGTTTCTCCGCCGTTTTCTTCTGCTCTTCGTCCTTCGGCTTCACCAGCACGATGATGCAGTGATACGGTGCAACGGACATCGGCCAGACGATTCCGTTTTCGTCATGATACTTCTCTACAACCGCCGCCAGGGTTCTGGTGACACCGATACCGTAGCAGCCCATGACCAGCGGATGGGTTTCCTGATTCTCGTCTGCGAATACTGCCCCCATGGATTCCGAGTACTTGGTGCCCAGCTTGAAAATCTGGCCCACTTCAATACCCTTCGTAGCCGTGAGCGGCTTCCCGCATACCGGGCAGCGGTCTCCCGCCTGCGCCGTCTTGATATCCGTGACGATATCTCCTTCGTAATCTCTGCCATAGTTGACATTGATGTAGTGGCAGTCCTTCTCGCAGGCACCGGCGCACATGTTCTTCATGCCTACCAGTTCGGAGTCCACGATGATCTTGCAGTCATGCAGATGCATCGGTCCCGTGAAGCCGCCCACAGCGCCGGTGACCGGTCCCATCTTCGATTCATCTGCGAATTCCAGACAGAACTCCGGAATATCCAGTGCATTCACGATCTTGATCATGTTGACTTCTCTGTCGCCTCTGACGAACGCCGCCACATAACCGTTCACTTCCAGTGTCTCCTCATTCAGCGTCTGGAAGAGGAGCGCTTTGATCGACTGTTTTTTGTCTAATCCCAGGAAGTCACAAACCGCCTCGATGGTCTTCGTCCCCGGCGTTTCCTTCTTCTCCAGCGGAAGCATCGCCACATCGTCCTGGGCAGGATCGTCCACCCCCGGCGTCTTCTCGTCCGTTGCAGCATAACCGCAGGCCGGGCAGCGCAGGATGTCGCTCTCGCCCACTTCAGAGAATGCCGTGAACTCGTGGGAGTTGTTGCCGCCGATGGCGCCCGTGTCCGCCTCTACCGGGGCAAAATCCAGGCCCATGCGGGTGAAGACATTCGTGTAAGCATCGTACATGTCGTCATAGCTCTTATCCAGCCCTTCCCGGTCTGCATCGAAGGAATAGGCGTCCTTCATGATGAACTCCCGGGAACGCAGCAGTCCGAAACGCGGACGGTCCTCGTCTCTGTACTTCATCTGGATCTGATACAGGTTGGCCGGCAGCTGCTTATAAGAAGTGATGTCCGCCCGGGCGATGGCCGTGAAGGTCTCCTCGTGGGTCGGTCCCAGACAGAAGTCTCTGCCGTGTCTGTCCTGGATGCGCCAGAGTTCCGGTCCGTATTCATACCACCGGCCGGTTTCCTGCCAGAGCTCTGCCGGCATGATGGCCGGCATGTGGATCTCCTGGGCACCCTTCACATCCATTTCTTCCCGGACGATTTCCTCGATCTTCCGGACCGCTCTCCATCCCTGCTGCATGAAGATGTACAGGCCGGAGGCCTCCCGCCGGATCAGACCGGCCCTGAGCATCAGCTTGTGACTCGGGATCACCGCCTCTGCCGGATCGTCACGGAACGTCTTGAAGTACATTTTCGATAATCTCATCTTAGTTTCCTCATTTCTTCATCATCGGATGATGCAGACCGCCTCCGCGGCTATACCCTCACCGCGTCCTTCAAATCCCAGTTTCTCTGTCGTGGTGGCTTTCACACTGACCGCCCCTTCCGGTGCGCCCAGCGCCGCCGCAATATTCCGCCGCATGGCCGGAATATATTCCGCCAGTTTCGGCTGCTGACAGATCACGGTACAATCTGCATTTCCCAGTTCATAACCTTCCCTGTGAATCAGAGATGCCACTTCCTCCAGAAGCTTCCCGCTGGAGATGCCGGCGTAGGCCGGATCGCTGTCCGGAAAGAGGTGACCGATGTCACCCAGACACGCTGCGCCCAGAATCGCATCCATCAGCGCATGGAGCAGAACATCTGCATCCGAGTGCCCCAGGAGACCCCTTTCGTACGGAATTTCCACGCCGCCCAGAATGAGTTTCCGGTCCGGCACAAGCCTGTGCACATCATAACCTGTTCCGATTCGCACCATACGCCTCAGATCCTCCGGCACCGTGATCTTCACATTTCCGCTGCTGCCTTCCACCAGCTCCGGCAGAATGCCGATCCGCTCTGCCAGCCCGGCGTCGTCTGTGCCGAGGAACCCGTCCTCGGCGGCTTTTCGCTGGGCGCGGCAGATCACGTCAAATGTGAATCCCTGGGGTGTCTGTATTTCAAACAGTCTGCTTCTGTCTAAAGTGCCCTCTGTGATATCTCTCATGGTATACCGGGCCGGTACAGCGGCCGTAGCCGCACCTGACCGCAGTACCCCATCGGCGACCCGCATGACCAGGTCCCGGCCGATGTAAGGCCGGACGCCGTCATGGATCAGCACGATGTCCTCGTCCCGGGCTCCCTGGGCTGACAAAAAGCGAAGGGATGCACGGACGGAATCCTGACGCTCCCCGCCACCTGGGATCACATGGATCCGGTGTGAGGAGCCGGTGGGTTCAGGTACCACCCCCGGTACTGTCTCCGCCGGGGCAGGCGCCGGACCGGAACCCGGTGCGGCGTCCGGCCTGCCGAACAATGCCCGGTACGCCGGAAGTGCCTCTTCCGGCGCCGTCACCACGATACCGTCCACCTCCGGGATGTCCCGGAAGACCTGAACGGTGTTTTCCAGGATGGTCCTGTTATTCAGTTTCAGGAGCTGCTTCGGAACCGAAGCGCCCATCCGGCGTCCGATCCCGCCTGCAGCGATCACGACCCAGAAATGCCTCGATGCATACATGGTTCCATCCTGTCCGGCAGCGGGCACTTTCGTTCCCGCCGCCTGTACTTACACGTGAATTCTTCCGAAAATCATCCGGCCGGCAGATGTCTGCAGCACGCTGGTCACAGTGATTTCCGTTTCCCGGCCGATCATCTTCCTGCCGTCCTCCACGACGATCATCGTGCCGTCGCTCAGATATCCGATGGCCTGGGACGGGTCCTTTCCCTGCTTCACAAGACGCAGAGACATCTTCTCCCCCGGCAGCACCACCGGCTTCAGGCAGTTGGCCAGTTCATTGATATTCAGCACACGGACACCGTTGATGCCCGCCACCTTGTTCAGATTATAATCATTGGTTACAACTTTCCCGTTCATGATCTGGGCCAGCTTCAGCAGCTTCACATCCACTTCCGGGACTTCTTTCAGGGATTTTTCCTTGTCTGTATTATAGATATCCACCCCGTAATCATCCCGGATCTGATTCAGTATATCCAGACCGTGCCGGCCTCTGGCCCGCTTCAGTTCATCCGCGGAATCGGCAATGTGGCGCAGTTCCACCAGAACGAACTCCGGTATGACGATCGGTCCTTCCAGAAATCCGGTTCCCATGATATCGGCGATCCGTCCGTCGATGATCACGCTGGTATCCAGGATTTTCGGAATCTGTCCGCTCTTCTTCGCCGCCTTCACTGCCTTCGTCTGCTCTGCGGCAGGCCGGCGGAACGCCATGAGACTCTGAACGATGTCGCCGCCCTTCTTCATGCCCACCACGGCGCCGATATACCCCAGCACCAGATAGGCCAGCACGGTGACCAGAGACTGAATATAAATGTTCGGAATGACCTGGAACATCTGCTTCAGCAGCGTGGCGATGAGAAGGCCCAGAATCAGTCCCACTGCCGTGGATACGATGGACCCGGTGGAAATATTCTGCAAATCCTTTCCGATATTGTTCGCAACGACGGAACTTCTGTGTTCGATATACGGTGATGCCTTGAAGAATATAAGTCCGAATAAAAGTGCGATGATAACGCAGATCCAGTCCTGGGCGGACTCCGAAAGGCTGCTTTCCAGCCATACCGGGTTCACATGCAGGATGATGAAGAATAAAAGTTTTCCAAGGCTGTAACCGATCAGAAGCCCTGCCACTGTCAGTGCCCCTCTGGTTAGTTTCCTGATCATGCTTTCTCCCTCCTTTCCCCCATTCGCACCGGCCCCGCCGATGGCTTGCGGCAAGTCGGGAATACCCTGATATGCAGGACGATTCACCTGTTTTACCGTTAAATTTTAGTATAAACTCCGATCTCCTATCAGTCAAGAATACAGAATACCCGGTTGCCCTTCCCCGGGGATCTTCCCCGGGCGGCCGGATTCCCCGGTTATTTTTTGTCAAGGCAGCTCTTTCTGAACAGACCGGTTTATGATAGAATGGAATGATAAAGAAGCAGGAAACCGAAGGGAGTGTAGGAGTATATATGTATCAACTTCTCGTTGTGGATGACGAAGCGAAGATCCGTGAAGTCATCCGGGAATATGCAGAATTCGACGGCTACGAAGTGACCGAGGCGGAGGACGGCATGACCGCCATCGGTCTGGTGAAGCTGAACGATTACGATCTGATCATTTTGGACATTATGATGCCGAAGCTGGACGGCTTCTCCACCTGTAAGGAAATCCGGAAACTGAAGGACATTCCGATCATCATGCTGTCGGCCAGAGGCGAGGAATATGACAAGCTGTTCGGATTCGAGCTGGGCATCGACGACTATATCGTGAAGCCGTTCAGCCCGAAGGAACTCATGGCCCGGGTGAACGCCGTGCTGACCCGCCGGAATTCCGGGGGAAAGGCGAATTCCGATGTTATGAAGTTCAAGGGGCTGGAGATCAACATTCCGGCCCGCACCGTCACCGTGGACGGCAAGCGCATCGACCTGACACCGAAGGAATATGAGCTTCTGTTCTATCTGATCGAGAACCGGGACATTGCACTTTCCCGGGACAAGCTGCTCTCTGATATCTGGGGATACGACTTTTTCGGGGACGACCGGACCATCGACACCCATATCAAGAACCTGCGAAATGCGCTGGGCCCATACCGGGACTTCATCGTCACGCTCCGGGGCGTCGGCTACAAGTTCGAGACCCACGAATAAGATCCCTGCACAGGGCGCCGCACCGGCTGATCACTGCCAGTGCGGTATTTTTTTCAGATGACCGCAGTCCCTGCGGCCCTGGGAGGTCATTCAGATATGAAAAAAAAATTCGACCGGCACAGTATCAGCACCCGCCTGTGGGCCTGCTTCATTCTGTTCGCCGCACTCCTGCTGGCCATGATCTGGGTTCTGCAGATTTTCTTCGTCAACAACTACTACGAAAAAATGAAGATGAAGGAAACCGCCCGTCTGGCCAACCGGATCACCGAGAAATACCAGAACAGCGGATATTCACTGGACAAGCTGGACGATATCATCACTGATATTTCCAATGATTATGATATGTCCGTCTACATCCGGAACGGGGATGATCTTCCCGTCACCAATTCCGACGGCAATGTGGTGGGACGCGCTGCGACGCTGTGGGACACCCGCACCCAGCAGGAACTGCTCATTCTGCATCAGCAGCTTCTCACCAGTCATTTCAATTCTATCAACCGGCTGGTGATTCACCGGGATGATACGAAAACCCTGGAATATGCCTGCTACTTAAAGAACCGGGGAGCCGGCCGGCCGGGAACCGGAAGTGCCGGCGGCGCCGGCGGCACTTCCCGGGATCGGATCAATGGGGACGATGTGTACATCATGTACATCATTTCCCCGCTCTATCCGGTAAACTCCACCATCGCCATCCTGCGGCACCAGCTTATCTACATCACAATCATTGCGATTCTTCTGGCGGTGCTGATGGGTGCCATGCTTTCCCGCCGGGTCAGCCAGCCGATCCGGGACATTACGGAAGCGGCTGCGGAAATGGGCAAAGGTAATTACAACGTGAAATTCCGGGGCGGCCACTACTCCGAAGTTGACGAACTGGCAGAGACGCTGACCATGGCCTCCAGTGAAATGGAGAAAACCGGCCAGTACCAGCAGGACCTGATCGCCAACGTGTCCCATGACCTGAAAACTCCGCTGACCATGATCAAGTCTTACGCCGAAATGATCCGGGATCTGTCCGGCGACAACCCGGAGAAGCGGAACAAGCATCTTTCCGTCATCATCGATGAGAGCGACCGGCTGAACACACTGGTGAACGACATGCTGACCCTGTCCCGCATGCAGTCAAAGCGCATGGTGCTGATCAACGTGCCGTTCGACATGAACCGGCTGGTGTCCTCCGTTCTGGAGCATTACGAAATCCTGGAGGAACAGGAAGGATATCATATCGAAGTCTCCATGCCGAAGACCCCTCTCTTCGTGAACGGCGACGAAGCGAAAATCAAACAGGTCATCAACAACCTCATGACCAATGCCGTGAAATACTGCGGGGAAGACAAGGTGATCAAGGTCACCGTGAAACGCCAGAACCGGAAAGCCTATGTCAGCGTGGAGGACCACGGCATGGGAATTGCACCGGAAGAACTGCCTCATGTCTGGGACAAGTATTACAAGTCCAGCACCCACCATGTCCGGCCGACGGAGGGCACGGGGCTGGGACTCTCCATCGTCAAGGAAATCCTGAACATGCACCGGGCGGACTTCGATGTAAAAAGCACGGTGGGCAAGGGCAGCACATTCTGGTTCGCCCTGCCACTCATGAAAAACCCGCCGAAACCGATGATCCCCGGCACTGCTCCTTCGTCCCGGAGCAGTAGAAAATTCGTCCGTGCGTCCGCAAAAAAATAATTCCCCGACGCCCGGAGCAATTAGCGTCCGGGGGTGCGGAATCGGGAAAACGGCGATTCCGCACTTTTCATCAATATTCAATCACGATTTATATCCAATCCTCCTGCCTGACGTCCATACAAACAGGGGCCGGTGCGCAAACGATTGCAACGTTCGTGCACCGGCCCCCTTCCGTTCATATTCCCGGTAAGACCGACGTTCTATTTACTTCGTCCGGCTTGCAATGGCGCCCACGAATCCGCGGAACAGCGGATGCGGACGATTCGGCCGGGACTTGAATTCCGGATGTGCCTGGGTCGCACAGAAGAACGGATGGTTCTCCAGTTCGATCATCTCCACGATGCGGCCGTCCGGAGACATGCCCGCCAGCTTCATGCCATTGGCCTGCAGTTCGTCACGGTAAGCATTGTTCACCTCATATCTGTGACGGTGCCGCTCTGTCGTCTTTGCGGTGCCGTACAGTTCCGCCACCTTCGTTCCCGGGGTCAGAACGCACGGATAGGATCCCAGACGGAGGGTTCCGCCGATGTCCGTGACGCCTTCCTGATCCGGCATCAGGTGAATCACCGGATGTTCGGTATCCGGATCCACTTCCACGGTATTCGCATCCGCATATCCCAGCACGTCTCTGGCGAACTCCACGATCGCCATCTGCATGCCCAGGCAGATGCCCAGGAACGGCACATTATTTTCTCTGGCGTACTTCACCGCTGCGATCTTTCCGGCCAGGCCTCGGGTGCCGAAACCGCCCGGCACCAGAACGCCGCCGCAGTTCTTCAGACGTTCCGCCGCATTATATCCGCTGATATCTTCCGAATCAACCCAGTCGATATTCACCTTAACATGGTTGTAGGCGCCGGCAGCACTCAAGGCTTCCACCACAGACAGGTAGGCGTCGTGCAGCTCCACATACTTGCCCACCAGGGCTACCGTCACTTCCTTCTCCGGGTGCTTCCAGTCATACAGCATCTGCTTCCAGTCCGCCAGATCCGGATCCGGACACGGAATCTGCAGGCACTTGCAGGCTACCTGGGCCAGATGCTCCTCTTCCAGGGCCATCGGAACTTCGTAAAGCACATCCAGATCTTCGTTCTCGATGACATTTTCCTTCGGCACGTTGCAGAACAGTGCAATCTTGTTCCGGATGCTCTCCGTCATCGGGTGCTCCATGCGGCAGACGATGACGTCCGGCTGAATGCCCAGACCCTGCAGATCCTTCACGGATGCCTGGGTCGGCTTCGTCTTCAGTTCTCTGGAGCATGCCAGATACGGCACCAGCGTAACATGGATCAGCATGGAATTGCCATAGCCGATTTCCGCCCGGAACTGACGGATCGCTTCCAGATACGGCTGGGATTCAATGTCTCCCACCGTTCCGCCCACCTCGATGATCGCAATTTCGGTGTCCAGGCCCGGTCCGTCATAATCATCCGTCACATCCTTCTGACGGTAGAAACGGGACTTGATCTCATTCGTGATGTGTGGAATAACCTGTACGGTGCCGCCGCCGTAATCTCCCCGGCGTTCCTTGTTCAGAACAGACCAGTATACCTTACCGGTAGTGACGTTGGAGTTCTTCGTCAGCGACTCGTCAATAAAACGCTCATAGTGGCCCAGGTCCAGGTCGGTCTCCGCACCGTCATCCGTGACATAGACCTCACCATGCTGTACCGGGTTCATGGTGCCCGGGTCGATATTGATATACGGATCGAACTTCTGCATCGTCACCTTATATCCCCGCGCTTTCAGGAGCCGTCCCAGTGATGCGGCCGTGATGCCCTTTCCCAGTCCGGAAACAACGCCTCCGGTTACGAAAATGTACTTGACTGCCATAGTGATTCCTTTCTGTTCGGATGTCCCGAATATGATCTGAAATACGCAAAAAATCTGTCCGATTCCTGCCGGGCAGATGAATTCCCTGCACTTAACTTAAACATTATAATGAGGAAATCCGGGTGGGTCAATGCTTTTCCGCCTTATTCCCGATACGCTGAAAGCGCATCCCGGATGTTGCGGGCCCCCGCCACCGTGCAGTGGCCGGGCAGCTTCACATTTTTCATGCTCTCCGCATTTTTTGCCGGCATGATCACCTTCCGGTACCCCAGTTTCGCCGCTTCCGATGCAATTTTTTCGGCACTGCGCACGGAACGGAGATCGCCGGTCAGGCCCACTTCGCCGATACACACCGTACGAACCGGGGGAACAATTCCTTCCAGGGAAGAACACACCGCAATGGCTGCCGCCAGATCCACCGAGGTACTGTCCGGCCGGAGTCCGCCCACAATATTCACGAAAACGTCCTCATTCATGAGCCGGACCCCCAGCCGCTTCTCCAGCACAGCAATGATCATACTGAGCCGCTGATGGTCCATGCCCACGGCGGTACGCCGCGGAAATCCCCCGTTGGAGTGGGCGGTCAGCGCCTGAATCTCCAGCAGCACCGACCGGCTCCCCTCGTAGAGCCCGCCGATCACAGCGCCCTCCGTCATCTCCTCTGTGTTCTCCAGGAACCGGCCGGAGAGATCGGAAATCTCCCGAAGGCCTTCCGGCTCCATGGAAAATGCGCCGATTTCCGACGTGGTGCCGAACCGGTTCTTGTAAGCCCGGAGGATCCGGATCTCATGATCCCTTTCCCCGGTGAAATTCAATACGGTATCCACCAGGTGTTCTACAATTTTCGGGCCGGCTAACTCACCGCTTTTTGTCACATGGGCCACAATAAACACCGGGATACTGTCGGTCTTTCCCAACTTCATCAGCAGGTTGCCGCAGGAGCGGACCTGGGAAACACTGCCCGGGGCCGACTCCAGTGTATCGGTGTACATGGTCTGGATCGAGTCAATGATCAGGAATGCCGGATGCATGGTTTCACACACGGCGGCGATATTTTCCATATTCGTCTCCGCCATGACAAACAGCGTGTCCGGCACTTCCCGGCAGATGCGGTCCGCCCGCATCTTGATCTGCTCTTCCGACTCCTCGCCGGACACATACAGAACGTTTTTCCCCCCGGCAGCGATGTTCGCCGCTGTCTGCAGGATCAGGGTGGACTTTCCGATTCCCGGTTCACCGGAAATCAGGGTCAGCGACCCCCGTACCAGTCCGCCCCCCAGCACCAGATCCAGTTCCCCGATCCCGGTGCCGATCCGCTCCCGGTCCGCGGAACCCACCCGGTTCAGCCGGCTCGGCCGGCCCCCGCCGCCGGAGGAGGAAATCCTTCTGCGGGTATCCGAATCCGAGGTGTCCGGGATCCTCTCCTCCACCATCGTTCCGAAGGCGCCGCATACACTGCACCGGCCGATCCATTTCGGACTTTCGGATCCGCATTCCTGACACACCCAGACCGTTTTCGGTTTCTTAGCCATGATTCTCCTTCCTGCGCCGGACATTCGCCCGCCATTTCCACACAATTCCCTCTCCGCAGAAAAAAAACACATGACGGCAGCATCTCCCGGGGCTCCCCGGAGACGCTGCCGTCCACGCAATTCCTGCGCTCTGACGCAATTCGCATTCACTGCTTATCTGCTGTCTTTTCTGTTTCTACGCTGCTTCTTCTCTACTTCTTCGCTTCTTCCGCCTCATGCTCTGCGATGATCTTGTCCGCCAGATTCTTCGGCACTTCGCCGTAGTCCTCGAATCTCATGGTGAACCGGCCTCTGCCCTGGGTCATCGCCCTGAGTCCCAGCGCATAGTCGAAGAGTTCCGCCTGCGGCGCCACCGCAATCAGTTTCTGGTCCCCGTTCTCCTGCGGTTCCATGCCCAGGATACGGCCCCGGCGCTTCGTCATATCTCCCATGATATCACCGGTGTAGGAATTCGGGGCAAAAATCTCCATGTACATGATCGGTTCCAGGAGGCAAGGATTCGCTTCCTTGATTCCTTTCTTAAATGCCAGCGATGCGGCAATCTTGAAGGAAACCTCGTTGGAGTCCACTTCATGATAGGAGCCGTCGTACAGAACCGCCTTCACGCCCTGGACTCTGCAACCCGCCAGCGGACCATGGTCCAGACATTCCCGCAGCCCCTTCTCCACCGCCGGGATGAAGTTCTTCGGAATTGCTCCGCCGAAGATATCCTCTTCAAATTCGAAATCTTCCTTGGACGGGGAGAACCGGATGTGAACATCACCGTACTGGCCGGCGCCGCCCGACTGCTTCTTGTGTTTGCCCTGTACATCCGAAGTACCCTTGATCGTTTCTCTGTAAGCGATCTTCTGCGGCACCACGTTGACTTCCACACCGAACCGGTCCTTCAGCTTCGCCAGGATAATGTTCAGCTGCATATCTCCCTGGCCGCCCAGAAGGGACTGGTGTGTCTCGTCATTTCTCGTCACAACGAAGGAAGGGTCCTCCTCCATCAGCCGCTTCAGGCAGGTTCCCATCTTCTCCTCGTCGTTCTTGTCCTTCGGCTCGATGGCAATGAAATAGCACGGCTCCGGGAAATCCAGCGGCTGGTACCAGACCACATCTGACTTATCACAGAGTGTGTCGCCGGAACGGGTATCCTGCAGTTTCGCCACCGCAACGATATCGCCCGCCTCCGCATAATTCAGTTCCAGCTGGTTCTTCCCTCTCAGGAAGAACAGCTTGCCCAGCTTCTCGTTCTTCTCGGTGCGCGGGTTGAACACTTCTGTATTGGAATTGATCTTCCCGGTGACCACCTGCATGATGGAGATCTTCCCCACGAACGGGTCGATGATGGTCTTGAAGACAAAGGCGGACATCGGGGCGTCCGTTACAGCCAGCTTCTCCACCGGTTCGTTCTTCCCGTTGAATGCCTGATACGGTCCATGCTGCAGCGGTGTCGGCACATATGTAATCAGCAGATCCAAAAGGCCCTCGATTCCCTCGCTCAGCTTAAATGCGGACGAGCATACCGGAACGATGACACCTTCCGAAATGCCCTTCACCATGCCCCGGCGGATCTCATCATCGGTGAATTCTTCCCCTTCGAAGTACTTCTCCATGAGTTCATCATCCGAGCTGGCGATGGCTTCCTTCAGGTCATCGTCAATCTCCGCACTCAGCGGCCAGCTCAGCGGCACCAGTGCGGCGCCGAAGGTCTCCTTCAGTTCGTCGAAGGTCTTATAAAAATCAAACTCATCCTTATCCCGCTTATTGATTACAATGAAGCGCGGGGTGTGATACCGCTCGCAGATCTTCCAGGCCTGCTCGGTTCCCACCTGAATGCCCGCACCTGCGTCGATCATAATCACCGCAGAATCGGCAGCTCTGAGCGCTGCATTCACTTCTCCCACGAAATCAGGATATCCCGGTGTGTCAATGAAGTTAATCTTGTTATCCTTCCATTCGATCGGAACGATGGATGTATTGATGGAAAATCCCTTCTCCACCTCCATCTTGTCATAGTCGGAAACAGTATTTCCACTCTCCACCTTGCCGAGTTTCTTCGTCACACCGGTTGCCAGTAATGCGGATTCCAGGAAGGTTGTCTTCCCGCATCCGCCATGTCCAAGTAACGCAACGTTTCTGATATTCTCGCTTGTATATCCCTTCATCTGTGGTCCTCCTGTAACTGTATTTAGAGGACGCCGGACATGACCGGCGCCCAATGAAACGAGGTGATACGGATGTCTTCCGGATGGCTGAGTTTCATAATTCTGACTATTTAATGTGGCCGGGCTCTCCGTAACAACTCGATTATACCAAAAAACCGGGCCTTGGGCAACGGTTTTCCAAATGTTCAGTCAGTCCGCAGGCGCCGGGCAGCTGAAGGGCTTCCGGGCGGCTTGCGCCCGCCGGGCGCATACTGAAAAAGGGACCGCATTCCCGGATTTTCATTCTCCGGGATGGGGTCCCTCTTTCCGGCAGGGCTGGTTCTGCCCCGCTGTCCGGCGCACCTTATCTGTGCGGTGTCCGGCGTATTAGAACTCGGCGTTCTTCGGTGTTCTCGGGAACGGAAGAACGTCCCGGATGTTGCCCATGCCGGTTGCATACATGATCATGCGCTCGAAGCCCAGTCCGAAACCGGAGTGGGTTACGCCGCCGTACTTACGCAGCTCCAGGTACCACCAGTAATCCGCTTCATCCATGCCCAGTTCCCGGATCCGCTCCTTCAGCACGTCGTACCGTTCTTCTCTCTGGCTGCCGCCGATGATCTCGCCGATTCCCGGTACCAGCATGTCGCAGGCCGCCACGGTCTTGCCGTCTTCGTTCGCTCTCATGTAGAAGGCCTTGATTTCTTTCGGATAATCGGTGACGAAAATCGGTTTTTTGAAGATCTGCTCCGTGAGATACCGTTCGTGTTCCGTCGCCAGATCCACGCCCCAGTACACCGGGTACTGGAAGTCTGCACCGCTTTTCTCCAGAAGTTCTACCGCCTCTGTGTAGGTGACCCGCTGGAAATCGGAGTTCACCACATGGTGGAGACGATCCAGAAGCCCCTTGTCGATGAACTTGTTGAAGAACTCCATTTCCTCCGGTGCCTTCTCCATGACATAGTTCAGAATGTACTTCACCATGTCTTCGGCCACATCCATCATGTCGTTGAGATCAGCGAAGGCCATTTCCGGTTCGATCATCCAGAATTCAGAGGCATGGCGGGTGGTGTTGGAATCCTCCGCCCGGAAAGTCGGTCCGAAGGTATAAATATTCCGGAACGCATGGGCGAAGATTTCACCTTCCAGCTGACCGCTGACGGTGAGGTTCGCTTTCTTCCCGAAGAAATCCCGGCTGTAATCCACCGCACCGTCCTCGGTGCGCGGCGGATTATCCAGATCCAGAGTGGTAACCTGGAACATTTCGCCGGCTCCTTCTGCATCGCTGGCGGTGATCAGCGGAGTGTGAACGTAGACGAAATTTCTTTCCTGGAAGAACTGATGGATGGCGTACGCCACCAGAGAGCGGACGCGGAATACCGCCTGGAACGTGTTGCTCCGCGGACGGAGATGGGCGATTTCCCGGAGGAATTCCATGCTGTGCCGCTTATTCTGCAGCGGATAATCCGGGTCCGACGGCCCCTCCACAACGATTTCCTTTGCATGGACTTCGAAAGGCTGCTTCGCCTCCGGTGTCAGAACCAGGGTGCCCGTGACACGGACGGCGGAGGACAGAGCCAGCCCCGCAATCTCCCCGTAATTATCAATGGCATCCGCTTCATAAACTACCTGTACCGGTTTGAAAAAAGATCCGTCATTCAGCGCAATGAAGCCGAACTTGTTGGAACTGCGGTTCTGTCTGACCCAGCCACGCACGGTGATTTCACGATCCGCATATTTCTCAGGCTCCTGATGGATGGCTCTGAGTTCGATATCCTTGATTTCCATCTTTCGATTCCCCTTGTGTATTACTGATGCTCCGCCTGACGCGGTTTACTAAACTAAAATAGTATATCACAGGAAACCGGATTCCGTAAAGTATCCGGGCACGCCCCGCCCCATTCCGGCCCAGAAGTTCCTTCTACCCGCCCCGGGTGTTCAATGATACAATGGTGGAAACGACTGTCAAGAAAAAGAGAAAGGCACCCTATGACCCACTCCAACATCGAAAAAAACAACGCAACCCGTTCCGCCGGCATTCTCCTCCCGGTTTTCTCTCTCCCTTCCCGTTACGGCGCCGGATGCTTCTCCCGGGAGGCCTACGCCTTCATCGACCGGCTGCATGATGCGGGCCAGCGCTACTGGCAGATCCTCCCCCTGAATCCCGCCGGCAACGGGGACTCCCCCTACATGTCCGATGCTGCCTTCGCCGGCAACCACTACTTCATCAGCCCCGACGATCTGGCGGCCCGCGGGCTGCTGACTGCAGCTGAGCTGGATGAGGCGGCCGGGGCGTATGACGATGCCCGCAGGGAATGGACAAAAAATCACCCGGATGACCCGGCCGCCATCTGTTACACCGCCTCGAACGAAGTCCGGGACACACTCTACCGCACCGCCTTCCGCCGCTGGAGAGCACAGCCGGCGGAGGGCGGATTTCTGGATTTCACGCTGCAGAACGAAGACTGGCTGGATGACGCCTGTCTCTTCCGTCTGATTCAGGAAGAACAGGGGGAATCCCCCTGGGCGGACTGGCCGGAGGGGCTCCGGGACCGAGACCTGGAAACGATGGATTCCTTTGTCTCTTCTCACCGGGAAGATCTTCTCTATCTGAAATGGCTCCAGTATGAATTCCAGCAGGAATGGCAGCGGATCCGGGAATATGCGTCGGACCGGCAGGTGGAAATTATCGGTGACATCCCGATCTACGTCGCGCTGGAAAGTGCGGACTGCTGGGCACATCCGGAAATTTTCCAGCTGGGAGAGGACCGGAAACCTGTCGCCGTAGCCGGGTGCCCGCCGGATGCATTTTCGGAAGAGGGGCAGCTGTGGGGCAATCCGCTTTATGACTGGGACGGAAATACGGAGGCGGTGCTGGACTGGTGGCTTTTCCGCATGGCACGGGCATCCGTTCTCTACGACGTGATCCGCATCGACCATTTCCGCGGACTGGCTTCCTACTACGCCATTCCCGCTGCGGCATCCTCTGCGCTGAACGGCCGCTGGGTTCCCGGCCCCGGCATGAAACTGTTCCGGACCATCGAGAATGCACTGGGAAAGATCCGCTTCATTGCGGAAGACCTGGGATTCCTGACCGATGACGTCTACGAGCTGATACAGGAAACCGGATATCCCGGCATGAAAGTGCTGCAGTTTGCCTTCGATTCCGGCGAGGACAATCCGTATCTTCCCCAAAATTACAAGACCGACCGATCCGTGGTCTACACCGGCACCCATGACAACGACACTTCCCGGGGCTGGTACCGTAAACTGCCGGAGTGGGAACAGGATTTCGTATCCCGGACCCTGGGGACGGTCCGAGGCGGAGATACATACCGGATTCCGGAAGAATACCTGGCCCACCTGCTCATCCGTCTGGCGATGAACAGCCGATGCCGCCTGGCGGTGATCCCGATGCAGGACTGGCTGAATCTGGACAGCCGGGCCCGGCTGAATACCCCGGGGATTCCGAAAGGAAGCTGGCGCTGGCAGATGGAAGCGGAGGCATTCACCCCGGAACTGGCCCGCACCATCCGCACCATTACGGAAGAATACGGGAGACGCTGATGCCGCCCTCACCTTGACATCAGAATGCCCCATACTATAATGAGGTTAAGAGGGGGCTCGAAAGGGCTGAGAGTGGACGCAGTTCCTGACCTGTGACCTGATTTGGATAATGCCAACGCAGGGAAATGATGAGGAGTATTTTCTTTTCGTGCGATCCGGTCCGGTTCGCACGTTTTTTCTTGCGGCTACTGCGGCTACGTAGAAAAGAGAATGGAGGACGCATATGAAAACAGTACTAAGCATTGCGGGCAGTGATTCCAGCGGCGGCGCCGGAATTCAGGCGGATCTCAAAACCATCACCATGAACGGTGCCTATGGGATGACCGCCGTCACCGCACTGACCGCACAGAATACCACCGGTGTAACCGATATCATGAACGTGACACCGGACTTTCTCGCAGAAGAACTGGATGCGGTTTTCACCGATATCCGGCCGGACGCCGTGAAAATCGGCATGGTTTCCGAAGCAGAACTGATCCGGGTCATCGCCCGGAAACTGAAGGAATACCGGGCCTCCCATATTGTGCTCGATCCCGTCATGGTGGCAACCAGCGGAGCAAAACTGATCAGCGATGATGCCATCTCATCCCTGACCGAATACCTCCTGCCCCTGGCGGAACTGATCACGCCGAACATTCCGGAAGCGGAGCAGCTCTCGGGCAGAGCCATCACCTCCGAAGAAGACATGATTACCGCCGCCCGGGAAATCTCCAGCCGGTACGGATGCTGCACCCTTCTGAAGGGCGGCCACAGCCTGAACGATGCAAACGACCTGCTCTGCAGAGACGGTGAAATACTCTGGTTCCGGGGAAAGCGCATCCACAACCCGAACACCCACGGAACAGGATGCACCCTTTCCAGCGCCATTGCCGCCAACCTGGCGAAAGGATTCCCACTGGACGATTCTGTGGGCCGGGCGAAAGAATATATCTCCGGCGCACTGGGCGCCATGCTGGATCTGGGGAAGGGCTCCGGTCCGATGAACCACGCATTCAGCCTGAGCGGAAAATACGCAGAGGAAGCGCCCGGCGCATCATTGCCTATTCATTAAGATGCGGGGGCGGGTTCCGGCCGGTCACACCATGGTCTGCAGCGGCCGGGCGGGTGCGAAATTCGAGTTTTTCCGGATTTCGCACTCGAATTGCTTCGGTTTCGATCCAGCTGTGCGGCGGCCGGAAATTCACAGGTGCGGAAAAACAAAAAATCCTGTTTTCGCACCCGGCCGATCCGGGCACGAATTGAATAATCAGCGCTAATTATCTGCGGATGCATAATGACACAGGAATATCAGTCAATATTCACCCGACAGAGAGAATCATCCGCAAAGCGGAGATTCAGAAACGCCATCCCCGAGGTGTTTGGATTTTCATTCAATTACCCAGATACCGATGCGCCATCACATAGTGCGGAAATGAACATTTCTGCCCATTCCGCACCTTCAGACCGCCGGTGAATATTTAATTCAAGATTAAATTTGATTTTCGCACCCTGGCATCCGCCAATTCAGGTGCGGAAACGGGGAAAATGGCCATTCCGCACCTTGCGGCAATATACAACCACGATTCGTGTACAATTCGCCCGTCTGCGGCAATGCATGGATTCACAATCGCAGTTTGTATACAATCTTCACGACTCAACCTGCGCAACTCAACCCATACACCCACCATACCAACAGAGGCCGCTGCGGAACCGATTTTCATTTCATCGTTTCCGCAGCGGCCTCTTGATTCATCTTTCCTTACTGGCCCAGCAGCGCTGTGCCGTCCGCTGTCACAGCTTCCAGCCGTGCCTCGGCATCCTCCCGGTTTTCTCCCCGGACCATAACATAAAACTTAACCTTCGGCTCTGTCCCCGACGGCCGGATCACCGCCGCACACTGCTCTTCCAGTTCGTAGAAGAGCACGTTGCTGGACGGAAGTCCCGTCGGTTCTGTGCTGCCGTCGGTCAGATCCCGGATTTCACCGCTCTGGTAATCCCTGACCCGAAGCACCTTCAGACCGCCGAACGTCTTCGGCGGGTCCAGCCGGAGATCCGACATCATCTTTGCCATCTTCTCCGGACCGTCGAACCCTTCCACAGTGTGGGAGACGACTTTTTCCCGGAACCATCCGTACTGCTCGTACAGCGCCTGCAGGGCCTCATACAGATTCATACCCTTTGTGTGGTAATAGCATGCCATTTCTGCGGTCAGCATGGAGGCTACCACAGCGTCTTTGTCCCGGGCGTAGGTGCCCGCCAGGTAGCCGTTGCTTTCCTCGAAACCGAACAGGAAGGAATAGTCGCCGGAGGCCAGGAATTCCTTGATCTTCTCTCCGATGTACTTGAATCCCGTCAGGGTCTCGAAGAGTTTCACGCCGTTGTCCGCCGCCACCCGGTTCGCCATGGTGGTGGAAACAATGCTCTTCACCGCCGCAGCATTCTCCGGAAGGGTTCCGTTCTCCCGCCGGGCCCGGATCAGGTAATCCAGCAGCAGGACGCCCAGCTGGTTGCCGCTCAGGGACTGGTACTCTTCACCGTTGCGAACCACGATGCCGCACCGGTCCCCGTCCGGGTCCGTGCCGATGATCAGATCCACGTTATTCGCCCTGGCCATATCGATGGCGATGGCGAATCCCTCCACGAACTCCGGATTCGGGGACTTCACTGTCGGGAAATTCCCGTCGATCACCATCTGCTCCTGCACGGTCAGCACATGTTTCATACCCAGCCGACGCAGCACTTCCGGCACCAGACGGTAGCCGCTGCCGTGGAACGGTGTGTAAATAATCGTCAGATCCTCCGCCGCTTCCTTTACATACCGGTCGCCCACTTTCTGTTCCAGCACTTTCTCCAGATATTTCTCGTCCATGGACCGATCCAGCATGGTGATCAGACCCCGGGCTTTCCCGTCTTCCGGATCCATGGTCTTCACATCATCGAAAATGTCCAGTTTCTCCATCTGTGCGGAAACTTCCGCCGCATGCTCCGGCGGCAGCTGGGCCCCGTCGGACCAGTAGACCTTGTACCCGTTGTACTCTTTCGTATTGTGGCTGGCCGTGATGTTGATGCCGGCGATGGACCCGGTCTCCCGCAGGGCAAAGGACAGTTCCGGAGTCGGCCGGAGTTCGTCGAACAGGTTCACGTGAATTCCGTTGGCCGCCAGCACCCCTGCCGCTTCCGACGCAAACAGAGGGCTGTTGTTCCGGGAATCGTAAGCGATCGTCACGCCGCCGCCCACATCCTCACCACAGGACAGGATCAGGTTCGCCAGCCCCTGGGTGGCATAGCGGACGGTGTACACGTTCATTCCGTTGAGTCCCGCCCGCATGATACCCCGAAGGCCCGCCGTTCCGAAGGACAGCATGGCGGTAAACCGTTCCTCGATTTCTTTCTCATCGGACGAGAGGGCTTCCAGTTCTTTTTTTGTCCTTTCATCCACCGCCGGACTGCCCAGCCACTTCTCATAATTCTCTCTGTATGACATATCCTCTCCTTCTTTCTTCTGTTCCGGGGCAGTGCGCCGGGTCAGCAGCCGCAGATCCCCGGGCGCCATCAGAACATCATCCTGAAACGACGCCCCGGTCAGCAGGTCCGTCCAGATGCCCGGAACCAGCAGACTTTCTTCCACGGATCCGGCGTTCACCGCCGTGACAGCCTGATCATTTCCGTCCCACCGGACGAAAGCATACAGTCCGCCGTCGGTCTGCAGGGTGGCGTACTTTCCCGTCCGGTAAACCGGCATTGAGCGGCGGATCCGGATGATCTCCCGGTACCAGGATTCAATCTCGGCATCTTCTTCCCCCCAGGGGAAGCACTTCCGGTTGAAGGGATCCCGATACCCCTCCAGCCCCGCTTCGTCACCGTAATACACGCAGGGAACCCCCGGCAGCGTCATCTGCAGCAGCACCGCCGCTTTCAGCCGCTTCACCCCGGTCCGCCGTTCTTCCGGCGTCATCACTTCCGCAGCCTGCTGCTGCCGGGTCGGGTTTTCGCCCAGATCCTTCCCGCCCAGCACAGTCAGGATCCGCTCCGTATCGTGGGTACCCAGAATGTTCATGACACAGTTCATGACCTCCGGGGGATAATGCTCCCCGATGGTTTCCACCATCTCCGCCAGTTTCCGGGCGTCTCCGCTCAGCAGGAAATCGATGATGCCGGTGCGGAAAGGGTAGTTCATAACGGAATCCAGCTTGTCCCCTTCGAAGTAGTTCTTCCGTTCGCTGTAGGCGATCTTGGAGGACGCATCCTCCCAGACTTCTCCCATGAGCAGCGCATCCGGTTTCTCGGTTTTGACCGCTTCCGCCAGCTTCTTCAGGAAGGAGTTCGGCAGTTCATCCGCCACATCCAGCCGCCAGCCGCTGACCCCGTCCCGGAGCCAGTGCCGGGCCACGCCGTCCGGGCCGCAGATGAAGGAGATGTAGTCCTGGTTTTCTTTGTTAATCCGGGGCAGGGTGTCAATGCCCCACCAGGTTTCGTACTGCTCATACTGATGGAAGTAATACCAGGAACGGTAGGGGGAATCCGGATGACCGTAAGCGCCGTCGGTGCCGCCGTAAGTGCCGTACCGGTCGAAATACTTCGAGTCAGAACCCGTATGGGAGAACACCCCGTCCAGCATGATCCGAATGCCCCGCTTTCCGGCTTCCCGGCACAGCTGCTTCAGATCTTTCTCCGTGCCGAACATGGGATCCACCCGCATGTAGTCCGCCGTATCGTACTTGTGATTCGAATACGCTTCGAAGATCGGGCTCAGATACAGACAGGTCACGCCCAGATCCTGAAGATAAGGCAGTTTCTCGATAATCCCCTGCAGATTGCCGCCGAAGAAATCGTTGTTCAGAATCCTGCCGCTGCTGTCCGGCCGGTAGCCCGGCATGCCGCCCCAGTCTTCCCGGGTCACCTTTCCGTTCTCCCGCACATACGGCCCGCTGTGGGCGAATCGGTCCACGAAAATGTGGTAAATCACGCCCCCTTCCAGCCAGGAAGGCGCCGGATACTTCCGGCGGTATACTGTCTGCTGCCAGGCCTCCGGGGACGCCTGAATTTCCGCCCGGTTCTGTTCTGCCGAACGGCCCACACTGATCCAGTCCTCCTTCGTCCGGAAGACGAAGCTGTACCAGTACAGCCCGGTGTCCTGAATCGTAACGGCAGTCTGAAAACGGTAATATCCGTCCGCACTCCGCCCGATGTTCTCCATCGGATAATCTGCCGTGCTGTGATTGCGGTCGAATTCGACGATCAGTTTCCCGCAGGAGGGCTCCAGCGCCTCATCCACAAGTACCCGGAACCAGACTTTCGTGCCGGAAGGCACGGCGCCCACCGGCATCCGGAACCGGGGATCTCTCGAATCAAATAAAACTGGTGACTTCATAATTCCTTTCTGCCCTGAGGCATTGCTTTTCTACCGACTGAGAATCCGGGTGAATCGGAATTCCCGGGCGTTACGCACAGTCCGGGCCTTCCTCACGCCGGCCTTCTCCTCGCTCCGGGCCTTCCGCTAAATCCGGGTGTTCCGCTCCAGGAAGAACGGATGGGTGATGTACCCGGACAGAATGCGGTCCGGTTCCACAAACACGTTCTTGTCCGCCAGCACATAATTCAGTCTGGCACCTTCGGAAACCGTGGCGTTCTGGAATATGATGGAATTCTCCACCGTGGCACCCTCTGCGATATGAACACCCCGGAACAGAATGGAATTCCGGACCGTTCCCTCCACCAGCGCACCGTCTGCAATGAGAGAATTTTCCACCTTCGCCTGGTCGCCGTACTTTGTCGGCCAGCTGTCATGAACCTTCGTAATGATCGCCCCGTTCTTCGAAGCGAAGAGTCCCCGGCGGGTCTCCCCGTCCAGCAGCGCCAGGTTAGCCTGAAAATACCCCTGCAGACTGTCGATGAGCAGCGTCTCTTCCTCTGCCCGGTATTCCATGACCCGGTCCGTCTGCGCCAGCTTGTCGGCGATATCCCGGCGGAAACTTTCCTTTCCGGTCCGGATCGCATCGTACAACAGCTCCACCAGATCTTCCCGTTCCATGATAAATGTATTCATGGACAAATCCCATCCCGGTTCCAGATCCTTCGTCACTGCCACATCCGTCACCCGGCCGTCATCATTCGCCCGCATGCACCCGCAGCGCACTCCTTTCTGATTGAACCGGAGCCGGGAAGAAGTGAGCATCGTCAGCCTGGCCCCCGTCCGGATGTGAAAATCCAGCATCTTCCGGTAATTGATATTCGCCACATAATTGCAGCTGCACAGGATCACATATTTCTCCTCCAGGTTCCGGAGAAAGTTCAGATTCGCCTCCAGCGCATGCAGCCGGTTGTGGTACACATCCCCGGCCCCCATGGTGGCGAACGGCGGAAGAACCGAAAGTCCGCTTCTCTTCCGCTCCAGGTCCCAGTCCATTCCGCCCCGGACGTGGCTCATCATACTCTGATAATTAATACTGGTGATAATGCCGATATTCCGCACCCCGGAATTCGCCAGATTCGACAGTGCGAAATCAATGAGCCGGTACCGTGATCCAAACGGAACCGCAGCCAGATTTCTCTTCTCCGTCAGCTGATCCAGCTCCACGTCGTAAGTATCCGCAAAAATTACTCCTGCCATATCCATGCTGCTGTCCTCCCTATTTCTCTATATCTTCCGTCACTTCCATGCCGGCGGCGACCACAGCGCCTTCCCCGATCCGAACGTGATCCGCCAGAACCGTGAGCTTTCCGTCCTCCACCGGACCGCCGACCCGGGCACCCGCACCGATGAATGCCCCCCGGTCCACGATTGCGTACTCCACCCGGGCCCCGGGCTCCACCACGGCGCCTTCCATGATGATGCTGTCCTTCACCGCAGCACCCTCGCCGATGGTGACATCACTGAACAAAACCGAATGTTCCACCCGGCCGTCCAAATCACAACCGTCTCCCACGATACTCCGCCGGACATCGGCCTTCCGTCCGATATACTGCGGGTGACTGTACTTATGCCGGTAGTAGATCCGCCAGCCCCGGTCATTCAGAACCAGCCGCTCCGGAATCGACGGATCCATGCCGATCGCATCCATATTCGCCGCCCAGTAGGACTGCAGCGTCCCCACATCTCTCCAATATCCCTTGTACAGATAGGCAAAGAGCCGGCACTCATCCGCCAGCATCTTCGGAATGATATCCTTCCCGAAGTCGTTGGAAGAACGGGGATCCGCCTCATCGGCCTCCAGATACTGAATCAGCTTGTCCGTACTGAAAATATACACGCCCATGGATGCCTGGGTGCTCTTCGGATGGGCCGGCTTCTCCTCGAATTCGTAGATCCGCCCCTTGTCATCTGTATTCATAATGCCGAAGCGGGATGCCTCCTCCATCGGCACGTCAATCACCGCAATGGTGCAGTCCGCCTTGTTCTGAATGTGCTCCTGCAGCATCCGGTCGTAGTTCATCTTGTAAATATGATCCCCGGACAGAATCAGCACATAGTCCGGATCATAGCGCCGGATAAACCCGATGTTCTGATAGATCGCATTCGCCGTCCCCTTGAACCAGTCGGATCCATCCTCCCGCTGATACGGCGGCAGAATGTGCAGACCGCCGATTCTCAGGTTCATGTCCCAAGGCACGCCGGTGCCCAGGTAATCGTTGAGATCCAGCGGCTGGTACTGGGTCAGCACACCCACCGTATCAATGCCGGAATTGGTACAGTTGGACAGCGGGAAATCGATGATCCGGTAACGGGCGCCGAAGGGCACGGCCGGCTTGGCGATATCCCTGGTCAGCGGCATCAGTCTGCTGCCCTGTCCGCCGGCGAGCAGCATCGCCACACATTTCTTCTTCATCATGATGTCATCCCTCCTGAAAAGTCTATTTCTTCATTGTATTTTCTGTGTGTGCCGTCCGGGGCTTCTTCGCCGCCGGGGTTTTCTTCCCGTTGTTCTTCTGTGCCCTCTTCACCGGCGCCTTCTTCGCCTTCTTTCCGGTGCTCTTCGGCTTCGCACTATGGGAATCCCCGCATTTCTGCAGGATAATGCCGGAGAACTTCGGCAGCGGAACGGTGATATGCTGTTCATACCCGTTGCAAGGCCCCTCCTCCACATGATAGCGGCGTTTCCGGCGGAATCCGGTGCCCCCGAAGCCGGTCCGGTCCGTGTCAATCATGACCTCGTAATATTCTGCATCCGGCACTCCGATGTCATATACCGGGAAGTCCAGTCCGGACAGATTCAGCGCCACCAGTTCCACCTCCGGATCCGGCGCCGCCCCGTCCGTGCGGTAATAGGTGAAGGTGTTGTCCTGGGCATTATCCGCATCGATCCAGCGGAACCCCTCCATGACGTCATCCTTCTTCCACATGGACGGATGCTCCTTGTAGAAATGATTCAGTTCCTGTACGAAATTCCGGAGCTTCCGGTGCTTCTCATAGTCCAGCAGCATCCAGTCCAGTTCCTTCTTCTCGTCCCATTCAATGAACTGTCCGAACTCCGCCCCCATGAACATCAGCTTCTTTCCCGGATGGGTCATCATATAGACGAAGAAGGACCGGAGGCCGGCAAACTTATCATCATATTCTCCCGGCATCTTGCTCAGCATGGAACACTTGCCGTGAACCACTTCATCGTGGGAAATCGGCAGAATGAAATTCTCACTGTATGCATAGGTCATGGAGAACGTCAGATTATGATGCATCCCGCCCCGGAAAATCGGATCCTTGGAGAAATACGCCAGCGTGTCATTCATCCATCCCATATTCCACTTATAATTGAATCCCAGGCCCCCGTCCTCAGGCGGACGGGTCACCATCGGCCAGGCGGTGGATTCCTCGGCGATCATCATGACCCCCGGGAAGGAGGACAAAACGTCACTGTTGACCTCCCGCAGGAAGTGGATCGCCTCCAGATTCTCTCTTCCGCCGTTTTGGTTCGGCGTCCATTCCCCTGCCTTCCGGTCATAATCCAGATACAGCATGGCCGCCACTGCGTCCACCCTGAGGCCGTCAATATGATAGACATCACAGAAGAAGAACGCATCGGAAATGAGGAAACTCAGGACTTCCGGCCGGCCGAAGTCGAAAGCCCGGGTGCCCCATCCCTTATGTTCCATCCGGTTCGGTTCACTGTCCTCATACAGATGATGGCCGTCGAAATCGATCAGTCCGTGGGCGTCCTTCGGGAAATGAGCCGGCACCCAGTCCATGATAATGCCGATGCCCGCCCGGTGGCAGCTGTCCACGAAATATTTGAAATCATCCGAGGTGCCGTACCGGGACGTGATACTGAAATATCCGGTGACCTGATACCCCCAGGATCCCTCGAACGGATACTCGGTGAGCGGCATGACTTCCAGGTGTGTGTAACCCATTTTCTTCACATACGGAATCAGCTTCCCCGCCAGTTCCCGGTAACTCATGACACTGCCGTCCTTCCGGTGACGCCAGGATCCCAGATGCACTTCATAGATATTTATCGGAGATTCATAGTGGTTCCGGCCGTCCCGGCTCCGGATCCATTCCTGATCCCCCCACTGGTAGAAGTACGCCAGGTCACTGACCCGGGATGCCATCTGGTGCCCTTCGTCCACTGTTCCCTTCTCACTTTCGAAGGCGTACGGATCGGCCTTGAACATCACCCGGCCGTCATCTGCCGTTACGGCGTATTTATATAAGTCACCGACCCGCATCTCCTTCGCAGTCAGTTCCCAGATGGTCGGGTCATCCGCCATTTGCACCATCGGTTCCGCCTCCGGATCCCAGCCGTTCCGGTCAGAGACCAGGGAAACAGCCTGCGCCCGGGGGGCCCATACCCGGAATACAATGCCGTCTTCCGGTTTCTTCCCTGCAGGATGGGCGCCCAGCAGGTCATATGTCCTGTAATTCTTTCCCTGATGGAACAGATATTTCTGTTCCGATATGATGTCCTTCTTCACTGTCATGTCGCTCTCCATTCATGGCTGAATATTCGCAAAAACAATCTTTCTAATATTATATCCCAACGTAGACCCATATTCAAGAATATGGTATAATACGTTAAATTAAATATCCGCCCCGGTATTTCGACGAAAACCGTGTGTTTTCAATCGTTCCGGCGGTATTTTTAGAACAAGATTACGCAACCGGTATACCGGTTGTCCCCATCGCACACACCATTTTTTTCAGATAGAACGAACGGAAAGCGAGGCCATTTCATGACAGTGAAGAAATCAACCCTGACGAAGGCTTCCGCGGCGGCGAAAGCACCGGCAGAGACCCCGGCATTGAAAACGAAAGCTGCTCCTTCAGCAGAGGAAGCCGGGGCACCGGCAGAGACCCCGGCGAAGAAGCCGGAACCGAAGGCTGCGGAGAAGAAACCGGAGAAGAAACCGGCGAAGAAGCCAGCCGCAAAGAAGAAACCGGCTGCCCGGAAGACTGCTGCGAAGGCAGCGGCGAAAGCAACGAAGAAGTCCGCCGAGAAGAAACCGGCGAAGAAGAGAGCAGCCGCCCGGAAAGAGCCGGCCAAGCTCGCTGCCAAGGAAGAGCCAGCCAAGCTCGCTGCCAGGAAAGA
This sequence comes from Eubacterium pyruvativorans, assembly GCF_900102225.1. Lineage (GTDB taxonomy): Bacteria > Bacillota > Clostridia > Peptostreptococcales > Anaerovoracaceae > Aminicella > Aminicella pyruvativorans. The sequence continues at coordinate 31,804 of NZ_FNBF01000010.1, forward strand.
GCCGGCCAAGCTCTCCGCCAGGGAAGAGCCGGCCAAGCTCTCCGCCAGAGAAGTCGCAAAGCTGGCCGAAGAGAAGCGCAGCCGTCTGGAGACGAAAACCGCCGGGCAGATCGCCCCGCCGGACGAAAAACTGAAGGTGCTGTTCGTCAGCCCGGAGGTGCAGCCGTTCGCCGGCACCGGCGGTCTGGGAGAAGTGGCCGGGTCCCTGCCGAAGGAACTGAACCGGCTGGGGATCGACTGCCGGGTGGTTTTGCCCCTCTACGGTTCCGTATCCCAGGAGTACCGGAGCCGCATGAAATTCCTGGGGCACAAGGATATCCCGGTGGCCTGGCGGAAGAAGTATATGGGGGTTTTCAGTCTGCAGCACGAGGGTGTGACGGTCTACTTCATTGACAACGAGGAATACTTCCGCCGGGACGGCCTCTACGGGTATTATGACGACTGCGAACGGTTCGCCTTCTTCTCCCGGGCAGTGCTGGAATCCATGGAGTTCACCGGATTCAATCCGGATATCATCCATGCCAACGACTGGCAGACCGCCATGGTGCCGGTCTATCAGGACGCACTGTATCACCGGGAATACTGCACCACGGTCTTCACGATTCACAACGTGGAGTATCAGGGCCGGTACGGCACCGAAGTGATCTCCGATGTGCTGGGTCTGCCGGAGGGTGCGGCCCACCTGGTGGAATATAACGGGGATGTGAACCTGATGAAGGGCGGCATTCAGACGGCGAACCTGGTGTCCACCGTCAGCCCTTCCTATGCCGAGGAGCTGAAGGATCCGGCCTGTGCCTTCGGTCTGGACGGCATGATCCGTGCCTGTTCCTACAAGCTCCGGGGCATTCTGAACGGCATCAGCACCGACGTCTACGACCCGGCGGACGATCCGTACATCCCGGCCTGCTATTCCCCAGCGGACCTTTCGGGCAAAAAAGAATGTAAGCGGGCGTTCCAGGAAATGGCCGGGCTCCCGCAGCGGGATGTTCCTCTGATTGTACTGATCAGCCGGCTGGTGACCGCCAAGGGCATCGACCTGATGACCCCGGTGATGGACGATGTGCTGAGCGGAAACGATGTACAGTTCGCAGTTCTGGGCACCGGATATCATTTCTACGAGGACTACTTCCGGGGACTGGCGGACCGTCATCCGGACCGGGCCCGGGCATTCATAGAATTTAACAAGGGGATCTCCCACCAGCTTTATGCCGCCGGGGATATTCTGCTGATGCCGTCGAAGGGCGAGCCGTGCGGCCTGTCCCAGATGATCGCCTGCCGCTACGGCACCGTTCCGGTGGTCCGGGCCACCGGCGGTCTCCGGGACTCCATTTCCGACTGCACCCTGGGAGAAGGGAACGGATTCGTCTTCGATTCCTATGATACAGACGGATTCTACCACGCACTGATGAACGCCGTGAGCCGGTTCCACGACACCGAAAACTGGCAGAACCTGGTCCGGTATGACCTGACCCGGGACTTCAGCTGGTCCCGGTCCGCCGAGCAATACAGAGACATGTACGAACAGGTGCGTTTTCACTAAGAGAAGGAGAAGAAACCATGCCAACGAAAAGAAAGAAAAGCGCTGTGAAGAAGGCCGCGCCGAAACATACTGCTGCCGCTCCGGCCTCCCCGAATACGCCCCAGGGCTTCACCCTGCCCACAGAAGTGGAATTTCTGGAGGAGCTGACGCTGCATCTGGAGAATAACTACCACACGGACTTTGAAAACGCATCCCCCCGGGAGCTGTACATGGCCACTGCCGAAATCGTGAACAGCCAGCTTCTGAAGAAGAAGTGGGCCTTCAACAAGGTGCGCCGGGAAGCCGAGAAGAATGAGTCCGGGAAGAAGAAGATCTACTACATCAGTATGGAATTCCTGATGGGACAGTCCCTGAAGAACAACCTGTATAATCTGGATGAAACCGGCATCGTAGCCGGGGTCATGAAGCGCCGGGGCATTTCCATGGAAGAACTGTACGATCAGGAACCGGATGCGGGTCTGGGGAACGGCGGTCTGGGCCGTCTGGCAGCCTGCTACATGGATGCCCTGGCTTCTCAGGAGTACGACGCCACCGGTTTTTCAATCCGGTACGAATACGGCCTGTTCAAACAGAAGATCGTGGACGGCTGGCAGGTGGAAATGCCGGACAACTGGCTGCCGGGAGGCCATGTGTGGCTGAACCGCCGGGACGAAGACACGTTCCGGGTCGGCTTCTACGGCGATTATCACGAGTACTGGACCGAAGAGGGCCTGCAGTACAATATCGAGAACCAGCAGATTGTGGAGGCAATTCCGTTCGACATGTGCATTTCCGGTGCGGACAGCCCGGCGGTGGACAAGCTGCGTCTGTGGTGGAGCACGAACCGGGAGAGTTTCGACATGAACTCCTTCAATAACGGGGATTTCACCCGGGCCCAGCAGGAAACCAACAAGGCCGAGCTGATTTCCAAGGTTCTGTATCCGGCGGACAACATTGAAGAGGGAAAGGAGCTCCGGCTGAAGCAGCAGTACTTCATGGTTTCCGCCTCCTGCCAGAATATTATCCGGGACCATCTCCGGCTGCACGGCACCCTGGACAACTTCCCGGAGAAGGTGGCCATCCATATCAATGACACCCATCCGGCGCTCTGCGTTCCGGAACTGATGCGCCTCTTTATGGACGAACACGGCATGGAGTGGGACAAGGCCTGGGACCTGGTCACCCGCACTGTCACCTACACGAACCACACGGTGCTGGCGGAAGCGCTGGAGAAGTGGAACCAGCAGCTGGTCCGCATGCTGATGCCGCGCATCTACGCCATCATCCGGGAAATCGACCGCCGTTTCCGGGAAGACATGGAGAAACTCTTCCCGGGAGACACCGGAAAGATCAATTACATGGCGCCGCTGGGAGAAGATCAGGTCCGGATGGCGAACCTGTCCGTCATCGGCTCCCACCGGGTGAACGGGGTTTCCGCCCTGCACTCGGAAATCCTGAAGGACGATCTGTTCCACGACTTTTATCTGGCCTGGCCGGATAAGTTCACCAATGTCACCAACGGCATCGCCTACCGGCGCTGGCTCTGCCAGTCCAATCCGAAGCTGGCCTCACTGCTGGACGAAACCATCGGGCCGGATTACCGGAAGGATGCACGGAAGCTGGAGGAATTCGCGAAATTCGCATCCGACAGCAGTGTCCGGAAGCGGGTGGAAGAAATCAAGCGGGAGAACAAGGCAGCCTTCTCCGACCGTCTGAAAGCCGAAACCGGCATCTGCCCGGACCCGGACTCCCTCTTCATCACTCAGGCAAAGCGCCTGCATGAATATAAGCGGCAGCTGCTGAACGCCCTGCGTATTATCAGCCGCTACAACATGCTCAGGGAAAATCCGAACCTGGATATGCGTCCGGAAACCTACCTGTTTGCGGCGAAATCCGCCCCGAACTATTACCTGGCGAAGAACATCATCCAGCTGATCTGCCGGATCGGAGAGGAAATCGAAAAGGACCCGAAGATCCGTCAGAAGATGCGGGTGATCTTCCTGGAAAACTACAGCGTTTCCATGGCGGAGCGCCTGATGCCGGCCAGCGACATTTCCGAACAGATCTCCCTGGCCGGAAAAGAAGCCAGCGGCACCGGCAACATGAAGCTGATGATCAACGGCGCCATCACCATCGGCACCCTGGACGGGGCGAATGTGGAGATGCGGGAGGCTGTCGGAGACGACGCCATCTTCATCTTCGGCCAGAAGGCGGACGAGGTGCAGAAGAACCTGGCCGCCGGTTACCGCTCCCTGGACATCTATGAATCCAACCCGGCAGTGAAGGCGGCGGTGGACCGGCTGGGAGAAGGCTTCGCCGGCACAGACTTCCATAAGCTGAAGGACTATCTGCTCCGGCCGACCTACAGCATTGCCGACCCGTACATGTGTCTGAAGGACTTCGACGATTACTGCCGGGTCCATCAGGAGATCCAGGACGCTTACGAGGACCGGGACCGGTGGAACAGCATGTCCATCCGGAACATCGCCATGGCTGCCCGCTTCGCAGCGGACCGCAGCATCCGGGATTATGCCCGGGAAATCTGGCATACGAAACCGATCAGTGAATAACCCGAAGCGCAGCAGGTCGGCCGCCTGCTGCGTTATTTTTTGTCACAATGCCGAAACTATGGTATAATCTCTTCATTGCTGTAAACAAAGAAAGCGGCGCCCAGGCACCGCCGACCCGACAATACACAGGAGGAAATACCATGTATATCGCATGTTTTGATCTGGAAGGAGTTCTGGTCCCGGAGATATGGATTGCGTTCGCAGAGGCCACGGGCATTCCGGCGCTGAAGCGCACCACCCGGGACGAACCGGATTATGACAAACTGATGCGGTTCCGGCTGAACACACTGAAGGAACACGGACTGAAGCTGAAGGACGTGCAGAACACCATCGCTGCCATCGATCCCTTCGACGGTGCGAAGGAATTTCTGGACACCCTGCGCACTGAGATGCAGGTGATCATCCTCAGTGACACCTTCACCGAATTCGCTGCGCCGCTGATGCAGAAGCTGGGGTGGCCCACGATTTTCTGCAATTCCCTGGAGGTGGCAGAGGACGGGGAAATCACCGGCTTCCGGATGCGGGTGCAGGATTCCAAGCGCACCACAGTGAAGGGCCTGCAGGCCATCGGCTTCGACACCATCGCCACCGGAGACAGCTTCAACGACCTGGGGATGATCGAGGCCAGCAGCGCCGGATTCCTGTTCCGGACCACGCCCCAGATTCACGCCGCCCACCCGGAAGTTCCTGCTTTCACGGAATACAGCGACCTGCTGGAGGCGATCCGAAAGGCAGTGAGATAGGACGCCAGGTCCCCCTTCGGGTATTAGCTGGTCCCCCGCCGGGCCCCGTCCGGAAAACGAACAGCCTCCCCGCCAGTTCCTCCTCCGGAAAACAGGAAAGAAAAGATAGAACACACACCTGGGCAGCCATAAACCCTGTTTATGGCTGCACAATTTTTTTGTATTTCCCATTTTTCTGAATTGCTCCTACAATGAGCATATAGAAGAGTTCGTTTACATGCGAAATGGAGGCAAAACAATGACTACAGAAACAACCATCGGTTTCTTCGGTTTCGGCGTAATGGGACTTCCCATGGTAAAAAATGTCATCCGGAAATCCGGCTTCAAAGTCTACGGTTACGACGTGGTTCCGGAGAAGATGGAACAGTTCCAGGCCGCAGGGGGATTCCCGGAGCAGGACCCGGAGCAGGTCTACCGGAAATGCAACGTCATCATGCAGATGCTGCCGACCCACGAGACCATTCGTCATTCCGTGGAGGAGGCGATTCGCTTATGTCCGAAAGGATCGATTATCATCGACTGCTCCTCGGCAGCCCCGAATATCATTCTTGATCTTTATCAGGAGGCAAAGGCCGGCGGCATGTACCTGCTGGATTCGCCGGTCAGCGGCGGCAACCCGATGGCGGAGGCCGGCACCCTGGCCATCATGACCGGCGGCGACCGAGAAATTTTCGAGAAGGTGAAGCCGATCCTGTCCTGTATGGGCAGCCCGGTGTATACCGGCGGCCCGGGATCCGGTGATACGACAAAACTCGTCAACAACACGATCGCCGGTTCCTACCTCGCCGCCATGGCGGAAGGCTACGCCTTCGCGGCAAAAGCCGGCATCGATCTGCAGACCACCTTCGAAGCCACCCGCACCGGCTTCTGCGGCGGTCCTCTCTACGAAAACAAAGTCCCGAAAATCATCCACCGGGATTACACCCCGGGCGCCCGGATCGCCGTACACCGGAAAGACCTTCTGAATGCGAAGCAGTACGCCCACCATCTGGGCGTCGACCTGCCGGTTACCGATGTCACCCTGCGCATCATGGACTGGATGAACGACAACGGCTTCATCGACTGGGACCAGGCAGGCATGGTGAAATATTTCGAAGACAAAATGCATGTGAAGGTAGGCGACGGAGAAGAGATCCACTAATTGTGTGGCAGGCGGGCGGTCGGATGACCGGCGGCCGGCGCCGGATTGTATACAATCCAGCGCCACAACCGGCCAGAATCGTATACAATCCGGCCATGAAAGTGCGGAATCGGGCATTTAGGGCGATTCCGCACTTTTTTTGCGTTCGGAAGGGTGCGAAAATGAAAGATAATCTCGAGTAATTTATTCCGGCTGCATCTGATGGTGCGATTCTGGAGAAAACCGAAAATCCGCACCCGGACCTATGGTCCGATTATATACAGCTCGGACAGGTCATACAAAAAATAACTCATCTCCCGACCGGATATTCTGCGAAAAAAATATCCGCCAGGAGAATGGAAGTAAAAGTTAATAATCACATGCAAGGGGATCGATATGAGTAATATAACCACCTTCCCAGAACTGCATCTTCCGGCCACCGGGTGCGAAAACAGCCATTTTTCTGTTTCCGCACCATGCCAAATCATGTCGTCCATGATTTACGGCTGAAACGGCGGGAAACAGGTGCGAAATCCGAAAAAGCTGAGATTTCGCACCCTGCGGGACGAACGCCGCCCCGCTAACCGACCGGACTCACGTCGGGCGACCGGACTCACGTCGGGCGACCGCCGCCCCTATGCCAGATTCAGACGGCGGGACAGAATCACGGAAGTGATGACCCAGTAGATCACCGCAACCACCAGTTCAAAGAGCGCAAAGTACAGGAGCGCCATGTGTCCCGCATAAGCACCGGAATACAGGAAGATCCGGTTCAAGAAGATGTCTAACTGGGCCGCATTGAGATTAATCAGATTGACCAGGAGCGTGCCGATGACACCGAAACCGATATACGCCAGCACCGCACCGAAAACCCGGTGATTACTCCAGAGGTGGCCGATGGAAATCGACGCATAGATCCGCATCACTTCTGCCGCTGCCCCCAGTATCAAGACCAGGATGATCTGCAGCACATAGAGAACCTCTTCTTTCTGGCTGCCCAGCTGCTCCGCAATGCCGGGCCAGAATCTCATGAGGAGTTGGCCAAAATAATGAGGACCGAAGGCCGCCGTGCTCAGGAGGACCAGAGACAGCAGTCCCGTCAGACATCCCAGTATCACCCAGATCGTGGCGGATATGCCCTTCGCCGTCACATGGGTCCGGACTTTCACCGGCAGGGCGAACATGAGATGTCCCGGCGCTCCCAGCAGATTCCGGTAGAAGCTCTGAATAATCATGATCAGTGTGATCAGGCCACCTGCGAAGCAGGAGGCTCCGAAGATGAAGCCCAGCGTAGTCACCATCGTTCTGCGGTACCCCTGCGAAGTTACCATATTACCAACCAGTCCGTAAGAATGATTTCCACCGAGGGATAATCCGAACAGTACGGACAGGGCCAGCATGACCAGATATGCCGGCACCAGAATGCGGCCCATGGTCTTGAAATCATATTTCATTAATTTTCTCAACATCTGAATACCTCCCGGAATAATCCATCCACGCTCTTGCCGTCCTGTTCCCGGATTTCATCTGCGGACTTGTGCAGCACCACCTGGCCATTCTGCAGAAACACGATATCATCCAGCACCGTCTCAATATCTGCAATCAGGTGGGTAGAAATCAACACCAGCGCATCCTCTGAATAATTACTGATGATGGTTTTCAGGATGAAATCTCTTGCCGCCGGATCTACACCGGCGATCGGTTCATCCAGCAGATAGACCCGGGCTCTGCGGCTCATGGTCAGAATCAGCTGGACCTTCTCCCTGGTCCCCTTGGACATTTTCCCGTATTTCTGCTTCGGCGGGATATTCAGATCCGCCAGCATTTCCTGGGCCCTGGGCCGGTCGAAATCTGCGAAGAAATCTTCATAGAAATTCAGGAGCTGGATGACATTCATATAGTCCGGCAGGAAATCCCGGTCCGGAAGGTATGCGACTTCCGCCTTGGTTTCCGGTCCCGGTTTCATGCCGTCCACCAGCACCTCTCCTGCGGTGGGAACCAGAAGGCCGGCAGTCAGCTTGATCAACGTCGTCTTCCCGCTGCCGTTCGGTCCCAGGAGACCGACGATCTGCCCCTTCTCCAGATTCAGATCCACACCGTTCAGAGCATTATTCCCACTGTAGATTTTTGTCAATCCCTTACATTCCAACAGGCTCATTTCCCGCTCCTTTCTGCGTCCGCCGTCTCCACCTCAGGACGCCGGCCGGCTTCCGCCGATGACGCCAGAGCTTCCGCCTTCGCTTCCGTCTGCTCCGCCCAGCGCCTTACGGTATCAAAGATTTCTGCCGTGCTCATTCCGAGCCGTCCCAGATTCCGAAACAAATCCTCCACGTATCCGGCCGCCAGATCCCGCCTGAGTTTCGTGAGAATATCCTCGTCCCAGGTGATGAACCGTCCGGCGGTCCGTTCGCTGTGCAGCAGACCGCCGGCTTCCAGTTCCGCCAGCGCACGCTGCATTGTATTCGGATTCACGCCGGCCTCCATTGCCAGATCCCGCACCGACGGCATCTTCTCTCCGGACTGGTACTCTCCGGCTGCGATGCTGATCTCCAGCCTCCGTACCAGCTGACGATAGATCGGAATCCCGTCTTTGAATTCCCATGCCATATCCATTCCTCCTCTTGAAGTTCGTTGTCTTCCCTGTGTTGTTGTATTAAGTACTTAGTACAATAATGCATCCATCGTCATTTGTCAACCGATTTTCAGATTCTTTCAGAATCCGTCTACCGGGATCTTTCAAGGTATTAAAAAAAGCCGGACGCAAAACGGATTTCTCGTTTCTCCGTTTCACGTCCCGCAATTCGATCGCATTCCGCTTATCTGCTGCGTATCTGCTGCTTATCTGCGTTTCGGCGGCATATTCAGGGTGCGCCCCATCACGTCCAGCGCCGCTTCCCGCATGGTTTCGCTGACCGTCGGATGAGAGTGGATCGTCTCCACCAGTTCATCCACCGTCGCCTCCAGGTCGATGGCCAGGGCTCCTTCCACAATCAGGTCCGTAGCCCGGGGCCCGATGATGTGCATGCCCAGCACCTCACCGTACTTCGCTCCGGCGATGATTTTCACCAGCCCCTCGCCGCCATTCAGGATCAGGGCTTTTCCGTTGGCGGCCATCGGGAAGGTTCCGACTTTGTAATCAATCCCCTTTGCCTTTGCCTGCTCCTCGGTCAGCCCCACCGATGCGGCCTCCGGCTCCATATAAACACAGGTCGGGTTGGTCCGCTCGTCATAGTGGGCTTCCTGTCCCATGATGTTCTCTGCAGCCACCTCGCCCATGGCGGAAGCCGTATGCGCCAGCTGGGCGTAACCTTTCACGCAGTCGCCGATGGCGTAGACGCCGGGCACATTGGTTTCCATCCGGTCGTTGACCAAAATGGCCCCCCGCTCGTGCTTCACACCTCCAGCATCCAGATTGAGCGATCCGGTGTTCGGCTTTCTGCCGATGGCCACCAGGACTTTCTCAGCTTCAAAGGCGACAGGCTCTCCGTTCCGCTCACAGTTCACCCGCACACCGTTCTCCGTCTTTTCGAAGGACCGGACCGGTGTGGAAAGATGAAATTCGATGCCCATCTTTTTCATATGAGCAAGTCCCACCTTGGTCAGATCCCCGTCCAGCATCGGCAGTATGTGATCCATGGCCTCCACTACTTTCACCTTTGTGCCGAATCCGGCATAGGCGCAGGCCAGTTCCACGCCGATGACGCCGCCGCCCACAACAACCATGGTCTCCGGCAGTTTCTCCAGGGACAGGGCCCCGGTGGAATCGATACAGTCCGGATTCTCCGCCAGTCCCGGAATCGGCGGTGCTGCATTCACTGAACCTGTGGCCAGAATGACCGCATCCGCCGTCACGGTTTCCTTCGTTCCGTCTTCCCGGGTAACCGTAAGTTTCCGGGGCGCCGTGAAGCAGGCCTCCCCCGTCACCGTCTTCACCCGGTTCGCCTTCATCAGTCCCGCCACACCGCCGACCAGCCGGTCGGACACTTCATTCTTGTGGGCAATGATCTGTGGAAAGTTAACCTTGACTTCCGGCACTTCCACGCCGATTTCCGGCCCCTGCTCCAGGATCATTTCCATGAGTTCTGCGCTGTGCAGAAGGCACTTCGTCGGAATACATCCCACATTCAGGCAGGTGCCTCCCAGCCGGCCCCGCTCGATCAGCGTCACTTCCGCTCCCAGCTGCGCCGCCCGGATCGCTGCGATATATCCGCCCGGGCCGCCGCCTACAATCGCTATTTTCATGCTCTCATTCTCCTTCCTGTTACGCCAGGATCATCTCCGGATGCTCGATATAGGCCTTGATATCCGCCAGCAGCCTTCCCGTCATCATACCGTCGATGACCCGGTGATCCACGGTGACGAAAATATTCATCATGGATCCCACACCGATGGTGCCGTCTTCCTGTACCACCGGCTTCTGCACCGGCTGTCCCACGCCCACGATCAGCACCTGGGGCGGATTGAGGATCGGCGTCGCCATGTGAATCGGGAACATGCCTACGTTAGTGATCGTCAGGGATGCACCGGAAGACTCATCCGGCAGGAGGGATTTCGTCTTGGCCCGCTCTGCCAGATCCTTTACCTTACGGCTGATTTCCGTCAGCGTCATCGTATCGATGTGCTTCACCACCGGCACCATGAGGCCGTCTTCCGTGGCCACCGCCACGGACAGATCCACGTGGCTGTGTTCATACAGCGTGCTGCCGTCAAAGGTTGCGTTGGCCATCGGATGCTTCAGCATGACCTTCCCCAGCATCTTGCACAGCAGGTCGTTGACCGTAATCTTCACCCCCAGCATCTCCTGGTCCTGCTTCAGGGATTCCCGGAGAGTCAGCAGCTTCGTGGCGTTGACTTCGCAGGCCATGGTGCACTGGGCGGTCTGCTGCACGCTATTATACATATTCTTCGCAATGGCGGCCCGGACGCCCTTCCAAGGAATCTCGGTGATGACGCTTTCCGCAGAATCCGCACATCCTGCCGCAGGGCGAGGCGCCGCCAGATAGGCCTCCACATCCCTGGCCCGGACCCGGATGCCGTCCGCTCCGGTCGGTGTGACGTCCAGGATGTCGATGCCGGCCTCTTTCGCCATCTTCTTTGCAAGGCCTGTTGCAGACACTCTCCCGGACCGCTTCGCCGGAGCAGAAGTGGAGCCCGGGGCAGCGGCCGGCCCAGGGGCCGCTTCCGGCTTCGATGCCGGCTCCTCCGCCGGAGCTGAATCCACTGCGGAAGACGCACCGGCGCCGGCAGAAGCGATCTGCTCGTACTCCGTCTGATCCTGGGCGAGGTATGCGATCAGCCCGCCTACCTTCACGGTGTCCCCTTCCTTCGCCACCATGTGAATGATGCCGCTGTCCAGCGCCTCATATTCAATCATATTCTTTTCATTCTCATACTCCATCAGGACATCGCCCTTCTTGACCGACGCCCCCTCCGGAACCTTCCATTCGCTGATGGTCCCCTCCACCATGGTGAGTCCCGCTCTCGGCATGACTACTTCTACACTCATGTGCGCTTCTCCTTCCCGTTACTTCACCATACTCCGGATTGTTTCACAGATGTTTCCCGCATCCGGGATGACATACCGCTCCAGCGCCATGTTATACGGCATTGGCACATCCAGGGCGGCGATCCGCTCCACCGGTCCGTCCAGCTCATCGTACATTTCCTTCTGGAATGTGGCGGCATACTCGGCGCCGATGCCCGCCGTCTTGTTACTTTCCTCCACAATGGCGCAGAGGTGGGTCTTGGCGATCGACTGATAGATGGTTTTTTTGTCCAGCGGCGCAATGGTGCGCGGGTCAATCACTTCCACCGAGATGCCCTCTTCCGCCAGGATCTCCGCCGCCTCCAGTGCCCGGGGAACCATGAGGCCCACGGCGATCAGCGTGACGTCGGTGCCTTCCCGCTTCACATCTGCCAGACCGATCGGAATGGTATAGTCACTCTCGAAGACCTCCTGATCGATTTCCTGCTTCTGCTGGTAGAGGAGCTTCGGCTCACAGAACAGAACCGGATCGTCACTGCGGATCGCTGATTTCAGCAGACCCTTCGCATCATAGGCACAGGACGGGGTGATGATGGTCAGACCCGGCGCATGCATGAACAGGGACTCCACCGTGTTGGAATGTTCCTCTGCTGCGCCGTTGGAGGCGCCGGATGCGTTCCGGATCACCAGCGGCAGCCGGTATTTCGGGCCGTGCATATATCTCCACTTGGAAACCAGGTGGAAAATTTCCGTGAATGCCGGCATGGTGAAGTCGGAGTACATCAGCTCCGCCACCGGCCGGAGTCCGGTCTCTGCGGCGCCGATGGCCGCACCGATGATGGCTGTCTCCACAATCGGGGTGTTCCGGACCCGGTCCGGTCCGAATTCTTCCAGCAGGCCCCGGGTGAGTCCGAAGATATTCCCGAATTCCGCCACGTCTTCTCCCCAGATCAGCACATTCTCATCTCTCTGCATCTCTTCCCGCAGGGCCGCGGTAATGGCATTTCCATATGTATATTTCATCGTTTCCTCCTGCTTCGATTATACGTAAAGGTTTTCGTAAATATCCTCCGGCGTCGGCTCCGGCGCTGCTTCCGCTTCTGCGATAATCGCCTCCAGCTTTTCGGCGAACGCCGCCTTCCTGGCATCCATCTCCTCCCGGGTCAGAACGCCTGCCGCCAGAAGCTTTTCCTCAAAATTCTTCACGCCGTCCTCTTCCGTCATTTTCTGAGCCGTTACGTCCTGATCCCGGTAGGCGCACTGATCTCCTTCGAAGTGCCCCCGGAACCGGTAGTCCCGCATCTCCAGCACCGCCGGCTTTCCGGTAGAACGGACGTAGTCGAACATTTCCTTTGCCGTTTCGTACACCGCCAGCACATCCGTGCCGTCCACGGTTTTCGACGGCATGGCGTACCCTTCCGCCTTATCTGCCAGCGCATGAGGGGTCCGGTAGGAATACTCGAACGGCGTGGAGATGGCGAACCCGTTGTTTTCGCAGCAGAACAGCACCGGCACTTCCCAGCAGGATGCCAGGGCCATGGCTTCTGCCACAGGTCCCCGGTTGGAGGCTCCGTCACCGACAAAATATACCACGATGTCGTTCGTCTTCTTCAGTTTCTGGGTCAGGGCCGCACCCACCGCAACACCTGCATCGGATCCCAGGATGCCGGACATGCCCAGAATGTGATGATCATAGTCACCTACATGAAGGATGCCGCCTTTCCCGCCGGCATTGCCTGTCTTCTTCGCCAGGATTTCCGCCCAGAACTCCTTTAGCGGTGTACCCGCAATCACTACGGTCGAAGGCGGACGGTGGGACGGGCGGATCCAGTCTCCTTCCCCCTTGTTCGCCAGCACACCCACATAGGACGCTTCCTGCCCCACACCGCTGTGGATATGGCCCGGAATTCTGCCCTCCGCATACAACTCCACCAGTCTGGTTTCCAGCATTCTGGTTTCCATCAGTTTCTGATAGATGTCCGTCAGAAATTCATTGGAATAGCTCATAGTATCCTCCTCATATCATCATAGGTTTATTATTCGGTTCCTTACGATTCGGTTTCCTGTTTTTCGATTTCCTGCGCTGCGGTGCCTTCTCCTGTGGTTCCTTACGCTTCTGCCGGCGGCACATCCGGGTACAGCAGCATCTTTCCCGGCACCCCGCTCCGGACTGCTTCCACCGCCCTGTCAATGTCCCGCATCGGGTATTTCCCGCCCAGAACATATTCAGACCGGAAATACGGGCCGGCCATGACTTTCGCGAAATCATCCCAGGTTTTCCAGATCAGCCGCCCGGATATCCCGGTGACTTCCACCTCCCGGTAGAAAACGTCGTTGGCCAGATCCAGATGGATCTCCCGGGTAGGAAGGCCCACACCCACGAACCGTCCGCCGCTTCGCAGTGCCTTCACCGCCGCAGTGATCGCCTGCTGGGAACCGGTGATGTCGATTGCCGCATCCGCCCCCCGTCCGCCGGTCATCCGGCGCACAGCCTCTGCTACATCTTCCCGGCCGGCGTTCAGGGTCACATCCGCCCCCATTTTCTCTGCGATGGCCAGTTTCTCATCGATCAGATCGCAGACGATGATCTGCTGCGCTCCGAAAGTTTTCGCAGTGGCCACGGCGGTGAGTCCGATCGGTCCGCACCCGCTGATCAGCACATTCTTTCCGGCCACTTCCGCTTTCTCCACACCGTGAACACCGGCCCCCATCGGTTCGAACAGTACCGCCGTTTCATCCGGAATGGAAGAATCTTCAATGACATAAGTCACATCCCAGCGGACTTTCGCATATTCCGCAAAACCGCCGTCCTGCGACACTCCGAACAGCCGGAGATTCTCACAGATTTGTTCCATGCCGCTTGCGCACGCCGCACAGTGGTGGCAGGCAATATGGGATTCACAGGAAACCCGGTCCCCCACCTTCCGCTGCGTCACATCTCTCCCCAGGGCCACAATCTCACCGCAGATCTCATGCCCCGGAATAAACGGCGCTTTCGCCCAGTTCCGGGTCCATTCGTCCCATTCCATGATGTGCAGATCCGTTCCGCAGAGTGCTGCCACGTGAACCCGGATCAATACCTCGTCCGGACCGGGTGCCGGCACCGGCAGATCTTCCCGCCACCGGAAGGGGCCCGGAGCGGCCTCTTCTTTCACCAAGCCTTTCATATATTCCGTCATACTATCCTCTCTCCTGCCTTTCCTTCATCGGGTCCGAGAGCCTCCCGCCCCTCGCCTTGTCTGTTATTCTAATGCATTGAAATCCGGACACTTCGTAACAAATTATACAGTTATTCTGTTATTTATGAAAATATACAAAAATACATCGTTTCTTCCTGGATCTGGCCTCGAAATGCACCGCCTGTCCGGCGGCTGAAATGTAGTCTGTTATACATTCTCATGATATAATAAGCGGGTAAGATAGCCGGTACAGACCGAAAAGACAGGGGTGAACAATGGGACAGAACATGGTAATTGATGAATCCTGGCAGGTGCTGCGGAAGATTTTCGAGACCCACGGCATCCGGCGAACGTACGAAAAGGACAATTTTATCTTCATGAAGGCGGAGCAGGCGCAGTACATCGGCTTCATCACCTCCGGACAGGCCCGAACGGTGGTGACCAACAGTGACGGGGATGCGCTCACGCTGTTCTATCTGGGAGAAAACAATATGATCGGCAGTGAATCTCTGCTGAAGCGGGACGTGTTTCCCGTCATCATCAGTGTACAGGCGATTACGGAATGCACTGTGTACCTGCTGCCGAAGAAAAAATTCTGGGATATTTTCGAATCCGAAGATCTGTCCAAGGATCTGATCATCCAGCATCTGGTGATGCGTATCACCACCCTGAGTGACTATATCGCCTGCTCCCATTTCCGGGACAACCGGAAACGGATCGCCTATTTCCTGCATTCCAATTATATGCTGAACGGGCCGGTTATCAGTCATACCAACGAGCAGATTGCCGCCATCACCGGCGTCAACCGGGTGTCGGTGAACCGGATCATCAATGCGCTGGCCCGGGACGAAATTCTCCGGCCGGAATACAAGAAAATCGTGATTCTGGATGACGAACGTCTCCAGAGCATTTTCGGCTCCCTCAGCCTGTTCGGTGAGGTGGATGTGAAGCAGCAGTAATCGCAAGAAAGAGAGGACCCGCGCCTAAGCGCAGGTCCTCTCTTTCTCTTTTCCGGATCCCCGGCCCGTGAGCTCAGCTTCCCGAGCCGGGGATCCCTATAATGCGGCAAGAAATATCGCGTCTTGCATCATAATCAGTTGGTAAATGATTCAGTGTTTCTGATCTCGGAACTACTTCGCGCCGAATGCGGACAGCAGGCTGTCAGCATCTGCCTGCTTCATTCCGCCCTTGACCAGTCTCTTCTCGAAAGCAGACCATGTAGGATCGGACAGCTTCTTGAACTGGTTCATCTCAGCATCTGTTGTCTTGTGGAACTTGATGCCCTTCTTCTCCCACTTAGTCATAACCTTCTTGTCTTCGGAACGGTTCAGCTTCTTCTGGTATGTGCAGGCTGCCTCAGCATCCTTGGAGAGGATATCCTGTGTATCCTTGTCGAAGCTGTCCCACTTCGCCTTGTTCATTGTGAGGAACAGGCAGTCATAGGAACCGGTCCAGTATGTGCAGTACTTCTGTACTTCCTGGATGGAGGAAGAATCAGCTGTCGGCAGCGGGTTCTCCTGTCCGTCATATGTTCCTGTCTGCAGTCCTGTGTAAACTTCGGACCAGTTCGCCTTCGTGTAGTCAGCGCCCCAAGCCTTGTAAGCATCCATCAGTACTGTGGATCCTGCAACACGGATCTTCAGACCCTTCATGTCTGCCGGAGTCTTGATCTCTCTCTTGGAGTTCGTCACGTGTCTGAAACCGTTTTCACCAACGCCCAGGAGGACAACGCCCTGCTTCTCCAGAGCGCTCTTCAGAGCATCTCCGCCCTTGCCGGCAAGAGCCTTGTCAGCAGAGGCTGTGCTGTCGAACAGGAACGGCAGGGAAACAACTGCGAACTGCTCGTCCAGTCCGGACCAGATGATGTTCGAATGGAAGGACATGTCTGTCGTTCCGTCGATAACCGCCTGAATACCGGCAACCTGGTCACCGTTGGTCAGCTGGTCGGAAGCATAAAGCTGAATCTTAACCTTACCGTCTGTGTCCTTCTCAACGTCCTTAGCGAACTTCTTCAGAGCCGTAGCCCATGTGGATGTGTCACCAGCGGAGAACGCAACCTTCAGTGTCGTGGCTTTGGAGCTTCCGCCGCCGGATGATTTCTTCGTCGATCCGCCGCCGCATGCTGCGAGCATCGCAACGGATACTGTGAGGCAAAGCACAACTGCAAGTACTTTCAATGTCTTTTTCATTTTTCCCCTCCATAAATACCAGTTATAATTGACGCGATATCATTTTCTGCACCTTGATTAATCTGAATTATCTAATATTATATGCCTGCCGCTTCAGGCTGTCAATTATTTACCCAGAATACCGATGGACAGCGCCGGGATGTATGTGATCAGCAGCAGAGCGATGATCAGAACTGCGCAGCACTTCAGCGCCGGGCGAACCATCTCCGTTACGGATACATTCGGTCTTCCCGGGATCCGGAGTCCGGATGCCACGAACAGGTTGACACCTACCGGCGGTGTAACCTGACCGATTGCCAGGTTGACGGTGGCGATGACACCGAATTGAACCAGGTCGATGCCCATGGCCTGTGCAACCGGGAACATGATCGGGATGAAGATGTACATCGCAGAGTTCGCATCAACGAAGCATCCCGCAATCAGGAAGATGATGTTGATCACCAGCAGGAACACATACTTGTTCGGCATGGCGCCCAGCAGTCCCTGTGCGGAGGCCGCAATTCCCTGGGTCGTGCAGACATAGGAGAACAGGGATGCGCATCCGATGATGATCATGACAGAACCGGATGTTGTGACGGAATCAACGAAGATCGACCACAGATTGGACGGCTTGACCTCTCTGTAGATGAACAGACCGACGATGAGTCCGTATACAGCGGATACCGCTGCCGCTTCTGTCGGAGTGAAAATGCCGCCGTAGATGCCGCCCAGGATAATGACCGGCATCAGGAATGCCCAGAAAGCCTTCACGAAGGACTTGCCTCTGGCACCCCAGCTGGACTTCGCTCTGTGTGCCTCGATATGAGCCGACTTACATTCCATCTTGATCAGAACAACCAGCGCAACACCCATCAGGATGCCCGGGATGATACCGGCCATGAACAGGTCTCCTACCGCAGCTCCTGTAATGGAGGAGTATACGATGAAAGCGATAGACGGCGGAATAACGATGGCGATGGAAGACGCAGCCGCCAGCAGTGTGGTGGCGAAATTCGGCTTGAATCCGTCCTTGTCCACCATAGCCGGAACCAGGATGGAGCCCAGCGCCGCAACAGTAGCCGGACCGGAACCGGACAGCGCACCGAAGAAGCATGCTACAATGACGGATACGATGGCGATTCCGCCTTTCTTGTGTCCTACGCAGGCATCTGCGAATTCAATCAGTCTGTCGGAAATACCGGCTTTCGCCATGATATTACCGGCCAGAACGAAGAACGGAATAGCCAGCAGCAGGAACTTCGCCTGCCCGGAATAAATATTGATTGCAATAATGGAGAGCGGTACTCCCGCATACAGCAGTGTCAGCGCTGCCGAAAGTCCCAGTGCGACAGCAATCGGCACATTCAGAATCAGCATGATGATGAATGAACCAAACAGAACAGCATTAACCATTACTTGTCCACCTCCTCTGGTTCACCATGAATCAGTGCATGAATCTGATCGAGTGCGAATTCAAAATAATGCAGGAAGAAACAGATACTGGAGAAAACCAGTGCGCCTGCGGTGAAGTACCATTCTTTCATACGCAGAACGTCTGTGAGCTTATTCGTTGTGTACAGCATCTCTGTTCTCTGCAGACCATAATGGAAGATAAGAATGAAGAAAATAACGCCGATCACTACGTCCAGCAGGTTCAGGATTCTCTTTCCCTTGTCATTAAGTGCTGTATTCAGCAGCGCCATACTGACGAGTCCGCCGTCCTTGCTTGCCAGCATTGCGGCGCCCATCATGGACATGATAGCGAAGAGATTAATTACAACCTCTTCTGTGAAAGACTATGCGGTCGGCAGGATGTACCGGGAAAGTACATTGCCGAACGTCAGGGCAGTAACTGCGACCATCAGAATTACTGTGATGACCTTCTCCAGCATACCCCAGCCCTTCATGAACTTTTTGTACGCATTGTACATGAAATTGACCCCCTTTCCGGTTACGGCGCACAGCGCCTCGCTCGGAAAATTCCAAATTATCACCCGTGACGATGGTACGACTTCATATTCTGATAACGTCTTCTTCACCGGCTCGTCACATTACACAGATAATTATACTACAATCAGAATTTTTATCTACCTTTTTCACTGCATTGCAGTAAAGTCTATGTTAATATTCCTGTCCGGGAGAAATGAAATCGTCACGAATCACAATCCGATAATTGGTGCAGAGTACCCGGGTCATTGTCTGGCTCGGGGCACTCTGCATATTAACTTGTTGTCAGACGGAATTACTTTCTCTTCTTCTTTGAAGGAGGCATGTTCATCGGTCTGTCTTCCGCCACACAGGCTGTATCCCGTACGGCTTCATAGATCGTCGGATGGGAATGGATCGTCGCAATAACATCATCGATCGTTCCTTCCATATCCATGGCAATGGCTGCTTCTGCAACCAGATCGGATGCTCTGGCACCCAGTACGTGGAATCCGAGGATTTCGCCGTACTTGTCATCTACAATGAACTTCATGGTACCCAGGCCGCCGTTTTCGATCAGCGCCTTGGCATTGGCCGTCAGCGGGAATGTGCCCACATGGTACGGAATGCCCTTCTCCTTCACCTGCTCCTCGGTCAGACCGACGCCGGCAAATTCCGGATTGGAGTATACCGCAGAAGGTTCCACGCCGCCGTAATGGGAGTCGCCGCCCATGATATTCTCTGCAGCGACCTCGCCCATGGACATGGCCGTGTGGGCCAGCATCGTCTTTCCAACACAGTCACCGATGGCCCAGATACCCGGCACATTGGTTTCCTGTCTGTCATTGACTGTGATGCGTCCTCTGTCGTTGGCGATGCCTGCCGCATCGATGTTCAGTCCGTCGATGTTCGTTCTTCTGCCGATGGCAATCAGGACTTTCTCCGCTTCATAGGTTTCGGTGGCACCCTTGTGATCCACGGTAACCTTCACGCCGCCGGCGGTCTTCTCGATCTTCTGCACCATGCACTCCAGATGGATATCCATACCCTGATCCTTCGTCATGATCTTCTCCAGCTGCTGTGCCAGTTCCCCGTCACATGGTCCCAGAATGCGCGGCAGACCTTCCAGAATCGTGATCTGCGTGCCCATCTCCTGATATGCCGTAGCGAATTCCACACCGATGACGCCGCCGCCCACAATGATCATGGACTTCGGCTGTGTCTTCAGAGACAGCGCTCCGGTGGAATCAATGACACCTTCCGTGTCCAGTCCCGGAATCGGCGGAGCGAAATTCTTCGAACCGGTAGCGATGACCGTTGCGTCGAAAGACATGTTCTCTGTGGTTCCGTCTTCCTTCGTCACCTTCACCGTCTTCTTGTCCACGAACTCAGCCGTGCCCTTGATGACCTTGACCTTGTTCGCCTTCATCAGCGCCGAAACACCGCCGCTCATTCTGTTGACGATGTATTCTCTCTTCGCCTGAACCTTGTCCCAGTTCACGCCCTTGAACTCACCTACGACACCGATGTCATCCATCTGCTTGAAGGACGCTGCCACATCGCCGCTGTGTACCAGAACCTTCGTCGGGATGCATCCGATATTGACGCAGGTTCCGCCCATCTTCGACTTTTCAATGACCGTAACCTTCGCACCCAGCTGGGCCAGTCTCACAGCACAGGTGTATCCGCCCGGGCCGCCGCCGATGATGCCGACCGTTTCCACGTCGGATTTCTTTGCCGCAGGAGCCGCAGGGGCCGCCGGTGCCGCTGGAGCTGCCGCCGGTGCATCAATCTTCTCTCCCGGTGCGCCGATATATGCGATGACACCCTGTACCGGAATATCTTCGCCTTCTTCTGCTACAATTTTCAGCAGAACGCCGTCTTCCTCCGCTTCCAGATCGTTGGTCAGTTTGTCTGTGGCGATCTTGCAGATGACGTCACCCTTCTTTACTTCATCTCCCTCATGCTTGACCCATTCATCGACGGTACCTTCCTCCATCGTCAGGCCCAGCTGAGGCATCTTAACTTCTGTTGCCATTCTGATTATTCCTCCTTCGGTTACAGCAGAATCGACATAGGATCCTCAAGGATATCCTTGATTGCCTTCTCGAACTTCACTGCCTCTGCGCCGTTGATTACTCTGTGGTCATGAGTGTAGCAGATCCGCATTACCTGACGCTTTTCAATCTTGCCTTCCTCATCCATCTGAAGTTCGTCTTCCGTTGCGCAGACACCGAGGATACCGGAATCCGGCTGGTTAATAATCGGGCTGAAGGATTCCACGCCGAACATACCCAGGTTGGAGATGTTGAATGTGGATCCGTGATATTCTTCTGCTGTCAGCTCGCCGCTCCGGGCTCTGGAAGCCAGGTCCTTGGAAGCCTTGGATACCTCTGTCAGCGTCATCTTGTCCGCATCCTTGATGACCGGTGTGATCAGGCCGCCGTCATCCGTGGATACAGCCATACCGATATTCACGTGAGCTCTCTGGATGTAATTCTTTCCGGCGTAGCTGACCCGTGCTTCCGGATGCTCTCTCAGCGCCTTGGCCACTGCCTTCAGTACCAGATCGTTGACGGAGAACTTGATGCCATGGGCTGCGCCGTACTCTGCATTCAGCTTCTTGCGGAATGCCAGCATGTCGGTCACGTCCACCTTCATCACATGGGTAACCGTCGGGATCTCCTGGGCAGACTGGGTCATTCTCTTCGCAATTGTCCGCATCATACCGGACATCTTCTTCACTTCGTCGCCGTCCTGCAGTTCGATGCCGTCCACCGTCTCCGGAGCCGGTGCTGCCGCAGGTGCCGGAGCTGCTGCCGCTGCTGGAGCCGCTGCCGCCTTCGCCATCGCAGCTTCGATGTCCGCCTTCACGATCCGGCCGTTCGTTCCGGAACCGGTGAGACCGGTGTAATCCACGCCGTTCGCTTCTGCGATCTTCTTCGCCAGATGGGAAATCCGGACTCTTCCGCCTGCTGGTGCTGCCGCAGGTGCAGGAGCCGCTGCCGCAGGTGCAGGCGCTGCAGCTTCCGCCGCCGGTGCCGCTGCTGGAGCCGCATCTGCTGCCGGTGCATCCACCGTTTCCCCTGCCTGGCCGATGTATCCGAGAATACCCTTCACCGGAACATCTTCGCCTTCCTGTGCGACGATCTTCAGCAGAACGCCGTCTTCTTCCGCTTCGATATCATTCGAAAGCTTGTCTGTCGTGATCTTCAGCACGACATCGCCCTTCTTTACTTCGTCACCCTCGTGCTTGACCCATTCGTCTACGGTTCCTTCTTCCATAGTCAGGCCCAGCTGAGGCATTAAGATTTCTGTTGCCATTCTTTCATACCCTCCTTCATTACTTGTTCAGGACCTTCTTCACTGCCTGGACGATATCATCCGGCTGTGCGAAGTTGAGGTCTTCCAGTACAGGGCTGAACGGAGAAACGATGTTCGGCGCACAGACACGCAGTACCGGTGCATCCAGCTCATCATACAGATCCTCGTTGATCTGGGCTGAGATCTCACCTGCATAGCTGCCTCTCTTCGTCTCTTCGGAAACGATGACAACATTATGTGTCTTGGATACAGACTTCACAATTGCGTCCCAATCCAGCGGAACCAGGGAACGCAGGTCCAGCACCTCGGTGCTGATGCCCTCTGCCGCCAGCTTGTCCGCCGCTTCTTCTGCGAATCTGGCTTCTCTGGACCATGTGATGACCGTGATATCCGTTCCTTCTCTGGTCACATTCGCCTTGCCCAGCGGTACGATGTAATCCTCGTCCTCCGGAACTTCACCTTTCTTCGCATAGAGCAGCTTGTGTTCCATGATCATGACCGGGTCATCATCTCTGATGGCCGCCTTCAGCAGACCCTTTGCATCTGCCGGGCATCCCGGAGCCACAACCTTCAGGCCCGGGAAGTGGCAGAACAGCGCTTCCAGAGACTGAGAATGGTGACCGGCGTTTCTTCTGCCGGAACCCATCGGCAGACGAAGTACCATAGGTACCTTCACCTGTCCGCCCGTCATATATCTGGTCTTCGCCGCCTGGTTGAAAATCGGGTCGCCGCAGACCGTGATGAAATCGTTATACATCAGCTCCGCTACCGGACGAAGTCCTCTCATCGCCGCAGCAACGCACATGCTGGTGAAACCCTCTTCGGAGATCGGCGTATCAATGACACGACGGGCACCGAACATGTCCCGGAGTCCGATGAAGCATCCGAAAGTGTTGCCCATGACACCGACGTCTTCACCCATCAGGAATACCTTGTCGTCGCGGTTCATTTCCTCGATGGCCGCTTCACGAATGGCCTTACTGTATGTTAACTTCTTCATTATCTTGCCACACACCTTTCATTATCATCCGCATATACATCCGTTAAGAGCGTATCAGTATCCGGATACGGGGATTCGTCTGCGTACTTAACTGCTTCATCCATTTCCGCATCCGCATCTGCATGGATCTGATCCAGTTCTTCCTGGGTCATGCCGTATTCTTCGATCAGCTTCTTCCCCAGCTTTTCGATCGGATCATGCTTCATGGCTTCTTCCATGTATTCCTTCGGACGATAGTTCGCCGGATCACCGCAGTAGTGACCCTGATATCTGTAAACTCTGGCCTCCAGCAGGTACGGTCCCTTTCCGGAACGAGCCCATTCCATGGCTTCCTGCATTGCCTCATAGACTGCGAATACATCGGTGCCGTCTACCGTTTCGCCCTGCGCATTGTATGCCTTCGCTCTCTCGGAGATCGTCTCGGTGTTCGTCACTCTGTGAATATCCGTGGATACACCGTAGCTGTTGTTCTCCACGAACCATACCAGCGGCAGCTTCCAGGTGGCAGCCATGTTCAGACATTCATGGAAAATACCCTGGTTCGTGGAAGAATCACCGAAGCAGCCGACGGTGACCGCTCCGTCATTCAGATACTTGGATGCGAAAGCAGAACCGGCGGAGATACCCTGACCGGCGCCGACGATACCGTTTGCGCCCAGCGCACCCAGACCTTCGATATCAGTAATGTGCATGGAACCGCCCTTGCCCTTGCAGTAGCCGGTTGCCTTTCCGAACAGTTCGGCCATAGCCTTCTTCGGATCAGCGCCCCGGGCGATCGCGTGACCGTGGCCCCTGTGTGTGGTGCAGAAATAGTCATTCTTGCCAATCGCTGCGAAAGCGCCTGCTTCTGCAGCTTCCTGACCGATACTCAGATGAATGTTGCCTGCCAGCATGCCTTTCATGAAGCAGTCTGCCGCATGCTCCTCGAAGGATCTGATTCTGACCATTGTGCGGTAGAAATCCAGAGCCTGTTCCTTTGAATACGTTTTCTTAGCCAAATTCTTTCACACCTTTCTTAAAAAGAATTACATGAAGTGTTATCTGCAAACAGTCCGGTCCGGGACTGACCCCGAAGCTGCCCGATGCAGCCCTCCGTCTTCCGCCTGATGCGGTCCGGATATTGATCCCGCCGGCCTGTAATTGCCTTGATTTCTGTTTCCGGCGCTATACCTCGATCTGCGTCGGATTGAAGATTGGCACGCCCAGTTCCTTGTCGAACGCACGTCCCATGTTCACTTTGCCCCCAATCTCAGCGATGATCACGTCTGTGGTCAGCAGCACCTTCGTGCCTTCCACCAGGTGTCCGCCGTGGCCGCCGCCGTGGCGATCACTCAGATCCACATGGACATGCAGATTCGTGTTGCCCTCCGCATCGTGGCAGATGATTCCGCTCATGCCGGTGAGTTCGATAACACCCACCAGTTCCAGCGGAGCGCCGTATCCGTAACCGGACGGGGAATCCTCCAGCTCAATCGGGTTGCAGTATTTCACGCCGTTCAGGCTGCCCATCCCCGTGAGGATGACGCCGTTGCTGATGTTCGCACGCTTGCAGGCCTCTTCCAGCCCCAGCAGCACATCTGTGCCCGGTCTCAGTCTGACCGCAACCACTCTCGTGAGGGTACCGCCGTCAGCCAGCTCCAGGATGTCGTTGTCCTTCGCCATAATTCAAACCTCCTGTAATCACTCCTGTATATCGTCTCAGCTCTCTCTTCCGGCTTCCCGGAATGTCTGATATGACCTGTTTTCCTGCCTGCCCGCCGGACAAAAAATCCTCAGAGGACGATCCTCTGTCCCGGCTCCGACAGTGCTGTCGCTTTCCCCTTCCGGGGATCCCTGTTCCACTGCTCCAGATTCCGTTCCGTCATGCGCCGCATGCCCATTCGGTCATCCCCTTCGTAGGGGAGATGGTAAATAATGTATTCCTCCGCCTCCAGCGTACCCCGGAAAAAATGTCCGCCCCGCATCTCGTTGAAAAACAGCGGGTTGATGAATACCCCCCGGAGCGGCACATCACGCAGCCGGAGAAAGTTCTCGCTGACATAATCCACATCCGCCGTGATCAGGACATTCTTCTGTCCGAACGTAATGAGATAACAGTAGTTTGCCACATTTCTGAATTTCCGGTCCAGATGTCTGGTCCGCAGTGCCTGCACCGATACGGCAGGTTCAATTCCATAGTGTGCATTATTGGTAAATTTCGACAATTCAACACAAGAAATGCCGTTCTCTTCCAGATAATGTTCCAGCACCGACCCGACGATGCCTTCCGACGGGAGAAAAATCCCTTTCACACGCCGCTCCCTGAGATACCGCAGCGTCATCTCCCGGGAAAAATGATCCGGGTGATCGTGGGTGAACATCAGGTAGTCAACCCCGTCATAAGGAGCCTTCCCACGGAGCATCCTGCTCCATTGATTTCCGCTCAGATTACTGAACGGATGCCCCTGACTCCCGTAGATTCCGTCTATCATGATTTTCGTTCCGCAGTATTCCATCAGCAGCCCGGCATTGGCAATGAGCGATACATTCAGATCCCCATTCACTGTGCCAACTTCCATGAAACCCCTTTTCTATTTATGCATAAAGCACATATCCCGAAAACGCGGTCGAAAACCTGTTTCTAATTCAATACCTCTTATCTATAAGCGACTATACACTTTCATGTATGAAAAGTCAAATTCAGCTTCCATGGTCCGGATCGGCTGACATGACAGTATTTCAACGGATTCAGCGATTATGGCACGAAATGACAATTTAAAGTATACATGGCGAAACCGTTGAAAATATGCGGTTCTTATTGTTACGATAAGTAAATCTTTTCATTGAAAAATCCGCCTCGTTCATCCCCGCCGACCCCGGTTCCCGGGCAGAATCCTCATGCGGCCCGCCGTATTTTTATGCATGCAATATTCATTTTCTGAATGGCCTGCCAATCATCAGCATTTTATATCTTCACGATAAGCCATGTTTATTCAAAGTGTCAGATTTTTTGATGCATTTGTTCATCGCTGGCAGGCACGGCCGGATGGGAACGGTCCACCAAGGTGCAGCGGCCGGCCGGATGAGAACGGTCCTCCAAGGCGCGGCGGCCGGCCGGATGAGAACGGTCGACCAAGGTGCGGCGGCCGGCCGGATGGGAACGGTCCACCAAGGCGCAGCGGCCGGCCGAATGGGAACAGTCCACCAAGGTGCGGCGGCCGGCCGAATGGGAACAGTCCACCAAGGTGCGGCGGCCGGCCGGATGAGAACGTTCCACCAAGGCGCAGCGGCCGGCCGGATGGGAACGGTCCTCCAAGGCGCAGCGGCCAGCCGAATGGGGAATTGTATACAATCTCCGCCTGCCGGGGCCTGTATCATCAAGTTGTATACGATCTCCGTGTATACTGTATGGAAAAGGTGCGGAATCGACCCAATATCCCCGATCCGCACCCAAAATGCCGGATTTCAGGGTGCGATTTCGACAGAAAAACTTGATTAATATATTTCCGTCCCCTCCGAGGGTGCGATTAAGGAAAAATCTGGATTTTCGCACCTGATTGGGCGGTCAGATAGTATACGATTCGGATGCACCCGGGCGTAGTTAAGAAAAAAATATACCAACTTCCGATCGATCATTCCCACGGCCACCGAGACGGGACAATCGATCGGACGAAAAGACGATGACAGCACCGGATTCATGGGCGTTGAGTAGATTAATTACGATGTCAAAATCTGGTGTTGGCGGCGTCCGTATAATGGTGTAAATTGAAAAATTAAAAAGAGCCAGGTGCTCGACCTTTAGGTATAATGAAAATCGACCAAAATCACCATTAATACCAAGGAAGGAGAACACGATGGCTCAACTCAATATTACATTGAATCAGGAGGAAATTCTACAATTACTTTCCGTGGATCGCGATGAAGCGTTCCGGACACTGCTCACCAACAGTCTCAACAGCATCCTGAAGGCGGAGTCTCAGGAACAGCTTCGGGCTGCGCCGTATGAGCGTTCTGACGAACGCACAGACAGTCGCAACGGCATCCGCAGCCGGACCCTGAAGACCCGGATCGGCA
>NZ_FNBF01000027.1 GCF_900102225.1 Eubacterium pyruvativorans
CTATGCTCCAATCTTGTGAGCAGTTCCAAAATATCGATTCAGGCTACCTGTTTCTGTAAAACAATATCAGAAATACAGGATTTTCTTGGTGCGAACGTACCGCCGTCTGAACAACAGCTCCCGGTTCGCACCGATGTTTTCATTTTTCGGCCACGGATATGCAACCCGTTTACCTTTCTCAGAGTATCAGTACGCCTTCCGGATCGTAGGAAGTATCTTTTCCATAGTGTTCGATCCGGCTTTGATACTTGTTTCCCAGGTTGTAGAATCGAAGACTGTCTTTATCAGAATCATAGATATCCAGCAATTGGTTTTTCAACGCAATATACTTTGCCTGATCCACATCACATTGAAAAACAGAGTTCTGCACTCTTTGACCATAGGATACACAGACCTTTGCGATTTTCGCCAGTCTCTTCCGTCCCTCTCCAGTTGTTGTATTTACGTCGTACGTTATCAAAATGAGCATAATTCCTTCCAACTCCGGTCCTCACCAGGACTTATTTCCAGAAGAACGGGGGATATTCTTCGATATCGCCCCGGATGCATCGTGCCAACAACAGCGCCTGGATATGCGGCACCAATCCCCAAGGCATTTTCTCCTTTATGAATGGATGGGTGATTATTTCAGTCTTTTTCTTCTGCCACTCCTGCAGGAATCGTCTCCGCCCCTCTTCATTCAACAGAACTGCTCCGCTTTCCTGCAAATCGAAGTCCGCAGGAGCAATCATCCGATTATTAATTAGAGTCAGAACGAAACGATCCGCATAAACAGATCGCAATTCCTCCATCAGATCCAATGCAAGGGATCTGCGACCGGACCGATCCGCATGCAGGAATCCAACATACGGATCCAGTCCGTTCCCCTGAAGTGCCGAGGCACAGTCATTTGCCAGAAGTGTATACGAAAAGGAAAGGAGCGCATTTACCCGATCCATAGGTGGTCGACGTGTGCGGGAAAGAAAACTGAAATCATTCTTTTGCTGCAAAACCATCTGATCGAAGAGGCTGAAGTAGATCGAGGCTGCAGTGCCCTCTATTCCCATCAATTCTTCAACAGACCTCGCATCTTGCGCTTCTTTAAGCATCTTTTTCATGGCATCCGCCGCATCGTTAAATACTTTCTGATTCACACGCATAGCATAACTTCGTCCGAATTTGAGGAGAAAGTAACGAGCATTATATATTTTTCCGTATATAAAATTCTGGGCAAAACGTAATGATGATTCCTCATCATCCGCATAACGATATTGTTGGCGTCGAAGAAAGACATTCCCATCAACCGTCCCACTGGCACTTGCCAGATATCTGCCCCGCGGCGAGAAAAACGAAAGTTGGATTCCCCTCTTCACACATTCACCCATCAGGCTGGGCGATGCACCCCGGTACGAGAAACTAACAATTCCCTCCAAAATATGCAGCGGAACCATCCGCTTTCCGGTTTCCGAACAACTGACTGCGACATTTCCTCCATCCAGGGACAGCCACGCATCTTCCGACGTCACATATAATGTGTTCAGCAGTTTTCGCAAGTTAATCCCCTTCCTTCAGATGGGACCGGATATAAGCGGTCACATCACACCGGCCGGTTGTCTGCAGCAATTCAGACATACAGATGTCATGCATGGAACATCTTCCGCACTTCTTTCCAGGCTTGACTTTCGGTGTATATCCGCGCTCCAGGTATTTCCACATGACCGCTGCCATCTCGATGCACTCCTGTCGTAAATCATCAGTCAGAAGGACATGTTCCCGATGCCTCGTTTCTCCGTAGAACAAATCTCCCTCCATGATCTGACATCCCAGCATCTCCTCCAGACAGATCGCCTGCGCTGTAACCTGCAGCCGGTCACAATCCTCTGTTTTCGATTTCCCATGCTTGTATTCAACCGGACGAATTCTCCAGGTTCCCGGTCTTCCTGTCAGCGAAATACCATCCTCATCCGGTATCAATTCTACTGCATCACAGATTCCGGTCATCCTGTATCGATCTGAATGAACACGCATTCCCCGAATCGTTACAACCCCCTGACGATAATCCCGGACACCAGCCTCATGAACCCGGTCATGCATTGCCCTGCCCGCAGCGGTCAGGCCGCTCTCCTCCCAGTGATCTTCTACATGAATCAGTGCCCATTGCCGTGGACAATATCGGAAGTGCTGGATCCCGGATATCATCAGATAATCATTATTTTCCTTCAAGTTCCTCCACCTCAAGATCCGGGAGCTTCTCTACATGGATCACATAATCTTCAGCGGAAGAAGGAACGAGAACGCCATCCTTCTTCTCAACCTTCACGCTGCGGTGAACTTTTGCCGAGGAGTACTGCCCATCCTTACAATTATGCCGGAACCAGAACAGTTTCACGATTTCCATGGAACCGTCCGGGCGGGCCGATGATGTATCATTGACAAAGAGAGACTGGAGGGCGTTCTTGATTTTTTCTGCATCCTCATCCGTGAACCCGGTCTTCTCCGCCAGCTGAACATTGATCGAACCTTTGATTTCATAAAGTCCGAATTTCACGAAATGTTTCATTCCCATGGTATCCGAACTCTTCGCTGCCTTTGTTTTAGACGGTTCACCGTTTACACTTTTTGTGATCTGCATCGACTGAATTTCAACCGGATCCATGCTGACCGCACGATGAATGCTAACCGGTCCCCGTACGCCAACCGAGGCACAGCCGAAATCTTTGAAAGCAAATACCTGTCCGAAAGAGCGGACATCGATCCACCTGCCGCAGGCGGTTCGGCTGAATTCATCCTTATCCTTTATCTTCTTCAATTCATCGGCCCGCTCCTTCAGGCTCTTAGCGCCGTCATCCGATCGATCATCCGACTGCACGAATACCGCCTCGCCCATATCCTGGAGCCGGTTCCGGATTTTCCGCTTGAGACAGACATCTGATATTTCCCCATATCCGTTGTAATCTGTACGGGGCCGATTTCCGTCCAGCGGGTCTCCATTCGGATTCGCTCCGGACACCGATGCAAATGCAACGAAATCAATCTTGTTCTGTAATGTGCTCATTATTCTGCCTCCTCTTCTTCATCCTCGGATTTCTTAGTATAAAACTCGTTTTTCTGTAAGTAGTATCCCATCAAATATGTTTCCTCCAGCGGCTTGTTATAGTCCTCCTGCGGAAAAGCGGAGAGCATTTCCATCACTTCTCCCACCAGGCGTTCATAATAGATTCTAAGCCCCGGATTCAAACGGGGGTAGTACGCCGTTTTTAGTTTTTCCATGATCGTTGCTGCTGCATAACCTGGCCGCTGGACAAATACCTGCTGCAGACGGATCGCATTGGTTTCCCGATCATCCGTCCCATGCAGTGCAGAACGTTCGATTCCCTCCATAATCGCAAGCAATCTTCCAAACTGATAACTCCGATCCTGACACTTCGGATTTAGCGCCATCTCCCATTCCTCCTTATTGTGATCCCAGTGATATTTTCGGATCGCAGCGCAGGCCGCGAAAACCACCCTGCTGCGATTCTTCTTTGACAGTAACTTCAGATTTCCGGCCCTCCGAACCATTGCTCTCATCAGATCTTCCGGGAAACCTGCTCGGTCAATTCGACAGTGAATCAGACGCTGCATCTGTTCCGGCATAACGCGTTCATCCACATCGAATTTCTGATCATCTTTTTCGCCTCGCATCGTACCGTATGCAAACCGGACGATATCTTTCAACAGCGGAGAGTGGACGCCATATTTCACGTCAATCCAGCAGCAGCTGTTGTCCCAATCCATCATTCTTTTCAGAAAGTCTGATCGAAGCAGCTCGTTGTAATATGTTACAGCGAGCCTTCCACTGGTTGCAGCATCGAATCCCGCAATGACAATTTTCTCCGTTTCCGAGAAATGATACAGATACCCTTTTACAGCGTCTCCCAGTTCCTTCCGATATCCCTTCGGATCGACTCGTTCTTCCTGCTTCGGAAGCATTGGATTGATGATGGACGGAACCTTGTGGCCATCAGGATTCCAGGCGACGAAAAGTCTGCTTCCGATTGGAATTCCGTAATTCGCAACGACCCATTTCAGAGCATTGTGCGCTTTCTGGGAAGCAATATAGCTGACGCTCACTGCCTGATCGGACTTTTCGAATCTGCCGCGATATGTAAAATTCACATGATCATTCGCTGAGATAATCTTGGAATTACCGTTCAGAGACACGACCCCTTTCATGTGCTGCTTCGCTTTTTCCAGGTATTCCCCCGTCAGATAGCAAAAATCCACGTTCCCATCCTGATCCAGATCATGGATATAGTATTCTTCCCAGGAACGGAAAACGGCTTGATCTGTATAGATCGGCCCGCTCTCTTCTCCCAAACCAGTGACCCACCATACAATCAAATCTTTTTCGTTTGATACGGAACCTTTCTCATCTATTTTCAGCAATCCCGCTTTTTCCAGATCCGAAGTTACCGTATTTCTGCCCAGGTAGGAAAATACAGCTTTCACTTTCGGATGACTGTAGTCGGAACAGGCCCACCCTTCCAGCTGCTGTAGATATTCCGAATGCTTTTTTTGATTTGAATCAGTAATATAACCGACCTGATCACATATCGGATGCGGACATATGCCGCTGGTCCTTCCCGCCGACTGCTCTGTAACCGGAATAATGACCTTCAGCTCATCTATCGCTTCTGCCTGGAGAAATGTTCCATCCGCATCGATCGTGATCCGAATCTGAGGCTTCGTCGTAATGTGCCCCACGGGCGCCAGCGGCTCTTTTCCGTCCCCGCCGGTCACCCCGACGATACGGGACATACTGTCATACGTTTTCATTGCCTGCTGCAGCAATCCCATTATTCCACCTCCCCAAATTCCGAAAGACCACTGAAGTTGCCTTCTCCGAATTTTTTCATTTTCATCGGTTTCACAATCCGATGCACAGCACAATCTTCCGGTCTCGGAAAGGTGATGACGCCCTTCTCCATAACCGGTTTCCACAGACCGATCGTCATATTGTCTTTTGTCTCTTCGGACCATGCCTCATCGGCATAGGTAATGCCGTGGTACATCATGTCGAAGTCCAGCCTGGGAATGGCGTCATAAGCTCCTGTCCCTTCACCGAATTCACAGGGCTCCACATAACCCTGACACTCCCGGGTTCCCAGGAAGATATCCCTTCTGCCACCCTTTCGGATCATGCGCTTTGCGATTTCATGATGTTTGTTTTCGTTGCGGTCTCCCTCCAGTTCCGGCCGGTTCAGGTTCCACTCGAAATGAGCCTGCACCTGATAGCACACATCCTTCAGATAAGTATAGTATGCCAGGTCATTCCCACCGTTATACTTCACCGGGCGGATGCCCTTCACCTCGGTTTGAATCGGCTTCATTACCCGAACCCGGTCAATGTACCAGATAATCGTCGGTTTCCAGTAGACTGAAGCCATGATCCCTTTCAGGGCCTCATAGGTCGGGATCTGATAGGTTGATTTTTCACCACCCACACGGGTAATGGGGTCTGAGAACAGGGCGTAATCGCCATAAACCTGAAACGTCACAATATTAGGGTGCATCCGTCACAACCTCCTTCTTCTGTTAATCCGATTTCACGATCATAATATTCACCCAGCAGCGTGATAACGCCGTCTTCGCTTTCCTGCAGTGCTCCTTCCTCCGAAAGTTTCTTCAGCTGGTAAGAATATGCGGATACTGAATAGTCCTTCGCCTGATCCAGCAGCTTTTTTCGGTACGCCAGATCATGCTGACCCCTGTCGGAGTATAACTCCGAAATCAGCGTCTCTCCTTCCTCATCATAAGGAACGATAATGCTGCTTCCCTCCTGATCAATAACCCGGAACAGTTCTCCTGCCGTTCGAAAAGCCTGGTTCGTCATGTAGTGCTGCCGGGGATCCTCTTCACAGCAGTTACAATACTCCTGATTCGAAGACAATAACTGAAACAGGGAAGGCTGATGACTGTCCACATATCCATCCTGCTCCCCCGGGTACATGGAACTGAACAACGTTTTGTAATAAAAATTCACTGCAGCATCCGATGTGAGGGAATGTTGGTATTTCTCCGGTTTTTTCCTCCAGTCATGCAGCAGTGCCAAGAAGGCACTTCTCTCCCTCCGGATGTCCGGAAGCATTTTCAGATTCTCGTCCTCAGCATGAATCACATACACCGGAGCGGCCTGGTCTGATTCTCCGTTCCGGTTGCATCGTCCGGCAGACTGTACGATACGATCCAGTCCGGCTGCCAGACGGATGACACAGGCAAAGGAAATGTCCACACCGGCCTCCACCACCTGCGTGGAAACACAGATCACACGGTCTTTCCTGTCCAGCGCTTCGTAGATTTCCTTGAGGGTCCGTTTTCGATGCGCCATACACATGGATGAAGACAGGTGGAATATCCTCACATCTTCGGGTTTTCGATTCTGTAATTCCCGGAAAAAATTCTGTGCTTCGCCTTTTTTGTTACAGATCAGCAAGATGCTCTGCTTCTCCTCGATCTTCCGAAGAACAATATCCGGAATCTCTTTCATCTGGCACGAGTCAGGGCAGGTCACTTCGGTACGACGGAATATTTCTTCATACCGAAGGTACTGATCCGCCGGAACGAATGGCTCCGGACGAATATGCATCGGATGATCCGCCGCCTCCAGGCAAGGCTGGGTGGCGGAACACAGAATCACCGTGGCATGACAAACTTCGGCAAGGAAATTGACCCCCAGATTAAACAGAGTCAGGTATCGCAGTGGAACGGTCTGTACCTCATCAATCAGTATCACACTGTCAGCGAGAGACTGAAACCGCCGGATACACGTCGTCCTTCCACTGAACAGCGTATTCAGGAACTGAACCATTGTTGTAATGATGACAGGAGCATCCCATGTTTCTGCGAGCAATTCGTATCGCTCCAGCTCTCCTGTATTCTCCTGATCATGAAGAATGTTCGAATGGTGCTCCAGTACTACTTCTTCCCTTCCCAGAGCCTCCCGGATCACCTGGGCATTCTGATCCAGAATGCTGATCAGCGGCGCAGTGTATATAATTCGCTTCTTTTCCTTTTTCTGTGCATGGGCCAGAGCGAAACGGAGTCCGGACAGGGTCTTTCCGGCACCGGTCGGCAGATTCAGCCGGTACACGCCGCCGGGTTCCTCCGAGAACTTCTCACAATACTCGGATAGCTCCCTTCTGGCTTTCTGGATCTCGGTTGCGTTCGGCATTTTTTCCAAGAATTCCTCCAGAGAAGCATGTAATTCCTGCCATAGCTCAGGATTTCCTGGAATGATCTTGGAATAATCCTTTCCGGCCATAAACTCTGCCGTATCTCGCCGGTCCCCGTCAATGACCGCCGACAGCAGAAGTCTGGACAGCATTCCTTCATAGAAATAAGTTTCTAATGGGTCGTTATGCCCTTCCGGATCACTGATGCATTGTAGTTTCTGTACCAATTCAGAATATGCCTCCTGCAGCAATTCCGTCAGTTCTTCTTCCGAAATACATTCCTTGAAAAAGTTCTGCATCGCCTCTCGGTCATAATCAGGCTGCTTCTCCACCCTGTGCCGAAAACCGTTTTCTCCGGACGAATTAATGCAGTCGAAATTGCCGTGATGGGCGCCGTCCGCATAAGCCAGAATTTCCGCAGCGATATCGTCAAACGTAATGGGTCCCTCTTCCTGATGATGGTTCTTCATCAGCCAGGACACCGCCGAGAAAGTATGGATCACAGATCCCTTCTGCACCCTTTCCCCCGCAGCGGACCGGTGGATGTAGGTGTTGAATGCATTCGTAAATTTTCCGGCATCATGCAGAAGGCCTGCGAAATAGGCCGCTTTCCCGAGCCCGATTCCTTCCAGGTCTTTCTCTGCATAACCCGCCGTATTTCTGCAGTGATCCCTGCAGGTCTGTTCTACTCCTGTTTCCGGATGGATATGTGCAGTGAACATTCTGTGTCCTCCCCCATTATGCAAACGATCTCACTCACATGTCATATCATACCAGGAAATCAACTCTGATAACAGTCATATTTAGAAAATTGGCAATTGTCATACCGAACCATAGAGCAGAACCCCTTCGTTATTTTGCAATTCCGGGCGCCGCACCAAAAAAAAGCAAGCGCGCACAGACCCTCTTCTCGTTCTGTGCACGCCTGCGGCATATTCCTTTGACTTATGATACACCCCGCCGAAACACCCGCCCGCAGGAAGGCATCTCTTAGCGGAAGTTTTCCTCCTCCACCTTTTCCGGCAGGCTGAGGTCCAGCCCCCGGACCACTTTTCGAAGGGGCAGCGTCGCCTTCGGATTCACCGACAGCTCATCCACGCCGATACGCAGGAACTGTTCGGTCAAATCCCGGTCCGCCCCCAGCTCGCCGCAGATGCCGACCCAGATGCCGTGGCGGTGGCCCGCCTCTACGGTAGCCTTGATTTCCTTCAGTACCGCCGGGTGGTGGGTATCCAGGAACGGATCCAGCTTGTCGTTCTGGCGGTCGATGGCCAGTGTGTACTGGGTCAGGTCGTTTGTTCCGATGGAGAAGAAGTCACAGTGCTCCGCCAGCTCGTCGGCAATCATCACCGCCGCCGGCGTCTCGATCATGATGCCCACTTCCATCGGTCCTGTCGGAACGCCTTCCTGCTCCAGTTCTTTCCGGCACTCTTCCAGCAGTTCCCGGGCAGAAACCAGTTCCCGCACGCTGATGATCATCGGGAACATAATTGCCAGGTTGCCGCAGGCAGAGGCCCGGAGCAGCGCCCGGAGCTGGGTTTTGAAGAAGTCTTTCCGGGTGAGGCAGATACGGATCGCCCGGAATCCCAGGGCCGGGTTATCTTCATGATCCAGATTCATGTAATCCACCTGCTTGTCTGCGCCGATATCGCAGGTGCGGATGACCACCTGACGGGGCGCCAGGGCTTCCAGCACTTCTTTGTATGCATTGAACTGCTCTTCTTCCGTCGGCGGATTCCCCTTCGTATTGAGATAGACGAATTCCGACCGGAACAGGCCGACCCCCTCTGCATCATTCTCCAGTACCGCTTCCACGTCCTCCGGACCGCCGATGTTGGCATAGACCTTCACCTTCGTTCCGTCTACGGTGACGCTTTCCTTTCCTTTCAGATCTTCCAGCAGGGCAGCTTCCTTCTGATCCTGTTCCTGCCGTTCCAGCATGACCTTCAGGATTTCTGCCGTCGGATTCACGTAGACGCTGGAATTGTACCCGTCCACCACGGCTGTCATGCCGTCCCAGCTGTCATCAATTTCCTGGCACTGGATGACGGTCGGGATATTCATGGTGCGGGCCAGAATCGCCGTATGGCTGGTGGCACTGCCGCCCCGGGTTACGATGCCCAGGATCAGGGACTTGTCCAGGCTGATGGTCTCTGACGGTGCCAGATCCTCGGCCACCAGAATCGCCGGCTCGGTTCCCTGTATGCCATCCGGATCAATGCCCATCAGCACGTCCAGCGTCGCATTTTCCAGATCCCGGATATCCGCACTACGGGCACGCATGTATTCGTTATCCATCTCCTCGAACATATGCGCCACTTCCTCGAAGCCCTGCCGCACTGCGTATTCTGCGTTATGTCCTTCGTCATTGATGCAGTCCTTCACGGCATCCAGCAGATCGTCGTCTTCCATCATCATGGCATGAACCTGGAAAATCGCCGCATTGTCTTCGCCGGCTTCTTCCACCGCCTTTTCATACAGATCGTTCTGCTGTTCGATGACGGCCTCCACAGCCTCTTCAAACCGCTTCACCTCCGCCGCCGGATCTTCTGCCGGGGCATCGGAGATCGAGCGGTCCGGTTTCCGGAATATTTTGATATTCCCGACAGCAATCCCGCTGACGATGCTCTTTCCTGTTGCAGTCAGCATATCCTTTTCCTCCCTCTCTTGTACGCCCTGTCCGGCCCTCAGGAGCTGCGCCCCGGAGCGGACAGCAGTGTGCGCTGCCGGACAGGATCCGGCAGCGCCCCACTGCAGCGTCTGTTATGCCAGCTTGTTGTCGATGAACGCCTGACGGATCGCCTCGGCGGCTTCTTCTTCATCCTCGCCGGTTACGGTCACTTTCACAACGTCGCCCTTCACGACGCCCAGTCCCATGACCTTGATCGGCTTTTTCATGTCGCATTCCTTCTCC
Organism: Eubacterium pyruvativorans; assembly: GCF_900102225.1. Lineage (GTDB taxonomy): Bacteria > Bacillota > Clostridia > Peptostreptococcales > Anaerovoracaceae > Aminicella > Aminicella pyruvativorans. The sequence continues at coordinate 10,108 of NZ_FNBF01000027.1, forward strand.
CCTGCCTGGATGGTGACAGCGCTGGTGAATTTCTTCGCCACTTTCACAACAATTCCCGCAGGACGGGCGTGCAGACCATTCTCATCGGTAATCGTCAGTTCGAATTCTTTCATTTCATTTCCTCCTCTTGCAATATATCTTTTCGTTTGTTTCAACGATGTTGAACTATGCCTCGCTGTTGGCACCCGCATCGGCACCCAGCTTCACGTCCTCGTACTCGTCGCTGTTGGTCAGCAGGAAGACCACCATGTCCGGATGACCGGCCGCCTTGATCTTGTCCCGGTCGAATTCCATGATCTTCTGTCCTTCCTTCACGGCTTCATCTTCCGCCACCAGCGGACGGAATCCTTCGCCCTTCATGTCCACGGTTTCCACACCCACATGGATCAGAACTTCCATGTCATTCGGGCCGGTGATACCGATGGCATGCTTCGAGTCTGCCACGGAGCTGACCACACCGTCGCACGGCGCAATGACAACCCCCAGCTCCGGCTGAATGCCGATGCCTTCGCCCAGAATGCCTTCCGCAAAAGTCTGGTCCGGAATATCCGCCTGCGGAACAACCTGCCCGTAGGCCGGCGCCTTCAGTGCGCCGCCGCTGCAGGAAATCACCACCGGCATTTCGGTGTTTTCCGGAACATCCGCACCGGCGTCCTCCTCCAGAATCTCTTCTTTCGTCTTCTCCTGCTCTTCTTTCCATACTACCATAGTCAGAGCGAAGGCGACACCGCCGGCGATGGCCAGCAGGATCACGTACTTTCCGATGTGATTGATGGTCAAAAGTCCCGGGATTCCCGTGACACCGTACGCCTTGGCGCCGATATGAGAGATCGCTCCGAAGAGTGCCCCGCAGGCACCGCCGATCATGCCGCAGATGAACGGTTTCATGAAGCGCAGGTTGACACCGAAGATCGCCGGTTCTGTGATGCCCAGAGAGGCAGACAGAGCGGACGGCAGCGCCACAGCCTTTGTCTTACGATTGTGCGCCTTCACCGCTACGGCAAGGCAGGCACCGAACTGGGCAAAATTCGCCGCAGAGGCGATCGGCATCCAGATATTCAGTCCCCCCTTCTCCGCCAGCATGCCGGCTTCGATGACGTTGTACATGTGATGAAGACCCATGACAACAGTGATCGGATAGACTGCACCCATGATGGCCGCACCAATGCCGTGTCCCACGGTAATCAGAGTTTTCGCACCCTCCAGCACATAGGTTTCTCCGGTGGAGAACACCGGTCCGATGATCGTGAAAGTCAGGAATGTGGTGACCAGCACGGTGACCAGCGGTGTCACGAACAGATCCAGCATTTCCGGCACATGCTTATGCAGCCACTGCTCCAGTTTACACATGATCCAGACGGCGATGATCACCGGAATGACATGTCCCTGATAACCGACCGCCTTCACATTGAAGAACAGCAGATGCCATACCGGTATTTCGCTGGCTTTCATTCCGGACACGGCCCAGGCGTTGATCAGACCCGAATGAATCATACAGAGTCCGATGACACCACCCAGGAAAATATTCCCGCCGAATACCCGGGCCGCACTGACGGCGATGATCACCGGCAGATAGGCGAAGGCCGCACCGGAAACCAGATCCAGAAACTGATACCAGTCCGAGCCGTTGAATGCCGGATATGCCTTTCCCAGCGCCTCTACCAGGCCCATCATCAGACCGGATGCCACGATGGCCGGCAGAATCGGAACGAATACATCCCCCAGCGTCTTCACCAGCCGTTTCGGCAGCGGCTGCCGGGCCGCAGCGGCCGCCTTCACATCCGCTTTCGTGGCCGCCGTCATACCGGTGACCGCCAGAAACTCATCATAAACCTTGTTGACTGTCCCCGTTCCGATGATCAGCTGCAGCTGTCCATTGGAATTGAACATGCCTTTCACGCCCTCCACATCTTCCAGCGCCTTGGCGTCCACCTTGCTGTTGTCCGCAATGACCAGCCGGAGACGCGTTGCGCAGTGGGCGGCGCTGATGATGTTGTCCCTTCCGCCCAGGTGGCTGAAGATCTCCTCAGCGCACTTCCTGTAGTCCAATGCCATAAGATAATTCCCCCGTTTCATTTATCTGTGCAGGCGCCGCGGCAGATTCCCCAGCGCCGTATCACCTGATTCTTTCCTGCGGGCCGAGGCTCCTGCGCGGTGTGTTTCCCACAGCAGTCCTTCCGCCCGCACATATTCAGATCAGCCCCAGTTTCCGGAACGCCTTCTGAAGTCCGTCCTCCGTCACCGCCGGACAGACCAGATCACATCTTTCCTTCAGCCGGGGATCCCCGTTTGCCATACAGACGCCTGTGCCCACCGTTTCGATCATAGCCAGGTCATTCATGCTGTCCCCGAATCCGTAGGTGTCCGCAGCCGGAACACCGAGACGGTCCCTGACCCTGAGAATGCCCCGTCCCTTGTCGTAGGCCCGGTTGATCAGTTCTCCGTTATGCACGCCCTGCACGTCCTGCTGCATCACGAAGTCGAACCGGTCACCCACCAGCTGCTTCGTCCTGCGGATCTGGGCAGGATCGGTGAACATGACCACAATCTTATAGACCGGCTGTCCCCGGTATTCGGACAAAGGGCGAATGTTCAGGCTTTCGTTGATCATTCTGCGCCAGCGTTCCAGTTCACTGTTTCCTCTCCCGGCGCTGTCGAGCAGGATCCCGATATCCGGATCGCAGAAGGAGTCGTCCCGGCACTCCACCGTGCAGAACACGCCGTCCTCATGGAGCAGATCCAGTGTCTTCCGGAACAGTTCACCGTCCATGGGACAATCGTACAATACCTCCTCTCCCACAGTAACCAGGCCGCCTGCCAGGGCCACCATGCCGTCCATGCCGTACTGCATCAGCGGCGATGCCATCCCCCGGTTCCGTCCGGTGCATAGAAACACCCGGTTTCCCTGCTCCCGGGTTTCCCGGATCGCCTGCACCGCGCTGTCCGGCGGAATCATACTGCCTGGTTCCGTCAGTGTTCCGTCAATGTCCAGAAAAATCAGTTTCATTCCCGCCTCCTTTTCAGAATTTCATCCAGAGCCAGACGAAATCCTTCGACGGAATACCCACCGCTTTCGCTTCCTTCGTCTCTCCGGTTATCAGATCGGTCCAGTTTCCCTCTTCATTGATCCAGGCAGTCTCGTCATAATCACTGAAATTGAACAGCGCCAGCAGTTTCTCTCCCCTGCAGTACCGTCCGATGCCGAGGATATGGTCGTTGTATGGTTCCAGTGTCCAGACATCTGCGCCGGAGTGGAAGACTTCATACTTCGACCGGATCTCCACCATGTTCCTGATTGCCCGGAACAGCCTTCCCGGCCTGGTTTCCGGGTCATTCCGCTTCTCGGCGTCCTCCCAGACCATCTTCCCCCGATGGAGGAACCGGGAATCCTCCCACTTCAGCGGATCTTCATGATACGAGTAGTCGTTCTTCTGTCCCACCTCGTCTCCGCTGTAAATCACCGGAATGCCGCTCTGGGTCAGCAGGAAGGCGTGGAGCATGATATCCAGACGGATCCCCCGATCCAGCTTCCAGGAATTATCCTCGAACTCCGCTGCCTCAATGCCGCAGAGGGAAGCCGTCGTGCCGCAGAGCCTGGCATCGCCGTGGACCGGGTCGTCGTTGTACCGTTCTCCCCGGGCGTCGCTCCCTTCCCAACTGCCGCACAGATAATTATTCAGATACTGCTTATGCGGAACCTCCTGAATCCCGAACTGACCCAGGAAGTCATAATCCAGTCCCCAGCCGATGTCGTCATGACACCGGAGATAATTCAGAAACACATATTCCTTCGGCAGGCTGAATACAGAATCCAGCTGATGCCGGAGCAGCCGGACATCCCTGGTGGCCACCGTGTGCCAGGTACTGGCCATGGTCGTCACGTTATACAGCATGTGACATTCCGGCTTCTCCACGGAACCGAAATACGGAACCACCTTCGACGGTTCCATGACCACCTCTCCCAGGAGCAGCGTGCCCGGTGCCGTGATCTCCGCTGCCAGCCGCATGAGCCGGACCAGGGTATGCACCCGTGGCAGATTGCGGCAGGCAGTGCCCAGTTCTTTCCAGATATACGGAACCGCATCCAGCCGGATAATGTCCACGCCGTGATTGCAGAGATTCAGCATGGCCTCCGTCATGTCATTGAAAACCGTCGGATTGTGGTAGTTCAGATCCCACTGATAGGGGTGGAAGGTGGTCATGACCACCTTCCCGGCTTCCGGACACCAGGAGAAGTTTCCCGGCGCCGTCTGCGGGAACACCTCCGGAACGGTCTGCTCATACTGATGCGGAATATCCCAGTTATCATAGAAGAAATACCGGTCCTGGAATTCCTTCTCCCCCTGCTTCGCCCGGCGTGCCCACTCATGTTCATCACTGGTATGATTCATGACGAAATCCAGGCAGACACAGATTCCCTTCCGGTGGCAGGCATCGGACAGGTTTCCCAGGTCCTCCATGGTTCCCAGGGACGGCTGAACTTTCTGAAAATCCGACACGGCATATCCGCCGTCGCTCTTTCCTTCCGGACTCTCCAGAAGCGGCATCAGGTGCAGGTAATTCACCCCCAGCTCCCGGAGATATTCCAGGTGGCTCTCCATGCCCTCCAGATCCCCGGCGAACTGCTCGGTGTAAACCATGTAGCCCAGCAGCTCCCCGCCCCGGTACCAGTCGTCCACAATGGTCCGGAAATCATCCCACTCCCGGAGCGTCCGGGACCGGTTTTCGTAGGTACGCCGGAGCATCTCCACGAAATAGTCATACGCATGCTGGTCGTCGTACAGCTCCATATAGAGCCATTTCATTTCGTCATTCCGTTCCGCCAGCCGCTGTTCGAAGGCCCGGTCTTCCCGCACTCTCTCTGCGAGAATCGGATCCGTTTCTTCCGGCTTCTTCACCCCAGGTTTCGCTTCCCCCGTTCGTATCTCTGATCTCGCTGACTTAGCAGATTTCGCAGATTCCGCTGCCAGCTTCGCTGTTTTCTTCGTCGCTTTCTTCATGATCCCCTCACTGTCCCGCCGCCCGCTCTCCCGGGCCGCTCTGCTAATCCTGCTTTCGAAGCAGCGCCTCTACTTCTTCCCTCTCCGGCATCACGCGAAGTGCCCCCTTCCTGGTGGTCACGATGGAGGCAGCCGCATTGGCAAAGGTGAGCATGTTGACGAGCTCATCCTCAGACCAGCCTTCCAGCCCGTGATCCAGCACGGCATTCAGCACACAGGCACAGAAAGTGTCGCCCGCACCGGTGGTTTCCACAGCCTCGGTCCGGAATGCCGCAGCTTCGATGCGCTTTCCCTCGCAGTACACCCGGCTGCCCTCCGCTCCCATGGAAAGGCAGATCATCCGGATGCCCGGGTAGGTCGCCTTCAGCGTCCTGACGCCTTCGTCGAATTCTTCACATCCGGTGAACCAGCGAATTTCATTATCCGAAATTTTCAGAATGTCACAGTGGGCCATCCCCCACGCAATCTGTTCCCGGGCCGCTTCTTCAAACGGCCACAGAGGCTGCCGGAGATTCGGATCGAAGGAGCGGATCACCCCCGCATCTTCCGCCGCCCGCACTGCCTCCCGGGTGGCGCTGCGGACCGGTTCACCGGTCATGGACAGAGAACCAAAATGGAAAATCCGGGAAGATTTCACTTTCTCCCGGTCCACCTCTTCGGTCCGCAGCATCATATCCGCACCGGGACTCCGGTAGAACGAGAAGTCCCGGTCTCCGTCAGGCAGTTTCGACACCAGCGCCAGAGTGGTCGGCACATTCTGATCCAGATACACGCCGTCCACATCGATTCCCTGTTCCGCCGCAGCCTGCCGGAGCCGGAGCCCGAAGGCGTCCTGCCCCACCTTCCCCAGAAACGCTGTGCGCTTTCCCAATTTCTGCAGCATTGAGAGCACATTGCAGGGCGCGCCCCCCGGATTCGCTTCGAACAGCGCATTCCCCTGTTCTGAGATACCATTCTCCGTGAAATCCACCAGCAGCTCGCCCAGAGCCGTCACATCATATTTCTTCATTTCTGTCATTCCTCCCGGCAGAATGTCCTTCTGCCTTCCGAACAAGAAAAACCTGCCAGTTATGTAATCCGAAACCAGTTTAAATCATTATACTTCATATTACAGTCCAGTTCATCAAATTTGAAGAAAGTCCCGGGAATATTCCGTCCCGGGACTTTCTTAAATACGATTATTAATTTTCTGCCGTCGGATCCGCCGAAAGTCTGCGGTCAGAACAGCAGGTTGACCATGCCCAGCAGGAAACCGATCACCGCACCCAGATTCACGATCAGACTCAGTTCCTTCTTCATGACCGTCATCACCAGGTCTTCCATTTCCTCCACACGCATCTCATTGATCTTCGTCTCGATCATCCCCGACACATCCATCTGACGGATCAGGGCCGATACACCGGAGCGGACCACTTCCCCGTAGAGCCGGGAAATGCCGTCCCGGACCTGCTGCTCCGATACCCCGAAAGACGCCGCCAGATCCAGCGGGCTCCGGTCACAGAGTCCCGCCAGCGCCCGGTCGATTTCTCCCTGCAGCATTTCCGGTCCTTCCTCATCCATTTTCCGGTTCACTTCCTCTTCAATCTGTCCCCGGACCTGGGACAGCCGTTCCTCTGTGAGAAACAGGCTGAGCATGGAGTTCTGCAGCTTCGCCTTCACGCCCTGCACACAGGCATCCGCCACCATGCCGGGAAAATCCCTCTCCCGGGCGGCTTCCAGAATCTTCTCCGTCACATGATCCGATGTTTTCATCATCAGATCCTCCAGTTTATCCTCTGTACCGGCCAGCATCAGACCGTCCTGCTCCACAGTGCGGTTCAGCAGTTCCAGCAGCGTATCCACTGCGCCGCGCACGGCGGCCGGCGCCATGAACTGGGCGGTCAGATTCTCCTCTGTGAAGAACGTATCCGACACCACCTGGCCGATGGTGCGGGCCAGCCGGGGCTTATTCTTCGGAATGGCACCCGGGGTAAACGGCAGCCGCCGGCCGAACAGGCGGACCTCCCGCCTTGGCCGGAACAGCATCTTCACTGCGATATAGTTCGTAAAATAACCGATCACCGCACCGATCAGGGGCGGCATGAGATATTCCAGCATTGTAACTTTCCTCCTTAGCAATGTATAGTATGATACCCTCCCCCGGCGAAAAATACCAGCCCGTATTTCCTTCGGAGGAAACCGACCCTTGCACTTCATCCCATTAAATTATAGAATATAACGTATTCACTATTATCCGAAGGAGGTCTGTCATGTTCGCTGTCTTTGTCAATACGCTCGCTATCCTCATCGGCACCACTCTGGGGCTGCTGTTCCGGAAGGGGATCCCCGAACGCATTTCCTCCGTTATGATGAATACCCTCGCCCTCTGCGTGGTCATCATCGGGATCCAGGGGGCAGTGAAGGAAAAGAATGTGCTCATCATGATTCTCTCCTGTGTCATCGGCGTGATGATCGGAGAAGTGCTGGATCTGGACGGCCGAATCAACCGGGGTACCGACCGGATTGTCGCCCGGTTCTCCTCCGGCGGGAATTCCGGTTTCACAGAAGCCATGATCGAATCCACGATTATTATGAGTGTGGGCGCCATGATGATCGTGGGTTCCCTGAATGCAGGGCTGCAGCATGATTACACCATGCTGTACACGAAATCGCTGCTGGACTTCATCACCGGCATTATGCTGGGGGCCACCATGGGGGCCGGGGTGTACGGCTCGGCGGTTTTCACTTTCCTCGCCCAGGGACTTCTGGTTCTGCTGGCGGAATACATCGCCCCGTATCTGAACGACGCCCTGATCCTGGAGCTGTCCGCCAGCGGCAGTCTGATGATTCTGGCCATCGGCACGAACATGCTGAATCTGACGAAGTTCAAAGTCATCAACATGCTGCCCGCCTTCCTGGTGGTTCCTTTCGCGCTGAAACTGATGGGAATTCTCGGACTTTCCTGACGCTTTTCCGGCGCTTTTCCAATCTACCCTTGTAAAATTCCTTTGAAATAATTACAATTTAATCTGCAGGCTGTGTTCCTCAGCCGGCGGATTATTTTTTTGAAATGAGAAGGGATCTCCAAAATGCGAAAAAAAGATAAATTATATGAACAGCTGATTGCCATTGCGGAAGACACGAAGAACTGCGCACAGTTTTTCAACCGCTTTGTGCAGGAAGACGGCACGAAGGACCTGAAAGCCTTCGCAAACCGTGTGAAGGAACTGGAATCGGAAAGCGACGTCCATATTCATGAGATCATTATCAGTCTCACCAACGCATTCATCACCCCGATTGAGCACGAGGACATTCTGCACCTGGCGGAAGGTCTGGACGAGATCACCGACGGGCTGGAGGAATGCGCTTTTTACTTCTGGATGTTCGAGACAGACCTTACAGACCAGTATGTCCGGAAATTCTCCCGGCACATCGCCGGCGCCGCAGCAGAGCTCTGTGCGGCGGTTCACCTGCTGTCCGAGAAGAAACTGAAGGAAATCAAGGCACACACAGTCGCCGTGAAGACCCATGAAGAGAAGTGTGACCATGCGGAGCGTCAGGCCATCATCCACCTTTTCCGCACGGAGGACTACGATCCGAAGAAGATCATCGAACTGAAAGAACTCTATCATATTCTGGAAGAAACCGCCGATGCAGCCCAGGTGGTGGCCAAGGGTCTGGATATGATTGTCATGAAGAACATGTAGGGGGGGCCGATGATTACACTGTTGCTCATCATCGCGCTGGCTCTGTCCTTCGACTTCATTAACGGATTTCACGACACGGCCAACGCCATTGCCACCGCCGTTTCCACCCGGGCGCTGACGCTCCGGGGGGCCATTCTGCTGGCCACCTGCATGAATTTCCTGGGAGCGGTGCTGTTCACCGGCGTTGCCGAAACCATCGCCACCGGCATCGTGGACCTGAAACTGGTTGCGGACGGCTCCCTCATTCTGATCACCGCACTGGCTTCCGCAATCATCTGGAACCTGATTACCTGGTACTTCGGTATCCCGAACAGTTCCTCCCACGCCCTGATCGGCGCAATGATCGGCGCCGCCCTGGCAGACGGAGGCGCCCGGACGGTTCATATTCAGGGCATCACAAAAATCGTGGGAGCGCTCATCGTTTCCCCCTTTGTCGCCATCGCCGCAGGGTTCCTCGTGTTCTCTCTCATCCGCATTCTGTTCCGGGACGCCAACGCATACCACGCCAATTTCGTGTTCCGGCGGCTGCAGATTGTAACCGCCTCCCTGCAGGCCTTCTCCCACGGGTCCAACGACGCCCAGAAATCCATGGGCATCATCACCATGGCTCTGGTGAGCCACGGCTATCTGCAGGAAATGGCTGTGCCCCACTGGGTGCAGATTCTCTGTGCGCTGGCCATGTGTCTGGGCACCTCCGTGGGCGGCTGGCGGATTATCAAAACCGTAGGTACCGGCATCATGAAGCTCAAGCCGGTAAACGGTGTGGCGGCGGACCTGGCCTCCACCATCGTCATTCAGGTGGCCACCCATTTCAGTCTTCCGGTGAGCACCACCCACGTTATCTCCTCCTCCATCATCGGCGTCGGTGCGGCGCAGCGGCGGAAGGGCGTGAAGTGGCAGACTGCCCGGAACATGGTGCTCGCATGGTTCATCACGATTCCGATCACCCTGGGGATTTCCTGGGTCCTGTTCTCCCTGATTCATCTGGCGGTGTAGACAGGACAAAAAGAAACGGGGCATGCGTCCGGAGCGAATCAGCCCGGGCGTGTGTCCCGCTTTTTTTCATTCATATTCAGAGCTGCAGTCGGTTTCTACCGATTCCGGCTGTTCTTCGCCATTTTCGCCTTCAGCACCACAAGGGCCTTCCGGCAGTCTCTGGCGTCATAATTATTCTGGCCGACAATATCCGTTTCCGTTCCGGATTCGGATTTATTAATATCAAAAATACCGTCCAGGTAGTTGTTCGTCACCACGAAGCCCGCCGTACGGCCGATGAACTTCAGGCCGGTTACAGCGATCCCCCTGGTTCCCAGCTGCTCGCAGGTATTCACATAGTCCACGTCACTGTTTCCCCAGCCGTCGGCGGTGATGATGGCGCCGTCCGCCCGGATACATTCGGCCATGATGGCCGCCCGGGTGCCCACCCGGATCTTGTCCACGTTGTCATCCGGCGTTCCGACAATGATAATGCCTGCCAGATCCACATCCGTATCTTCCTGGATCACGTCCAGCAGAGGATCCCGAAAATGCTGTAATGTAGTCTCTTTCGTTGACGGACCGATTCCCATATTGACCCTCCTCTACTGCATGGAACGGAGAATGCCGTCCCGGTATTCGTTCGGTGTAACGATGACGGGCATATTACCCATATCGATGATGGACTTTCCGCCGGTGAAGCCTCCCGGTTCATTCGGGAACAGCTGCATGTCGTACATGGCACCCTGCCCCGCCACCTGCTTGATGACCACGATGCGCTTCGCACCCGGACGGATCACATCATGGAATTCGTGGCGCTCGGTGGCCCGATTTCCATCCATACTCTTCAGCTTTTCCCGGAAGGTCTGCATGAACTCGTCCAGCGCCCGGTGGGCTGCCGTCGGACCCGGCCGTTCCTGGCCTTTGCCGGCTGCCAGGGTTACGTCAAAGGAAATGATGTAATCATCGTCCCCCGGCGTTCCCGGCCGGTTCAGGGTCAGCTGCTCCTTCAGATTCCCCTCCGAGGAGCCGAACTCATGGGTCGGTTTACCCACAGTATCCACACCGGTCAGAATGAAGTAGGCCCCTGTGACAGTATGGGTGACGCCGTCTCCCAGATTGCCCAGCACCTTCACGGAAATCGGAACGATATCCATGATCGTTTCTGTATACCGATCATGCTCTCCCGGCGGAATGATCTGAATGTCGATCTTCTCGATCAGCGGTTCCTTCGCCACCAGGCTGTCGATCATGGCCTTCGACACCGTCATATGACCGTCGTAGTCGAAATCGTTCTCCTCGCCCCATTCCACGTCTGTCATGTGAAACGCCTTCACCACCAGGCGTCTCAGGTCAATCGTCTTCTCAGACATAAAAAATCCTCCTGCATCTGGCGGCTCCCCCGCCGGAAAAGAAGTTATCGTTTTCTGATAATATTATAATGGTCAGAAAAAGCGGCCGCAATATGGCGGCCGCTCCAATTCCATCAGGCTTAGATCTTCGCTACGTACTCGTACGGGAGGGAAACGATCTTGCCCGGAGTTTCAATTGTCTCCAGAGCGTTCAGCGCACCCTTCACGATAGCGGTCTGCATCTCAACGTTGTGCGGCTCACCGCAGTTAGCACCCATCGGTACCAGCGGAGCAACGGCACGCGGTGTACCCTGCTGACGGACAACTGGCGGAAGCGCAGCAATGATTACTGTAGGGATTCCGGCAGCTTCAATCGCTCTCTGCACAATTACTGCAGAGCGGTGGCAGGTTCCTCACCCAGCCGTCATGAGAACGCCGTCAACATCTTCCTCCTTCAGTCTCTCAGCGATCCCCGGACCGGTCTTCTCTGTGAAAACCTGGATATCTCCGCCGCCGCCCATGAAACCATAGTGGAAAGGAGCTGTTTCCTTGATGAAACCTTCCTTCACCAGCTCGTGGAGTCTGTCGATCGGGAACATGCAGTTGATGTCCTTGTTAACGTCACTGTTATCGTAACCACCGTGGGAAACCATCAGGTCTTCGCTCGGTGTTGTGTCCGGAATCTCTCTGAACGTGGTATCTCCTGCCAGGTTAAATCTCTCCTGTGACTTCAGATGTACACCGGCAGCTGTAGCGAATGCAATGCGCATTTCGGTCAGCGGCTTCGTTACAGGAGTGAAGATGGACTGCGGAGTAATTGGTACGTAGATTTCGGACTGTAAGCCCTTAACTACTGTCAAACTCATTCTCTGTTCCTCCTACTTGGTATTGTTCTTTTCAGACATCTCTTTCTGATGTCTGAGGTAAATATCATGATTGCTGACGTATTTTTCGTTGGCGTCCGGGCCAAGCTGTTCGATGAAACTCATGTTCCATGCAACTTCCTGACCGACTTTCAGCGGATAATCCGAGATTACCATACGAAGTGGTACCTCGAGAAAACCGAGTCTGCCCTTCAGATCACAGGCAATGCTGCCGTCATGGACTTCGACGATCACGCCCTCCATGCGGATGATCTTGTCACCATACTTCAAATCTTTCGTCTCAATCGGATTAGTCATACTTCTCTTTTCTCTTCTGGGACATCGGCAGAGACTGTTCGTTCTCTTCCAGTTCGATCTTCTTGCCATATGCCTCTTCGATCAGCTCAACGTTGTTCTGCTTAACAGCCGGATTCCACTTTCTCTCAGCAGCCTTCACCGGTTCGCCTGCCATCTCGGACTTCAGCATAGCCAGAGCACGGATTGCATCTTCCGGAGCCAGCGTGTTGCAGCCCAGAACTTCGTTTTCGATACCGGACTTGGACTTGTTGTTGTCAACCATGGCGTTCATGTACTTGTTACCAACAACCAGAGCACCCTGCATCGCGCAGAAGGACATACCAACAACCGGAATTCCTCTCATACCGATCTGCTCCAGGTGGCTGGAGAAGTCGATGTGGTTGTTTCCGAAACCTTCTGTTGTAACGAATGCACCGTCTACGTCCAGCGCTTCAACGGTCATGCCGACACGCTTGGAAACATAGAACTTCTCTGCGTTGATCTGCGGGGAACCGACCAGAATGACACCGCACAGGTCAACTTCAGGATCATGCAGCGCTTCGATGACCAGCGGCTCTCTCCAGTAATGTCTGGACATTTCCTTGGAAGCCGGTCCGATGCATGTCAGAGCGTGGATGCAGCCGTCAAGTACTTCCAGCGGAGAAACGACAACCGGAACATTGCCCAGGTCTACGTTCGGTCTCGCACCGAGAACACCAACCGGTTCCACAGGCAGCAGGAAGTTATCGTGCATAGCACCCTGACCCATGATCTCCTTAACGATGACAACCTTCTTCTTTCCAGGACGGCGAACCTGCTTCAGTTCCTGCGTGTCTGTAACCAGGGATTCATCAGCAACCTTCAGCGCTTCACGGATTTCCTGCGTGATGATGTCGAATGCTGTGTGTGCAGCGATCGGACCACGTCTCTCCATGTTCGTCTTCGCCTGTACAGTGACCTGACCCTTGATGAAGATTTCACCCTTCTCCGGGCATCCCGGTCTGCCCCACTGGATGTTCTCGTCCAGGTAACCTTCGGAAGAACCGAACTCACCGATCTGAACACCGTTCTCGTCTGTTCCGGTCAGAACCATGATTGCGCCGTCGATGACTCTCGTAACGCCTGTGCCCAGCTCCGCGTCGCCTTCCTTCGTTGCGATCGGCTGAACGTCCATGATGGTTTCGGAATATGTGTGATACTTATCCGGTGTGATGATTTCCAGCTTGAAATCCTTCACGAGAACCTGGTCGTCGATGCAGTCCTGCTCAATGCCCTCACGAATGTACAGTGTTGTACCTTCGATCTTAGTTTCCGGTCCACGCTTTACTTCGTTGATCTGGAAATGCTTTCTTGTCAGTTCTCTGACAACCTTTTCTTCTTCCTCTGCCGGAGCCGCCGCTGCTGCCGCCGGAGCTGCTGCTTCCTGAACCGGAACGGCAACTGCTCCGCCTGCCGCTGTGATGCCCGCAGGGATTTCAATGTCGATTTCCTTACCTTCTCCGATGTGGATCTTCAGACCGCCGCCCACCGTTGTGGCTGCCACCGGAGCTGCCGGTGCTGCCGGTGCTGCCGGCGCTTCTTCTGCAGCCGGTGCTTCCGCCGGTGCCGCTTCGCCTTCAACCGCATCGAACTTGTCGACAACGTCCGCTGTCAGCGGGGAAAGGGAATCAAGTGTCTTCGTCAGCTTCGTTCCGTTCAGAACCTGGCCGATCTTCAGTGCGCCTTCAACATTCAGCAGGCCGGACTCAATCAGATCATCGAAAATCGAAGGATCTTCGAGGTTCTTGGATGTGAGTTCCGTACCAGCTTCCGCCCTGCAGCAGAGGACGGCTGGATCGTTCGCATGTTCCTTTGCATATTCGAGTGAAAGTGACATGTGTTGTACTCCTCCTTTAGATAAGAAATTATTAGTTGATATTTCTGGCCGGGACGGGCGTTAAACCCGTTCCGGACCCGATAAACTGAGTGAAATATTACAGCGGAAGCTCGATGTAGATATCCTTGCCTTCCTTGATGGACAGCTTCAGAACGCCGCCGGAAACCTGAACCGCTGCGCCGCTGACAGCCTGTGCTGCCTGTACGGCCGGTGCTTCCTCAGAAGCCGGTGTCTCTTCTGCTTCATCCGCCGCATCCGCTGCGCCGACTTCGTCGAACTTGTCCACGATGTCTGCGGTTACCGGTGTCAGGGAATCCGCTGTCTTCGTCAGTGTGGAACCGTTCAGCACCTGGCCGATGGTCAGTGCGCCGTCCAGGCTCAGCAGGCCGCCGTCCACCAGATCCGGGAAGATCGCCGGATCCTCCAGATTGTGATGTGTCAGCGTTGTACCTTCCTCCGCTCTGCAGCAGAGTACTGCCGGATCATTCGCGTGTTCCTGTGCATATTCGAGTGAAATGGACATTTCAATCTCCTCCTTCATCAACTGTGAAAATCAATAAACTGTCATGCAGATTTCGTCTTTCCGTTCATGCGTTCCAGAAAGAAGATGAAATTATATACCCTTCTATCATCAGCCCTTTTCGATTAGAAATCGATTTCCTGGCTAACTTCCTTAGAAACTTTCAGGTGTCTGTACAGCGGGTGGCCGATTGTTCTCATCAGGTGGTCTGTCAGGTGGAACACCTTCAGTCCCATCTGCGGCGCAGAAGCCATTACCGTGTTGGAACAGTCAGAGCAGTTGCCGATGATGATGTATTCGCATCCGTCCTTCTTGAACTGCAGGTTGTTCTTCACCTGGCCCGGGCAGTTACCCGGTCTCTCGCACTTCAGCGGTGCACCCGGTCTGACTTCTACCGCCTGCTTGCAGCGGGCTACAGAAATGACCTTCGCATTCATCTTCTCCGCAACTTCCTTCTCTCTCTCTTCACCGGCGCAGCATGCGCATACCAGAACGCCCATCTTCGCACCGTGGAGATCCGGGAACGGAATGGATACCAGAATCGCACCGGAGTTCTTCGTAATCGGCGCATCCAGTTCCGTGGCACGGCCGGTGAACGGTCCGCCCAGAACGATTTCACCATATTCTCCGTCGATACCGCCGGCTCTCTCAATCAGCGCACCGACGCTGGTGCCGACCGGTACATCCATGAAGACGTGTGCTTCGTTTCCGCCTACCAGCTGTCCCCGCACAGTGATGTTTTTCAAGAAGCTCGGCTTTCTCTCATCGATCGCTTCTGCAACTCTGGAGCATGTCTCGGAGTTGATGACGATGGCATGGGCTGCAGACGGCAGCTTGTCCGGCTCCAGTTCGATGCCCAGACATTCTCTGACAACGGCTCTTTCTTCCCCCATCGGATAGATATCTGCCAGCAGGTGGAGCTTGACATCATCCTTGTCCTTGATCGCTTCCTGCAGAACCTTGACTGCCTTCTGATTCTTCTTCTTAATAGCGATGATAATCTGTGTTGCGTTGGTAATTTCCTTCGCATACTCCGCACCCTTCAGAACCTTGGAAGGATCCTCTTCGATCTGCTGAATGTTATGTCTCAGTCCCGGTTCGCACTCAGATGCATTCACCAGTACATATCCATCTGCGTTGCCCTCTGCTCTGAGGTCGATGTCCAGCTTGTGGCATGTCGGGAAACCGGCACCGCCCATTCCGATGACACCCGCTTCCTCAACCATCTTCAGCGGTGTGTCCTCGGCGATCATTTCATACTCTTCCGGCTGTTCCTCGTCCGGCTTGATGATGATGCGGTCTTCCTTCACTTCTTCAACCGTACCATATACACTGGAATGAAGATTCGCACCGGTGAAGCCTGCCGGCTCCGCAATCTTGGTACCCTTCTTCACCTTATCTCCTGCCTTGACAATCGGTGTGCACTTCACCAGAAGCATCTGAATGTTTTCCATAGTATCGTCTCTCCTTGAAAACTAAAACCTGCACTCTGTGCAGAAAACTTCTAATTACCAGGACCTTCCGGACGGCTCCGCCATCCGAACCCGAAAACGAACCAGCCCTGCAGAAGCAGCGGAACCGCTCCCGTGCGAATCCCTCCGGAATCATCTGCCCGATCCATCGAGTTCATCAATAGCACACAGCACAGGATCACCCCGCCGGGGATTACGAAAATGCGGAGAAAAATTCTCATCCGAATCCGTCCGCCGATGCATTCCGACACGGCTGTCTGCAGTCAACTATTCGTTATTTCTATTGCAATATACCATGATACCAAATGAAATGCAACTGTTATGTTTAAATTTTAACATCTTTTTTTCGTTGATTTTTCAATGATACCGCCGATCGGTATATACCACAAAATTAACCACATACTAGAACAGATTCTACAAATTTATTCCCGCAGCTTGATAAAAAAATCCCGAAGTATTGCAATTGCTTGACTATAGATTATCAATCAATTTTCTCTATTCCTGAAAATAGCATTGTTTCGCATCGATTTCCGTACAATCCGCCGGGGAATTACTGAACCCCATTCTAAAATAACGTACATATATATAGTAATCTCATCCTCTGTGAAGCGCATAATTCCAGGAGTTATACCACCTTAACCTCAATGTGATAACTTCGTGAAAAAATATCATTTTTTTGACACAATTGGATTGACATTTACTTAACTAAAGCATATGATGCAGATGATAGCACAACAAGTTACTGTTTGTCCTTATTCGATATATCTATGGGGAGTCCCCCAAGCGCCTGATTATGAAAGGAGCCTGTTATGAATGGAATTAGTGCTGTAACTATTATGAAAGCACTCTGCGTGATCGGATTCATCCTGGACGCCATCCTGGTCTTCCGTGATGTTCAGAAGAAGAGATCCACGGAAGAAGGCCGTGCAGTTATCGCAGAATCTAAGAAGCACTGGAAATGGAATGCTATGGTCGGTCTGGTAGCGAACTTCTTCGATACACTGGGTATCGGATCCTTCGCTCCGTCCTCCGCAGCTTTTAAGATCGGAAAATCCGTAGACGATATCAATGTTCCGGGAACACTGAACGTAGGAGATACCTTCCCGGTTCTGGCGGAGGCTTTCCTGTTCTTCAATCTGGTAGAAATGGATACACTGACGCTGGCTCTGATGCTGGTTGCTGCCACCGTCGGCGCATTCGTCGGTGCAGACATCGTAACGAAGTGGAACGTCAGAATGGTCCGCTACGGCATGGGCATCGGCCTGCTGATCCTGGGCGTCATCATGGCGATGAAGGCAGCGCAGATCGGTCCGTTCGGCATCACCGGAGCCGCTGTCGGTCTGAGAGGCGTGAAGCTGGTTGCCGCTGTTGTCATTAACTTCTTCCTGGGCGCACTGATGAACCTGGGCGTCGGTCTGTACGCTCCGTGCATGGCACTCTGCGCAATTCTGGGAATGAACGTTCAGGTTGCCTTCCCGGTTATGATGGGATCCTGCGCATACCTGATGGCATTCGGCAACACACCGAAGTTCATCTCTGCTTCCCGTTACGATGTATACGGCGTTATCACCCAGGGTATCTTCGGCGTTATCGGCGTAACCATTGCTTACGTATTCGTGAAGAACCTGCCGCTGACCGTGCTGACATGGCTGGTAATCTGTGTCGTGCTCTTCACATCCTTCCTCTTCTTCAAGGATGCTGTGAAGACACCGAAGGCAGTGAAGGAAAACTAATTCTTTCCGACTCATCGAAAATGTATGTGAAACGGGCCGCTCCGGAAAGCGAATTGCTTTCGGGGCGGCCCGTTATTTCCATATCCGGATATATTCAGGGTGTCTACTCACCGTCCGGATCGTTCTTTTCTTCTTTCCTGATGCTCTGAATTTCCTGAATGATGCCCAGGCAGGCCTGCCGGGAAACACCGTCCCATCCCCGGGTCATCCGGTCATGGAACACTTCCGCCTCCTGCTTCGTCATGCCGTCATACTGGCTCTTTTCAAAGGCCCGGATCATGAACCGGTCTGAAGCTCCCTGGTGATCCACATCCATGCGCCCCGGCAGCAGGTGCAGCGACGCATAGTCGAATCCCAGACCGAAATTGATCTCCCGGATATACTTCTCGTAGGACTCCGACGGCTCTGCAATGCCGGTGACGCCCAGAATCACGTGTTTCTCCGGCAGCAGGAACCGGAGGTGGTTCTGACGGATCAGCTTCAGTCCCACAATTTCGGAGGAACGGAGCCAGCTCAGCAGAATCACATTCCGGTACAGGGTGGAATACCCCAGGTACTTCCTGTCGAAGGGAACAATGTCGCAGTCCAGACTTTCCTGAATCCATTTCGCATATTCCAGGGTACTCCCCTTCCGGCTGCGGTAAATGATCAATGTGTCCGACCGCTCCGGATCGTACGGAATGTCCGCCGAACTTCTGATGGTTTTCTTTCCGAATTTCATTATATTGCCTCCCTGTCCGTATGTTTTCCGGACAACGCAGGGCCCGGGGGACGAGCGGTGATCCGGTATTTTTTGTCCGTTTTCACTATAGATATTATCATACTTTCCGCCCCGGCGAAAAGCAAACAATAATTGAAAATCCAACGTTTTTTCCTGCTGCAATTCTTCGTTAAAACATTGACTTTTCAAGGAATATAGGCGATAATGTGACTATAGAAATCAACACGATTACAGAACGCGTTCTATTCACGCATTCAATGCTTTGGCGCGCTGGAAACTGTTGCTCTGATTTAATGAATGGAACCAAGGAGGTACATGAGAATGGAACTGACGACGAAGATCAATTACGGAAAGTATACTGATCACATCAGAACCGTTGAAGCCCACACTGAAGGTGAATACTGCCGTGTCGCCATCGACTGTCCGAAGCTGGAAGGCAATACGATGATCGAGCGGAAGCACTTCATCGAGGAACACTATGATTATCTGAGAACCATGCTGATGTATGAACCGCGCGGTCATCATGACATGTTCGGTTCGTTCATCACAGAACCGGTTAATCCGGAGGCGGACTTCGGCGTCATTTTCATGGACGGCGGCGGATATCTGAACATGTGCGGACACTGCACCATCGGAACGGTTACCGTGATTCTGGAAGCAGGTCTGATGGAAATGAAGGAGCCGCAGACAGAGGTCGTTCTGGAAGCGCCGGCAGGCATCATCCGGACGGTTGCCGATGTGAAGGACGGAAAGGTTACCGGCGTCACCCTGACGAATGTACCGGCGTTCCGTTACAAGAAGGATCTGAAGACCACATACGAAGGAAAGGACGTCACCTATGATATCTGCTTCGGCGGTTCTTTCTTCGCAATGGTGGACACCGAGAAGAACTTCGGCATCAAGGTCGGTCCGGACACAGCCGGTTTCCTGACGAAGTTCTCCAGCTTCCTGCTGAATGAAGTGAACAAGACCGTTGAGATTCAGCATCCGGAACTGGACATCACCACTGTCGACCTGGTAGAGAATTACTCCACCACCGACACGCCGGACGCCGATCTGCGCAACCTGGTGGTATTCGGTGATCCGGATGACCCGCAGCTGGACCGTTCTCCGTGCGGAACCGGTACTTCTGCGAAGCTGTCCCTGCTCCACGCACTGGGCGAACTGCCTGTAGGGAAGGAATTTGTGTACGAATCCTTCATCGGTTCCAAGTTCTACGGCACCATCCAGTCCGAGACGAAGGTCGGCGAATTCGATGCGGTCGTTCCGCAGGTCAGAGGTGCTGCGTATCTCTGCGGCGAGGCGACATGGTTCATTGATCCGGATGACGCTCTTGGTAAGGGATTCGTGGTTCCGTCGAAGTAATTACAGCGAAATACAACTATCCGGGCGGGCTCCTCATCGAACCCGCCTGTTTTTTCAATCCGCCAATGCCAAATACGATGACATATTGCAGCGAAATGAAAGCCTGCTAAGTAAAAGTCAAGTGTAATTCACAAGAATTTGGAGGGATGAAAATGAGCACAACAAACCAGACTGTCTTCATTCAGGCAGTCTCAGATTGTCCTTATGGATAGATGCAGTCAGGCTTCTAATCTAGCCTGACCCCGTAGACATTCCTTTACCTTGCCGTAGTAAACCCGAAGGAACTTATTGGCACCTGCCGTCATGTAGACAAGGTAGGGTTTACCTTCCGACTTCTTCTTGAAAAGGAACTGGCTGACAGGGTCGCCCTCTCGTGGGCCAAGCTTGAGCATGGCATCCATGATCTGGAACAGCGTTTTTCTGAGT
>NZ_FNBF01000038.1 GCF_900102225.1 Eubacterium pyruvativorans
TGGAAAAACGGGTGTGAAGTCTTGACATGGGCGGCCGGTTGGTGTACTATGATTAGGTCGCCTGCGTACTGGCGTGGCTCAACGGTAGAGCAGCTGATTTGTAATCGGCACGTTGGGGGTCCGATTCCCTCCGCCAGTTTCAGGAAAGCAACATCGAGGGATGCCCGAGTGGCTAAAGGGGGCGGACTGTAAATCCGTTAGCTGAGCTTACGATGGTTCGAATCCATCTCCCTCGACCAATTTGCGGAAGTGGCTCAGGGGTAGAGCATCGCCTTGCCAAGGCGAGGGTCGCGAGTTCGAATCTCGTCTTCCGCTCCATTTTTTTATGGGCTCGTAGCTCAGCTGGATAGAGCAACGGCCTTCTAAGCCGTGTGTCCAGAGTTCGAATCTCTGCGGGCTCATCATTTTCACGAACGTGTCTCCGGTGTCGACCGGGGATTTTTTTGTTTTTTCCCCGCCCGCAGGCTGCGGGCGGGGATATGAAGCAAGTGCGGGGAAATTCCCCGCACTTGCTTCCTTCAATAGAAAAGGAAACAGGCGGCCGCCGGGCCGCCTGTTATCCTCCTACTAAATATACAGCGGACGGTCGCCGGGCCGTAGTGCACGATCAAGACATTGACGATCGTCCGGCCGTGGTGCACGATCAAGGCATTGACGGTCGCCAGGCCGTGGTGCACGATCAAGGCATTGACGGTCGCCAGGCCGGGCAGATTGTATACGATCGGGGCTTTTCAGGGGTCTGGACGGGGGAGTTGTATATAATATTTCTGTATACTGTATGGAGAAGGTGCGGAATTTGCCCCAATTGCCTGTTTCGCACCTGAAACACAGTCGCCAGGGGTGCGAAAATGAAAGAAAATCTCGATTAATCTATTCCGGTTGTCCCTGATGGTGCGATTCTGGAGAAAATTGGATTTTCGCACCTGGTCTGTCAGACAAATTGTATACGTTTTGGATATGCTGGGAAGAAAATGACTCAACTGCTGATTGGGCTTCCAGGCGATCACTGCGGTGCAGTGATGGAATGGCCGGAAAGAACGACGTGTGTATATTACGCTGGTGCGTCGGGTAAAATAATTACAATGTAAAAATCTGACGTTCAGGCAGCCAGGTGCGGTAACGGAAAAAATCGTGTTTCCGCACCCCGCCGAATCGTGTCGCCCCTGATTTTCGGCTGAATCGGCCGGAATAGGGTGCGAAAATGGGATTTTTCGCAGAATCGCACCTGCCGCCGCCCGCCGCACCCGTCCGCCGCCCGGCTTCCCGGGTATTTTTTGTCGTCACCGGAGAAGAAGGATAGAGAAATTCTATTTGCTGCCATATAATACAGAAAATTTCGAACAACTATAAGAAAAAGCGGGTACTGGCTATCTGAAATATTTATTATCGGAAAATTTCAATAATATGGTATATTCTAAGTAAATTATGAGGGTGTGCAGCGAAGTCTGTGTGATGTCATGTGTTGTCGGCCGGGATGTCTTCCCGGCAGTGTGAGAGAAGGAGGATCTGATGAATGATAACTTAAACGAGAGGAAACCGAACGGATTTGCGTTGTTTCCGCTGATTCTTTTCATCATCATCTATCTGGGGGCGGGCATTGCGCTGTCCATCCAGGGAAAGGAAATGGCGTTTTATCAGTTTCCGTCGGTAACGGCGATGTTTATTGCCGTGCTGGTGGCATTTCTGATGATGCGGCAGCCGGTGGGCGAGTCGTTCCGCGTCTTTGCCAGAGGCGCCGCCAATGAAGACGTTATGACCATGCTGATGATTTATATCCTGGCCGGTGCGTTCTCCGCTGTTGCGGCGGCCATGGGCGGCAGGGATTCCACAGTAAATATGGGACTGACCTTCATTCCGACCCAGTTCCTGACGGCGGGCATTTTCATTATTTCCGCTTTCATGGGAACTGCCACCGGAACTTCCATGGGAACCATCGGTGCGATCATACCGATCGCTGTCGGCGTGGCGGACAAGGGCGGGCTCAGTCTTCCGCTGGTTGTAGGTGCCTGTATCGGCGGTGCGATGTTCGGAGACAATCTGTCCATGATTTCGGATACAACCATTGCGGCAACCCGTTCCCAGCGTGTTGCCATGAAGGATAAGTTCCGGCTGAATTTCTGGATCGCGTTCCCGGCAGCTCTGATCACCATCGTCGTTCTGCTGGTCATCGGAAGGCCGGAGCACGCCGCATCGCTGGGATCGCTGGATTTCAGTGCGATCAAGGTTCTTCCGTACATCGTGGTACTGGTGCTGGCACTGATCGGCATGAACGTTTTCCTGGTGCTGACCATCGGTATATTCCTGGCGGGAATTATCGGAATCGCAATGGGCGGTCTGAGCGTGTTCACCTTTGCCCAGAATGTCTGGGCCGGATTCACAGGGATGAACGAGGTATTCTTCCTGACCCTGTTCTGCGCCGGTATGTCGGAAATGGTTGCGAAGATGGGCGGCATCGACTGGCTGATCCAGAAACTCAGGAAGGTCATGAAAGGAAATCACTCCGCCCAGATTGGTATCTCCCTGCTGATTTCTCTGGTGGACTGCGCAACGGCGAATAACACCGTGGCGATCGTTGTCACCGGATCGGTAGCGAGAAATGTTTCGGAAGAATACCATGTGGATCCGAGACGGACGGCTTCTCTGCTGGATATCTTCTCCTGTGTACTCCAGGGAATCATTCCGTACGGCGCACAGATGCTGTCGGCCGTGGCATTGCTGAATCAGTATATGGGATCCTCGAAGTACGCCCCGACAGATATCATTCCGTACATGTGGTATAACTGGATTCTGGCGATCGTTGCTGTCATTTCCATCTTTGTACCGTTCGCAGACAAGGTGATCCGGTCGAATCCGTGGAACTGGGAGTATGACTGTGCGGAGTCCAATGTGGAGGCAGCGAAGAAGGCGCAGGAGGAAGCCCGGGACGAGTAGTGCTGGATTTCGTTGAAGAACAGAATATCATACTGCACGACTAACGCAGAAGAACCGGCGGCTGCCGGTTCTTCTGCGTTTTTTTGGAACCCGTCGCCGGCTAAATGTCATCTTCCGGCGTATCGGCGGCCAGGTCGTCCCGGACCTTCTGTGTAAACTCCATGGACCGGGAAAGCTTCTGCTTCAGAATGCCCAGGAAGTCCCAGGCGGAGCGGGGCAGTCCGTTCAGAGAAGAGCTGATCCAGCAGATATCCAGAAGCGGCTCGCCCTTCATCGGAATGGAGATGATGTCTCCCAGATCGATTTCATCGGAAAGCAGGCCGCTTCCGGTGGTGTAGCAGTCGGTGCGGAGCATGACCTGATAGCACATGGAGCGTTCGGAGACGATGATATGCCGGCAGCCCCGCTTCATGCCCGGCGTCTGGTACTCTTCCAGGAAATCAGAGGCCACCCCCTGCCGGTGGTCGAAAGCCACGTAAGGGAAGGGGGCCAGATCCTCCACGCCCACTTCGGATTTTCCCGCCAGGGGATGGCCGGCCCGGAGGTAGACGGCGGGGCGGGTGCTGCCCAGCTTGTGAAATTCCATTTTTTTGGACAAAAGCATATGGCGGACGATCTGACAGGAGGCACGGGAGAGGAAGAGCAGACCGATGTCCGCATGATGGTCGTGCACGTCGTTGATCAGCGCATCCATTGTCTCTTCCTTGAACACATAGCGGTACCGGCTGGTGTTGTGCTGCTCCAGGTACTCCAGGAATGCGCTTTCGGCGAAGGGGAAGCGCTGGGAAGCGACCACCAGGGAAACGGTTTCATCGGTGTCTGCTTCATCGCCCTGGTAGAGGGATTCGATCCATTTCTTCTGATCCAGCAGGGATTTCGCATATCCGAGAAATTCCCTTCCCTCCGGGGTGAAGATGACGCCCCGGTTGTTCCGTTCGAAGAACACGATGCCCAGTTCCTTCTCCAGTTCGCTGATGGATGTGGAGATCCCGGACTGGGATATATACAGTGATTTCGCGGCCTTGTTGATGGAACCCCACTTGGATATTTCTATCAGATATGTCAATTGCTGAAAAGTCATGATGTCCCTCCGGCTCCAAAATAGTATTTAAATCGATACTATTAATTATACCAGCGGTGAGTTAACTGTCAATTCTGCTATCTTAATTACTGATAAGCGGTTAGAGAAATCGGGGATTACCACGTTTCCGGAGCCCGTGGTATCCTGTATGTGTAGAAAAGAGCTAATAGTCAGACGACACTGACAATCATCACACACTCTCTTTACGGAATTTGGTCTTAATGGTAGGAGCGGCCTTGAGGCGGCAGGGAGCCGCCCCCGGGCCTGGTAACAGCGAATAGAAAGGATGGGAATCTATGGCTAAGAAGGAATTTGGATTCGCAACGACGCAGATTCACGCAGGAACGCATAGAGAGGATAACGGGGCACTGGCTTTCCCGATCTATGCCACATCGACTTTTGTCTTCGATAATGTAGAGCAGGGTGCGGCCCGGTTCGCCGGTGAAGAGGAAGGATATATCTATTCCCGTCTGGGAAACCCTTCAGTGACCCAGGTAGAAGAGAAGGTTGCCGCTCTGGAAGGCGGCGAGGCGGCGATGGCCACTGCATCCGGCATGGGTGCGATTTCCGCAGCACTGTGGTCAATTCTGGAAGCCGGCGATGAGGTAGTTGCCAGCGATACGCTGTACGGCTGCACCTTCGCTTTGCTGAATACGGACATTCAGAAATTCGGCGTGAAGGTCACCTTCGTGGATATGGGCGATCCGGAGAATGTGAAGAAGGCGCTGACGGAGAAGACGAAGGTTGTCTATTTCGAAACGCCGTGCAATCCGACGCTGAAGATCGTTGACATCGCAGCGGTTTCGAAGATGGCCCACGACTTCAATCCGGAAATCAAGGTGGTCGTGGACAACACGTTCCCTTCGCCGTATCTGCAGAATCCGCTGAAGCTGGGCGCCGATGTGGTGGTCTGCTCTGCCACGAAGTATATCAACGGCCACGGCGACGTGATTGCGGGGTTCGTTGTCGGTGATGCAGAATATATCATGAATACGAAAATGACCGGACTGAAGAATATGACCGGCACTGTCATGAGCCCGTTCTCTGCTTTCCTGATCAACAGAGGTCTGAAGACACTGAACCTGAGAATGGAAAGACACTGTGCCAACGCCATGAAGGTGGCGGAGTTCCTCCACGATCATCCGGCGGTTGACAAGGTTTACTATCCGGGTCTGCCTGACTTCGAAGGTCATGAGATCGCGAAGAAGCAGATGCACAACGGTTTCGGCGGCATGCTGGCCATGGAACTGAAGGCCTCCAGAGAGGAGGTTGCTGCAGCGATCAATAAGCTCCAGCTCTGTACTCTGGCGGTTTCCCTGGGAGACGCCGAGACGCTGGTGGAACATGCTGCGACCATGACCCATTCCACGTACACGAAGGAAGAGCTGGCCGCTTCCGGCATCTCCGAAGGTCTGGTCAGAATCAGTGTCGGACTGGAAGATGTGGAGGACATCATCGACGACCTGAAGACCGTACTGGATACACTGGTATAAGTGATAAATGTAGCAAGAATCAATTCTTGTGCTGCCGCCCGGACGATAACCACCGTCCGGGCGGCGTTTTTTTTCGACCGGGCCGGGCGAAGTAATCCAAATTTTCGGACGAATGATAGATTATTCTTTGTCGCTGTGCTAAGATGAAGTCGTGAATGTACGGTCGAAAGCAGGAGGTTTGTATGGAGGAACGTTTCGCAGGGAGCGCAGAGTATGTTGCCCAGGATAATCTGAAGCAGATTGTGAATATCGCCATGGCGCTGGAGAAGCCGCTGCTGGTGAAGGGGGAGCCGGGAACCGGGAAGACCATGCTGGCCCGGGCGGTGGCGGAGGCGCTGGACATGCCGCTGATCACCTGGAATATCAAGTCCACCACGAAGGCCCAGGATGGGCTGTATGTGTACGATGTGGTGCAGCGGCTTTATGATTCCCAGTTCGGCACCCACGGGGTGGACGATATCGGGCGGTATGTGAAGATGGGGAAACTGGGGGAGGCTTTCACGGCGGAGGAGCAGACGGTGCTGCTGATCGATGAGATTGACAAAGCCGATCTGGAGTTTCCGAATGATCTGCTCTGGGAGCTGGATCAGATGGAGTTCTATATTCCGGAGACGAACGAGACAGTGAAGGCGAAGCACCGGCCGGTCGTCATCATCACGTCCAATGCGGAGAAGGAACTGCCGGATGCGTTCCTCCGGCGCTGTATCTTCCATTATATTGATTTCCCGGATGAGGAGCAGATGCGGAAGATTATCGGTGTGCATTTCCATCAGATTGAGGAGACGCTGGTGGATCAGGCCATGGCCACGTTCTACTGGATCCGGAGTCTGCCGGAGATTGAGAAGAAGCCGGGGACGTCGGAACTCATCGACTGGCTCCGGGCGCTTCAGATCGGCGGCGTACCTGTGGAGGAGCTGGCGGCCCGGTCCGGGGGTGAGATTCCGCTGGCGGGGGTGTTGTTGAAAAAAGACAAGGATCTGGGCGTTCTGGAAAAGCACCGGGGGAGGAGATAGCCTATGTTTCTGGATTTCTTCTATCTGCTCCGGGCACGGGGTCTGGCGGTTTCGCTGGATCAGTGGCTGCTGGTGCTGGAGGGCATGCTGAAAGGCCTGCACCACTCTTCGCTGAACGGATTCTATTATCTTTGCCGTGGGATCTGCGTGAATTCGGAAGCGGATTACGACCGGTTCGATCAGGTGTTTGCGGAGTACTTCAAGGGAGCGCCCTTCACCGGGGAATTCGGGGAGGATCTGATGGAATGGCTGGACCGGCCGGAGATGGGCTGGAAGGACGAGGCGCACATCCGGGAGATTGCGGAGGAGGCCGTTCGTAACGGTGCCTTCCAGCAGCAAAGCCTGGAAATGATCCTCCGCCGCCTGGAGGAGCGCCTGCAGCAGCAGAAAACAAAGCACGACACCGGCAAGTTCTGGGTGGGCACCCACGGGCAGTCTGCCTTCGGCAACAGCGGGTGGCATCCCGGCGGAATCCGCATCGGCGGACAGAGTAAGTACAAGACGGCGGTCAGCGTAGCCGGGGAGCGGCGCTATCGGGATTTCCGGAAGGACAATATTCTGGACACCCGGGGATTTCAGAACGCCTTCCGGACACTCCGCCAGTATTCCGCATCGGACACGGAAGAACTGGAATTCGATGTGGACGGAACGATCCGGAAGACGTCGGAAAAGGGCGGCATGCTGACGGTCCAGTACCGTCATCCCCGCCGCAATCAGATCAAGGTGCTGATGCTGATGGATTCCGGCGGTTCCATGGACTATTACGCCCGGCTGTGCAGCATGCTGTTCCAGGCGGCGGTGAAATCCAATCATTTCAAAGAACTGCACACCTACTATTTCCACAATGTGATCGATGATGCGCTGTACCGGGATCCTGCGGTGGACCCGGACCGTTCGGTGCCCCTGGACCGGGTGCTGAAAAATTTCGGCTCAGAATACCGGGTGATCATCGTCAGCGACGGGGAAATGAACCCGTATGAGCTGACGGAGCACGGCTACGACTGGGAGAAGCGCTGCGCCAAGCCCCATACCGGCCTGGACTGCTTCCGGATGCTGCTGAAACAATATCCACACCTGATCTGGCTGAATCCGGCGAAGCTGCCCCCTTCCAACAGTTACTGGGCCCAGACTCATCTGTTCCTCCACGATATGTTCCCGATGTACGACCTTTCGGAGGAGGGCCTGATGCGGGGGATGAAGAAGTTGATGGCAAGGTAGGGGAGCGGGCGTGCGGTCGGCCGGGGGGTGCGATATTTTAATTTTTTCTGATATCGCACCCGATTCCGTCTGATTCAGCCGAAAATCCGGGGCGACACGATTCAGAAGGGTGCGGATCTGCGAAAAATCGCGTTCTCGCATCTCGCCAGCTGAGTGTTCCTTTCTGACATCACAGTTTATTTACCCAACAGGCGTGCCTCGTGTTGAATCACCGGATTTCCGTCCGCTCGTCCATCGAACCAACGTCATACCAGGATTGCCCGATCGGCACGTTGGGTTATTTTTTGTCCATCACACCGAAAGTGTATACGATTTTCCTGCCAGTCCAGGTGCGAAAAAACGCTTTTCATCAGAATCGCACCTTCAGAGGCTGCCGATATAAATTAACCGGGATTTTCTTTCGTTTTCGCACCCTCCTGTCCGGTATTTTAGTGCGAAACGGGGCCTTTCGGGTCATTCCGCACCTTCTCCATACAGTATACACGAAAATCGCATACAATCCCTCCGTCAGCCCGCCCGAAAGGTGCTGATCGTATACAATCAGCCCGGCCGGCCTGCCGGACCGCCTGCGCCTTAGGCGACCGCCCCGCCTCAATCCTCCGGCCAGAACAGTTCGTCCAGGGTCTTGTCCAGGGCGCGGCAGATGTCGATGCAGAGGCGGATGGTCGGATTGTAGTCGCCCTTTTCGATGGCGTTGATCGTCTGGCGGCTGACGCCCGCCAGGTCTGCGAGCTGCTGCTGGGACAGGTCTTTCGCCGCCCGGGCTGCTTTCATTCTCAGGTTTTTCATCAGTGTGCACCTCCGTCTGTGTCCGGTTCGTCGTCCGGGGTTCTGCGGTCGATCACTGCTTTTAGAAGCATCATGCCCAGGAAGATGACGAAGAAACCGATGAGCAGGAATGGGGCGCCGCCGTCGAAGCTGATGCGGCCGTCTTCGTAAAGGTTTTCCGGATGACGGATCTTGTTCAGGGCGATCGGGATGTACAGGAGGATCAGGATAATCCAGAAGATGAAGATGGAACGTTTTTTCTTCTGGTTGAAGCCCCAGTAGGCATCCCGGAAGATGCAATAGCCGGACAGCACCAGTCCGCCGATCAGCAGGATAGCGCACAGGATGAGGCTCGGGGATACGATGTGATCCAACCCGCCGTTGAATCCCAGCGCATAGATCAGGATCAGAACGTTGGTGATAACGTAGGCGTTTCGATATCCGCGGCCGCGGACGGCCTCCTGCCGCTCATCGTAGGCGGCGCTGCCTTTTCTTCTCTTTCGCAGCATGACCAGGCCGAGAAGAAACAGTGCCATGAGAGATCCGAACAAAAATTCATTGCTTGACGAGTTCATTTTTTCCTCCTCCTACAATAAAGTTGTAGGTAACAGACACCTGACAACCAGCCAGGATCTGCTCCCTTTCATTGCTAAAGCTGTACAATGGTGTGGCATGGATCTGACTTGTTCCTCCTAGGACCATATGGCGTCCGCACGAAAGCCTGTCAGCCAGCCATACTCATTTGCAGCCGTTCGGTTTATGCAGGTTGAACCGATGTTACTAATTACATTGCGTTCGTGTGATACCCCAGGAGATTGAATCGGCAATGAGAAAACTGGTCATCCATTGCAATTTCAATATCGGAGGTATCAGTGATGTTAAACGCAGTAGGTATTGATGTGTCAAAAGGCAGAAGCACGGTCGCT
>NZ_FNBF01000028.1 GCF_900102225.1 Eubacterium pyruvativorans
GTAAGTATGGTGACATACTCAGCTGACCGGTACTAATCGGCCGAAAGCTTGGTCAGAGATGACAATCGCAAGGCTTAGAAGAAGTGAAGCAGAGAGAAAGGCTTGTATGTTGTTCGGATTTGAGGGTACACCTCAACGAAACGAATATCTGGTGGCAATAGCGAAGATGTTACACCTGTTCCCATCCCGAACACAGTAGTTAAGCTCTTCAGCGCCGATGATACTTGGCGGGTGACTGCCCGGGAAAGTAGGACGCTGCCAGTTTTCCGAAAGCAGCCTTTTGGGGCTGCTTTTTTCGTGCGTGGTGCGTGGAATGTAGAGAGACAGGGACCGGCAGGCAGCAGATGACTTCGAAGAAAAAAGGGCTGCCCCCGAACGAAATGTTCGGACTGGCAGCCCCGGGAAAATCTGTATGCGGTCAGCTACTTGATCACAGCGATGACTTCGATCTCAAGTTTGGCGCCCATCGGAAGTGCGCCGACTTCGAATGCGGAACGGGACGGATACACGCCGCTTGGGAAGAATGTCGCATATACTTCATTCATCGGAGCGAAATCCTTGATGTCGTCCAGCAGGCAGGTTGTCTTCACCACATTCTCCAGGCTTGTTCCCGCTTCTTCCAGGATCGCCTGAATGTTGTGGAAGACCTGGGTTGTCTGGGCCTTGATGTCACCGTCAACCAGTTTGCCCGTAGCCGGGTCGATTGGGATCTGACCGGATGCGAATACCATGTTGTCCACGATATTAGCCTGGGAGTAAGGTCCGATCGCTGCCGGTGCTTTCTCTGTTGCCACGATTTTTCTCATGATAGCCTCCTCTGTGCCGTTTTCATTGTGAATATTTTTTCAAAAAACTGTCATACGGCGCCAGTTCAACCGCTGCATGAATTATGGTATAATTCACAGTGTTGCAGCTGCATCGCTGCGCATCCATTCACGGAAATTTTAACATGACAGAACAGTCTGTTCAACCGCTGTGTCTGTCATTTTGGAGATGAATATAAAAATGAGATCGATTATACGAGGTTTTTTTTGTGTCCTGCTCCTTCTGGTGCTGGCTGCGTTCCTGGCGGTGGCGGGAATTAACGGTCATGTGGTTCTGAGTGAGAAACCGAATATTGCCGCTTCCATGACCTCGGATGCCGGCAGTATATCCAATGCTCAGCTGAAGAGACTGAAGAAGCTGAATGCCCAGTGTATCATGGTGCTGGGCGCCGGAATCATCGGGACGGAGAGGCCGACGCCCATGCTGAAGGACCGGCTGGACACGGCTTTGAAATTGTACTGGGCAGGTGTTTCTCCGAAAATTCTGCTGACCGGGGACAACGGCTCCGTGCATCACAATGAGCTTCATGTCATGCTGAAATATGTGCGGAAGGCAGGGGTGCCGGAGGCGGACATTTTTTGTGATCATGCCGGGTTCTCTACCTATGACTCCGCCGCCCGGGCGAAGCAGATCTTCCGGGTGAAGCGGATGATTGTGGTGACCCAGACGTATCATATGTACCGTGCGTTGTATGACTGCAGTGAAAATCATATTACGGCACTGGGCGTCGGGGCGGATCAGCAGAGATACAGCGGACAGCTGGTCCGGGATGTCCGGGAGGTGCCTGCCCGTCTGAAGGATTTCATACTGGTACAGATGGAAGAGCCGCCGAAGCTGGGGGGAGAGGTGATTCCCATCACCGGAAGCGGCGTGATCAGTCACGGAGAATAGTGAAGGACTCAGGAGCAGCAGGAAAGAGGGGAGGGACCGAAATGCCCTATGGCAGCGGGGAATACAAGGTGTATGAGATTCTGTTAATGGGGGTGTTCTACGCCTTCTTCGGGTGGATTCTCATGCGTGCTGTCCGGGAAGTCCGTCTGACTCTGTTGGGGAGCGGGAGTCTTCACCCGGGGAAACATGATGCAAAGGCCCGGAGCAGCCGGCTCCTCCGGGAGAAGCGGAGCCGCCGGAAGATTTCTCCCAATGCGGGTTTCTTGACCGGCCCGGTGAGTGCCGGGTGCTGGACAGGCAGCATGATTACGATCCTGATCATTCTGCCCCTTCAGTCCCGTCTTCCCCGGACGGCGGGTTTCTTCCTGACTCTGGTGCTGATGGTGCTCATGAGTACGGTGATCAGTTTCGTCGGACAGGAGACAGTGCGCCTGCGCAGGGGAAGGCTGCCGATGCCGTTTTCTGCCCGCTGGGCAGTGCTGGCCGGTCTGGCCGGGTTCGAGGCTGCCTATGAGCTGCAGCCCCATCTGAAGGGCATTCTGGGTGCTCTGCCTCTGCTGCTGGACTGGGCCCTGCTGATGCTGTTCTATCTGCCGTTTGTATATCAGGTTCTGAATATGTGCCTGGGGATTGGGGGAAGAAAGAGAAAGATCGCTGATCGGTGATAGACGATGTATTTTCAGGCTTCCGGCTGCGGCGGGCCGGTCGATCACCATCTAATTGCATATCGTTGATGAACGATAATTAAGAAGGCGCAGCCGTTTCCGGCCGCGCCTCCCGTTCTTTTTTGTCTGCGAATTCCTGTCCGATCAACTATTCCGTGAGGCCCAGCTGCTCCGCCAGCTCCTCCTTCGTGTAAGCGCCCAGCACCCGCTTCTTCTCTTCGCCGTGCTCCAGGCGAATGCAGACCGGGATGCTCATGACCCGGAATTTCCGGGCGATATCCATCTGCTCGTCGATGTTCACCGTACCGAACTTCACTTTTCCTTCGTTCTCCCGGGCCAGCTCCTCCACTGCCGGTGTGATCTGCTTGCAGAAGCCGCACCACTCTGCCCAGAACTTCAGAACTACCGGAATATCGGAATTCGTAACCTCCGCATCGTAATTAGCCGTTGTGATTTCTACCATATCATGCCTCCGTTATTCTCTCTTCACGGGATTCCCGTGATTCCATCCGTTATCGTCGCTGGTTGATGTTTACCACGATGGTCCGGGGTTAAACGCCGGAAGCCGGGCAGAGACAAAAAATGGCAGCGCTACCGGCCGGAAGACTGTTCGGCCTCGTACAGGGCAGACTGACCTTCCTTCACAATCGACTCGACCCGGGATTCCAGTTCGTTCTGTTCCTGCCGGGAGAGCCCGTCGGTCGGCAGGGCAGGGTGGATGCGGATGCGCACCGTGCCGGGACGGATGCGCCCCTTTTCTTCATAAATGTGATAGGTGCCCTGGATGGAAACCGGGACCACAGGAGCTTTCGCCTTTGTGGCCAGCTTGAAACTGCCGGGTTTGAACGGACCGGGGTGCGGGCCCTTCGCCCGGGTTCCTTCCGGGAAAATACAAAGATTAAATCCCTGTTTCACCATCTTCGTGCCCTCGCTCAGACTCCGGAGGGCGGCCCGGGCATCTCCCCGCTGAATGAGGACGCTGCGAACCCGCAGAATCCAGGGACCCAGGAGGGGAACCCTGCCCAGCTCTTCCTTCGCCACAAAACCCAGCTGGTGCCCCCGGAAGGCGGACAGCAGGGCAAGAATGTCGCCGTAGCCCTGATGGTTGGCAATGACCACGAAGCCGTCCTGCGCAGGGATGTTCTCCCGGCCCTCCACCAGAAGGGAGGTACCGGCCTTCCGAATCTCCGCATCCGCCCATTCCGCGGCGTGAACGGCGATTTTCTGCTTCTCCAGTTCGATGTCGCCGGCAGCTTTCGCCCCGTCGATTTCCTTCGCACAGTGGTTATATTTCATAAGGACGCCGAGCAGCCCCAGCATACCCGGAAGTGCTGATATTTTCATGTTTCTACCTCCTGTCAGCCGCTGCGGAGCACCCGGGGACTCCCTAAGATCCCGCAGCTTCCATTCAGTATACTAAGAAGAAACAGTGGAATCAAGAGTGCGCCGGAGGTATAATGAGGCAGTCTGCTCCCGGAAGAAACGATGCTGGCAGTGGGAGAAGAACGAAAGGGAGGACAAAGGAAAATATGATGGACGATCGAACTATTACAGTGCAGGAGAACCGGGTCCGCCTGCGGAAATGGAAGATATTTTTCACCGGCATGCTGCTGGTCTGTTTCGCCGCTCTGGCATTTCTGGTGGAAACCGGCCGGACCGCCGGGTTCGACCACCGGGTGGACTTCTTTGTATACAGTCTGCGGAATCCGGCGGCCAACGGTTTTTATGCCCGTTACACACTGGTGGCCAGTCCGGCGGGGATCATCGGACTGATTTTGGTATTAATCCTGATTCCGAAAACCCGGAAAAAAGTGGGCCTGCCCCTGGGATTCACCTGCCTGACGGTATTCCTGTGGTACCGGCTGCTGAAACTGGCTTTCGCCCGTCCCCGGCCGGATGTGGCGCTCCGTCTGGTGACGGAACACGGGTATTCCTTCCCCAGCGGCCATTCGATGAACGGGCTGGTCTGTTACGGCATGCTGCTCTGGCTGATTCTCCGCCTGGTACAAGGAAAAAAGCTGCGCTTCGCACTTTCGGTGATCTTCACGGCGGGCATTCTGCTGATCGGATTCAGCCGGGTCTATCTGGGGGTGCACTACGTCACAGATGTGATGGGCGGCTTTCTCATGGGACTGGCGATGATCCTCATCGCCACGGAACTGATTCCGATGATCGAGAGAAAAGTAAGAAAATGAGTTGATTATTACCCGGATTTAGGGTATAAGTGAAATAGATTCGGAGCGGTTTCCACGGAGACATTGCCCCCGAATTATGAAGAGCAAATCTAATGAAGGAGGTAATGCCAATGATTTATGTTTGTGACGTCTGTGGTTATGAGTACGATCCTGCTAAGGGAGACCCGGATCACGGAATTGCGCCGGGAACCGCGTTCGAGGCGCTGCCGGATGACTGGGAGTGCCCGCTGTGCGGCGTGCCGAAGGACCAGTTCAGCCCGAAGGAATAATTTTTTTCGTAATTGAAGAGGGAGTGAGGAAATATCGGTTTTCCCCGCTCCCTCTTTTCTTGTGTTCAGGAGTCCGGGAGGGCTGCCGGTGTGCATGCGGGAGGCTATTGGGTGCGGATGAGAGGGCTGCCGGTGAGCATGCGGGAGGCTATTGGGTGCGGAATTGCATTTTTTTCAAATATCGCACCTTCGCCCCGCCGGTTTCGGTTCGGTATGCAGCGGGCCGATTATTCGCTGGTGCGGAAATGAAAAAAAGTCTGTTTTCGCACCCCGCCGCTTCCGGCAGAAATTGGATCACCAGGGATATATTTTGGGGATGCGAATAATTATACGAAAATATTTTGAAATATCCGATTGGTGGAATAGATTATCCCATCACAGAAAGCAGGGAGACGGTATTTTCGATAGGCCCGGATATTTTTTCAAGTGGGCGGATACTCTTCCGTCCCCAGAAGGTGCGAAAACAAGCATTTCGGTCTATTCCGCACCTGCGCTGCAGACCGGTAATATTTAATTCGGGATTAATTTTTGTTTTCGCACCCTGCTCAGCGGAATAAGGGTGCGGAATCGGGGGAAATGGGTAATTCCGCACTTTTCATCAATATGCAACTGCGATTTGTATACAAAAATCCAGCTGAAGCCATGCATGAGTATGAGAACCGCGATTCGTATACAATTTCCCGGCCCGGTTCTGCAGCACAATTCCCGGCCCGGTTCTGCAGCACAATTCCCGGCCCCGTTCTGCAGCACAATTCCTGACCCAGTTCTGCAGCGCAATCCCGACGTAATCCGATGTCCCCCCCGACCCAGCCCCCCGCCCGAACCACAAAAAAGAGAGGCCGCCCCAGCAGCCTCTCTTCATTTCTTCATTTTCAGATCCAGGTCAGCGTGTAGACGCCGGAAGAATTCTTCCCGCTCCGGACCACCTTCACATAGTAGGTGCCGGCAGCCACCTTCGAGCCGGTCCACACTTTCCCTACCAGTCCCTCGTCGGTTCTGCGGAATGTGGATACATGGTTCCGGATTCCGGTGCCGTAGAAGTAGATCTTCAGGGAACCGCAGGTCTTCGCCTCGTAGTTCAGGCGGAATTTCTGCGGTTTGGTCAGATTGATACGGTACCAGTCGGTTTCCTTCTTTCCGGCAGTGATGACGCCCCGGTAGGATTTCCCCCGTTTCATCACCTGGGCATTCCCCCGCCGGGTGCCTGCCAGGCTGGATACTGCCGTGTTGGAAACCTTTACACTGTAATAAGACTGTTTCTCCGGTTCTGCCAGCGCACCGTCGAAGCAGAGCCGGTAGACGGTTCCCTTCGAAACGCCGAAGTGGGCGGTTTCGAAGTCATCGTCCAGCGTGTCATATTCGATGCTGTCGGAAATTGATTTCCCGTTATCCTTCTGAAGCTGTACGGTGCCCTGGAAATTCTGTCCGGATATGGCCAGCAGTCCGTCCCGGGAGGCCCGGAATGTCAGATAGACCTTCTGCACATCATCACCGGAAGCCGGACGGATTTTCACGGTTTTCCCCGGTTCGATGTCAATGACGGCCTGGTCGGCGGCGTTCAGAACGGCCCCGCCGTCTGTTGAAATGGTATCGTCTTCGTCAGCTGTGCTGTCAACGCTGTCGTTTCCTTCTGCCGTCTGGCCTGTCTGGCCGCCCGGACCCGCCTGGCCCGGATCGGAAGATGTTCCCCGGGCATCCCCCGTCACTGCGGCAGATGCCGCATTGCCGGCCGATCCAGCCGCACCGCTTCCCGCCGTGTCGGCGAATGCGGCCGTGCCGCCGGAAACGGTGAAGATCAGCAGAAGAAGGAGCAGTGTACAGCATCCCCTTTTGAATGTGCTGAGCATGTTTACCCCCTGTGCTTATGATTCAATTTCGAAAGGTTCTTTCCATACTGTGCATTGCAGGGGGGCAGAAATGCCCGCCGGCGTACGGAAGAAACGAAAAACCAGCCGTAGAAACCTGCGGCTGGTTTCATTTTAGCACATTTCCCGGACGGGTGTAACCCCCGGAAAAGGCTGTTTCGCTTTATTTCAGCCGGTCCACCCGGAAGGAGCCGCTGCCCCGGCCGGCGGCAGATACCCGGATATAGTACTTGCCCGGAGGCATCAGACTGGAATTTCCGGACCGGAAATGGAGGGTGACGCTGCTCCGCTTTCGGTTCAGGACGTGGGTTTTCTGGATTCTCCCGTTTGGATTGCTCTCTCCGATGGCGATGCCGCCGGACTTTCCACCGAGGCCGGCCCGGGCGGTGAACCGGAGGCTGACCTCTTGAGGAGCCGCAATATTGAGCACATACCAGCAGTATTTTCCGCTGGAAGCCGGGATCAGTCCGGAAGAGGTCCGGCCGGAGGCCAGGGTGATGGAATTGTTCCGCACCGTTCTGGCCGGAGAGAACCGGTATTTTACTGTATACAGCGGATCAGAAGTCTTCACCGCAAGGTAATACGTCCCCTTTGTCACCCCGATATAAGTCCGGGGATCGCCGGTGCGGAGGGTCTCGTAATTGGTGAGGTATTCGTTCCGCGGTGTCACCAGCCGCACTCGGAAGGACGCCTTCGGCATTCCCACGTCCTGCACGTCTACGGTGAGCAGCCCGTCTGAAGGGGCGGTCAGCTTATAATAGGAGATCGATTTCCCGGAGTGGTTCGCCCCGAAATATTGTTTCCCGGCAGTTATCCGGCTGCCGTAAGTCACATAATTGGCATAAAAATAGTAGTTCCGGTGTACCAGCGCCGTGCCCGCCCGGAGTTTCAGGTAATAGGTGCCGGCTTCCCCGATGCTGAAGCACATGGAAGAAGAATGAATATTTTTCCTGCTGAATTTCTGTATCCGGCGGCCCTTCAGCCTGCCGCTGGGTTTCGGGGACCGGTGCCGGTACAGCGCCGCCCCCAGTCCCGCCTTTCCATTCACATAGGTGCCGATTTCCAGCGTTCCCGGAGAAGAAACCCGGATTGGAAAGACGGTGGTTTCATCGGCCGCCAGTTCCAGCTTCGGGTAGTACAGCCGGCAGACGCTCCTGTGGTTTGCATTATCCGCCGTAATCGTCTGCCCCGGCATCACCGGGATTTCCCGGTTTTTCAGTGCCCCCCGGGCGGTGTCAGTGTGAAGAAGCAGAGTGAGGACAAAAAATAATGCGCAGACGATCAGTGCACCGGGTAAGATGCGCCGTCGGTTGATTGTCTTCATAGAAATTCCCCTTTCTTGCCTGGATCCGGAGGACTGTGCCGGAATGTGTACAACTATTCTCATTATACCGTATGAAAAGCGACAATGCCACAATCTTCCGACAATCGAACGCCGGGGCCGTCGATTTTTGTCCCGGAAGGAAAGAACCCGCAGTATTTACAGCGCCGGGGAAAGTCATTACAATGAGAAGAGTATTTTTTCAGAGGGAAAGAAGGTAACGATATGAAAGAACCGGTACTTCTGGTGATGGCGGCAGGCATGGGAAGCCGCTATGGCGGGCTGAAGCAGATCGATCCCGTCACGCCGCAGGGGGAAATCATCATGGATTTCTCGCTGTACGATGCGATGATGGCAGGATTCGACCGGGCGGTGTTCGTCATCCGGAAAGAGCATGAAGAGGCGTTTCGTCAGATGATTGACAGCAGGGCGGGGCGCTATCTGGACACTGAATTTGTTTATCAGGAGATGGAAGATATTCCCCAGGGCTTCTCGGTGCCGGAAGGCCGCACGAAGCCCTGGGGTACCTGCCACGCCGTGCTGGCGGCGCGGAAGGTGATTGATGCGCCGTTCTGTGTCATCAACGCAGATGATTACTATGGCCCCAGTGCATTCCACGCGATGTATGACTTCCTGGCCCATGGGGAAGAGAAGGAAGAGGGGGACTGTCACCGGTATGCCATGGTGGGGTTCCAGCTGGAGAAGACGCTGAGTGAGTCCGGAACAGTAGCCCGGGGTGTGTGCCGGGTGGATGAGAACGGTTATCTTCAGGATGTGGAAGAACACACGAAGATCATGTCCCGGGGAGAGGTGACCGCCTACACGGAGGATGACGGCGAAAGCTGGGTCACGATTCCGGAAGGCAGCACCGTATCCATGAATTTCTGGGGATTCACGCCGGCGATGTTCCGGGAGGCGGAGGAGCGGTTCCCGGAGTTTCTCCGGAACGAGGTGCCGAAGAATCCGCTGAAGGCAGAGTATTTCCTGCCGACGGTGGTGCAGGAGCAGATCGACACGGGAAGAGCCCGGGTACAGGTTCTGAAATCCCGGGACAAGTGGTACGGCGTCACCTACCGGGAAGACAAGGAGGCGGTGTCGGCAGCGTTCCGGTCCATGAAGGACAAGGGGCTGTATCCGGAGCAGCTCTGGCACGATGTGGACATTGACAATGTGGTGTGGAAAGAGCTGAAGAATAAGTAGAAAATCCTTGCTTTTGACAGCCGGGACGGGTATAATACCTGAGTACGCGTTGAAGCGCGATGCATCCTTGCGCCGGCTTCGAACGGCGCCATTTAGTCCACAGGGAGGTGAAAGTATGACTAAATATGAATTGATGTTCATCATCGATCCTGCACTCGACGAAGAGAAGAAGAACGCTGCTGTTGAGAAGGTTCAGAATCTGATTTCTTCTAACGGAGAGCTGGGTGAGACGGACGTCTGGGGTATGAGAAAGCTCGCTTATCCGATCGATAAGAAGACGGATGGTTACTATGTTGTAATCGAATTCCAGGCAGAGACGGATTTCCCGAAGGAACTCGATAGAAGACTGAGAATTTCCGATGACGTTATCAGACACATGGTCGTAAACAAGGAAGCGAAGTAGTTCGTTCCGGCTGCGACAGTCGAAGCCTTTTCATGAGAAGAAAGGGGTAGGATAATGAACAGTGTAATGCTGATCGGAAGACTGACCAGAGACCCGGAAGTCAGATACACATCCGGCAGCCAGATGGCTGTGGCGAATTTCACGCTGGCGATTGACAGACCGGTGCGTCAGGGAGAAGAGCGGAAGGCCGATTTCCCCCGTGTCGTTGTGTTCGGCCGTCAGGCGGAAACATGTGAGAAGTATCTGGCGAAGGGCAGGCTGGTAGCGGTGGAAGGTCGGATTCAGACCGGAAGCTATCAGAACAGAAACGGGGACACTGTCTATACGACAGATGTCGTCGCCAGCAGAGTCGAATTCCTCGAATGGGGCGACCGCCCTTCCGGCGGACAGAGCCGGGGCGGTTACCAGCAGAACAACGGATATCAGGACAGAGGCGGTTACCGGAATGAGGGCGGAAACAGTTTCGCCGCACCGCAGCAGCCGTCCCAGCCGATGCGCCAGCAGTCGCCGGCGGAAGACGATATTCCGGACACATTCGAAGCGATTGAAGACGATGTTCCATTCTAAGAGAAAGGAGACATGAGGAAATGGCTATGGATAGAAGACATTCCGGCGGAATGAGAAGAAAGAAAGTATGCCAGTTCTGTGCAGATAAGTCTGAGGTAATCGACTACAAGGATGTCGAGAAGCTGAAGAAGTTCGTGACAGAGAGAGGCAAGATTCTGCCGAAGAGAATCACAGGCACATGTGCGAAGCACCAGAGAGAACTCACAACTGCTGTGAAGAGAGCTCGTATCGTGGCGCTGCTGCCGTACGTCGCTGACTAATCGGCCCGACGGGTCTGATTATACCTGCGGAACGGATCAGACGTGGATGAGCCGGTAACATGGAAGAAATCTTCCATGCACGGACCCGGACACTGATGCGGGAAACAGGGAATCCTAAACACGCAGTCGACTTAGGTCGTATGTGCCGGAGCGGGTGACGTGCTTTCATTATGAAAAATATCCGCCCTGCGGTGCTGCTGAGCAGCGCCGCGGGGCGGATTTTTTTTTAGCCTGCCAGGGTGCTGCCGCCTGCAGCGGCAGCCCGGGACGGATCAGAGGAAGAAGACGCCGCCGTCTTCTCCGTCAGAACGAAGATGGTGACGGCAGATCCCTTCGGAGCTGTTCCGCTGACACTCTGGGAAACGACGGTATTGAAGCCGGAGGAAGCCAGTTCCTGGTTCCGGGCCTTCTCTTCCGCCGTCATGACATATTTCTTCCGGTCCACTTTCACCCGGAATCCGGCGTTCTTCAGTGCGGCACCGGCTTCCGCCTCGGTCATGCCGGTCACATCCGGAACGTCTGCCGGCTGCGCCTTCACGATGAAGGTGACGGTGACGGTGCGTCGGATGGAAGTATCGTACCGGTTCGTCACCGTGTAGGTGACCGTGTGCCGTCCTGTCTGCCGGAATACATATGCCTTCGCCTGAGCGTAAGTCAGGTTCTTCACCGTGTGATCCGGCTGAACGATCTTCACCTGAATCGCTGCCGTGCGGGAACCTGTCTTCTGGGATGCGGTGACGCCGGCAACTGCGTTCTTCTGTCCCTCGGTGACTGTGACAGACTTCGCACCCCGGATGACCGGCTTCGACAGATCCTTCACGTCGAACCGGAAGGATTTCGATGCGGACCGTCCCCATGGATCATTCACGTAATATGTGACCTTGTAGGCGCCGAGATTCTTCGTGGAGATGCCGGAAACTTTCTTCCAGGAATGATTCTTCCACTGGTATTTACCGGTAATCTTCAGATACTTCGTCAGATCCATGAAGGAATTCGGATCCTTCGCTGTGACCCCCGTCTTCAGATTATATTTGGAGCCGTAATTCACAGTGGTCCTCTTCTTCGGAGAAACGGTGATCACCGGTTTCCGCATGATATAGTACGGATTTCCCTTGGCCGGATCCGTCGGATCCCAGTACTGCTGCCGGGCCGTACTGACCTTCGTGCCCAGCGGCTTGCCCAGAGGGCCCGGTTTCGAACTGCTGTATACGGTGATCTTCGTTCCGGCCGGGCAGTTGTCATAGATCCACTTCGCATCGGCAGTGGATACCCGGATGCAGCCGTGGGAGGCCGGAGAACCCAGCTTGTTGAATTCCGCCGTTGCCTGGGCCGCGTGATTCTTCGCATAGTACCAGACCGAGTGAATATAGACCTGTCCGTATACCCGGCAGGTGTACTGACCGTAGTCAAAGAATTTTCCGTCCATGGACATGGTGAGCCACCGCCGCTTCATGGAGGAATAGTAGGTGCCGGACTTCGTCGGCATGGATGGCGCTCCGGTGGAGGTCAGCATCGCCCGCACCGGCTTCCACCGGCCGTTGGTCCGCCGGTAGGCAGTGATGACGCTGGCCTGCTTGTTCACCTTCAGCCAGTACTTTCCGTTATACACCGCTCCGTGGGCCTGCTGAGCGGTAGCCCCCAGCAGCAGCAGCGTCAGTACGGCTGACAGAAGAAGCAGGAGCAGCCCGTTGGATTTCCTGTTCTTGATCATTTTATACCCCCTCTTTCCTGGTTCGCCTGTAGCGGAATGCGCCTCCGCTGCAGGACACGTACACACGCATTATACCCCGAATCATCCGGTTGTACCAGCCTTCCTGCCGGGCGGGGGCGAGCGGGATTCCCGGGATTTTTTTGTCTATAGACAAGAAATAAAAAACACAGCGGTCGATGATCCATTACCGATTCACGTTGGTTCTTCATCATCCGCTGTGTTTTCTGCTGTTTCAGGGAGAGCGGTTACTTGCTCTCTACGAATACCTTCGGCAGTCTCTGGCCGAAGGCACAGGTGATTTCATAGTTAATGGTGCCGGTGGCATCCGCAATGTCGTCGGCGGAGATCATGTTCTTTCCGTCTGTGCCCATGATGATGACCTCATCGCCCAGCTCCACATCCGGAACGTCGGTGACGTCTACCATGCACTGGTCCATGCAGATGTTGCCTGCCAGCGGGCATACCACGCCGTTCACGATGACCTTTCCCACCGGGGAGTACGGACGCGGATAACCGTCTGCATATCCCAGGTTCAGCGTCGCAATCTTCGACGGTCTCTCTGCGATGAACTTCCGTCCGTAACCGCAGGAGAAGCCTTCGCCGACTTCCTTCAGGTGAACGATGTTCGCCTTCACGGACATGACCGGCTTGATGGACAGGTCGGCCGGGTCCACTTCCTGGGATGGATAGAGTCCGTACAGAATGATGCCGGCTCTGCTGGCATCGAAGTAAGTCTCCGGGAGTCTCATGATACCGGCGCTGTTATCCAGCGTCTTCATCGGAACCTGAACACCCTTTCCGGTGATGCCTTCGTAGAAGGATGTATATCTTTCCTGCTGCATGCGGGTGAAATCCAGGTTCGTGGCATCCGCCGTGCAGAAATGAGAGAACATGCCGTAGATCTCGAAGTTCGGAAGATCCTGGGCGGCCAGCAGCTGCTCTGCTGCGTTGTCCACATCATCATACTGGAATCCGATCCGGCCCATGCCGGTGTCCACTGCGATGATGCCCCGGACGGTCTTCCCCAGCTCCGCACCGGCTTCGCTGAAAGCCTTCGCGTTTTCGAAACTGCAGAACGCCGGGATGATGTCATACTTCGCCACCGTGTCCGCATACAGATCCGGTGTCAGTCCCAGGCAGATGATGTCTTCTTCAGCGCCTGCTTCCCGCAGGGTAATTCCTTCCGTCAGCGTGGCAACAGCGAAAATCTGAATGCCTGCCTCCCGCAGCACCTGTGCGACCTGCACACTGCCGTGACCGTAGGCGTCTGCCTTCACAACGCCGACGACTTTCGTTCCTTCGCCGACCTTCTCCTGAATACTGCGGATGTTGTAACGCAGGTTATCCAGATTGATCTCGACCCATGCCGGTCTGAGCGCTTCCTTATACATAGTCATGCACCTTCCTCTCACACAAATGAATTGACTCTCAACTCATTACAAACTCTATTATATAACCGATTCCCGCCCGCTTCAATGCTGAAAGTTTTGAAAATTTCTAAGCATAAACGGAAGTAATCGTGAAATCAGAACATGGATTATATCATGACCCGGCGGGGGCGTGCGCCCGCCGCCGGCCGGTTTCGCTGTTACAGCAGCGGCGTTCTCTCCATGATGTCGTCCCGGGACGGGCCGTTGGATACCATGGTGATCGGGAACCCGATCTGCTTCTCGATTTCATTGACATAGTCCTGGCATGCCTGCGGCAGGTCCTCGAACTTGCGGATTCCGGTGATGTCGCACTTCCAGCCCGGCATCATCTTGTAAATCGGCTTACACTTGCCCAGATCGGTGACATGCGGGAAGTCCCGGATCTCTTCTCCGTCCATCTCATAGCCGATGCACAGAGGAATCTCATCCAGATATCCCAGCGGGTCCACAACCGTCAGCGCCACATCGGTGGCACCCTGGATCATGCAGCCGTAGCGGGATGCCACACAGTCGTACCAGCCCACTCTTCTCGGTCTGCCGGTGGTGGCGCCGAATTCTCCGCCGTCGCCGCCCCGTCTTCTCAGCTCGTCCGCCGCTTCTCCGTGCAGCTCGGTGACGAAGTCGCCGCCGCCCACAGAGGAGGCATAGGCCTTCGTGACCGCCACAACCTGCTTGATTTCATACGGCGGAATACCGCCCGCACCGGCGCCGCCTGCACCGGCAATCGGATTGGAGGAGGTGACCATCGGATAGATGCCGTGGTCGATATCCTTCATGGTTCCCAGCTGACCTTCCAGCAGGATCGTCTTTCCCTCGCGCACTGCCCGGCTCAGGTAGGCCGCCGTGTTGGCAACATACGGACGGATCATTTCCCGCAGTTTCAGGATCGTCTGATAGACTTCTTCCGGAACCAGCGCCGGCTTGTGATAAAGATGGACGAAGAGGGCGTTCTTGATGGTGCAGACGTTGTTCACCCGCTGCATCAGCGGTTCCTCGTCCATGAACAGTTCGTTGACCTGGAAGCCGATCTTCGCATATTTGTCGGAGTAGCAAGGCGCAATGCCGGACTTGGTGGAGCCGTACGCATGGCCTGCCAGGCGCTCTTCCTCATATCCGTCCTGCAGAATGTGATACGGCATCACAACGTGGGCTCTGTCGGAAACCAGAATGTGGGGTGCCGGAACACCCTGGGCCACGATGCTGTCCAGTTCCCGGACGAATTTCTCGATATCCAGTGCCACGCCGTTTCCCAGCACGCAGGTGGTATTGTCATTAAATGCGCCGGAGGGAACCATATGAAGCGAGAACTTGCCGTACTTGTTCTTGATTGTATGACCTGCGTTCGCTC
The DNA here is from genome assembly GCF_900102225.1 of Eubacterium pyruvativorans. Classification (GTDB taxonomy): domain Bacteria; phylum Bacillota; class Clostridia; order Peptostreptococcales; family Anaerovoracaceae; genus Aminicella; species Aminicella pyruvativorans. The sequence continues at coordinate 14,951 of NZ_FNBF01000028.1, forward strand.
CTCCCTGGAAACGGACGACGATATCGGCGTCCTGTGCCAGTACGTCTGTGATCTTTCCCTTTCCTTCATCGCCCCAGTTGGCGCCTACGATAGCTTTTACCATACTTTTCCTCCCATTCTTAGATGTACAGCGACCGTGCCGTGAACGGCGGTCCCGCACCTGGGCCGGACCGCCGATTCATTTTGTCTCTATACGTTGATTTCAGGCTCCATACCAAGCAGGTCGGAGTTCTGCGTAAGAATAGGCTTTATGACCCCGTCAAGAAACTCAGCTGTCTGCTGCGGTGCGCGGCCGACATAGTTCTCTGGCTTCATAACCTTCTGTAAAGCCTCTTTCGTTATATTGAAGGCAGGATCCGCCGCAATCCGGTCTAACAGATCGTTCGGCTTCCCTTCCTCCTTGACTGTTCTGCCGGCCTCCATGGAAAGCTGCCGGATGCGCTCGTGGAGCTCCTGCCGGTCGCCGCCGGCCTTCACCGCGTCCATCATGATGTTTTCGGTTGCCATGAACGGCAGCTCGGCCATCAGATGGGCCCGGACGACTTTCGGATAAACCACGAGATTCTCGGAAATATTAATGTAAAGGCTCAGGATTGCATCCGTGGCCAGGAATGCTTCAGACACGCTGATCCGCTTGTTCGCAGAATCGTCCAGGGTTCTTTCGAACCACTGGGTGGCTGCGGTGATCTGCGGATTCATGGCGTCGCTCATGACGTAATTCGCCAGAGAAGCCATCCGCTCGGAACGCATCGGGTTCCGCTTATATGCCATGGCGCTGGAACCGATCTGGTGCTTCTCGAACGGCTCCTCCACTTCCTTCATGTGCTGGAGAAGGCGGATATCGTTGGAGAACTTGTGTGCAGACTGGGCAATCCCTGCCAGCACATTCAGCACCCGGCTGTCCACCTTCCGGGAATAGGTCTGACCGGAAACCGGATAGCAGGCGCAGAAACCCATCTTCTCTGCGATCTTCTGATCCAGTGCCTTGCACTTCTCATGATCCCCGTTGAACAGTTCCATGAAGGAAGCCTGGGTGCCGGTGGTTCCCTTGCAGCCCAGCAGTTTCAGGGATCCCAGAACGTATTCCAGATCCTGCAGATCCATCACCAGATCGTTCAGCCACAGCGTGGCACGCTTGCCCACGGTGGTCGGCTGGGCCGGCTGATAGTGGGTGAAGGCCAGTGTGGGCATATCCTTGTATTCGTCGGCGAACTTCGCCAGCTGGCTGATCGCGTTCACCAGCTGTTTTTTGACCAGCTTCAGGGCCTCGGACATGATAATGATATCCGTGTTGTCCCCCACGTAGCAGGACGTGGCGCCCAGATGAATGATGCCCTTCGCAGTCGGACACTGCTGTCCGTAAGCGTAGACATGGGACATGACATCGTGCCGCACTTCCTTCTCCCGTGCTTCCGCAACTTCGTAATTAATATCGTCCTGGTGTGCTTTCAGTTCGTCGATCTGTTCCCGGGTGATGTCCAGGCCGAGTTCGTGCTCGGACTCTGCCAGGGCGATCCAGAGCTTCCGCCAGGTCCGGAACTTCATTTCCGGCGAGAAGAGATACTTCATCTCCGGGCTGGAGTAGCGGGTCGAGAGTGGGCTCGTGTAGCTGGTTCTGTCTGCCATTTTCACAATCCTCCATATGCTTGCTGTCTAAAAACATTGATTTTCCACAAAAAATCGCACACAAAATTATAGCATTACGGCCTGCTCTTTTCAACCGCCCCGGAGATCGAAAATTTGGGTCCGACATCTTCCGCCGGCGGGAAATTTCGTGTATAATGGTGGAGTACCCCGGACGGGGTGCTGTGCCTCAGTAGCTCAGGGGATAGAGCGTCGGTTTCCTAAACCGTGCGTCGGGTGTTCGAATCGCCTCTGGGGCACCATAGAGATAAAGCCTGAAAACATTAGAAAATCAATGCTTTCAGGCTTTTTCTTTACCCTCTTTATTTTTTAACATATGTTACAAAAGGGTGTATTTTTGTGAAAAAAAATTGATTTTACTGCGACACCCGCTACGACACCCTACGACACCCAGAGCCAATTCTATACAGATTCAGATACATGAAGAGGCTTTCTCTTTGCTTCATGCTCCCGGCCTTTTCTATAGCCAATCATAAAGCCGGCCATTAATGCATTCGATATACGGTCAAAATTACTAGCGCTCATATCCATGATCTGCTGAATGTCACTCGAATAGAACGCGCCTTCCTTGTTTCTCTTCTTTTCGAATGTGTTCTTGTACTGGTCAATTGATCTTTTAATGTTACGCATGATTAAAGCTCCTTTCATTCCCTCTTCAGGTCCGCTTTTTATTCTTTCTCTGTCCCTGTGGCTTTCTCAGCTTTTTCCTCTGGTCCACAGCCCGGGATCTGTTCCGCAATTTTAGAGATATCATCATTCTGTAAGTTCGTATAGATATTAGCAGTTAACTTGATATCAGAGTGGCCCATAAGCCGCTGAGCAATCCTGATATCTACCCCATTACGTGCCAGATCAGTACAGTATTCATGCCTGAGGCAATATGGAACAATATCCGCCGCGAGAGGATAAGGCGGGATCAGCTCATTTCTATACACTCTGCAGCCCATGGCAATATTGATCTGTCTACAGTAGGAATGCCAGATCCGCCGCCGCGCGCTCACGTCAATCTTATTTCCATCACGTGTACATGCGATATACTCAAAGGGGTTAGTACCAGAGATCAGCACCCAGAGTTCAGCGGGAACAGGTACGGTTCTATCTGCATTGGCTGTTTTTGTTCCGCGTATATGCAGCAGATTCACGCCGTTATGCTGTAACAGGTCGCGGCCCTGACACTCTGCAGCCTCTGAAGGCCGGCAGCCGCACAGAATCATGAGCAAATACAAATAGTAACGCCTGTCCGTTTTTCCCACCTGAAGGAAGTATTTCCGCTCTGCAGCCGTTAACGCGCGCCTGTGCTCTCTCTTCTTAGCGGCTGGCTTAGCCAGATCCAGAGTAGGATCTGCAGAAATCAGATGATTAGAGTAAGCATGACTGAAGAGGAACTTCAGAGTGTTGTATACTTCATTGATCTGTGTGGGAGATTTACCGGCCTGAAGGTTTAACACTCTCTGGCAATGCAGCGGCCTGATCTTTTTCAGCGCTAAATCACCGATTTCATTCAGGATTGTGCTCTTCATCCTCTGTACGTATTTCTTCCGCGTAACAGGATTCTGGCGTGTTTTATAAGTATTCACGCACTCTTCCGCCCATACATTCAGCCGCATATCACCGGAAACAACCTTCCGCCCATGCTTCAGCTCTTCAATCTTTTTCGCTTTCTTCTCTCCCAGCTTTAGCTGAGAATTCGCTCTGACTTTATAGCGCTTCCCTTCAAATGTAAAGTCGAGAGTGTACTTGTACTTTTTCGGCATCTTCTTTTTCTCCTTTCTGGGCCTTCTCTGTGAGATAAGCCCTGATGATATCATTAAACTTCTCTGTTATAGAAAAGCGTTTTGCTGGTACCAGCGCTTTTTGGACCGCGTGAAGATGAGAGCAAATACAGGTAGTGTTATAGATAAGAGTAATTTCATCTACAACAGAATCCGATACAGCCGGAAGCCGCAAGCGCGCAACATCTTCAGCAATTCCATACAATTTAAGATGATCAATTACACCAGGAATATTTACTTTAAGTAAAGCATATTCGCCTGATTTTCTAATGGTTTTGCACCTCTTCAGTATCTGCTGGCGCAATGCTTCATCCTTTCCAACAAGATCACAGAGCCGCTCAGCTATAGCCCGCTCATCCAGATTAAACAGCCCTATAGCTTCACGATCTGGATCAAAAGGAAGAATACTATCATCAACAATTGTTTTGATCTGTTCTGGGAGCAGCCAGAAAAGAGTTTCATCCATTGACTGATCCCGCTTGTATATGTTGTCTACGGATTTAGCAACGTCAAAAAGCCCATGAGATAAGGCGTAATCAATGAAATCATGTGCCCCATGATATGGGCCGGCATTAACAGAGCCTTTAAGCCATTCAATAGATTCCTCTGATAAACCAGTTTCTGCAGCTATATCTGTTATTTCTTTCGTTCTCTTCTTCTGTTTTCCCAGCAGATAATCAACATCTACATCAAGAGCATCACAGGCAGCCAGTAAATCATTAGTATTACGAGGGAAAGCGCGCCCCTGTTCCCATCGCTTTATTGTGTCTGTCTGTGGCTCTATTTCCGGATGTTGATCTTTAAACTTTTCTACGGAAGAGTATTTTCGCCTTCTGCATTCCTGAAAGCGCTTTCCGAATTGCTTCTGATCTAATTTTCCATATTTCATGAACATAGCCTTTCAAATACTACTTAGCATGCTTTAAATAGCACATTTTTTCATTTCGAATAGAACTTTAAATACCCCCTACTCTATGACTATAGTAATAGTAGTAAGACACGCGTGTCAAGCTAATATACTTCAAAAATACAGAAGAAAGAGAGGAATACGAATGTACGATACCTTTAAGAACGTACTGAAAGAGAAAGGAATTTCAATGTATCGCGCCGCGTTAAACGCTGGAATTCAGCCTTCAGATATTTATTCTGCTGTGCGCGGAGACCGGAAGTTCTACGACGGATGGAAGCACAGAATCAGCAAGGCCTTAGAGATGGATCCTGAAGATGTGTTCCCGGATGAAGAGGATAAGGAAGTGAAATAAATGAGCAGAAGAACTGATTTAGTTGCTGAGATGAAGAAGATCACAGGCGGAGCAGCCTTTATCAATCGTAAACAGGTGGCGGCCTTTCTGGGATATTCTGATCCGCACAGTATAGATCAGTATTTGTACCAGCTCCCGCGCAATGGGAAGAAGTACTTCTGTGCGGACGTAGCAGACCGGATTATTGAGCTGCAGCAGTAGGGGGGTGAAATATGACGAAGATAACAGCTGCTGTAAAAGAGTACATGCATTATGGTGTTCCTCTTACACCGACATATCTTCTGGGAGAAGTTGAAGAGGATGGAAACGGAAAGCGCCCGATATATGGACCGGCAAAAGGCACTCTTGATATCAATGAGTACATCAAAAGATGTAGAGGTAATATTGAAAAGCGCTGTATTTTCGCCTGTATGGGCTTTCTGCTGGAAGATGGAAGCAAGGTTATAGAAATAGATCTTGACCGGCATAACGATGAAGCGGATGGGCCTGAAACGCTCAGAAGATTTGAAGAGGAACACGGCTTCAGGTTTCCGGATACTCTGACAATGTTAACAGGTGGCGGGGGTGAAGGAAGATTCTATAAGATCCGCCCAGACACAAAATACAAAAGTGCTGTAAACGTTCTTCCGGGGGTAGATGTCAGAGGAAAAGGCGCTGGCTGCATCGTTCCGCCCAGCATTCACCCACAGACCGGAAAAGAATATCAGTGGGAGCTGGATCCAGGCGGAGAAGGAGAAACGGAACTTGAAAGCGCGGCCCCGATAGCAGAGGCAAATGAGGCTGTATATACTCTGCTGGCACTCACTCTGAAAAAGAATAAAAACAACAAGGCCGGGAGCACAGAGACAGAAGGCTTCTCAGGACAATTTCAGCTCCCTGATACGATAAAAAAAGGTGCAAGAGAATATACACTCTTTCAGTATGCTTGTTCCCTTCAGGCGCAAGGAAAACCTGATAATGAAATCCGGGAAAACGTAAGAGAAGCAAACGACAACCTTACAGGGGGCGAACCGCTTAATTTTGCTGAGCTGGATCATGCTATTTCAAGCGCTCTTAAGTACGAAAAAGGCAACCCTTTTTTCGCAAGAGGCGAGGCACTGGGCCTTAGCATGAAACATACAAAACACGGCATCGAAATAGCAAAAACCGCAACGAATTACAGACTAATCATGGAGCGTGATCCTGTACTTGCTCAGAAGATTAAATATGATGATTTGGCCTGTGCCCCTATTTACTGTGGGGAGCTTCCGTGGAAAGATCCGGAAGATACTATAGGCCCCTGGAAAGAGGAAGATGATGCACATGTCAGATCATACATACAAGATACTTACGGTTTATACGTTTCGTGCCTGTATGATGACGCATTTGCTATGATAACGGGAAAAAATCACTTTAATCCAATCAGCGCGCGCCTGAATGCCCTTCCGGAGTGGGACCGCGAGCCGCGTATTAAATGGCTGCTTCCTAAATTTTTAGGAGCTGAGCCTACAGAATATCAGGCTAACGTGTTAACCCTCTTCATGTTTGGAGCAATAGCCAGAACCTACTCTCCCGGCACAAAATTCGATTATTGCCCGATTTTAGCCGGCCCACAGGGAATAGGAAAATCCACCTTTTTTAAAAGGCTGGCATTGAATGGTGAATGGTTTGGTGATTCTCTCCCGCCTTTTGATTCTCCTAAATTTCCTGAGTTTCTCGCTAAAAAATGGATCATTGAACTTCCAGAGCTTAGCGCAATCAGGAAATCTTCAGATGTGGAAGCCGTTAAAGCTGTTCTTACCAGACAGGAAGATATTTACCGGGTGCCTTATGACAAACGCCCAGAATACAGAAAGCGCCGCTGTGTATTTGGCGGCACTACGAATTCATTATCATTCCTGACAGATGTTTCCGGGAACCGCCGCTTTCTCCCTGTAGAAGTCGGAAAGGGAAAGCCCGAACTGTCGCTGTTTGAGGATCCTGAGAAAGTACAGCAAATTTTTGAACAGGCATGGGCTGAGGCGTTGTACAAGTATAAGCACAACAAGCCCGCGCTGATTCTTCCGAAAGAGAGTGTACAGGAAGCCGCTATGCTTCAGGAAGAGTTCAGAGAAGTTGATCCATACAAGGAATTAATCATTAGCTTTCTCTCTAATGACAGGCCGGAGCAAATAAGTGTAGAGGATCTGTGGCTGTATGCTCTGGGGAAAGGAAACTACAGCGACTGTAAAAGATCAGATTCTAACAGAATTACAGCTATCATGGACAATCTCCCGGGCTGGGAGCGTACCAGAACGCCCCGGAAAGCAAAGAAGAGCGGAAAAAGAAGAGTTACATGGGAGCGTGAATGTGATTTCAGTGATATCTAAACGCTGAAGAGGTCAAAACACATTAGCTGAAGGCCTGATTTTACGATAGTGTTCATGTTAGTGTTCATGATAGTGTGCTTTAAAACGTTGGAATTTCAATGTTTGCAAGGCTAAAAGACAGTAACAACAGTAATATTTCCTATAACCTTATATATAAAATTAAAGAGTAGGGCGGTATAGCCAGCATACAAAATATAAAAAAGGTTAAGGAAAAGTTAGTGTGCTTAGTGTGTTAATAGGCTGAAACCATTGGAATTTCAACAAAGTATGAAACAATAGCAAATGACATTAGCTAATGCGCGTTACTGTCTTTTAATCCGGATCCGGGCCGCCGCCGCGCCCCCCCTTTGAGTAAAGAGAGCGGCACGGCCCAACCGTTATTAGATATATAGCACCAAATAATAACCAGATATAAACTGAATAGAAAGGAAAACCCTATTATGATGTGTCCAATTCGCACAGGGCGTTTCAATAGTTCTTTTGACTCTTGTACTGAGGTTTGCGCCCTGTATGATGCACCTTCTAAAAAATGTGCGTTTCAGAGAATAGCAGAGCAGCAAGAGATTATAGCTGAGAAACTGGAAGCCGTTACAGAGGATCTGGAAGCAATTCCGGATTCTTTAGAGCTTATAGCAGATCGTATCTGTTAGCAGGAAGGAGTAAAGAAAATGACACAGGAAACAGAAGCGATGAACGCATTGCTTGAAGATATGATGATGCAGACGGATGATAAAGGCCGACAGATAATCAGGAAAACATTTAAACAGGCTATTGAATGCTATGCTGCAGACCTTCTGGAACATGAAGAGGAAAAGCAGCCACAGGATGAATTAGCGGCCCTGCAGTCAATGACAGTTGAAGCACTTGCGGGGTTAGGACTGATAGCCGCACAGCGTGTAGAATGGGATAAAGTTGGAAACCCACAGAACATAGAAGCCGGGGTTTTGAGTTAGCAACCCTGCTTTATAGGAACAAAAGGTACTGTTCACAGGGTACACCCATGCGGGGCGCGGAAGGCCCATCTTTTGGCTCCAAAAATTGAATTTTTATTTTCGTGTGTCGTTACGGATTCTCCCCTCTTCATGTATTAATAATACAAAACTCTACATTTTTATGCATTAAAAAGCGTGCATTTAACCGGATCAATTCCCGCGACACACACGCGACAGAAGGAGAAGAGAAAATGAACATAAATACACATGAGTATGCTCCGTTTTGTGAGAGTGTGGATGAACTTAGAAGCGCAATATATACGATCAATAAGATTGCGGAAGATAAAATGCTGTGGAAGCATCCCAGCGTTTCAGCGGAGTATTGCAAAACAAGTTTTTTCAGTACCAGATAGAAAAAGCTGCTATGAATATAAGTAACATAGAAGAACGCCTGAACCTTATTAGAGAAAGATATGGGCTGGGAGAAAAGAAGTAATAAATTACACGTTTTCACAGCAGAAACAGAGGGATGATCTGGAAGCATTCAACATTTATTGAGTATGATTTACTGAAAAGCGTTCAAGAATAGAAAAAAACTATTCGTTTATAGCAGAATCGCTTGTAACGCTCATATTCACTCTCTAAGCTGTTTTTATGGTTGTTGCTTATAATTTATCGATAAACTGATAAAAGCCGCTTACATCTCACTACAGAAGGCCCAATAACTCAGCTTTCTGAGCTATTTCAGGGGTTTCCGCTGAAGCTCAGCCGCCCCTCTTCAGGATGAAAAGAGAAATAAGAGCGCCGCAAAAATACGAGTAAATTATTTCAGCATACGACACCCCCTACGACACCGCACCGCGGAAGCATTGGAAAATACACATTTATCGTCGGTTTCCTAAACCGTGCGTCGGGTGTTCGAATCGCCTCTGGGGCAGTGCAATGATGAAGCCTTGCAGCCGCTGAACTTCGGCGCTGCAGGGCTTTCTGCTTAGGAGGGGAATTTTGAAAAAATCGATACTTTTCGTCTGCCACGGCAATATCTGCCGCAGCGTATCCGCCCAGTACATCTTTGAAAATTTAGTGTATCAGAGCGGGTTGGACCGCCCATTTTTCGTGGATTCCGCGGCAACATCCAGAGAGGAGATCGGAAGTCCGATCTATCCGCCGATGGAACGGGCCCTGCGCCGGCTCTCTGTGCCCGTGGGAACACACCGTGCGAGGCAGCTTCGCAGAGAAGATTATGATCAGTACGATCTGCTGATCGGCATGGATGAGGAGAATGCGTACTATATGCGGCGGATTCTGGGTGATGATCCGGACCACAAGGTGCACTTTCTCATGGAATATACAGATCGCCCGGATGCTAAGATCGAAGATCCCTGGTATACACGGAATTTCGACCTCTGTGCTTCCGAGATTACGGAGGGGTGCCGGGGATTATTGGAGGCGCTTCGCACAGTCAGGCCGTGAGTGCGCGGAAGGACAAAAAAATGCCGGGGAGGCCGCCCGGATTTTCCGGAATATGGTATACTGATTCCGGAAAATTGCGGCGGAGCCGGCAGCCGGTCCGGAAGGCCGGCGCAGGCTGCGAACGATGAAGGCACAGCGTAATAACTGCGGAAGATGTGAAAGAGTCGTTGAAAAACATTGAAAAACGGAGAAACAGAAGGAGAATACAGATGGATCAGAATCTGCGGAGGAGAAACGAACTGCTGGCGGAAACCGTCATCAAGGGTCTGAAGTCCCGGAACATGACCGGTTACTATGCGGCAACGAAGGAAGAGGCATTGAAGCAGGTCATGGACCTGATCCCGGAGGGAAGCACCGTTACCATGGGAGGCTGCATGAGTGCCCATGAGATCGGCGCGGTGGAAGCGCTGAAGGCGGGCAATTACAATTTCATCGACAGAGATGAATATGAAGATAAGCGGAAGGCCATGCTGCTGGCCTACGATGCGGATGTTTTCCTGTCCAGTGCGAATGCGATGACGGATGACGGCATTCTGGTGAATATCGACGGCAATGCGAATCGGGTTTCCTGCATCGCCCAGGGCCCGAAGAAGGTGGTCTTCATCGTCAGCATGAACAAGGTGATGAGTGACCTGGACAGCGCCATGAAACGGGCAAGAAACGTGGCGGCTACGGCCAATGCCCAGCGTTTCAACATTGACACGCCGTGCAAGAAGACGGGAAAGTGCTTCGACTGCAAGTCCCCGACCACGATCTGCTGCCAGATGCTGATCACCCGGTATTCCATGCACCCGGGCCGCATCAACGTGGTGCTGGTGAACGACGAGCTGGGATTTTAGGTAATAATATACGAGGTTATTTCACTGTACATACCTGCTCTGAGCAGAAAATCCGGCCTGCGGGCCGGATTTTCTTTTTGTCTTCCTGCCCGGCCGCTTCTGAAAAACATGAGATGCAGCTCGTGCCGCCGGAGACTCAACTCGTGCCAGTTCTGTAGCCGAATAGTCAGAAAAAATGCATAATATGAACAAGAGGAACGAACAGAATATGCGATGTTTGTTGATGATGGGAATCGTGTCGAGTATCGGATAGTCTGATTCGTTCGAAAATGTGAAAGGCAAACCGGCCGCGAGGCCGGGACGCAAAACTACAGGGTCTCTGTACCGTTGTTTTCTGACGAGTTGCGATAGATAATACCGTGCAATCCAATTCTACACGCGGGGAGAGACAGCCAGCTGCCATTCGTTGTTGCGATGGCGGTTTTTTGATTTTTGGAAACCGTCATGCTGTTTGTTCTATCTTGAATTAACCGGGGAGTTTGAAGGAAGGAACGAAGGAGGTAATGTATGAGGAGTGAGAGACACAGAACGAAGAAACGATGTCGTTCTCCGATTGTGAGGCGGGTTTCTGTATTGCTGCTGACAGCGATGGTCCTGATGCTGTACACATTCAGCGGGTTTTCTGCATTTGCGGAGAGTCCGCAGGCAGATGCCCAGGCAGAGCAGCAGACGGAGCAGATGATGGAAGCTTCTTCCGGGCAGGAGGCGGCGCAGACGGACGTTTCGAACCAGATTCAGCAGGCGTCCGAAGGATCCGGCGAGGAGAAAGCAGCGTCGGAAGAACAGGAAACTTCCTCTTCCGCAGCGGAGAAGAAAGATGCGGTTTCCGGGGAAACGGCGTCTGATGAAGTGGAATCTGAGGAAGAAAAAGCCGGCGAAGTGAAATCTGATGAGGAAAAATCCGACGGAGAGAAATCCGGCGAGAAGGAAAAGGTAGAGGCGTTGGAGAAGGAAGAAATGCCGGCGCAGCAGTTCAGCGGTTCGGCTTCGAACGGCGTTTCTGTCCGTGCATCCGTTTCGGAAGGCGTGTTCCCGGAAGGAACGAGGATGACGGTATCTGCTGTATCCGACAGCGTGGCCAGAAATGCGGCGGAGAAGGCTGTATCGGAGGACACCGTGGTTTCGGATGCGGTCGGCGTAGACATCAGTTTCGCAAACCGTGCCGGAGAGGAGATCGAGCCGGCAGACGGACAGCGGGTTTCCGTGACGCTTTCACTGGATGCACAGCTTCGGGGAGAGACGTTCCGGGTGCTGCATCAGTCCGACAGCGGGGATGTATCGGTCGTTTCCGGCAGTGCGCAGGCGGAAGGCGCTGCGTTCAGTGCGCAGTCCTTCTCGATCTATGTTATTTCCGGAGAGGGATCGGAGAAGAATCCTGCCATCGGAACCTATCAGTTCTATGACAGTGACGGGAATATTCTGGACACCCAGAAAGTGAAGGACGGTGAAACATTATATGCACCGAAAACGCCGGAGAAATCCGGATACATTTTCCGCGGATGGTCGAAGGACGTTTCGGGAAATACGGTTGATTTCAGAGCAGAGAAGTCCTGGACAGCTTCGGTTTCCAGTACGGAAACGATTGATCTGTATCCGGTTTTCGAAGAGAAGCACTATGTCTTCTTCTATGATTCGAACGGAGAAGACGGCCGGGTATTCCTGACCCGGGAAGGCGTGAAGGAGGACAGCATCGAGACATCCGACGTGATCCTGCCGATCAGTTCTGATGAGGCGGTGACCGGATGGTATACGGACAAAACTCTGACTCAGAAAGTCGATCGAGTAGAACTGTCCGGAGAAAACGTGAAGCTGTACCCGAAAATCGAAAAGGGACACTATATTACGTTCGAGACCGGGGCAGGTGCGTCCTATATCCAGCCGCAGTTCGTCAGTGCGTCCGGAAAGACCGGGGCGCCAGCGAAGCCGACCAGACCGGGATACACGTTCGCCGGATGGTATGCGGCCGAAACCGGGGGCACGGAATACGAATTCGGAAACGGACTTCCGGCAGATCTGACACTGCATGCACGCTGGACAGCGAAGAAGAATGTGAAATACCTTGTTATCCACTGGCAGCAGAATGCGAATGATGACGGGTACAGTTATAAGGAATCGGAGGATCTTTCGGGCACTGCCGGAGACACAACGGCGGCAGCAGCGAAAGAATATCCGGGATTCCACCTGAAGGAAACAATCCGACAGGAGACCATCCGGGGAGACGGCGCAACGATCGTGAATGTGTACTATGATCGTGAGGAGTACAGTGTAAAGTTTTTCAAGAGACGGCACGAATTGGAAAAATATAGAATCACTGCCAAGTATGGTGCGGATATCTCCAGTCAGTGGCCGAAAAATGAATCCAAGATCTGGGGAACAAAGAGGGGAGAGTTCGGAGAAGGAGAACAACCGTATCAGTCCGGTATTTCCACCATGCCTCTGAATGGAGCTGTGTTTTACTATGTTTACCAGGATGGATATTTTACGTTTAATTTGAAGTATTGGCTTGAGGGGCTGGACGGGAAATATACATTAGATCATACGGACAGTTTCAAATCAAAAAATACAGAGTGGTCAACCACAAAAGAAGACCACTATGACATCAATGGTTTTACCTATACCAATAATGTGAAGGACGGAAGTCGCTTCGAAGAAGATGATGGATGGTATACATACGCAGTAAACTTCAAATACAAAAGAAATTCCTATGACATTAATTTCATCAACGGGGATGAAAAGAAGTCGGAGAAGTTCAAGTATGGAGCGGATATTTCGCAAGCAGGATTTGAACCGGAGCGCCCGACCGGTGTTCCGGAGGCGTATGTGTTCGAGGGCTGGTATGATAACAAAGATTATGCCGGCGATGCGTTCGATTTCTGGGAAAAAAAGATGCCGGCAGACAACATCACACTGTACGCAAAGTGGACAGCGCCAAGCTATAGAGTGTCTGTTCACGATGTGGATGGGAACGTAAAAAAGACCATTGATGTTGATTACGATAAGACTATTACCCGTGACCAGGTGGGGGATGTTGAACTTCCGGACGGAAGCAAGTGGATCGGCTGGGCGGTGAAGAACGGAGAGAATTACACCGTCTTCAATTTCAACACGAAGATCCACGGGGACCTTGATCTCTATCCGTACTACCTCAGTACTGCACGGTACACAGTGACCTACAACGTGAACGGCGGCGAAGGCCTTGTCACAGATCCGAAGAGTTATTCGAAAGAAGCCCATGCGGATATTCAGGAGGGAGCTGCGATTACACCGCCGCAGGGGAAAGTATTCCTGAACTGGAACACGAAAGCCGACGGCACCGGAACAACCTATTATCCGGGAGACCGGGTGACGGTCGGCGAGAATCTTATCCTGTACGCCCAGTATGGAGAAACCTCCAAGACGACCACACTGGTATACAAGGCGAATTACCCGGCCGGAAGCAGCGATACGACTCCGCCGGATCGTCTGCAAATTGTTAACGGGAAGACCGATCTGTCCAACAACACGGAATTCAGCCTGCAGAGCGGATCGATTTTCGAAGCACCGGAGGGATACTATTTCACTGGATGGAAGGACGGAAGCGGGAACTCCTTCCATGCGGGAGACAGCGTCGTTGTGGATAACACCACAGAAAACGTTCTCTATGCACAGTGGGAGAAGAAGAAGGAACTGGAAATCCGGGTGACGGGACAATCCGATACAGTGATCTATGATGGCACAGAGAGATCCGTTTCAGGGTATGATGTCACATACCGGTTGAGTGATCAGTTGAGTGATCAGTGGCGGATCGGTCTGCCGGCAGGGTTAGTGATGAACTGCTCGGAGACAGCGAAAGCAGCCGGAACGGATGCAGGGACATACCCGATGGGTCTCTCGGAGAGAGCATTTGGCATCACCGGGGAAATGGCAGACCAGTACACGATTAGGATACAGGTTACAGACGGAAGCCTGACGATCAATCAGAAGGCCCTCACCCTGACCGGTGAAAGCGGCACCATAGCGTATGACGGAAATCCGCATACGCTGGACGGCATCAAGGCAGACGGACTGATCAGCGGACATGAACTCAAGGGAATCACGTACGCTGCAACCGGAACCGATGCCGGAACCTATGAAGGAAAATTCACAGGTGAAGCGAAGGTCAAGGCCGGAGAGGCGGATGTCACGAAGAACTACAAAATCACGAAAGAACCGGGAAAGCTTACGATCAGCAAGCAGGAGGAAGCGACGGTTACGATCCGGGGCAGCAAGGAAGAGAAGACCTATACCGGAGAAAAGCAGAGTGTGGAAGGATTCCAG
>NZ_FNBF01000012.1 GCF_900102225.1 Eubacterium pyruvativorans
AAACTGTACTTAATGAGCCTTCGCCATTCAGATAGCTACAAACTGCTTCTAATCGCAATTCATTGGAGTAGACGTGATTCCTACCAGTATCCAGAAAGGCAAGTTCTCCATGCTCTCGGTATCTGTGCACCCACTCTCGAACGACAGATTCATTTACCCCCAACTGCCTAGCCGCTTCACTCTGACTGATTCTGTTTTCACAGCATCGCCTTGCATATTCGATTTTGGTCTCATTAGATATCTTCCTATTTTTTCTACCCATTTTAAAACTCCCTTCATGATTAACAGCGATTTTGTTTTTCACTGTCTCTCATAAAGGGAGCATATCAATAGGCCCGCGGGTTTTTTCATATCAAGGATTCAGTTACTTCTGTGTATTGCAGGATCAGTAGAGACGGGTGGTGATGGTTTTCGTCGTCCCCTTCCGGGAGATGAGCAGTTTCACTTTGTCACCGGCGTGATGCTTCTTCAGCAGCGCCGCCAGGCTGTCATAGTCTGAGATTTCCTTTCCGTCCATGGAGATGATCCGGTCCCCGCTCCGAAGGCCTGCTTTGTAAGCGCTGCGGTTGGAGACGCCGGAGATGTACAGGCCGCCGGTGTCGAGACCGTACTGTTTCGCCTCGCTGTCGGACAGCTGGACGACGGTGACGCCGATCTTCGGTGTACTGGAATCGGTGGACTTCGAGGAAGTTGTGCTGCCGTTCTTGATCAGGTTCTTTGCGATCTTCGCCACCTTGTCAATCGGATTGGCGAATCCCAGGCCCTCTACGTCGGAACCGGTGGACTTCGCCTCCACAATGCCGATCAGGTTGCCGGATGCATCGAAGAGACCGCCGCCGGAGTTGCCCGGATTGATCGAAGCGTCTGTCTGGATCAGTTCCATGGTCTTTCCGTCGATGTTCAGGCTCCGCTTCGCTGCGCTGACGATGCCGACGGTGGCTGTGCCGCCCAGCTCTCCAAGCGGATTGCCGATCGCCACGACGTTGTCGCCGACTTCCAGCTTGTCACTGTCGCCGTAGGTAGCGGCTTTCAGATTCTTCGCTTTCACCTTGATGACTGCGATGTCGTTGTCTGCGTCTTCGCCCACAACCTCTGCGCTGTAGGTCTTTCCGCTGTGCAGCTTGACAGTGATCTTTCTGGCACCGTCAATGACATGCTGGCAGGTGACGATGTATCCGTCAGACTGGATGATCACGCCGCTGCCTGCGCCCTTTGTCACATAGTTCTGTGCCCAGATGTCGGTGGCGACGGATTCTGTAGTGATGGACACAACGGAATCCTGGGCTTTCTTGATGATACTCTTGTAGTCCAGTTTCTGGTTGGATTTCGTCAGGGTATAGTTGGTGGCGCTGCTGTTGCCTGCGCTCAGGTAATGGTCATAGGCAGCCATGGCGCCGAAGGTCAGTGCCGAGGTGATGATCATACAAAGGATCAGGATCAGCACGAACGCTTTCTTCGACAGGTTAATCACTGCGGATCCGCCTCGTCCCGGCGGCGTGGGCGTCCCATAGTATCCGCCGATGCCCGGATCCCGGTCAGGCCGGCTGTCTGTGTCATACTGCCCGGCGCTGTAACCGCTCTGTTCACCGTAGCCGTGCTGCCCGGCGCTGTAACTGTACTGCCCGGCGTCTCCGGAACTTCTGTCCTGTCCTCCGAAGCTGTAATGCCCCCGGTTGTTTCGGTTATAATCTGCACTGGTGTACTGCCGCTCTTCCCGGCCGCTGCTATGCCCTTCGGAATATGTGTTTCCCGTCATACCGCCGGGATAATCCGCCGGTGCAGGATCCCGCATGACGAAGTTGCTGCCGGATGTACCGGCCGGCTGCTCCCCTGCCTGGAATTCATCTGCCCGGCTTCCTTCTGCCCTGTATTCTCCTGCCCGGTCTTCAGACGGTATATCTTCGCGGGGCAGTCCTTCGATTCGATTCTCTCTGTCGTTTCTGTCATTCATATCCATTTCGCTTCAAGCCTCCTTCGCTGTAGCCTCGCAGTTGTTCCCGCTTCTCTGTTCTCGATTATAGGAATTGAATATGTAAATACTGTGTTAATAACGTCAAGGTTATGATAAAATAATTTTTACGTAATTTTTAGCTTTTGGAAACGAAATGGATCGTCATATGAAGGATATCATGTTGAAAATCACAGGGATGCAGTTCATCGGCACCGAGTCGGAGGACAGGATGGAATTCACGACGGACGGAAAACTCTATGAAAAAAACGGGGATATCTATCTGGTTTACTATGAAAGTGAACTATCCGGATTCCCGGGCTGTATGACGACGCTTCGCCTGGGCGGAGACAGTGTGAGAATGAAGAGAATCGGGAAACAGGCCCTGGGTGCCGAGATGCATTTCGAACCGGGAAAACGGATGACTTCGAAATATGAAACGCCTTACGGAGTCTTCGACATGGAACTGCTGACGAACCGGGTGGAAAACCGGATGCAGGAGGAAGGGGTTGTGACGGTAGATTATCACATCGCCCTGGATGGTCTGGTGGAGGGCCGGAATACGCTGGAAATCCGGGTGGAACCGGCGGCAGAAGGTGAAGAAGGCTGGGCGGAGCGGAAATGAATGAAACGGAGCGGTTATGATCGGTGAAACAGACAGGACAATTCGGCGCACGAGAGATTTCCGGCTGTGGATTGTGGTGGAAGGCGCACTGGTGGGGATTCCCGCCGGATTCGTTGTGTCCCTCCTCAGGCTGGGGATGGGAAGGCTGGAAAAACGCAGAGAAGCTTTCATCGGAAACGGCGCATGGACGCCGGAGAAATTCACAGTCTGGACGATGATCGTCCTGGCTGCATTTTTTCTGGTGTGTCTGATTGTGTGGATTCAGCCGGCAGCCGGTGCTTCCGGCATTCCGCAGCTGAAGGCGGAGCTGCAGGGAAAGATGGAGGAACCGTGGCCGACCACGCTGGCGGGCCGGCTGGTGGGAACCATGACGGCCATCGGAACCGGGCTGTCCATGGGAAACGAGGGACCCAGCGTTCAGTTGGGCGCCATGTGCGGGAAGATGATTTCCCGGATGATGCAGCGCATGGGGACAGAGGAGAAACTGCTCATGACCTGCGGCGCCGGGGCGGGTCTGGCCAGCGCATTCAGTGCCCCCTTCGCCGGAACCATGTTTGCGCTGGAAGATCTGCACAGTAACCTTTCGAAGGAGATCCTGGCCTCCACCATGGCGGCCTCCATCACGGCTTCCCTGGTGACGGTTAACATCTTCGGCCTCCGTCCGGTGGTCTCGCTGAATGTACAAAGCGCCGTGCCGGTGCATTACTACTGGTTTCTGCTGCCTCTGGGGGCCCTCACCGGCGCAGCCGGGGTTGGATTCAACCGGGTCACGGATTTTCTGCAGACGCAGTACGGGAGGATTCACAATAAATATCTTCGGATGCTGATCCCGTTTCTGCTGCTGCTGCCGGTGGCGGTCTTCGTCCCTGACATCATGGGGGCCGGATACCATTCCATCGAGTCGATTGCGGCGGGCGGCATGGCCTTCCGGGTTTTGATCGTGTTCGCTCTGCTGAAATTCTGCTTTGCCCTCAGCTGTACCACTTCCGGAACGCCCGGCGGGATTTTTTTGCCCATCCTCGTCATGGGTGCGGCATTCGGCGGGGGATACTACGCCCTCGTGGACGGGTGGATCCCCGGGGATCAGCCGTACCTGGCGAACTTCGTGCTGTGCGGCATGGTCGGATACTTCGCAGCCTCGATCCGGGCGCCGCTCACCGGCGTTATTCTGATCACGGAGATGACCGGGAATTTTCAGAATTTCCTCTCCCTCAGCGTGGTGGCACTGCTGGCGGTGTTCACGGCCCAGATGCTGAAGGGGGTGCCGATTTACGAGCAGCTGCTGAACCGGCTGCTGGTCAGCCAGGGAGAGACGCCGAAGCAGTATCGCCGGCGGAAGGTGCTGACGGAAACCGACGTGCACATGGGAAGTTACATGGACGGCACCGACATCGCCCACATGGAACTGCCCCGGGGCTGTCTGGTGGTTTCCGTGCTGCATAACGGCATCGAGGCGGTGCCGGACGGCAGCACCCGGGTCTATGCCGGAGACAAGATGTCCCTCATCTGTAATGAAGCGGATCTGCTGGAGGTGAATGAGACCCTGGAGCGTCTCTGCCGGACCTATGAGGGTGCCGGGCCGAAGGCGCCCGGTGAGGACAAAAAGTGATCAGATGCCGTTCCGGCGGGCGGCACAGAAGAAAATAAGCAGTTGACCGTTCTGCCTTCCGGGCATCGGGACGGTCAACTGCTTTTTTCTGTCAGCGGGGGCCGCAGCAGCTGCAGTGGGGAAGCGACCGGCAGGCCAGCTGGCTGACAGAAATGTCATAATAACGGCACAGGTCCAGTGCCTGGTGCAGTGTCAGTTCCGTCCTGCCCCGCTCCATCAGGGAGTAGGTGGAGCGGCTGACGTCCAGACGGGAGGCAACTTCTGACTGCGTCAGGTCATGGTGCACCCGCAGATAACGGAGATTTCTGGAGATCAGGGCGCAGAGATCGGATTCGTAGGGTCCTGTCATGTCAATGTCCTTTCTTTTTTCAATCATGAGGATCGGTGGGTGTTATTAATAAATTATCGTGATTTAATTATAATCCAAGCCATGGAAATTATTCCATTAATTGTAAGTATGAACAAAAAATTCATACTTGTAGGTTAATGAATATACCTGCAGGTGTGTTCACGGGGGCAGAAAAGTGCCATAAACTGAAGTTGTATGCTGCAGAATGAGGAGAGAACAACGGCAGGAGGCACCCCATGGCGGACCGGGACCGAAAACTGAATAAGGATTCTGTCCGCATCGGAACATGCATCCGGATTGCCCGGGAGCGCCTGGGGCTGAGCCAGGACGAGCTGGCCTCCATGGTGGGAGTGGGAACGAATTCCCTGTCCAAGGTGGAGACCGGGAAAAACAATTTTTCCTTTGACCATTTTCTCCGGCTGGTACGGGCGCTGGACGCAGAGCCGGGAGATCTGATATTCGGTACCCCGCTCCGGATGGAAAACGGGGAGGAGCAGATTATCCGGGAGAGCCGGATTGAATATGACGGGAAGAGCAGGGAAGAGGTGCAGAAGCTCCGGGCGCTGCTTCGAAGCGAGATCAACCGGATGACGGAGGAGGAACTCCGGATTCTTCTCGATGTGTCCCAGGCGATGCGAAAGCGGAGCGGTGCGCCTGTGGGAGTGAAGGAATAACAGGAGAATACAGATAATGAGCGGTGGGGGAGAGCTCCGCCGTTTTTCTTTGTCCTTCCGGCAGCGCAGGAACCATGCGCCCTCCCTTGAACAACCTTTCCGGATGGTATAGAATAGTACCAGTCTGAAGAGCTGCCCGGGGCATCCACACGGAGCGGGGCAGTTTCGTATCTGTAATCATTCTGAATCCAGTCTGAAGAACGGACCCCTGTGTCCCGTCTGCAGGAACCGCCGGCCCAGGAGTGGACCGGTGTTCGATCACGACATTCCGAAGAGTTTTTTCGCATAACCAGTGTATAGAAATGTGAGGTGGCATATGCCGGCAGAGAAGAAGGCCGTTACGGCAGAAAACAGTACAGCAGCGGAGGCGGCAGAGAAGAAGCCGACGAGGCGGCGCACGTCCCGGAGGACTGCGGAGCATTCGGAAGCGGGTGAGGCGGAGAAGAAACCGGCACGGCGGCGTTCGTCCCGGACCGCAGCGTCCTCCCGGAAGGAATCCAGACGAACATCGCCCGGCCATACCGCTGCTTCCCGCACATCTACCACCCGCACTTCCGTCCGGAAGAAAACGGTCCGTCATTCCGAGGCTCCAGGCAGCGCAGTGGAACCCGCCTTTCAGGTGCCGGAGAACGGGGATGCCGGGTTCGACAGTGAATTTGCGGCATCTTTCGCCCGGGAAGACCATCCGGAAACGGATATGCAGCCGGAAATGGCTGCGCCGGAAGGAATCGATGGGACGGCCGGAAACCATGATGCGGCCGAAGACCATGAAACGGCCGAGGATCATGAAACGACCGGGCATGGTGAAACGGCCGGGGACCACGAGATGACCGGGAACGATGACGGCGCAGTCCGGGAGCACACGCCCCGGGAACGGCACTACAGCCCGGAGGAGCGGCCGGAGGTCACCGGGATTCTGGACATTGCGGACGGCGGCTTCGGGTTCCTCCGGTTCGACAATTTCCTGACCAGTGACAAGGATGTGTATGTCTCCCCGACCCAGATCCGCCGGTTCAACCTGAAGAAAGGGGACGAAATCAAGGGGATTTCCAGGAAGCCCCGGGTCGGGGAACGGTTCGGCGCACTGCTGTATGTGGAGACGGTCAACGGCGACGATCCGGGAACGGCGATCCGCCGGCCCCAGTTCGAGGACCTGACGCCGATCTTCCCGAAGGAGCGCATCACGCTGGAAAATGGCTCCTTCAATCTGAGTTCCCGCCTGATCGACCTGATTGCGCCGATCGGAAAGGGACAGCGGGGCATGATCGTGGCGCCGCCGAAGGCCGGAAAGACCACACTTCTGAAGAACATCGCAGCCGGCATCGAGGAGAATTATCCGGATGTTCACCTCATCGTTCTGCTGGTGGATGAACGGCCGGAGGAAGTCACCGACATGAAGAGGACCCTTCGCACGGGAGAGGTCATCTATTCTACCTTCGACGAACTGCCGCAGCATCATGTGAAGGTGGCAGAGATGGTTCTGGCCCGGGCGAAACGTCTGGCGGAGCACCGGAAGGATGTGGTGATTCTGCTGGATTCCCTGACCCGGCTGACCCGGGCGTACAACCTGGTGGTGCCGGCTTCCGGCAGAACCCTGTCCGGCGGCATCGATCCGGGCGCCTTCTACGGACCGAAACGGCTCTTCGGCGCAGCCCGGAACATCGAGGAAGGGGGCAGCGTCACCATTCTGGCCACGGCTCTGGTGGACACCGGAAGCCGGATGGACGATGTGATTTTCGAGGAGTTCAAGGGCACCGGCAATATGGAGCTGCATCTGGACCGGAAGCTGTCGGAGAAACGGATCTTCCCGGCGATCGATATCTACAAGTCCGGCACCCGGCGGGAAGAACTGCTGCTGTCCCAGTCGGAACTGGAGGCGGTATGGCTGATCCGGCGGGCCATGGCGAACCGGCCGACCCAGGAGGTCACCGAAGACATTATTGACAACCTGGCCCATACGAGAAGCAACCGGGATTTTGTGGAGATTATCAAGAAGATTTTCAACGACTAAGGAGTTTTTTGAATGGATCTGAGCAGGATTTTTCTGAAAGATGCCTGCCCCACCTCGATCGGGGGACAGGCGGTACTGGAAGGAGTGATGATGCGGGGGACAGACCGCACTGCGGTGACGCTGCGCCTCCCGGACGGCCGCATGTACCTGAAGACGATGAAGAACCGGGCTGCCGGAAGGTGGGCGAGACTCCCGCTGATCCGGGGTGTCGTGTCCTTCCTGTCTTCTCTGGTCACCGGCACCCGCATCATCACCTTCTCGGCGGATGCTCTGGATTACTTCTCCGGGGAAACAGCGGAGGAACCGGGAAAGCTGGAGCAGAAACTGACAGAGCGCTTCGGTGAGAAAAAAATCTGGAACGCCATGATCGCAGTTTCCGTCATCCTGGCCCTGGTCTTCTCCATCGCCGTGTTCATCCTGATGCCCACTGCGGCCATGGACCTGCTGGGGCGGTTCGTGCACAGCACCGTCCTGCTGAACCTGGCGGAAGGGATCTTCCGGATCATTCTGTTCATATTATATATCCTCCTGATCTCGAAGATGGAGGACATCCACCGGGTATTCATGTACCACGGAGCGGAACACAAGTCTATCCACACCTTCGAAAACGGACTGGATCTGATCCCGGAGAACGCCCGGGGGTTCTATACGCTCCATCCGCGCTGCGGCACCAGCTTCCTGATGTTCGTCATGGTCATCAGTCTGGTTCTGTTCTCCCTGCTGGGATGGCCGTCCCTGGTGGAACGGATCCTGTCCCGGCTGCTGCTGATCCCGGTGGTGGCGGCGCTGTCCTATGAGGTGCTGCGCTGGGCGGGGCGCTCCGACGGGGCTCTGGTGAAACTGCTGAGTCTGCCGGGGCTCTACCTGCAGAAACTCACCACGGCGGAGCCTACGGATGATATGGTGGAGGTGGCCATGACGTCTCTGAAGGCGGTGCTGGTGTCGGCGGAGGAGCCCTGCGTGGAGGGCATCTGTGATGCCGACGCCCGTATTATAGAAGAAGTGAAGATTGACCGGACCAGCGAACGTGCCATGGATGCGTGATACGGTTTCGGTGAGGACAAAGTATAACAGGGCGAACGTTCGCCCGGAAGGGTTGGCTTTTTTTCAATGAGTATGCGAGTAAAGGAGCTTCTCGCCCTGGGTGAGAAGCAGCTTCGGGAATGCGGAATTGACGATGCGGAGACGGACAGCAAGCTGCTGTACTGTTTTCTGCGGAATATTCCCCGCTCCCGCCTGATCCTGGAGTACCAGATCGTCTTGCAGGACCAGCATTGTGAACACTATTTCCGGCTGCTGGATGAGCGGTGCGCCGGACGGCCGCTGCAGTACATTGTGGGGACCCAGGATTTCATGGGCCTGACCTTCAAGGTGAATGAAAGCGTTCTGATTCCCCGGATGGACACGGAGATTCTGGTGGAGAACGCATTGTCCGTCATTGATGAAAATAAACTGAACGGAAACGATCTGACTTTGTCCCCCCGGAAAAGCTGGGATGTGCTGGACCTGTGCACCGGCAGCGGCGCCATTGCCGTGTCCGTCGCAAAGCTGGCGAAGACGCCGGTGAAAGTCTGTGCTTCCGACATCAGTGAAGAGGCGCTCTCTGTGGCGAGGACCAATGGGGAGCGGAACCGGGTGCAGGTGGAATTCCAGCAGGGAGATCTGCTGGACCCGTGGCAGGGACGGTTCCGGAAGCGGAAGTTCGACATGATCATTTCCAATCCGCCTTACGTGCGCACGGCGGAGATCGGCCGTCTCCAGCGGGAAATCCGGGAGCATGAGCCGGTTCTGGCGCTGGACGGCGGCGGGGACGGCCTGGATCTGTACCGGAGAATTGCCGTGAAAGCGCCGGAGTTCCTGAAGAAGCAGGGCGTCCTTATGATGGAGATCGGCTGGGATCAGCGGGAGGACGTGACCCGGCTTCTGGAGTCCGCCGGGAAGTTCGAGCAGATCACCTGTGTGAAGGATCTCGCCCGGCTGGACCGGGTGATCTTCGCCGTTCTCCGTTAGCCGGACTGCGCCGGGAAGGCTGCCGAAGGCATAGAAAACCGGATGCAGATTGCGCCGGAACCGGCCGTCGGAAGCCGCAGAAAACCATTGACGACGGCAGATTTAAATGGTAAACTGACAAGGCTGCAGTAAATGCGGAGACAGTATAACGTTGGGGCATCTGCCTCAGAAGAAAGAAGGTAACAGCATGAAGGAAGGAATCCATCCTAAGTACGTGGAATGTAAAGTAACTTGCGCATGCGGAAATACGTTTATGACTCGGTCTACGAAGAATGAAATGAGACTTGATGTCTGCTCAGCGTGCCATCCGTTCTTTACAGGTCAGCAGAAGTTCATCAACCGTGGTGGACGTGTTGAGAAGTTCAAGAAGAAGTACAATCTGGACTAATAACCACGAATCCGATCAGGGGAGTGCCGGAAGGCGCTCCTCTTTTTTGTGATAGAAAAGGGGCCGGCGCAAGCAGATATATGCACTGCTCTTTTCGTCTTGCGCAGTGCACTGAATATCGAAAAGATGAGTGAAAAGGATTGAAAGATCTGAAAAGCATATCATATTGTTTAAGAGAATACTTAAATACTGAAAAACATGGCCCGCAATATGGCGCGTTTTCGAAGCCCGTCAGTCAGGCTGCCTGCTGCTTTTAGGAAGATGCTAAGAGCCGTGCGAATGCACTGGCTTCCACCCTGGAGTTAAATAGTGTGCTGCTTCAGAAACGGCCGGGGAACGTATCCGCAGGTGAGCGGCAGCGGCCGGCGGCCGGTTAGAAACCCAGCGGCTGTGGTATAAACCTGTGCGATAAACGTTGAAGGCACAGGCCTTTTTTGGTACAATTAATTAGTTAAAATGCCTGAATGGAGGAATCAACCATATGTTTGAGAAGCTGGACGCAGTCGTCGATCATTACGACGAACTGACCAGACAGGTAGCGGATCCGGAAATCATTGCGAATCAGTCTGTCTGGCAGAAATATATGCAGGAAATGGGCGAGATCGGCCCGGTGGTGGAGAAGTACAGAGAGTACCGGAAGGCGGAAGAAGAGCTGTCCTTCGCCAAGGAGATGCTGGAGAACGAAGATGACGAAGAGCTCCGGGAAATGGCCAAGGCGGAAGTGTCGGACCAGACGAAGAATCTGGAGGTTCTGGAAGAGGAACTGAAGATCCTGCTGATTCCGAAGGACCCGAACGACGAGAAGAACGTCATCGTGGAAATTCGTGCCGGCGCCGGCGGTGAGGAAGCGGCGCTGTTCGCAGCGGATCTTCTCAGAATGTACACCCGTTATGCGGAGCGTCACGGATACAAGACCGAGATGCTCAGCTACAGTGACACCGGTCTGGGCGGCGTGAAGGAAGCCGACATGATGATCAAGGGGAAGGGAGCTTATTCCCGCCTGAAGTTCGAGAGCGGCGTACACCGGGTGCAGCGTGTTCCGGTTACGGAGAGTTCCGGCCGGATCCAGACTTCCACAGCTACCGTGGCGGTGCTGCCGGAGGTGGATGACGTGGAAGTGCACATTGATCCGAATGATGTCCGGGTGGATGTGTTCCGTGCCACCGGAAACGGCGGCCAGTGCGTCAACACGACAGACTCGGCGGTCCGTATGACCCACATCCCGACCGGCATCGTGGTTTCCTGCCAGGACGAGAAGTCCCAGATCAAGAACCGGGAGAAGGCCATGAAGGTTCTGAAGGCTCGTGTCTATGACATGATGCTGCAGGAGCAGAATGCGAAGATTGCGGCGGACCGGAGAGAACAGGTGGGAACCGGGGACCGGAGTGAACGGATCCGTACCTATAACTTCCCGCAGGGAAGAGTGTCCGAACACAGAATCGGCCTGACGCTGTATAAGCTGGATCAGATTCTGGACGGAGATCTGGATGAAATCATCGATGCGCTGATCACGGATGATCAGGCGAAGAAGATGAATAACATCTGATAGATTATTTTTTGGAGATGATAGAATGAAAACACTTCATCTGAAGGAAACGGACGAGGATTTCGACCGCGGAGCGGAGATTATCCGGGACGGCGGTCTGGTGGCGTTTCCCACAGAGACGGTATACGGTCTGGGGGCCGATGCGCTGAATCCGGATGCCGTGTTGAAAATTTACAAGGTGAAGGGACGGCCGGCGGATAACCCGAGTATCGTTCACATTGCGGATTACGAGGATATCCGGGAGCTGGCGGCAGAGGTCACGGAGGACATGGAGATCCTGATGAAGACTTTCTGGCCGGGACCGATGACCATGATTGTTCCGGCGAAGGAGATCATCCCGAAGGTGACCACCGGAGGCCTGGACACCGTGGGAATCCGGATGCCCCGGGGGGCTTCCTGCCGGGAACTGGTTCGCCGCTCCGGGTGCCCGATCGCGGCGCCCAGTGCGAATATCTCCGGAAAGCCCAGCCCGACAGAGGCGCAGCATGTCATAGATGACTTCGAAGGGAAGATCGAGGCGGTCATTGACGGCGGTCCCTGCCAGGTGGGAATTGAATCCACGGTTATCGATATGACGGGATCGATTCCGATGATTCTCCGGCCGGGCATTCTCACCCGGGCGGATTTCGAGCGGGCGCTGGGGAAGCGGATTCTGCTGGATCCGACCCTGAACCGGAAACCGGATCCGGAGAAGGCGGAGCATTTTCGGCCGAAAGCGCCGGGACAGAAGTACAGGCACTATGCGCCGAAGGCGCCGATGATCATCTTCGAGGGAAAGGACCCGGAGCAGGTCCGGGGGGCCATGGATGCGGAACGTCTGGAACGGGAGCAGCTGGGACAGAATGTCTGCGTCATCGATTATGAACCGGGTGAGGAACGGAAAGCTGCGAAACACTTCTTTGCCCGCCTCCGGGAGGCGGACCGGGAAGGTGTGGATGTCATTCTGGCGGCGGCGCTGCCGGAGAACGGCGTCGGCTTCTCCGTCATGAACCGGATGCTGAAATCGGCCGGGTTCAATATCCGGAAGGTGGATTAGAACGGATATCACGTCGATTTTTGTCGCCGCGGAAGGGGAAAGCCGCCGGGACGGCATCAGATAGATTGCAGGAGGGATGTATGAAAATCGTAGTAGCAAGTGACCACGGCGGTTATGCACTGAAGTTGAAGGTCGCCGCTCATCTGAAGGAGCGGGGCATCGAGGTGGAGGATCTGGGCACCCACAGTGAGGAGTCAGTGGATTATCCGGTTTACGGAAAGGCCTGCGGTGAGGCCGTCGTTTCCGGCCGGGGGGATCTGGGAATGGTCTTCTGCGGCACGGGCATCGGGATTTCCATTGCGGCGAACAAGGTGCACGGAGTCCGCTGTGCGCTGGTGACCTCTGTGGAGACGGCGCATCTGGCGAAGGAACATAACAACGCAAATGTGCTGGCCATGGGCGGCCGGACCACGGATCCGGAGCTGGCGGTCCGCATGACGGATGAATGGCTGGACACCGTTTTTGCGGGAGAAACAGAGAGTGGTCAGCGTCACGCGCGCAGGGTCGCGATGCTGAACGAGATGTAGAACCGGACAGAGGCAATCACAGGAGAGGGACTATTATGGAAAGAGAAGGAAAGGTTTACGTATTCGATCATCCGCTGATTCAGCACAAGGTTTCGCTGATGAGAATGAAGGAAACGAGTGTGAAGGAATTCCGTGAGCTGGCCCAGGAAGTGGCGATGCTGATGGGATTCGAGGCGACGAGAAATCTTCCGCTGAAGGATGTGGAAATCGAGACGCCGATTACGAAAACGACCACGAAGATGCTGGAAGGGGAGGACATCGCCATCGTTCCGATCCTCCGGGCCGGACTGGGATTCGTGGACGGCATGCTGGCGCTGGTGCCGAATGCGAAGGTGGGACACATCGGTCTGTACAGAGATCCGGAGACGCACGAACCTCATGAGTATTACTGCAAGCTGCCGAAGGATGTGGAGAAGAGACAGATCTTCGTAGTGGATCCGATGCTGGCCACCGGCGGCAGTGCGGTGGCAGCCATCGACTTCATCAAGCAGCGGGGCGGGAAGAACATCACGTTCATGTGCCTGATTGCTGCACCGGAAGGCATCCGGGCGCTGCATGAGGCCCACCCGGAGATTGATATTTACATCGCTGCGAAGGATGATCATCTGGACGAGAATGCTTACATCGTTCCGGGACTGGGAGATGCCGGGGACAGACTGTACGGAACGAAGTAGACTCCGGCCGTCTGCGGTTTCAGTTATTTCAGGTTAGAGTAGTGAGGTTGCAATATGATTAATATTCCTGACAATATCAGTCAGCACGACAATGTCTTCGACGTGCTGAAGGAGCGCGGATTCGTAGAACAGGTCACGGATGAGGATGCTGTCCGGGATCTGCTCTCCAGGGAGAAGATCCGTTTCTACATCGGTTTCGACCCGACGGCGGACTGTCTGCATGTGGGTCACTTCATGCAGATCATCATTCTGTCTTACATGCTGAAGTACGGTCACACACCGGTGGCGCTGATCGGCGGCGGCACGGGGATGATCGGCGATCCGTCCGGCCGGACCGACATGAGAAAGCTCATGGACACCGAGACCATCGACTATAACTGCGCACAGTTCAAGAAGCTGTTCGACCGTTTCCTGCCGTTCGATGACGAGTGCCAGTATGTGGGCAACGGCGGTGTTTTCGTGCCGGGTCATCTGACGAAGGAACCGGATCCGGGGAAGGCCATCAGCGTCAACAACGGAAAGTGGCTGCGCAACCTGAATTTCGTGGAATTCATGAGAACGATCGGAAAGGACTTCAATGTCAACACCATGCTCCGTTCCGAAGCATTCAAACAGAGAATGGCCAGAGAGAACGGTCTGTCCTTCTTCGAGTTCGGATACATGCTGATGCAGGGCTATGATTTCTATGTTATGGCCAGAGACTTCAACGTGCAGATGGAATTCGGCGGCAACGATCAGTGGTCCAACATCATTGCGGGTATCAACCTGACGAAGAAGGAGATCAACAAGGATGTGTACGGCATGACCTTCTCCCTGCTGACCAACAGCGAAGGAAAGAAGATGGGGAAAACCGGAAAGGGCGCCCTCTGGCTGTCCGCAGACAGAACTTCCCCGTACGAGTTCTACCAGTACTGGCGGAACGTCGGCGATCTGGATGTGAACAAGTGCCTGCGCATGCTGACCTTCCTGCCGATGGATGAAGTGGAGCGGCTCTCTTCCCTGCAGGGTTCCGAGATCAACAAGGCGAAGGAAGTTCTGGCCTACGAGGTCACGAAGATGGTACACGGCGAGGAAGAGGCGGAGAAGGCCCAGGAAGCGGCCCGGTCTGCCTTCGGCGGTGCAGCGGACTCTGACAACATCCCGACGGAGGAAATGAAGCGGAGCGAGTTCGCCGGAGAAGGCAAGGGTCTGGGGACGATCCTGAAGGAACTGGGTCTGGCGTCCAGCAACAGCGATGCCCGCCGCACGATCGAGCAGGGCGGTGTCACCATCGACGGAGAGAAGATTACCGACAAGGATTTCGCCGTCCGGGAGGACATGATCGGCGAAGAGGGGATCCTCATCCGCAAAGGAAAGAAGAAAGTCGTCCGGCTGAAGATGAAATAGGACGGTTCCCCGTTGCGGGGCTCCGGCGGTCCGAAAGGTCCGCCGGGGCCCCGCCGATTTTTTTGCAGGCTTGTGCGAATAATTCGAAATAAGGGGCGCCGGGTGGAAGTTCTTGAAAATGAATATGAATGATGAGATAATTGAACAAAAGTAAAGTAATTGTGAGCGAGTGTATTGATACTGGAAAGGATTGGGACTATGGCCGGCAGAGTCTGGGGAAAGAAGGCACGCAACAGAGAAGTGATCATGGAGGCGGCGAAGGCCCTTTTCGAGCGGGAAGGCATGGAACGGGTGACGTTCAACGATATCGCCGAGGAGGCAGGGATGTCCCGTACCACGATTTTCAATCATTTTCCGACCATCAATGATCTGCTTCTGGCCCTGGCGGAACAGGAATTTCAGAGCATCATGGATTATTACGTCACCACCAGGCTCAGCGGACGGGAACTGATCATGGCCATGTTCAACCGGCTGATTGACGACACCTGCGATTTCCCGGTGCTGACCACCCGTCTCATCAGTACCATTCTGATTGTGGATTCCGAGCGGCAGACGTTCAGTAAATTCCTGGATATGATCGAGGAGAATCTGGATCCGGCCTTCCCGGAGGAAGAACGGGAAGAGATCGCCATTATGCTCACGGGGAACTATTTCGGGCTGATCGGGTATAATTTCTTCCGGCATGAATCTTTCAACCGCAGCAAGATGAAGAAGCATTTCGCCGTTTTGGCATCGAAAATATTTTAGGCCGCATATTTGCAGCACATTTAAGGAGGCAGTATGGCCGGACTGACTACACGGGAGGTGCAGGACCGCGCCGCGCGGGGCCTGACCAATGAGGCCGCCGACACATCGACGAAGAGTGTGTCGGAGATTGTCAGAGGGAATATCCTCACCTATTTTAATCTCATATTTACCGTACTGGCGGCCCTGCTGATTCTGGCAGGGTCGTTCAAGGATTTATCCTTCATGCTGATTGTTCTTGCCAACACGGGGATCGGTATCTGGCAGGAGATCCGTTCGAAGAACACCCTGGATCAGCTGAAGTTCGGCAGCATGCCCCGGGTGTCTGTCTGGCGGGACGGCGTTTTGCGGCAGGTGCCGCCGGATGAGCTGGTGCTGGACGACTGGATTCTGCTCCGGTCGGGAAATCAGATTCCGGCGGATGCGGAAGTGGAAGAAGGGGCCCTGCAGGTCAATGAGTCTCTGCTCACCGGAGAGTCTGACGAGATCGAGAAAGGGCCCGGGGACCCGCTGATGTCCGGCAGTTTCGTGGTGTCCGGAGAGGCGACGGCCCGTCTCACTGCGGTGGGAAAGGACGCATATATCTCCCGGCTGACGAAGGAGGCCACGAAGCAGTCCAAGCATGATTCCCGCTCCCAGATGGTGCGGCTTCTGGACCGGCTGGTTCTGGTCATCGGCATTCTGATCATTCCCATCGGCGGACTTCTGTTCTACCAGCAGATGTTCGTCCGGGGACTGGGATTCCGGGACAGTATCATCGCCATGGTGGCGGCGGTTCTGGGAATGATTCCGGAAGGGCTGTATATGATGGCCAGTATTGCCATGGTGGTGAGCGCCATGCGGCTGGCGAAGCACAAGGTTCTGGTGCAGAATATGCGCTGCATCGAGACCCTGGCCCGGGTGGATGTGCTCTGTGTGGACAAGACCGGGACCATCACGGAAAATGAAATGAAAGTGGCGGGGATGGATCCGCTCCGGCAGGATATCGACCGGGAAGACCTGGAACTTTTTGTCGGCGACCTGGCGGCAGCCATGAGCCGGGACAACATCACCATGGCGGCGCTGCAGGATCACTTCACGGAGCATTCGGGCAGGCGGCCTCAGGCGGTATGTCCGTTCTCCTCCCGGTACAAGTACAGCGGCGTCACCTTCGAGGACGGCAGTTTCGTGCTGGGCGCACCGGAATACGTGCTGGGGAACGCTTACGGGAATCTGGCGGAGCAGGTGGACGAAAAGGGCAGAGACGGATGCCGGGTTCTGGCCTTCGTCTTCACCCGGGAGATTCCCGAGGGACAGCCTCTCTCCCTTCCGGTGACCCCGTTGGCCCTGATCTATCTGGAGAATCCGATCCGGGAGGCGGCGCCGGATACCTTCCGGTTCTTTTCGGAAAACGGCGTGGACGTGAAGGTGATTTCCGGCGATAATCCGGTGACCGTGTCCAATGTGGCGAAGAAAGCGCAGATCGCCGGGGCGGAGGATTATGTGGACGCCCGCACGCTGGAGACGCCGGCGGATGTGGAGAAGGCAGTGAAGCGGTACACGGTATTCGGCCGGGTGACGCCGGACCAGAAGCGGCAGATCGTCCGGGCGCTGAAGAAGCAGGGCCGGACCGTGGGCATGACAGGGGACGGGGTGAACGACATCCTGGCGCTCCGGGATGCGGATACTTCGATCGCCATGGCCTCCGGGTCCGAGGCGGCTTCCAATGCGGCGCAGCTGGTGCTGATGGATTCGGATTTCGGCCGCATGCCCCAGGTGGTGGCGGAAGGCCGCCGGGTGGTGAATAACATCACGAAGACGGCGGTGCTGTATCTGACAAAGAACATTTTCTCTTTCCTGCTGGCCATGTTCTCTGTGGTCAGTGTGCTGCAGTACCCGCTGACGCCGTCCCAGATCACGCTGATCAGCATGTTCACCATCGGTATTCCGGCGTTCGTACTGTCTCTGGAGCCGAACCGGGACCGGATTGAGGGGAATTTCCTGTGGAATGTGTTCAGGACCTCCCTGCCGGCGGGAATCACGGTGTTTGCGGCGGTCAGCGGGCTGGTGGTGTTCGGACAGATCCTTCATATCAGCCAGCCCAGTGTGTCCACAGCGGCCTCCGGGCTGGTGGCACTGGGGGAATTCCTGATTCTGGCCAAGGTGTCCCAGCCAATGAACCGTCTCCATCTCGGTATGATGGTGGTGATGGTGGCCGGGTTCTGGTATATGATCGTGTTCCACTACGACCTGTTCGGCATCAGCGCCATGAACCTGGTGTGTGTGATGCTGATGATTCTGTTCTTGCTGGCCATGGAGGCGGTATTCCGGTATTTCTACCTTTTCACGGACTTCTGCGGCAGTTTCCTGACGAAGCGGGGGCGGGCGGCCCGGCGGGAAGCGAAACGGGCTGCGGAAGAGGAGCAGTAAGGACCGGCGCAAAAACAAAGAATTATCCCTGCGAAGCCGCAGAAATCAGTTGATTTCCCCGGCTTCGTGCTATATAATTATCGAGTGCTTTCAGCAGAAAGTGCATCATACCGCGGGCAGGGTGGGGAACCTCCGGAGCCTGGCG
The DNA here is from genome assembly GCF_900102225.1 of Eubacterium pyruvativorans. GTDB lineage: Bacteria > Bacillota > Clostridia > Peptostreptococcales > Anaerovoracaceae > Aminicella > Aminicella pyruvativorans. The sequence goes on from NZ_FNBF01000012.1 coordinate 18,082, forward strand.
GGCTAAACCAACCATTTAGTAGATGCCGACCAGGATCCGGCCGAAGCCGTTGGCAGGGCGGGATCTCAGTAGGCAGGACCGAAACAGATTTCTCTTTCGGAACCGGGCGCCCTCCGGGCGGCGGACAGGAAGGGTCATCCCAGTAGGTAGAAAGGACTTACACTATGAAATCTTACATTGCTAAGCCTGCAGAAGTAGAACGTAAGTGGTACGTTGTGGATGCAGAAGGCAAGACACTCGGAAGACTGGCTTCTCAGGTTGCTACTATTCTGAGAGGAAAGAACAAGCCGATTTACACACCGCACGTGGACTGCGGCGATAATGTCATCGTGATCAACGCAGAGAAGATCGCGGTTACCGGCAAGAAGCTGACAGACAAGCTCTATGTGACCTATTCCGGATTCCCGGGCGGAAAGAAGGAAGTCATGCTGAAGGATATGCTGGCGAACAAGCCGGAAGAGGTAATCCGTCACGCAGTGAAGGGCATGCTCCCGGACGGCAAGCTGGGCAGACAGATGTTCAAGAAGCTGCATGTATATGCGGGTCCGGACCACAAGCACGAGGCGCAGAAGCCGGAAACACTGGAATTCTAAGGAAAGGGAGGATATAGACAATGGCTAAGACACAGTATATCGGCACAGGCCGCAGAAAATCTTCCGTCGCCAGAGTAAGACTGCTCCCTGGAACGGGCAAGGTTATCATTAACAAGAAGTCCCTGGAGGAATATTTCCCGACAGAGCTGCTGAGACAGGAATCGATCAGACCGTTCGCTGTTGCGGGCGCAGAAGGCAAGTTTGACGTGGTCGCCCTGGTGAACGGCGGCGGATTCACCGGTCAGGCCGGTGCGGTCAGACTGGGCATCTCCAGAGCACTCTGCGAGGCGGACAGAGACACATACAGAGCACCGCTGAAGGCAGCGGGCTTCCTGACGAGAGATTCCAGAATGAAGGAAAGAAAGAAGTACGGTCTGAAGAAGGCTCGTAAGGCTTCCCAGTTCTCCAAGCGTTAATCGGATTTCTCGAACGAACGGACGGAAACGGACGAATATGGTCCCCGGCACAGTGTGCCGGGGATTTTTTTGTGATGCAATCCCGTCTTCCGAACGCAGGAGACTTGCTTTTTGTCCCGGGACCTATGGTATGATAGAAATAGATCGTGGATCGGCACAGTTTGGAGAATATTCAACAAACTTGCGGTCCGGGACGGCATCGATGAGAGACAGCGAAAGGAGATCGTGATGAAAGATAAGACACCGGGACCGAAAGGATGGATCCTCAGAATCGGAGAACTGGCGGAGGTGTTGATTTCCCTGATTTTGCTGGTCGTCATCCTCATTCTGGGGGTGAAGTTCGTCTTCACCATGGCCGGGACACCGATGGCGGACTGGGACATGGAATTCTGGAGCAATTCTCTGGCCTACTGTTTCAACCTGGTCATCGGGATCGAGTTCATCCGCATGCTGCTGAAGCACTCTGCCGCCAGCGTGGTGGAGATCGTTCTGTTCACCGTTTCCAGAGGCATGGTGGCGGAGCATCAGGACGGACTGGAAACCCTGTTCCTGGTGGCGGCGCTGGCGGGGGTATTCGCCATCCGGAAGTTCCTGCTTCTGCCCCGGGATGAACATCACCCGGAGGTCATGCAGTACGGAGCGGAGGACTCTCTCTGCGGTGAGAAGGACAAAGATTAACGGGGTGGAAATCGAATCAGGAGGTAACCAATGAAATATCCGAAATTGTTCGAGACGGGAAAAATCGGAAAACTGACCATCCGCAACCGGGGGGTCATGGCGCCGATGCACACGTCACTGGTGGATGACGGCACCTGCGCACCCGGGGACCGGATGGTGCGGTACTATGCAGAACGGGCCAGAGGCGGCGTCGGGCTGATTATTAATGAAGCGGTGGGCATCGATGATGTGTACAGCAACATCGGCTGTCATAACTTCTATATGACGAAAGAGACCCAGGTGTCCGGTGCGGAGCGTCTCACGGAGGCGGTGCACCGGTATGACGGTAAGATATTCGCCCAGCTGCATCATGGCGGCGCCACGGCGAATCCGGCGCTCCTGGAGCATGGCATCGTGGGACCGAGTGCCGTCCCGGCGGGGCCGGGACGGCCGGTGCCCCGGGAACTGACCACGGAGGAAATTCATGAAATCGTGGGCAAGTTCATCGACGCTGCGGTCCGCTGCCGGAAGGCGGGGTATGACGGCGTGGAACTCCACGGTGCCCACGGCTACCTGCTGGCGGAAATGTTCTCGCCCCACTATAACCACAGAACCGACGAATACGGAGGAACCTTCGAGAACCGGATGCGGATGATCCGGGAGATCATCGAAGGGATCCGCCGGTCCTGCGGCCCGGCCTTCCCGATTTCGGTCCGCATCAGCGGAGATGAGATGACCCCGGAGCTGGAGAATATGATGGATCTGGAGTACGGCCTCCGGATCGGAAAATACCTGGAAGGACTGGGCATCGACTGCATCAACATCTCCAACGGCTCCGCAGTGAACGGAAATGCCAACTGCGATCCGTACTCCTACCAGCCGGGCTGGAAGAAGCATGTGGCCAAGGCCTTCCATGATACGCTGTCGATCCCGGTCATCGCCACGAACACCGTGAAGGATCCGGCGTTTGCGGAACAGCTGCTGGAAGAGGGCGTATGCGACTTCGTGGGTCTGGGTCGTTCCTTGTTCGCTGATCCGGACTTCATGAACAAGGCCCGGGACGGCCGGGACGACGAGATTCGCCGCTGCATCGGCTGCATGTACTGCCGGGAGCGGGTCATCTGGAAGGACCTTCCGGTGCAGTGCGCCGTCAACCCGAGAATCGGCTGCGAATACATCTATGACCGGCCGCTGAAGAACGGCGGCGGCCGTCCGGTGGCGGTCATCGGCGCGGGGCCGGCAGGCATGGAAGCAGCAAAAATCCTGGCGGACCGGGGCTTCGCTGTCACCGTGTACGAGAAGGAAGATCAGATGGGCGGCTGGATGAATCTGGCGGACAAGGCCCGCTTCAAGGAGATTATCACCCCGTTCACCCGGACCATGAAGCGGGAACTGGAACTCCGGAATGTAACGCTGAAACTGGGGGTGCCGGCCACACCGGAACTGGTGGAGCAGGAAGTTCATCCGGAGGCGGTATTCCTGGCGGCCGGCGCTGTGTGGACCGTCCCGCCGATTCCGGGGGTGGAGAAGCCGATTGTCTGCACACCGGAGGACATCCTGCGGAAGCGGGTGGTTCCGGAAGAGAGCGCCGTGGTCATCGGCACCGGCATCACCGGTCTGGAAGTCGTAGAAAAACTGCTGGATGACGGCGTGTCCATCACTGTGGCGGACATGCTGGAGGAAGCCGGCCGGGGCGTGTACCCGGTGATCCTGAACGATCTGATGGGCAGAATCCGGGAAGGCGGGCTTTCCGGTAAGAAACCGTCCTTCCTGCTGGGACACCGGCTGCTGGAGGTACTGGATGACGGTGTCCGGTTGGAGGACATGGAAACCGGCGCAGAAACCGTCGTCCGGGCAGACCGGGTGGTCCTCTCTCTGGGGAGCCATCCGGCCGAGGGCCTGCAGGCGGCTTACGAAAAAGTATTCGACCGGGTGATCCCGGTGGGCAGCGCTGAGAAAGACGGCCGGATCGGCGATGCCACGAAGGCTGGCTTCATCAAAGGCTGGAGTTACGACGACTGATGAGGCGGTCGTGAGCGGATGCTCGTGAGCTGCGTATGCGGTCGTGAGCGGGTGCTCGTAAAGTTGAGCAGGTGCGGAATCGCCATTTTTCTGGATTTCGCACCTGGGCGGCCCTGCCTTTCTCGATTCGAGGGGGCGGCCGGAAATGAGCAGGTGCGGAATTTCCATTTTCTTGGATTTCGCACCTGCTCTGCATTTGCCCGGATTATTTCATCAGCATTATTTTTCTGTAGACCCTGTGGGGACGAATATGTATTCAAATAAAATTATGAACACAGCAGTCTGAACGAGGAGCCCTGCTGTGAAACAGATAACTCATACATGACAATGAATGTTCATCCGACCTCCTTTTGTTGATAGGGTGCGGAAATGAGGAAACAGGTCCATTTCGCACCATCCGGGAGGACGCTCATAAATTAATCGGAATTAAATTTGATTTTCGCACCCCGAATATCGATTTTCAGGTGCGGAATCAGAGAAAAGTCCAATTTCGCACCTTGCACCGTATGCATGAAATAATTCATCATGGATTGTATACAATCTGTCAACCCGGCCGTCCTCAGCACCTTTTCTGATCGTCTGTCAACCCGGCCGTCCGCAGCACCTTTTCTGATCGCCCGCCCATCTCTGCCCGCTTGCTCAGTCGGCCGCCCCGCCTGTCCGAAAAATATCACATCCACATCCTGTGATCACAATCGCGGCAGAGAATGTGGTAGAATGAGGTGTAAATTGTTTATTACCACAATTAATGTAGAAAATCATTGACGAACAGCACGAATTGTGATAAATTCAATCACACATAGGTTAAGTATGTATATACCGCTATTCTACAGGATAAGGGGGATCCCGTCGGGATTCCTGAAGAAGGAGGAGAAAAAATGGCGAACACGAAATTATGGGATTTTCTTGCAGAGCTGAAGGGGCCGAAGTACCGCTTCGTTGATCTGACGCACGAGCTCAGTCCGGAAACACCGCACTGGTTCGGATTCGAACCGCTGAAGAATGATCTTTTGTTCAGTTACGAAGAAGGGACGGACCCGGATAAGCTGGCGCCGATGAAGGTATTCCAGGTTTCGGTAGCCACACAGTACGGAACCCATGTGGACGCACCGAAGCATTTCCATGGTGACGGCCGCACACTGGCGGAGTTCGAGCCGGAGGAACTGGTTTTCCCGCTGGTGGTGATTGACAAGTCGAAGGAATGTGCCGAGAATCCGGATTATCAGCTGACGGTGGATGATATCAAGGCCTTCGAGGCAGAGAACGGCCGCATTCCGGAGGGCGCTTTCGTGGCATTCCGCTCCGACTGGTACAAGAAGGCGGACCTGGAGAACAAGGATGAAAACGGCCAGCCGCATTATCCGGGCTGGAGTCTGGACGCCATCAAGTTCCTGGTGGAAGAGCGGAACATCGGCTCCATCGGTCATGAGCCGGCGGACACGGACCCGGCGACGATTACTACGAAGGAAGATGCCTATCCGTATCCGGGTGAGCAGTACATTCTGAGTGTTGACCGTTTCCAGATCGAGGTTATGAGAAATCTTGACCAGGTTCCGGCGACAGGTTCCCTGATTGTTACGGCTTTCCCGAAGATGAAGGATGGGGTTGGATATCCGGCGAGAGCGTTTGCGATCGTTCCGGTGGAATAGATTTTTTTACGAAATAGTGGAGGTATGTGGAACATGGCATTGGAATTTGATGAACAGCTTTCCCGGCTGCAGAAACCGGACAGATCGGAGATGACGGACGAGGAGTACGCCGTATTCGATCATAATGTGGAAGTGATGATGAAGAACTGGGGGTTTATCAATAACCTCTTCAAGATCCTGCCGCTGAATGCGAAGGAGTACATCGGCTTCCTGAATTTCAAGGGGTCCCTCTATAACGACTCCTGCTATCTGACCGACGCCCAGAAGGAAATGATCGGAGTGGTGGTTTCTTCTTATAACTGCTGCACCTACTGCCTGCAGACCCACGGGGATAACCTCCGGGGCATGTGGCAGAACGCTTCCCTGGTGGACAAACTCTCCGGCAATTACCGTTCCTGCAAGGGAGAATTGTCGAAGGTGGATTATGCTCTCTGCGAATACGCATGGTTTGTCACCGCCCACCCGCGGGATATCGACCAGACGCAGATCGATAAGCTCCGGGCCGTGGGACTGGATGATCACCAGATCCTGGAAGCGGCGTACGTGGCAGGCTTCTTCAACTACACCAACCGCTGGGTCAGCACGATTGCACCGACGGTGAATCCGGGGCACTTCAAGCATAATCGGGATTTCGAGAAATAACCGACGTATCCGTGGGACATGACCGTGAGGGGCTGCCGCAGGATAGGAGAAATTTGCGGGATCATGTCATCGGAGAACTTTCGGGAGGAATTCAAACAGGGCTGCTGTCCGCACGAGGGGACGGATCGTTTGGCGATCGTTTCGGCGTGCGGGCGGCAGCTCTTTTTTTGCAGGTTTCCGGGCGGCGTGAATGTCGGGCTTCCGGCGACGTGAATGTCGTTTTTCAGGCGTTATGAATGCCGGATTTTCCGGGCGGTTTGCATTCCGGGGATTTCGTCAGCAGATATCGTCAGCAGTTTCCCCGCAGAATTCCCGCATCGATGCCCTTCAGCTGCGCCCGGTCGATGGACCGCAGCGTCTTGAGGAGCACATCCAGGTCTTTTTTTGTCGAAAAAGCCCCCAGACTCACCCGGATCGTCCCATCATACTTCTCGTCTCCGAGGAAATCATGGATGTAAGCGGCGCAGTGGTGCCCGGCCCGCACACAGATGCCGGCCTCCCGGTCCAGAATGGCCGCCACCTCGTTGGCCCGGAACCCCTCCACATTGAAGGAGATCACGCCGGCCTGGCGCTCCGGTCCGCCGGGCGCCGGATAGACGGTGACCCCCGGGATTTCCGCCAGGCGAGGAAGCAGGTAGGTAGTCAGCTCCGCCTCGGTTTTCCAGGTATCGTGATGTTTCAGCCACTCCAGCGAGGCGTCCAGGCCGGCGATGGCCGGGGTGTCCATGCTGGCGGACTCCATCTTCTCCGGCATGTAGGACGGCATATCCAGGCAGGTGGAACGGATGCCGTTGCCGCCGGTGATGAATTCCCGGAGATCAGCGCCGCTTCGGATCAGGAAGCCGGCGATGCCGAAGGGGGCGTAGAGGGTTTTGTGTCCGGCGAATGCGATGCAGTCCGCATGCATCCTCGCGAAACGGATGCGCAGCAGGCCCATGGCCTGGGCGGCGTCCAGAACGGTGAACGCCCCGTAGTCCTTCGCCATACCCAGCACCTCCTCCGCCGGCAGAACGTATCCCGTCACATTTGAAATGGCTGTGCAGCAGACGAAGTCCGGAGGATTCTCCCGGAACATCCGGGCTGTTTCATCCAGATCGACGGACAGGTCTTCCTTCAGGGGCAAAAGGCGGACGTTAACCCGTTCGCGCCGCCGGACCAGTTCCAGAGGCCGGGAAACCGCATTGTGCTCATAGGGAGAAATGTAGACGTTCATTCCTTCTTTCCAGTTCTGCCCCCAGATGATCTGATTCAGTGCGATTGTGACGGAAGGGGTGAGGACTACCTCTGCCTGCTCCCGGGCGTCGGCCAGGCTGATGAGACGGTCCTTCACCCGCCGGATCATCTCCGTGGCCTCCCGGGCCGCCCGGTAGGCCCCCCGGCCTGCATTCACCGCCGCAGTCCGGTTGAACCGGTCCACCGCATCGTAGACACACTCCGGCTTCGGGAATGTGGTCGCTCCATTGTCCAGATAAATCATTTTTTGCGTACCTCCTGTTTGGTTCATTATACAGCACCACTGGAATGCAGGAAAGCGCCTTCCGGATATCGGGTGACCGGACTGCCTTCCCGGGGTATAATCAAGTATAATGAAAAAGATGATTTTCCACGGGCAGAAAAAAAGGAGCATTCCATGAAACAGATCCGAAATACGAATTCCGACGGTGCGCGCCCGGAAGGGTCGAAGACTGCCTTCCTGGTGATCGACATGCAGAAAGCTTTCGTTGAGCCGGGGGCTGCACTCCGGATTGCCGGCGCGAAAGCCACTGTCCCGGCGATCCGCTGTGCACTGGATGCGGCCCGCCGGGCGGGAGCCCGGATATGGTGGGTGGAGCGGGAATATGCCGCTGACGGCTCCGATATGGAGAAACCCCGCCGGAAAGCGCTGGAATCCCTGGGGATTTCCGGTGTGCTGGCCCCCGGATCCACCGGACTGAATTCTGTGGAGCAGCCGGACGGGCTGCGGAAGGAACCCGGGGACCGGACGATCATCAAAAAAAGATACAGCGCATTCTTCGGCACCGACCTGGACCGGCAGCTCCGGGAAGAGGGGATTGAGACAATCGTCCTGCTGGGAACAACCACGCCGAACTGTATCCGCTCCACCTGCTACGACGGTATATCGCTGAATTACGATGTAGTTGTTCTGGAGCCCTGCTGCTCTTCCAATACGCCGGAAATCCAGCGGTCCAACATGGAGGACATGGAGCGGGCCGGCGCCGTCATAATCCGGTTGTCCGATCTGAGCACTGTATTGTAGAATGGGAAGTGGTCCTTAGGGATCGGAAGGGGGTATATTATGAAAAAGAGAGTATTGGTTTTGATTCTGACAGCGGCGCTGATGGTGTCCGCTGCGGCATGCGGCAGTTCGAAGAAGGGGGCTTCAGAGGGGAAGAAGTCCGGGAAGACGACAGAACAGAAGAAGACAGAAGAGAAGAGCGAAGCGGAGCAGCAGGCGGCGAAGAAGGCGCAGGAAGAGAAAGAACAGGAACAGGCGAAGAATGCGGATCCGGATGATCCGGCGGCCTCTTCCGGGGCGATGCAGAATCACAGCAGTGAGAAGGAATCCAAGGTGAAGGCAAGGTACGTCGGAACCTGGGTCATGAAAGGCATTCTGATGCGGGACGGCAGTCTGGAGGGCACCGGCGGCGTCAGCGGAAAGTATGTGATCCGGGAGGACGGGACATACACCTCCTCCATGACGAACCCGGAGGGCGGGAAAACTTCCGCCGGCGGGAACTGGTCGCTGAATTCCTCCAAGGATCTGTCGGCGGATACGGTGCTGGGCATCAGCGAAAATGGAAAGTATCTGCTGCGGGATTCCGGACAGCGGGACGGCAAGGGATTCAGAATGTATTACGCATATGCGAAAGTGAATTAACCGCAGGGAGCTTCACTCCGGGCGGGATGGCAGGAGATAACCAAGATGATCAAGATTAGTGAAATGAATCTGAAGGGTGTGATGTTCGATGTGGACGGCACACTGCTGGACACCATGACCGCCTGGCACGACGACGGCGCCCGGTATCTGGCCCGTTTCGGGATCGAGGCGGAGCCGGGGCTGGGGGACATCCTTTTTGCTGAAACGGCCCTGTCCGGGGCGCAGTATCTGATCGACCACTACGGTCTTTCTTTGTCCCGGGAAGAAGTGGCGGCGGGGGTCACCCGGGAAATGGAGGATTTCTACCGGGAGGAGGCGATGCCGAAGCCCGGGGCGGTGGCGCTGCTTGAGGCGCTGGCGGACCGGAACATTCCGATGACGGTGGTGACCTCCACGGACGGACGATGCATCGACGATGCGTTCCGGCGGCTCGGGCTTCACCGGTTTTTTCAGGGGATTTACAGCGCCGGGGATATGAAGACGACAAAATCCGAGCCGGTGATCTACCGTACGGCCGCCGGCCGCATGGGCACAGCGGCGGAGGAAACCTACCTGTTTGACGACGGACTCTATGCGCTGAAGGCGGCGAAATCCTTCGGCTACGGTACGGTGGGCGTCTATGATTCTGTCAGTGAGGCCGATCAGCCGGAGATCCGGCGCACGGCGGACTACTATGTGAACGGTCTGGAGGAACTGGTCTTAGCGTAAGGCGGCCGGTATCTGTACATTTCGTTTCATTCGAAGTAAAATAACAGCGTACCGGAAGATTTGACAGAACCGACAGAAGAAGGAGGCACTATGCACAGCAAGACACTCATCGTCGACGATGATCCGAATATCAGAGAAGTCCTGAGCGTTCTGCTCAGCAGTGAGGGATATGATGTGACCGAGGCCGAGAACGGCACTATGGCCCTGGAGAAAGTGAACAGCATGGCGTTCGATATCGTCATTCTGGATATTATGATGCCGGATATGGACGGCATCGAAGTCTGCCGCAGGATCCGGGAGAAATCCTCGGTTCCGGTTCTCTTCCTGACGGCGAAGTCCCAGGACAGAGACAAGGTGGAGGCTTATACCACCGGCGGCGACGATTTTCTGGAGAAACCGTTCTCCCAGACTGAGCTGCTGATGAAGATCAAGTCACTGATCCGCCGGCATACCGAGTATGACAAGCCGGCGCCCCGGGCAGAGCGGCCGGGCAGTGAGGTGCTGGCGGATAACCTGATTGTGGATGTCAGGACCCGCTCCGTGCAGAAGAATGGCGTCCGGATTAACCTCACGGACAAGGAATTCGATATTCTCCGCTATTTCATGGAGCACCGGGGCGAAGTGGTCCGGAACAAGGATCTCTATGAAAGCGTGTGGGGGGAGGATTATCTCACCTCCGCCGGCAACACCATTATGGTTCACGTGCTGAACCTCCGGAAGAAACTGGAGGACGATGTCAGCAAGCCGAAGATAATCAAGACGGTTTGGGGGAAGGGATATCGGATTGAGTAAGATTCTGGAATTTGTAAAGAAGAAACTGCACAGCGATCGGTTCGTTTCGCTGAATCTGAAACTGACCATTGTGATTCTGCTGGCGGCCGGTCTTACTGTGGCGGTGCTGGGTGCCTGCAGTCTGCTGCAGACGGTGGTCACGAAGAATGTTTTTCAGGCCGATTTCATGAAGAAGAAATTCGTGGACCGGCGGTATGAGGAGCTGAAGACATACATCCGGGATAACGGCGTGAAGTCCACCGACAAGGAGCTGCTGGAAGAATGGATGGATGACAAGAAATACACCGAGCTCATTGTGTATAACAGCAAGGGACAGGTGTTTTCCGGCGGCTGGATCGTGGACTCCGACGGCACCGTGAGCGGAGACGGGGTGAATCTGGGGGGAAAGCAGAATGAAGATACCCGGAGTGCCCAGCCGCGGATCGAAAATAAGCCGAAGATCGATACCCAGCATTTTACCAGAGACACATTCAACCGGATTATCCGGTTCCGGGACAATTCCTGCTACGTATACATGAATGTCTACTACGAACAGGCGTGGATCCGGTTCATTCTGATCGTCAGTATCATCCTGGCGGTGCTGACATTCTTCCTGGTGATTCTGAAGTACAACAAGGCGGTGCTGCGCCGGGCCTTCGACATCGCAGCCGATGTGAAGCGGATCTCGGACGGGGATATGGACTCCCAGGTTACCGTGGGACCTCACGATGAACTGGGAGAACTCGCGGAGAGTGTCAACCGCATGCAGCAGGCGCTGAAGGAGAGAAGTCTGGCGGAGCAGGCGGCGAAGGATGCGAATGCGCAGCTGATCACCTCCATGTCCCACGATATCCGGACGCCGCTGACGTCTCTGATCGGCTACCTGGACATTATCGACAGCGGACGGTTCGAGACCCTGGAGGATCTGTCCCGTTACATTAAGTCCTGCCGGGACAAGGCCTTCCAGCTGAAGGGCCTTTCGGACAAGCTGTTCAATTATTTCCTGGTGTTCGGCGCCCGGGAAGAGGACCCGGAGGAGCTGGAGGTTGTGGACGCCGGCATCCTGTTCCGTCAGCTGCTGGCGGAGCATATTTCCGAGATCATCGATTACGATTACGACACGAATTTCAATTATCAGGTGCCGGAACAGGTCATGATCCGCACGGATATTTCCGGGATTCAGCGGGTGTTCGACAACCTGTTCTCCAACATCATGAAATATGCCAACCCTGACTTCAACATTGAGATCAAGGCGAATGTGATCAATGGCAAGATCAAGCTGATTCTCCAGAACCACATCACGGAAGAAGCGAAGAAAGTGGAGAGCACGAAGATCGGCGTGAAAACCTGCAAGAAGATTATCGAGGATACCGGCGGCAGCTTCCACGCCATGGAAGAGGAGAAAATCTATACGACCGAGATACTGATCCCGATTTTGTCCGAGGCGGAGACGCAGATCGCCATCGCAGAGCAGGAAGAGGAAGAGGCGGCGGAAGCCGAGGCGAAGGCCGAAGCGGAAGAGGAAGAAACTGCCGAAGTGAAGGCGGAATCAGAGACCGGACAGAAGGCGGGTGATCCGGCGGATGGCGCATCCGGCGGTCCGTCTGCCGGGCCGGGAGAAGCGGGGGATTCCGCCGGTTCTCCGGAGGAGCCGAAACTCCGGCCGACCCCCGGCGTGGGAACGGTTATCAAGTCATAGCTGACTTCAGCGTACGCCCGCCGGGCGTAGAAAGAATATGGAGGTGTGAGTCCAATGGCAAGAAAAAAAGAAATTCCGAGGATCACCGGTACGCTGCGCGCGAAAGCGATGCATCTTCCGGAATGTATCCACGATGCGAAGGGCATGGTGGTTCTGGGACGGCGGATTAAATCAGTGATCTATTCCACGGATATCGCCGTGATCCGGAACTGCGATGCGGACGCCGTACTGGCGGTCTATCCGTATACACCCCAGCAGGTGATTTCCCAGGCGATTATCAGCGCCTCCTCCATTCCGGTGTTCGTCGGTGTGGGCGGTGGGCTGACGAACGGCTTCCGTTCGGCGCTGATTTCCCAGGATGCGGAGGCCCAGGGGGCCTATGCCGTTGTGGTCAATGAACCGATGTCCGTGTCCAACATCCATCTCATTCACCGGGTCATCGACATTCCGATCATCGGAACTGTGGTGGACTATGACCGGGACGAGATTCAGTCCCGGCTGGATGCGGGCGTGAAGATTCTCAATGTGTCTGCGGCAAAGGAAACTGCGGAAGTGGTCTCGAAAATCCGCCGCCACTTCAAGAATGTGGCCATTATGGCCACAGGCGGACCGACCGAAGAGACCATCGCCCAGACCATCAAGGCCGGTGCCAACAGCATCGTCTACACACCGCCGTCGATTGCGAAGATCTTCAGCGAGATCATGGCGGATTACCGTCTCCACGATGATGTGGTGGATTCACCGGAGTCGGCGGAAAACGAGAAGGGAGATATCCGGGACATGCTGCGGATGGTGTAAACGGCAGGTTTTCCGGAAGCATCCCGGGGTGTGCGGCTCAGCCGCTGCCGCACACCCCGGGAATACGATTTTTTTCGCTGACAACGAAAAAATCGTTGACAGAAGATGCGCCGGATGTTAACATAATAAACGTGATTGAGAGAGCACGGACGATTTGAATATTTATGGGTTATTAGCTCAGCTGGCAGAGCACCTGACTCTTAATCAGGGTGTCCAGGGTTCGAACCCCTGATAACCCACCATAGTAGAAGACCTCCGGTTTCCCGGAGGTCTTTTCTGTATCACATGCAGGTGTGACGCTGCGAGTCATTTCTCTGTCCGGGGCAAATTGCAGGTGAGTTTTCACCGAAATCCCCTCGCTTTAGATGCAGAAAAAATTGTGCAGCTGCATAACGCCGGGATAAAAGATTGTGTGAAACATAAATAATTGTTGGATTTAACAACAAATAATTTTTAATCAAGTTATGAAAATATATCACTGCACACAAATTCATACAAATTTACTTGGGGCCGTTGACATTGAATATTCAGAAATATACAATGATTCTACAACTTAGTGTTAGTGTTGTAGGAGGAGAGAGTTATGGAACAAGCTAATTCGAAAGGCCAATGGGGCAGCAAATTTGGATTTTTGATGGCTGCCGTGGGTTCTGCCGTAGGACTCGGAAACTTGTGGGGATTCCCGTACAAGATGGGAAAGAGCGGGGGCTTCGCCTTCCTGCTGATTTACCTGATACTGGTTGTCCTCGTCGGTGTTGTTATCATGCTTGCGGAGCTTGCGCTGGGACGCAAGACCGGAAAAGGTGTTATTTATGCTTATCGTTCCGTGTCGAAGAAGTACACATGGGTCGGCTGGCTGGGCTGGCTGTCCCCGCTGCTGATCCTCGGTTTCTACTGTATGCTGGGCGGTTACTGTATTAAATATTCCGTTGCGAATATCGGTGACCTGTTTCATGCTTCCTGGGGAATCGGCGATGCGGATCCGGCGAAGTACTTCGGCGCATTTACGTCGAACATGGGACAGACCTGTCTGTTTACCCTGATTTTCACCATTCTGACTATCATCATCGTTAACGGCGGTGTTTCCGGCGGTATTGAGAAATTTACCACCGTTGCGATGCCGGCACTGTTCTTCATGCTGCTGATCGTCATCATCAGAAGCTGCACCATGCCGGGAGCGGGCGCCGGACTGTCCTTTGTCTTCAAACCGAACTTCGAGGTATTCAAGGGAGCCGGGTGGATCAGTGTGCTTGCCACGGCAGGCGGGCAGATGTTCTTCTCATTGTCCCTGGGTATGGGTATCATGGTAACCTATGGTTCCTACCTGAAGAAGGATGATAATCTGGAACAGAGTGCTCTGCTGATTCCGTTCTTCGACACACTGATTGCGGTCATGGCAGCTATGGCAACCATGCCGGCAACCTTCGCCAGCGGACTGGATCCGGCGGCGGGCCCGGGCATGCTGTTCATCACCCTGCAGACTGTATTCAACGCTATGGGAGCGGTGGGACCGATTTTCGGTTTCCTGTTCTACTTCCTGGTATTCATCGCAGCGATCACATCCTCCATTTCCCTGCTGGAGGCAGTTGGCTCCACCATTCTGGACATGAAGGAAGGAAGCGGTATCACCCGTACTAAGGCGACTCTCATCGCCGGTATCGTTGTTCTGATTGAAGGTCTGTTCATTTCCTGCGACGGACTGGGCGCCAACGGATTCCCGCAGATTTTCGGACAGGGCTGCTGGCTGGATTCGTTCGACCTGGTATCGGAAGGTATCATGATGCCGCTGGGTTCCCTGGTCTGCGCAATTATCTTCGGATGGCTGAAGAAGGGTTACGTAGAGGAAGAAGTGAAGCTCTCCAGTGAATTCAAGATGAAGGGATTCTTCGACTTCTGCATGAAGTTCATCGTTCCGATCGCCATGGTTCTGGTTCTGCTGGGACAGCTTGACGGGTTCTTCGGACTGGGCATCTTCAGTTAAGACTATTTAATGAACTGAGACACAACATACACACTAACATGATAGGGGGCCGTCCTGCGGGGCGGCTCCTTCGGTTGAGGAGGAACGGAAATCGGAGGAAAAAGACGTAAACGCAGAAGTGGGGGAAAGGAAAAAAGTCTTGACACACTCTGCGGACGGTGGTAATATTAACGATGTTCTCACGAGAAAGGTGAGAGGGTAATACATGGGTTATTAGCTCAGCTGGCAGAGCACCTGACTCTTAATCAGGGTGTCCAGGGTTCGAACCCCTGATAACCCACCACCAAAGTCCAAAACGAACCTTTATCACTACAAGCGAGGATTCGCAGTAGAGATATGGTTCAATAGGGAATACGGAATCAACGGCTGGTAGGCCGTTGTTTTTCGTTTTAGCGATCTATATATCAGTAAGTAGCGGGTTTTAATCTCTCCGCGCGCAACATAAACGCCTTGGAGTCATGTGTCCAAGGCGTTTATCTCTTCCTTGATTAAGCGAAATATTACAGTTTTATCACTATCAATTTGGATTCTATGATGCGTAGCTTAATAAATGCTTATCATCGCAGGAACACGAATAATGGATTGTGGGTGCGTTACTCTACCCTATGATCATAGTCCCACGAAAGAAAGACCTTAACGAAGCACGTTTTAGTATTTCCCGTTGGTGTAGAGTGCCCATCCACCTTGTAGTATTCCTTTTGAACTATTTTATACTTTGTGTACTGTGGCCTATAAATAATGCGCCACCTTACGCCACTTGGAGGCGTTACAGAATAGCCACAAGAATGAGTTATTGAAACCCCTATTGTGACCCCCCAGAGATGCTGCAATTGTTGCAATGCTTGTATATGAACCAGATATGGTGTTTTTCACAGAGATATTGCACCCGCTTGAGTTATTAAGGGCTACAGTCCCCGGGCCAGTACCTCTTGGACCTAACCTCCAGTCTCCGTAAGGATGGCTTGATACTGTTTTTGAGGTTATTTTCCAATATGTGTACCCATCCGTCTTAGCATTCCCATCCTTTTCGATATCATATTCTGTTTCATCCTCCTCAAGATTTACATTCCAAACCTCGCTATCTTTCGCAGGTACGAGTGTATCAACTGATGCATAAGCGGGTGCAGGTAGCATAATTAGCATCGCTATCAATCCAGCTATTAACGAGGATATCCTTTTATCTCTCATTTGAATTTGCCCTACTTTCTGAACGCTTTTTATATATCCCTATACCCACTAGCCCAACGCCAAGTCCAACTACCAAAATCATCGGAAGATGCTTTAAATACTCAAGAGCATTCGAAAAACACTCTCCTTTAATCTGCAATGACAAGAATTGGAACACAAACGACATAACAACAGCTACTAATAGCAATATGAATCCTATAATGATTATCGTAGTTGAATTGCATTTATGTGTCGTCTTTTCCCCTTGAAGACTATCCTTTTGTTCTGTACGTTTTATCTGATCTACAGAGTCATATTTGTCGAACAATAAATATTCAACAGGAACTTGGAAAAATTTGCTTATTAATACTATATTATCGGTATCAGGAACAGCGACATTTTGTTCCCACTTTGAGATTGCCTGTCTCGACACATTTAGCCTTTCAGCGAGTTTTTCCTGAGACATTGAATTATCTTTTCTTAGTTTGTATAGCTTTTCTCCAAACTTCATGTTGAATTCTCCCAACACAATAATCAGCTGAATTCCATTTTTCGTGATAACCTTTGCTGTGTGCACAGCACTAATATACACTTAACAGCCTTTCTTCTACAACATATAGAACGTTACATTCTCGCAACTAGAGTTTACATATTTACCTTTTGCACATTTATATGTGCTGCTAATCTTTAAGCGATCCTCGAAATCCCCGTCTTCCTTGGGCTTTCTGTTAAAAATTGTTTTTTCTTCATAAATACCGGAAATATCACTATTTAAAACATCGTTGTAAATCTGCTGTACCATCAACGAATCATCTTGCGTCTCTATCATTTTGTCTGTCTTTAACCGGATCATATATCCTGAGTCCAGCCCTTTCGATAGCATACTGCATCAGTTTTTCAAGTGTGTTGCCCCAAGCTTCGGCCCATGATTCACGGCCGTATTTGCTCATCGACCTGCACATTTCTGTGATAATAAGTATAGCTTTTATGATAATGCTGTCATACTTATCAGGCTCCCTTTTGCCATCGAATTTTTTGATCGATTCAGAAACCGGCTTGGTAATCAGCTCACTCTTGACCGCCAGCAGGCCCTCGGGTGGTGCGCTCTCATACGGCGAGGCCTTAATGGCAATGCTTTTTTTGATGTTCCTTTTCCATACCTGTCTTGGCAGGAGTACGTGTGGCTACATTGTGGCTGCAGTCCACATGCTCCTGTATGACTCCTGCCATGTGCTCCTGTGATGCGCCTGCTGCGTACACCTCATATGCTCCTGCGCGGCTCCTGCCGGCTGCTCATGGTTCAGTCAGCACGGTACTCTATACCCCTCGAAAAATGTCTCTCTCAGCGACCGATTTTCGAAAAAACCGTTAGCTAGCTCAACTTTTTTTGATCATTTTTCAGTGTCGACCTTGGCATCCTTTTTAGGACGTTTACCCATCCTATACGGATACAGCGGGCAGCGAGTGATAGGACACTCTCTTACTTCCTTCAGCTGCCCGCAGCTGCAGTCGATGCACTTGGCTCGTATAGCTTTTATTGGTGTCAGCTCTGCCATGCTTCCGCCTCCCTTCTGTACATATCCTGTGTTACCTGCATCTATATCCCGGTCTCATAAATGACCGGCTCGTTAAATAATGTCGTTAGCAGATAAGCTCTCAAGTTTGTTACCGGCTTGGTCGCCAGCTTGATTATGTCGACCACCGATTCCATTACGTCCTTGTCTACACAGCTGAGCCTCTCCCTGACAATGTCAGTCGGAATAGGTTCGCCATTAATCCTCTGAAACTGTTTGCTCGACATATTCACATCAGTTATGAGATCGATCAGATTGTCTATCATCCCTTTGTCATTCTTTCTGTCCAAGATCAGATACTCGTATTCGACCTGATCCCTAACCTTCGCCCGCTCCTGCTGATAGAATGATGTGTAATCTGTGTCTGTAATCTCTGTAGTAATCTTTGTATTTGTCATCGATTCTGACAGACAAGCTTGTCGGTTTTCTCCTATGACCTTGTCGGTTTCAGCCGATACCCTTGTAGGAAATTTCTTACAAGGGTCGTAGCCTGGGAATGTGATCTCAATCTGTGCGTAACTCATCTGCAGAAGGTCCGCGTGGAACTTTTTCTTTAACACGATTACTGCAGCATCATCTGCGGTGCGTTCCACCGTTGGCCTGTGCCAGTACAGTATCTCCGCAAGTATGACTATCGCCGCGAGATCCGGTCTGCCGTTTTCAGTCTGTATAGCCGCATACCAGCTGTGCGGGATCATATTGCCTGTGAATTCAATGCCATACAGATCGTCAACTGACTCAACTCCTGTTTTGATCACCTTCATATTCCACCTCCCTTCCGGACTTCCAGACTTCTGTTTCTGCCGAGTTCTTGGTCGCCGACTCTGTCATTGCCGCCTTCTGTTTGAGACGGGCTATCCTTGGCGAGTCATGGCGATGCCCCATTTGATGCTGCTGTTCCACAGGCTTATTACAGTCCAGTGCATTGTAGAATCCAGCCGCATCCTTCATGCTGTAAAGGATCGGCATCATCACCCTTACAAACATCTTCACTTGTTCTTTACTCAGTTGATACATACTCTGAGCCTCCTT
The DNA here is from genome assembly GCF_900102225.1 of Eubacterium pyruvativorans. GTDB lineage: Bacteria > Bacillota > Clostridia > Peptostreptococcales > Anaerovoracaceae > Aminicella > Aminicella pyruvativorans. The sequence goes on from NZ_FNBF01000012.1 coordinate 36,669, forward strand.
CCTCGAGTATCTTGAAAAATGTGATATCGATTAAGGAAGGCTGTTATTAAAAAACGAAAAAGCCGGCCTACATGACCGGTTCTGATTGCACGACAAAACCTCGTAACTTTTATTCGTGAATCAGAATAAATCATGTAAGCCGGCTACAATTTTTTTGTAAACGGAAAAATCGTGATAAGAATTGCTGCTTCCCCTTATCCGGGTGCATGGGCTCCCTCCCATGAACACTATCAGGCAGGAGTGAGCTCTCTCCCTCATAGGCCTCTAAGCCTCCCGAAGGATCTCCTCGGGCCGCCCCATGTAAATATGTCAAGACGGAAGTATCATTGTCTCCTGGGATTGTCATCGCACATTGAAGTCGCCATCTTCCTTTTGGACCCATGGTGTTATCGCTCGCCCTTGCAACAAGGAGCGACCCGCATTGCGGGAGGATTCCATATTGCTTTCAAGTGGGGTCTTGGCGCACCGGCCCTGCATGCTCACGGTTTCCCGATATCCCAGAAAAAGCACCTGATAATGGTGGTATTCAATTATCATCTGTTGATCTGTTATCACAGATACTCCACGAAGGAAGTATTGCAGGATAACACAACAGCAAATCTGTTGCAAGCCTTGTCAAGTCCTGCTGAGATATGCAGCGATAGACTGCTTTCATCAAAAAAATTGTGTGAAGAAAGGTGATAAAAGCGTCTAAAATCGAACAGATGTTTGGTCATATTATACAGAAGTGCTATACTCTTATCAACCCCGTAGAATCATTCTGTACGGTATCTTGACTGCTATAGAACATGGAAGTATAATCATTGTGGGATTTCCCATTGACCCATATGAGGAGGAATGTACAATGAGCACAGCAATCAGAGAATATGACGCAAAAGTAGATTCAAAGAAGCGTCTCACTCTTCGTGAAAGCCCATACGAGTACTACCATGTAGAGCACTACACGGACGGCAGCATCCTGCTCCAGCCAAGGCAGCTGGTAGAGCCGCTTCGTGTTTCAGAGAACACGCTCGAAATGATGGATAAGTCCATGGAGAACGTTAAGGCAGGCAAGGCAGGCAAGGCGATCGATCTTTCAAAGTTTGAGGAGTAAGCAATGTTTACAATAAGAATGGGAATCCCTGAGATGGAAGAATTCTGGGATGGCCTTGAAGCCAAGGTCGACTCCGAGACCGCTTCCAAGACAGAAATCACGCTTTATAAAAAGATCGGTAAAGCTCTTGTCCTGCTTGCGAATGATCCACGTTATCCGGGGCTGAATTCGCATGAGATCTCCTCTCTGACAGCCCGCTATGGTCAAAAGGTATGGGAATCATATCTTGAGAACAAAACACCGGCTGCAGGAAGGATATTCTGGACTTACGGACCCGGTCAGGGAGATATAACAATTGTTGCGATCGAACCGCACCCGAATGACAAGTCTAACGCGTATAAGAAGATCACGCTATCAGCGATGGGTGAAGTACTGAAGTAAAGATGAAGAACGCTGTTATTTACGCCAGATACAGTTCATATAACCAGACCGAGATGTCCATTGAGGGGCAGGTTGCGGAATGCAGAAGCGATGCTGAAAAGAATGGCCTTTATATCGTACATGAATATATAGACCGTGCGCAGTCTGCTACTTCTGACAGGCGTCCTGAATTTCTGCATATGGTCGCAGACAGCGAATGGGGTAATTTTGAAGTTATCCTTGTCTATCAGCTGGACCGTTTTGCCCGCAACATGACTGATGCCGGCTATTATAAAAAGATCCTTGCTCAGAATGGTGTAAGGGTCGTGTCTGCCAAGGAGAATATCGCCTCGGACAGTTCCGGCGTTATTCAGGAAGGCATGCTCTTTACGATGGGGCAGTGGTACAGCGCGCAGCTGTCCGAGAAGGTAACCAGAGGCATGCGCCAGAGAGCCGCTCAGTTCAAATACAACGGCGGAAATCTGACCTACGGATTCGCAATAGATAAGGACGGTCACTATATCCTTGATAAAAAGACCGCTCCTATAGTCAAGGAGATCTTTGAGCGAACCGCCGCAGGCGAGGTAGGCACAGAGATCATGAAGGATCTCAACAAACGGGGTATCAAAACCGTAAGAGGCAACTCATTCGGCAAGAACTCTTTTCAGAGCATTCTCCGCAATGAGCGCTATAAAGGTACCTATGTTTACGGAGATATGAAATTTCCGAATGCTATTCCCCGAATAGTAAGCGACGAGCTCTTTGACAAAGTTCAGGAGATCCTCGGTGAGAAAAAGATCCAGCGGCAGGATTTACAGGTACTACACCTGCCCCAATGCGCCTAAAAAATGCGACAAGAGGAACGTAAAGAAGGAATTCATTGAGTCGCTTGTTCTTGATGCATGCCGGGAGATGCTTACCGACGAAGCGATCGACACAATTATCCAAGGCATTGAAAAACAGAACAGACTGGATATGGAGAGCCCCTTAATCGTCAGCCTTGAGGCCGATATCAGGGAGACCGAGAAGAAGATCAACCGCCTTATCGATCAGATAGAAGACGGAACAGCTTCAGCCATGGTAAATGAAAGACTTCAGCAGCGTGAAAATGAACTGGATAATCTGAAGAAGCAGCTCCACGCAGAGAGAACAAAGCAAGAGCCGGTCGATCCATTTGCTGCAAGGATCTTCCTTATAGGCATAAGAGAGGCTTCTATTGTGGATGAAACCTTCAATAAGGTGCTTGTAAACTCACTGATAGACAGGATCTACCTTTATGACGATCATTTCCGATTATTGCTGAAAAACTCAAATAAAAAAGGAGCGAACAAGCGCGAAGCTGCTGAGGTAGAACGCTATTTTGATAATAAAGGTTCTACTACAGCCCTTGGTGCTCCACCACTGTGAACTCCGGTTTTGCCGGAGTTTTTTCTTTTCTTCGAAGAAAAGTCAAATGTTCTGTTTCACGTGCACCGGATTTTGGGTATGAGAATAGTATGACAACGTTAAGGGAACGTGGAGGTGAACAGATGAATTTTTTTGATGCAAAGGTAACGGAAATCCGGCGTGAGATCGGGGATGCCTACAGTTTTGTTATGGAAATTCCGGAAGGGTTCCAGTGGAAGGCGGGACAGCATGTGCTGTGGAAGCTGAAGGGATATACGGTAGAGGAAGGGGACCGGGACACCAGAGTGTTCACAATCGCCTCGGCCCCGGAGGACGGTTTCCTGATGTTCACCACACGGATTACAGAGCTGCACACCAGTTTCAAGGAAGTGCTGCTGCATCAGCTGAAGGTGGGGGATGTGATGCAGGTGGCGGTACCGCGGGGCAGCTTCGATATGGACACAGAAAATTTCTCTTCCACGATGATCGTGGCGGGAGGCATTGGCGTGACGCCGATCCGGTCGATTCTGCGGAGTTATATGGAGCATCCGAAGGAGGGCCATCCGGTTACGGTGCTCTATTCGGAGCGGGACGGGAATTTCTCGTATCAGGAACTCTGGGAGGAGATCCGTACGCGGGTTCCGGGTCTGGAGATCAATCTTCTGACCGATTCAGATGAAGTCGGAAATCGGGTGGACGCTTATGCGAAGGAACACGGACAGAATGCGGAATTCCTGATTGCCGGTCCGCCGCGGATGAATGAGGCCTACACAGAGCGGCTTAAGGGACTGGGTGTGCCGGAAGGAAACATCAAGACCGATGTATTCATGGGATATGACGACTGATTCGCCGCAGGAAACTGGGGGAAGGGGCGCAGGAGCGCCCCGTTTTTTTTGTGGGCAGGCGGGTGGGCCGGCACGTCTGTTCCGGGGTGATGCTGTGCGCCCGTCACGAATTGTTGGAGAATCATTAAGTATTACTAAAAGACAAGAGCTTTATCATAATAAAATACCGTGCTTAATGATAAGAATAATTTTGAAACTTTTTGAAGTCAGGCGAAACCGCAGAAATAGCATAGAACCACAGTGAAGTATTGATGCAGAGAGTCTCTCAGATTGTCAGAATGTTGTGTTGTGGTGGATGAAATTCTGATTGTCAGAATAATGGAAAAGAAAGGAAGGTATCGCCGTGAACAACAAGAGTTTCAGTATCGCGAATGTGATCAAGTATGCAGGGGCATTCGTCGCTTGTGCGATCGGTTCCGGTTTCGCAACCGGCCAGGAGATCATGCAGTTCTTCTCCGGCCAGGGAATTATGAGTGTGGTGGGAACGATCGTCACCACAGTGATTTTTGCCTGGGTCGGCGGAATGTTCATGAAGCACGGACAGGAAATGCAGATGGAGAATCCGAATGAGATCTCCGAGTTTTATTTCGGCAAGAAGTTCGGAAAGTTCTTCTCCATTGTGTTCCAGGTGTTCCTGTACGGCGTATATGTCATCATGATCGCCGGAGCCGGTGCCACGCTGTCCGAGTACTTCGGCCTGAACCCGCTGGTGGGAAGAGTAGGCATGGCTCTGCTGGCGTTCATCACGGTTATCTTCGGTCTGTCCAAGATCACGGATGTGCTGGGCGGACTGGGTACAGTGATCATTGTGTTTGCGGTAGGCGTAGGTATCTACAGTTTCCTGTCAAATATGGACGGCCTGGCGCAGGCCTCCTCTGTCATCCCGACACTGGCGATTACGAAGACCCAGGGCGGATGGCTCTGGTCCTCCATTCTGTATCCGGGATTTAACGCAATCGTCGTTATGTTCCTGACCACCAGCATGGGAAAGACTGCGAATTCCCCGAAGGAAGCGCTGTGGGGCGGCGTGCTGGGCGGCGTGCTCTTCGGTGCGGCGATCCTGACCATGAACCTGGGAATCATGGCAAACATCGGTGCAGTGTATTCCAAGGCCGTTCCGACGCTGGTGCTGGCTTCCCGGATCAGCCCGATTTTCGCCACAATTTTCTCCGTCATCATCTGCTGCGGTATTTACACCACCACCGTGCCGATGCTGTGGGGCAATGTGAGAATGTTCGCAGAGGACGGAACGAAGAAGGCGGTTCTGATCGCTGCCGGTCTGACGGCGCTGGGCCTGGTGCTGGGCATGACCAGCTTCAAGACTCTGGTCAACATCATCTACCCGGTCAGCGGTTACATCGGTGTGGTTCTGTTCGGTTTCATTGCAGTCCGCAACCACCAGCTGAACAAGCAGATGAAGGCGAAGAACGAAGAGACAGAAACAGAAGTGGCTTTCGAAGAGGAGAAGGCGGTATAGCGTTGGAGAGCGCTGTATTTCTGGGATTGCTGTAATAGATCATCTGAAAATGGAAACCCCGGAGGAGTGTGAGCTTCCGGGGCTTTTCCCTATCTGGAGGACAAAAAATACGTGCAGGCGTTCTCTCCCAGGTTTTGCCTCCGGGGTTGACCATGCAGGCGCAGAATGAGATAATTTCAGGGACAGCCGGGCACTCCGGTCCGGCGCAGCGAAAGAAAAGAGGGTAATGACATGAAATCCATCCGGACAACAGTCCAGAACACTGTGTTTCTGACACTGATCGTCATCGTAATGGCACAGATCAACATTCATATTTTTTCTTCCACCCGGTTTCTGATTTCCGTGGCGCCGGTGTGTCTTCCGGCCTTCCTGTATCTGCTGGATGATGCGGAGATTCTCCCGGTTTCCATCCTGTCGGGTTTCGGTGTATTCGGGACCCGTGTGCTCAGGGACTATGTGACGGGGGCCGGCATAGCTGATGTGGCGGCACAGTATCTGCCGGAAACCATGTTCTATGTTGTGTTCGGCATCGCACTGTTCATCTTCGACCGTCTGCGGAGCCAGAATATCCGGCTTCGGTATTTCATTCCGCTGGTGATGGTGATTGATTACGGAGCGAACTCCCTGGAACTGTTCGCCCGTATGAAAACGACGGCGTATACGATGAATAACCAGCTGAGTCTGATGCTGGTTGCTTTCATCAGGGGGATGCTGCTTCTGATCATTCTGGGCTCCCTGAATCAGTACCGGGTGCTGCTGCTGAACCGGAATCATGCGGAACGTTATCAGCGTCTGATCATGCTGATCTCCCGGCTGAACGGAGAAATGCTCTGGATGAAGAAGAATGTGGACCAGATCGAGAAGACCATGGATACCTCCTACCGTCTGTACAGTGAATTGAAGGACGGGGGGCAGGACGCCTATGCGGACCGTGCGCTGAAGGTGGCGAAGGACATTCATGAAGTAAAGAAAGAGTATCTGCTGATTCTGCGGGGGCTTTCGGAATCCATGGAGGACGAGACGGAATCGGATGTGCTGAAAATGACAGAGCTGTTCGTCATACTGATCCATTCGGTCAATGATGAATTCGAAGCCCAGGGGAAGCGGCCGATCATCACGCTGTCCAAGGAGGATGAACTGGCGGCGAAGGAACCGTACCTGTTCCTGTCTGTGTTCCACAATCTGATTGCGAATGCGGTGGAGGCGTCGGATAATCGCAGGTGTGTGATTACCATTTCCGAACAGAACGGCGGAGATCATTATCTGTATACGGTTCAGGACAACGGGCCGGGGGTACCGGAAGAGTTCCGTGACAAGGTTTTCGAACCTCGTTTCTCCACGAAATTCAATGAGGAAACCGGCATGGTGAACCGGGGGCTGGGACTGAGCCTTGTGAAGGACATTGTGGAAGAATCTCTCCACGGCACCATCCGCCTCCGGCAGGGATCCGGCGGTGCCGCCTTCGAGATCCGGATTCCGAAGGATGCCATGGAGGTGGTGGAATGACCCGTTTCTATCTGCTGGATGATGATGTGTCCGTTACCGGCATTCTGAAGATTATCATCGAAGGGAAGAAACTGGGGGAGGTCTGCGGCATGTCCGAATCGCCGGAGGAAGCGATGGATGACCTGGCGTATTCCCGGCCGGACATTGTGATCGTGGACCTGCTGATGCCGGAAATGGACGGCATCACATTCGTGAAGCGGGCACGGCAGTCCTTCCGGGATACGGAGTTCATCATGCTTTCCCAGGTTTCCTCCAAGGACATGATTGCGAAGGCCTATGAAGCAGGGGTCCGGTATTTCATCCAGAAGCCGGTGAATGCGATTGAAGTGACGAAAGTGATCGAGAATGTGGTGGACGAGCAGCGGATGAAGCGCACCATGGATCAGATGAAGCATCTGTTCGCCGGCGCCGGAGAACCGGACAGGTCGGAAGGAGCGGATTCGAAAGAAGCGGCTTCCGGCGAACTCGCTGCCCGGCAGGATGCCCGGGACCGGGCCCGCCGGATTCTTCAGGAGCTCGGGATGATCGGTGCCGTGGGATATGACGATATCATCCGGGTGGTGGAGCGGTATGCGAATCATGAAGAGGAAATGGCCGGCCTGACGGTGAAAAAAATCTGCGAAGCCTTCTCAGACTCTCCGAAATCCATGGAGCAGCGGATCCGGCGCACAGCGGCTTCGGGGCTGACCACCATCGCCAGCATGGGCGCAGACGACTTCACGAATCCGGTGTTCACCGATTATTCCGGAAGCCTGTTCGATTTCGAACAGGTCCGGAAGGAGATGGACTATATTCAGGGAAAGTCCGACCAGCGGGGGAATGTGAAAATCAAGAAGTTCCTCACTGCGCTGGTCAGTATGTGCAGCCACTAAGCAGGCAGTGTATCCGCCGCTGCGTCAGGAGCCTGTGCCGCCGGAGGCAGTTAGCGGGCCGCCTGAATGATTTTCTTTGCCGATGCTGCGGCGGTGCGGATCGGAACGGCGAAGCCCAGACCCTCCACGTCAGAGCCGGTTGATTTCGATTCCACGATGCCGATCAGGTTGCCGGAGGCATCGAAGAGTCCTCCGCCGGAGTTCCCCGGATTCACTGCGGCGTCGGTCTGCAGCAGGGTCAGTTTCTGATTGCCGATGGTCAGTTTGCGGTCCAGTGCGCTGATGATGCCGGTGGTGGCGGTGTTGCTCAGCTGCCCCAGCGGATTGCCGATGGCCACGGCAGTGTCTCCCACCTCCAGTTTGCTGCTGTCGCCGTAGGTGGCGGCGGTGAGGCCGGCAGCGCGGATCTTGATCACGGCCAGGTCATTGGAGGAGTCGGTTCCCACCAGAGTGGCCTGGTACTCCTTCTTGTTGTTTAACGTCACCGTGATCCGGGTCGCCCCGTCCACCACGTGTTCGCAGGTCAGTATGTAACCGTCTGAGCTGATGATCACTCCGGATCCGGCGCTGCTCGAAGTGCTTCCTGCGGAGACGAACGGACCGGAAGACTGGGATTCTACCGTAATGGAAACTACGGAGTTCTTCGCTTTTTTTACGATGCTGTCGGTGGAAAGGGTGGTCTTGGCGGCGGTCAGGGTGTAGTTCCCGGTGTTGCCGCTGCTTCCGCTGCTGCCGAATTTCGAATAGAGAACCATCCCGCCGACGGACGCTGCCGCGCTGGTCGTCATGCATCCCGCAAGAATCAGAGCGAGAGTGCGTTTTTTTAGCTGCATCTTTCCCATTGTCATAAGAAACCTCCTGATGTATTCTGTGCGCCCGCAGCGCCTGCTGAATAATGTCTGCTGTTTCGGATGACATCATCATACTGCAGGAGGATGAAGCGGCCGTGGTACGTCTGCGAGAGAATGGTCAGAAAACATCCACCGTCTGTTCACGTCGCTTCATATTCTGTTATTTCGGTGAAAAAATGCTGATCATTGACTGATGAGAGAAACCGGTGCCCGAAGGATAATTTGATCGTTCAGGCACCGGTTTCTCTCTGTTGTGGTCGGGCAATCCGGCTTTCCGCCCCGCCTCACCGTATGAAGCAGCGGAAAAACGCTCCGGCATCCGCCAGGATATGAATCTTGATTTTCAATGTTCCGCCCACGGCTTCCGCCATCTCCCGGCTCATGGTGTAAATGCCGCCGCCGCAGCGGTACATCAACTGAATGGCCTCGATCAGTTCCTGATCGTCGTTGGTGATCCTGCGTGCTGCTTCAGACTGAATCATCAGCGCCGCTGCATCACCAGTCCGGGAGAATGACCGGATTCTCTCCGGATCCGCCGTATCCATCAGCACGAACTGACGGACCGGCAGATCGCCGAAGAGGCGCCGGCGTTCGATCTGTTCATTCAGCGGCAGTCCCTTCGTCATGAAGATGTTGGACTTTCGGATGATTTCCACGTTGTTCTGGTATTCTTCCAGCGTATCCTCCGCATATCCCCGGAGCATTTCGGCATGGACGATGCGGTCCAGTTCCGTGTCGGTCAGCTGCAGCGTATCGGCCATCGCATCGATCGCCGGTTCTTCTTCCGGCGCCTGATCCTTCTGCGGGGCGGTTTCCGCCTGGCTTCCGGCGCTTTCCTGCGGGGCAGTTTCCGCCTGACTGTCCGCCCCTTTTCGAATGAGTGGGCTCTCCTGATCGTCCGGCGTTTCATCATCCGAGCCCTCTGCCCGGTCTTCCGCCTGGCTTCCGGCTTCCTCCGGCGTTCCGCCGCTCCAGGCTTCGGCACCGCTCATAGCGGCCTCAATCCGTTCGGCCCGGGCGGCTTCGGCCTGCTCGGCGGCCTTTCGGTCCGCCGCTTCGTAGGCGTGAACGCTCATGTAATCCTCCGGGAAGGACACGAATACGTGCTCATTGAACCGGGTGTACGGATAGAGTTCCGCCAGCAGGTTGACGGCGTCTCCCGGCTTGAGGCTGTCCAGGATCAGGAACAGCGACGGCGGAACCTCGTCGTTGACAGGGGTCACCTGCAGCGGCTCCTTTCTGACGGAAGGGACTCCGCCCTCCGGCCCGGATCCATCCTCCTGCGGGCCTTCCGGAAGTGGTGTGCTTCCGTCGTACTCTCCTTCCGGGAACCGGTCCGGGAAGAGCGACCGGAGCAGCGTCTCGGATTTTGTCTGCCAGGACTCCTTCCGGTCCAGCACAATGGCCCGGGCCGGCGTCAGGCGGAAGGCATCACAATCCCTCGTCAGCCGGGCAGCCGGTTCGGTGCCCTCGAAGACCAGGGTCTGTGCCATGACCATGTCATGGGCGGTATCGGCGGTGCGGCCGTCGATTTTCGGAGCGGGATCTGTCAGCGTCGGAAAAGCGAAGCTGTGTTCCTCCAGTACGGACCGGGTGCCGTCCTCCACCCGGGAAGGGTAGGTGCGGTAAAACAGGCAGACGTAGTTCTGGCGGTGTTTCCGGATCCACCAGTCCGGCATGGAACCGTCGGACAGAATCGTGCCGGCGGAGAAGGCCAGCTGCACATATTCAGAAGAATCCTTCCGCACCGGCTGTGTGCGGGAGAAGCCGGCGCACAGAATGGATTCGGACACGTCCCGCTTCTTTCCGTGGAGGGCGAACCAGGCCCGGATTCCGTCGAATTCCGGCTTTTCCAGCTGGTAGAGCAGGTTCAGGACGCACCAGTTCAGGTCACCGTCTTCGGTGTCAATCAGAATCACAGACGGATCGATATCTTCATTCAGATAATATCCCACCGGTGTTTCCCGGTCTTCCCGGTCTGTCTTCTCTTCTGCATCAGGACTGTGGGATCCCATTTTCTTCAGGGCGGTCACAGCCTCAGAAACCAGGTTCTGGAACGGATTCGCCTTCTCGTCGGAAACCCGGTGCGCCTGCCGGTATTTTTTGACGGAAGCCGGATCGAATTCCTCCGCCACATCCAGCAGCTCTGCGTCGGACATCATGGAGATCATGGCCGGTTCCGGCATCTTCCGGTGGTGCAGATGCTGATAGAACGCCTTCATGTCCAGAGGCAGTTCCCGGATGGCGGCGGTGCGGAACATCTTTCCGGCGAAGAAGAGGTCCAGCGCCCGGATGTTGTTCTGGAACGCCCATTCCATAACCGGACCCGGTGCGGCATGCCCGTACAGGTCCACATTCTTCAGCTGAAGTCCGGTGAAATCCAGGGCATCGTCCTGCTGCATGGCCCGCATCATGGCATACAGAGACCAGTGATCGTAGTACACGTCGCAGTCCACGAAACTGATGAAGCGGCTGCTGGCGGTTTCCAGGGCTTCCCGGATGGCATACTGATCGGCAAAGGTTAAATTGGGCTGCTGCCGGTAGAATTCGCTGACTTTCGGCTCCAGGGAACGGTCCAGCACGATGCGGAAAGACGGCTCCGCCTGGTCATACAGGTTCGCCAGAAAGTCAGGAACATAAGGAAGAGACATTTCTTCGCTCACCGCCACTGTGATCAGCGGGTTCGCCGTCATCTCCCGGCGGGTGATGACGCCGTCGTAGGTCATGATGTCCGATTCGTGGTAGATCAGCCGGGTGCGGGCCGCCTCGTTCAGTTTCCGGAACTGATCATTGATGAGTGCGGCCAGTTCGTCCAGACAGTCCTGGGGCAGCTTCCACATTCTGCGATAAAACCGGTCCAGCAGCACATCCCGCAGGAACCGGAACTGCAGCTCCTCCCGGAACTTCGGCCCCAGGAACGCCGTCCGGGCCTGAAGTTCCCGGTACGCATCCGCCGCACTCTGAATCAGATCCCGGTTCACGGACTGCAGCACATTTCGCCCCATGGACGGAATGACGGTGCGGCTCAGAACAGCCGTGCCCGCCGATGTGAAGATCTTCTCTGTGCACCGGATCGCATCAATCAGGAATACTCCGTCCCCCAGGTAGGAATAAGGCTGGAAGGACAGCCGGTTCTCCAGAAGGAATGCCCGGCGGAACCACTTTCCGTCTGTGGACAGGGTTTCCAGCTGGCGGAACGTGAGGCGCCGGGGATCCAGGCGGGAAACGATCTTCGGCAGAAGGCTGTCCGGCCGGTCCCGCCGTGCTGTGACGCCGTCCACCCGGGTCACGCCGCCGATCACCAGGTCGCAGTCGTAGACCGTGACGACCTGATGCATGTGAAAAAAACTGTCCTCCGGCAGGATATCATCGGCATCCAGGAAGGTGACGAATTCGCCCTTCGCTGCCCGAAGTCCCGCATTGCGGGCGGCCCAGGCTCCGGTGTGCTTCTGATCGATTCTCCGGAACCGGTCGTCCGCCTGTACGAAGGAGTCGATCAATTCGGCGGATCCGTCCGTAGATCCGTCGTTCACACAGAGAACCTCGAAATCGCCGTAGCGCTGGCGTTTCAGTGAGGACAGTGCGGCCCTGAGGGTCTTCTCACTGTTGTATACCGGTATGATGACTGATAATCTCATGCATTTACCTCCGAAACCATATATATGTTCATTATACCGCATTTCCGTGTCCGGCGGGAAGCGGCATCGGATTTCCGTCCAGGGCGGCGGACACCAGCCTGTCACCGCCGTCATAAACCAGCTTCAGGGAAAAGAACGGACGGTCTTCGTCCAGCAGGCGGAAGAAGATCCGGTCGCCTTCCCACAGCTCCAGCGACGGCACCTCTTCTTTCGGAACCCACTCCAGCACGCCCTCATCACAGGGGATCGGGGTGCCGGTGAAGGCATCGGCCGTGAAGAGGTGCATGTACTCGGTGACGCCGCTGCCGGATATGAAGGTGACCAGGCCACGGAAACGCCAGGACGTCAGCGTGTAGCCCGTCTCCTCCCGCACTTCCCGGAGAATACATTCTTCCGGGCTTTCATCCTGCTCGAAGTGGCCGCCCACCCCGATCCATTTGTCGTGATTCACATCGTTCTCCTTCACGGTGCGGTGGAGCATCAGCCACTTCCCGTCCTGTTCGATATAGCACAATGTGCTGAGTCCTGCGTTCATATATACCTTCCTTCCCGGAATATTCCTGCTTTCTCAATTGCAATCCGAATGCGATTCGGAATCTGTGCTTCCCGGGAAGCTGTCCCGCATGTTCGCCGGACTTTACTTTCCCGCCCGGAAGCGATATTATATTAGATTGTATCATGAGTTTCAGAAATCAGAACAGGGTGTCTTCACCCTTTTGGGAGAATAGATCGAATGAAAAGCAAGAATCTGATCGGTATAACGCTGGTTGTCCTGGGCCTGATCGTCGGCGGAACCTATTTCTTTCTGCTCCAGGCCAAGACGGTGGTCACAGGGGTGGAGACAAAATGGAACATTGACGCCGGCCGGATCATCCGGGACCGGATCACCATCTCTCCGGCGAAGAACCGGAAGGTGGAACTTCAGGAATATGATTCCAAAAGGAAGACCTGGGTCACCCGGAAGACGTTCCGGACAAAGGGCCGGAATGTAACGAAACTGACGGTTGTGTTCCCCCGGAACTGGGCGGACCGTACGTACACCACATGGCGCATTCATCTGCCGCGGGTGCTGGGCGCCCGGGGGTATGACAGTGAGAAGATCCGGATCACGGCCATGAATCTCCGCTCCATTGAAGGGCTGAACACGAAGGCGGCGGTGATCATGGACATGAAGACGAAGCAGGTGATCTACGGGCAGAACATGCACCAGCGTCTCCCGAATGCCAGTACCACGAAAATGATGACCGCCATCGTTTCCATGAGCCGGGCCACCGGCAGCGAGCGGGTCCGGTTCACGAAGGAAGTGGTGGATACGCCGGAGGGTCTCATGTGGAAGAAGAAGGGAGACGTCTTCCTGATGAGCGACCTCTGGAAGGCCATGCTGATCATGTCCTGCAATGACGCCGCTGCGGGGGTTGCATACGGGACGACCGGGGACATTTCCACCTTTGTCAACCTCATGAACCGCACCGCCGGAGAGATGGGACTGAAGGACACCCACTTCATGAACCCTCACGGCATGGACACAGCGGGGCACTATTCCTCAGCGTATGACCTGGCTCTGATTGACCGGCGGGCCATGGATTTCGCTGCGTTCCGGAAAATTGTCAGGATGCAGAAGTACCAGTTCCGGGCGCTGAATCATCCGGAGCGGATCAATTACATCACCACCACCAACGACCTGCTGAAGAAGAACATTCCGGGATACCTGGGCGGGAAGACCGGAACGACTTACGGCGCCGGAGACTGCTATGCCGGCGTGTATGAGTACAAAGGCCGGAAGTATATCACCGTGGTGCTGAATGCAAAAAACCGCTGGAAGGCGACCCGGAAACTCTACAGCTACATCCGGACCTCCGGCGTCCGGTAGCACGGGCCTGCATTGACCCTGTCCGCCGTATTTGGTAAAATATCTTTAATTATCTTATCGACGTATCGGAAATCGTTGTCATTCGGACAGGAGATGAGGACATGGAAAAGAAAAATCTGATCATCGGGCTGGTTACTGCCGGCGTTCTGACGGGCGGTGCGGCACTGATCATCTATCTGGCGCTGCGCCATCATCAGAAAGTGGCGGAGCAGAAGAAACTGAGGAACCGGGCGATCAATGCGATCCGTTCGGTGAAGCCGCAGGCGTTCCGGAAGGCGGACCGGTCTGCCCTGAAGGCTCTTTCCGAGAAATACATTGCGAAAGTGAAGGAGGCAAAGAACAGTGTGGATATCTACGCCGCCCGGGACGCCTTCGAAGAAGCGGCAGCAGGCCTGAAGAGCCGTGCCGCCCGGATGAAGGAAGGCAGAAAGGGCGTCGTCCATATCGACTGATTGCGAGATTATGAGTGTATATTTAATTGATTACGAAAATATTAAGTCCGAGGGTATGAACGGCATCGACGAACTGACGAAGGATGATGTGGTCTGCCTGTTCTACAGCGAAAACGCCAACACAATGACGTTCCGCATGCACCGGAAAATCAACGACTGCCGGGCCGATTTCCGGTTCCAGGACGTGGGGGTGGGTTCGAAGAACGCACTGGACTTCCAGCTGGCCACCTATCTGGGCTATGTCATTGCCGAAAATGATGCCAACGAACAGACAGAACAGTACTACATCGTCAGCAAGGACAAAGGTTATCAGAGTGTCTGCCGTTTCTGGAGCGACCGGGGCTACATGGTGTCCATGGCGGCGGATCTGACCGGCACCAGCGCAGAGGACGAGAGAGAATCCCTCCTCCATTCGGTGGAATCGGTTATTGGCGATGCGGAGACTGCGTCGAAAATCGTCACCATCATCCAGCGCTACAAGACCAAGCAGGGCATCAATAACGCCCTGATGCGCGCCTTCCAGAGCCAGGACAACAAACTGTCCAGCGAGTACTACAAGGCGATTAAACCGTTCATCAAGAACAAGAAAGGAAAGTAATTCTGCATGGCCTGCCCGGGCGGCGATCTGTTCTGGAAACGGTCGTCCGGGCGGGTGCGGAAGCCTGGGGTGCGATCGACCTGGCAACAGTCGGTCGTCCGGGCGGGTGCGGAAGCCTGGGGTGCGATTGACCT
>NZ_FNBF01000029.1 GCF_900102225.1 Eubacterium pyruvativorans
CGCCATTCAGATAGCTACAAACTGCTTCTAATCGCAATTCATTGGAGTAGACGTGATTCCTACCAGTATCCAGAAAGGCAAGTTCTCCATGCTCTCGGTATCTGTGCACCCACTCTCGAACGACAGATTCATTTACCCCCAACTGCCTAGCCGCTTCACTCTGACTGATTCTGTTTTCACAGCATCGCCTTGCATATTCGATTTTGGTCTCATTAGATATCTTCCTATTTTTTCTACCCATTTTAAAACTCCCTTCATGATTAACAGCGATTTTGTTTTTCACTGTCTCTCATAAAGGGAGCATATCAGATTACGCCGGGGGCTTTTTCTCTGTGTGACCATCGGTCGGAACTGTGCTCTTGACGGAGGCGGCCTGTATACATATGATAATAGAATGTATCTGCATGGCGTAGAGCGGCAGGATGAAGAAAGGAAATACAACGTGATCTATCTGGACAACGGAGCAACAACGAAACTGAGTGAACGGGCACTGGACGCCATGATGCCGTATCTGACAGAGGAGTACGGCAATTCCTACGGTGTGTACGGCATGGGCAGGAACGCCATGCAGGCAGTGGAAAAGGCCCGCAGTCAGGTCGCCCGGCTGATCAACGTTCATCCCAGAGAAATCTACTTCACTTCCGGCGGAACCGAGTCGGACAACTGGGCGGTGCGCCTGGCGGCGCTGACATCCACTGGGAATTCTGAAAAGGGCCACCTGATTGCTTCCGCCGTGGAGCATCCCGCCGTGCTGCGATCCCTGGAGGCCATGGAGGAGCAGGGATGGCAGGTCACTCGGATCCTGCCAGACGAAAACGGACGGATTGATCCGTCCGCAGTGAAGGAAGCTGTCCGTCCCGACACGAAGCTGATCACGGTGATGACGGCCAACAACGAGATCGGCACGTTGGAACCCGTCCGGGAGATCGGGGAAATCGCCCGGGAAGCGGGGATTCTGTTTCACAGCGACGCCGTACAGGCCGTGGGCCATATTCCGCTGGACGGGCGGGAGCTGGGCGTGGATCTGCTCTCCGCCAGCAGCCATAAGTTCGGCGGGCCGAAGGGGGTCGGCTTCCTCTACGTCCGTCAGGGTACGAAGCTGATGCCGTTTATGACCGGGGGCGGACAGGAGCGGCAGATGCGGGCCGGCACCCACAATGTGCCGGGCATCGTCGGAATGGGAGAGGCCGCTGCCCAGTGTATGGAAGAAATGGAGCACCGCATTGTGCGGGAAACCGGGCTCCGGGACCGGTTCATCCGTGCCGTGACGGAGAACATCCCGGGTGTCCGCCTCAACGGGCCGGAGAAGGACCGGCTTCCGGGGAACGTGAATTTCACTGTAGACGGTGTGAACAGTGAGGCGCTCCTCTTCCGGCTGGACCGGCAGGGGGTCTGCGCTTCTGCAGGTTCCGCCTGCTCGGCAGGGGCCATGGAGCCTTCCCATGTGCTGACCGCCATCGGGAGGACGCGGAAGGAGGCTTTCTCCAGCGTCCGGTTCACTTTGTCCTGGCGCAATACCCGGGAGGAAATGGACCGGGCGGTTCAGATCCTTCGGGAGGCTGTGGAAGAAATCCGCAGGGCGGATGAGGCGTTCGGGACGTTCGGAAGAAAGGATTGACAGAAATGACGAAGAAGGCGTTGGTTGCCATGAGCGGCGGTGTGGACAGCAGCGTGGCGGCGTATCTGACGAAGGAAGCTGGATTTGAAACCACCGGCATCACCATGAGATTATATGACAACGAGACGGCGGGATGCTGCAGCTCGAAAACCTGCTGCAGTCTGTCGGATGTGGAGGATGCCCGCAGCGTGGCTTTTGTACTGGGCATCCCGTTCTATGTGCTGAATTTCACGGAAGAGTTCGGCCGAGAAGTGATCGACCGGTTCATCCGGGCCTATGAGGAAGGCAGGACACCGAACCCGTGCATTGACTGCAACCGGTACATTAAGTTCCGGCGTCTGTTTCAGCGGGGCCGGGAAATGGGCCAGGATTATATCGTCACCGGCCATTATGCCCGGGTGGAACAGGACCGGGGGAGCGGCCGCTGGCTGCTGAAACGTTCGGCGGATCCGAAAAAGGACCAGACCTACGTTCTGTACTCTCTGACCCAGGATCAGCTGGCCCATGTCATGTTCCCGCTGGAGGGGATGTCGAAATCCGAGACCCGCCGCATTGCGGAGGAGCAGGGGTTCCTCAATGCCAGAAAGCATGACAGTCAGGACATTTGTTTCGCGCCGGACGGGGACTACGCCGGGTTCATCAGCCGGTATACCGGGAAGGACTATCCGGACGGGGACTTCGTGGACCGGTCGGGCCGTGTGCTGGGCAGGCACAAAGGGATCATTCACTACACGGTCGGACAGCGGAAAGGGCTGGGGCTGGCACTGCCTCATCCGATGTATGTCTGCCGGAAGGATGTGGAGAAGAACCAGGTGGTGCTGGGGGAAAATGAGGACCTCTTCACCACCACCTTCGAAATCGAAGGCTGCAACTGGATGCCTTTCGACCGTCTGACCGGAGATCTGGCCGTGGAGGCGAAGGTCCGGTACAGTCAGAAGGCCAGTCCGGCCACGGTGATTCCGCTGGGAGAAGACCGGGCGAGAGTGGTTTTCCGGCAGCCGGAGCGGGCCATCACCTGCGGGCAGGCGGCCGTATTCTACGACGGAGATACGGTGATCGGCGGCGGAACAATCACGAAAAATCAACTATAAGTTTTCGCCCTGCCATGGTATAATGTGTGGAACCGGTATACTGGTTCCCGGGGGAGAAAATCCTTAATCATGAGGAATATAATTGTATCATCTTCGGATGTGAAAGGAGCAAGCCATGAAGGTAGCAATCAACGGTTTTGGACGTATCGGAAGACTTTCGTTCCGGCAGCTTTACGAGAGGAAGGATGTAGAAGTTGTTGCGATCAACGACCTGACAAGCACGGAAATGCTGGCGTATCTGCTGAAGCATGACAGCGTACAGGGCCATTTCGCTCCGGAGGTCACATTCGATGAATCATATATCTATGTAGGGGAGAAGAAAATCCGGATTTACAAGGAGCCGGATCCTCACAATCTGCCGTGGGGGGATCTGGGAATTGATGTGGTGCTGGAATGCACCGGATTCTTCACCAGCAAGGCGAAGTCCCAGGCCCATCTGGATGCGGGTGCGAAGAAAGTTCTGATTTCCGCACCGGCAGGGAACGACCTTCCGACCATCGTATACAACGTCAACCACGAGACACTGACGCCGGAAGACCGCATCGTTTCCGGTGCCAGCTGCACCACCAACTGCCTGGCGCCGATGGCGAAGGCCCTGAACAATTACAGAGAACTGCGCACCGGCTTCATGACCACCATCCATGCGTATACCGGCGATCAGATGATTCTGGACGGACCGCACAAGAAAGGAGATTTCCGCAGAGCCCGGGCAGCGGCCATGAATATCGTTCCGGCGAAGACCGGTGCGGCACAGGCCATCGGACTGGTGATCCCGGAGCTGGCAGGAAAGATGATCGGTTCCGCCCAGCGTGTACCGGTTGCTTCCGGTTCCATCACGATTCTGGACGCCACGCTGAAGGATGATACCGAAACTGTAACCGTGGAAGGGCTGAATGCGGCCATGAAGGCGGCGTCCAACGAATCCTTCGGTTATTCCGAGGAGGAACTGGTTTCCAGCGACATCATCGGCATGCACTACGGTTCCCTGTTCGATGCGACCCAGACACTGGCGCAGCGCTGCGGAACGAAGATCTACGAAGTGCGTGTGGTCTCCTGGTATGACAACGAAATGAGTTACGTCAGCCAGCTGGTCAGAACCCTGATGTACATGGGAACGTTGCAGTAGGGAAGAGACGAGATGCGAAGGCGGGGATGTGGAGACACATCCCTGTTTTTTTGGTGCGCCGGGACGCCTCCCCGAAGCAGTGCGGGTGCCCGGGTGCACCTGCCTGCCGCCCGCCGCTGCCCTCGTCTCCCGCCGTTTGCCTGCCGAACCCGCCTGTGATATAATTTCATGACGGGCCGGAGGCCCGAAATTGCAGAGGCACAGTACGCCGGCAGCGGCCGGCGAAAGGTAAAGAATTATGGAGATACTGAAAACGATCTTTGGGGGAATCGGCGGTCTCATCGGGAATCTGTTCACCGGCGCATCCGGGGCTGCACAGGCTGTGAAGAGCGGTCCGCTGCTGTTTACGGCGGCGGTGCGGTGGGTTTTCATTCTTCTGGCGGTATTCATTCTTCTGCGGACGATCATTGCGCTGCTGAAGAGTAAGAGTCCGTCGGAAGTCTGGGCCTATCTTCATCTGGAGAACGGGCGGAACATCCCGGTGACCCACTGGGAGAATGCGGTGGGACGGGCGAAGAGCTGTGATATCCGCATCCCGGATATGCGGGTGTCCCGGAGTCACGGGACGCTGGTCCGGGATGACAGCGGCAACTGGTCCTATATGGATCTGGGGTCCCGGAACGGTGCGGTGATCAACGGGAAGCCGGCACCGGCCAATGTGCAGGTGCCGATTCATGCGGGGGATGAGCTTCTGCTGGGCGGAACGATCTGCACCCTGTTCCCGGTGAGTATTGAAGAGCATATGAAGAATGTCCGCACCCGTGTGGCGGATACCCGGATTCTGAAACCCTGGCTGTCTCTGATCGCCATCACGGTCTTTCAGATTCTTACAGTGATGCAGCTTCATATTGCGCTGGGCCCGAAATACAGTCCGGGCATTACGGTTTCTTTTCTGGGCCTTGCCGCAGTCATGTGGGCCTATGTCATCGCACTTCGTTCCATGAAGCGAAAGGGATTCGAAATCGAGATCATCGCGTTTTTCCTGTCCTCCATCAGTCTGGCTGTGGTGGCTACGGTGGAGCCGGCGGGAACCTTCAAGCAGTTTGTGGCTGTGGCGATGGGTGTGGTTCTGTTTTTCCTCATGTGTTCTGTTCTTAGGAATCTGGAGCGGACTGTGGCGCTGAAATATGCGGCCTACGGGATGGCGGCAGTGCTGCTGGTGATTAATATGGTGTTTGCGACAGCGAAATTCGGTGCGACGAACTGGATTCAGATCGGCGGGCTGTCCCTGCAGCCTTCGGAAATTGTGAAGCTGGCCTTTGTCTGGGTGGGAGCAGCCACCATGGACGAGCTGTTCCAGCGCCGGAATTCCATGGTGTTCACCGGATTTGCGATTTTCTGTTTCCTGTGTCTGGCGAAGATGAGAGACTTTGGCACAGCGGTGATTTTCTTCGCGACATTCCTGGTGATTTCTTTCCTGCGAAGCGGGGACTTCACGAAGCTGATTCTGATTGTGGGTGTGGCATTCGTGGGCGGCCTGCTGGTGCTGCGGTTCAGGAGTTATGTGGCCCAGCGGTTCGCCGTATGGGGTCATGTCTGGCAGGATGCGGATGCCAGGGGGTATCAGCAGACCCGCACCATGTCCGCTGCGGCCAGCGGCGGCCTTGTGGGGGTGGGCCCCGGCAACGGCTGGCTGAAGCATGTGGGAGCGGCGCGAACCGACCTGGTCTTCGGACTGGTGTCCGAAGAATGGGGAATGATCATTGCGATTCTGCTGGTTCTGTCGATCATCACCCTGTCGATTTTTGCCTACCGGTCCATCATGGCCGGGCGGTCCACCTATTACACCATTGCCGCCTGCGCCGCCACCACGATCTTCCTGTTCCAGACCATTCTGAATGTATTCGGGTCGGTGGATCTGCTGCCGCTGACCGGCGTGACCTTCCCGTTTGTATCCGGCGGAGGTACCTCGATGCTGGCGTCCTGGGGTCTTCTGGCGTTTGTGAAGGCGGCGGACACCAGGCAGAATGCCAGTTTTGCCGTGACCCTGAAGGACCGGGGGCTGGACGGAAGAGGAGGCGATGAATAATGCGGAAACTGGAAAAGCGCGCGATACTCTGTCTGCTGATGGCTCTGGTTCTGGCGCTGGGAATGTGCCTGTTCGTGTTCCGCTTCGTACGGGACGGGGATAAGTGGGCGACCTTCCACGCCAATGAACATATTTACAAAAACGGCTATCTCTCCATCGGCACGATTTATGACCGGAACGGGATGCGTCTCGCAGCTAACGGCCTGGGATCGGGTGGAAGACCCCGCTATGCGGGAAACGCCGGGATCCGGAGAGCCACGGCCCATGCGGTGGGGGATGTGCAGGGCAATGTCTCCACTTCGGCGGAGGCAGTGTTCAAGAAACAGGTCGTGGGATATAATCCGCTGACCGGCACCTACAGCGTCACCGGACGGGGCAATGATGTGAAGCTCAGCATCAGTGCGAAGGCGTGCCGCACGGCCTATAATGCGTTGGGAAATCACAACGGGCTGGTGGGCGTGTATAACTACCACACCGGTGAAATTCTGTGCATGGTGAGCAAGCCGACCTTCGATCCGGCGTCCCCGCCGAACCCGAATTCGGCGGCTTCCGGCACGTTTATGAACAAGTTCCTGTCCGGACGGATGGCGCCGGGTTCCATTTTCAAACTGGTGACTTCCGCAGCCGCCATTGACACCCTGCCGGACCTGGATCGGTTTCAGTATTACTGCACCGGCAGCCGGGTGATCAACGGGGAGAAGATCAATTGTACGGCGGCCCACGGACAGGAAGATTTCGCCGGTGCGCTGGCGAATTCCTGCAACTGTGCATTTTCGGTGCTGGCGGACCGGATCGGGGCGAAAACCATGGCCCGCTATGCGAAGAAGTGCGGGCTGACCACTTCCTACGACATCAGCGGTGTCCGGAATGCGCCGGGGGTTTTCGAGTTCCCGTCGAATTCCACCTTTAATCTGGGATGGGCCGGCATCGGACAGTGGAAGGATCAGCTGAATCCGTGCTCCATGATGGTTTACATGGGAGGTATCGCCTCCGGAGGCACATCGGTGGTGCCGAAACTGGTCCATCACACGGTGGCTTCCGTGGATCACACCGACCGGATGCTCAGCACCTCCACTGCGAACCGGCTGAAAAGAATGATGAAGAACAATGTGCGGAAGACCTACGGCACCCGGAATTTCCCGGGGCTGGACATCTATGCGAAATCCGGTACGGCGGAGGTGGCGAACCAGCGTCCGAATGCATGGTTCTCCGGGTTTATCGCGGACACAGGCCACCCATATGCGTTCATCGTCTGTGTGGAGAACAGCGGAACAGGGGCGAATTATGCGGCACCAGTGGCAAACAAGGTGCTGCAGGAACTGGTAAATGAATAATACAGGAAATGAAGGAGAATACCATTGAAACCACATTATGCGTCGGAACTGAAGACGAATGAGGAAGTCCTGGATTTCTATATGGCGAAGACTGCCAGTATCCGGGTCGGATCGAACGGAAAACAGTATTTCGATATCACGCTGGGAGACCGGACCGGTGAAGTGTCCGGCAAGAAGTGGGATGTGCAGCCCACGGATGTCAGCAAGCTGGAACAGATCCGGGAGGGGGATATCGTCCGGGTCAAGGGAACGGTCACGGAGTGGCAGGGTGCCAAACAGATCCGGATCATGAGGATCCGGAAGGCGGTGCCCAGTGATGCCATCGATATTGCGGAATACGTGAAGGCGGCACCGGAGAATTCGGCAGAAATGTACGAATATATTTATGCGGTGGCGGATGAAATGAACGATCCGGATCTCCGGAAGCTCTGTACCCGGGTGCTGTCCGATAACCGGGAACGGCTTCTGTATTATCCCGCTGCCTCCCGGAATCATCACGCTATGTACGGCGGCCTGCTGTATCATACGAAGTGTATGCTGATGAACGGCCTGGGGGTCTGCCGGGTTTATCCGTATCTGAACCGTGACCTGCTGGCAGCGGGGGTCATCCTCCACGATATCATGAAAATGGAGGAGATTCTATCCAATGAATACGGCGTGTCTCCGGGTTATTCCATGGAGGGACAGTTCCTGGGACATCTGGTTATGGGTGTGAAATATGTTGACCGTCTGACGGAAGAGATGCAGTTTCCCCGGGAGAAAGCGCTGATGCTGGAGCAGATGATTCTGTCCCACCATTATGAGCCGGAATTCGGCAGTCCGGTCCGGCCGCTGTTCCCGGAAGGAGAGGTGCTGCACTATCTGGACATTCTGGATGCCCGCCTGATGGATATGCAGAATGCCCTGGCGACCGTAGAGCCGGGACATTTCTCGGAGCGGATCTGGACACTGGATAACCGCCGGGTTTATCAGAGAACTTCACCGGCGCTGGACGGCACCGGCCGGCCGGAAGAGAAGGAAGAGGACGAAGAGTAACGATACGGGAAATCGTGTATGGAAGAGAAGAAGGGTGTTATAACAGAAATCATATTCCACAATCAGGAGAACGGATACACCATTGCGGAGATGGAAACGGAGAACGAACTTCTGACAGTGGTAGGGGAACTGCCTTCCGCGGAAGTGGGGGGCAGTTTCTGCCTGCGGGGGGATATGACCTCACACCCGAAATACGGGGAGCAGTTCGCTTTCAAAGAGGCGGAGATGATCTTTCCCACCACGAAGGGCGGTATTCAGGCTTTCCTGTCTTCCGGCATTGTGAAGGGAGTCGGACAAAAAACAGCGGCGCAGCTCGTTCAGCATTTCGGAGAAGAAACCCTGGAGATCATCGGCGATCACCCGGAACGGCTGACTGAAGTTTCCGGGATCGGGAAGAAAACGGCGGAGAAGATTGCGGATTCCTATGCCCAGCACCGGGCGTTCGCAGAAGTGTCCATGTTCTTCCAGACCTTCGGCATTTCGGCGGTGCAGTGTATGCAGCTGTACCGGGCCTACGGCCGGGAGGCGGTCCGGCTGATCCGGGAGAATCCCTACCGGCTGACGGAGGAAGTCCGGGGCATCGGCTTCCGGAAGGCGGACAGCATCGCCATGAAAATGGGGATTGAAGCGGACAGTCCGGACCGGATTGAGAGCGGGATCCGTTACACACTCCGGGTTTATGCGGATGACGGAAGTACCTGTGTGCCCCGGGAGGAGCTGCTGGAACATACCGCCGGCCTGCTGGATCTGACCCGGGAAGAGATCAATGACCAGCTGATCCGCATGGCCTTCGCCGCATCGGTTCGTATCGAGCGGATCTGCGGTACAGAGATGGTTTACCTGTACCGGTACTATGAACTGGAGACCAGGACGGCGAAAAACCTTGCGGGGATCGCTGCGGCAGAGCAAAAAACGCTGGCGGCAGACGTGGAAGGGAGCATCCGGGCGGTGGAACGCCGGTCCGGTATCACTTTGTCCCCGGAGCAGCGGGATGCCGCCGTGCAGTCGGTCTCCGAAGGGATCACGGTGATCACCGGCGGCCCGGGTACCGGTAAGACAACCATCATACATGCAATCCTGGAGGTGTTCCGGGAAAGCGGGTTCCGGGTGGCGCTGGCAGCACCCACGGGGCGGGCGGCCAAACGGATCACGGAGACGTCCCACCAGCCGGCCACCACGGTGCACCGGCTCCTGGAGTATGCCTCGGATGACGCCACCGGAGAGATGGTGTTCGGCCGGACCGCCGAAAATCCGCTGAAGAAGGATGTGGTGATTGTGGACGAGGCTTCCATGCTGGATCTTCCCCTGATGGCGGCACTGACCAGTGCCATTGTGCCGGGCACCCGTCTGATTCTGGTGGGGGATGTGGATCAGCTGCCTTCCGTGGGGGCGGGGAATGTGCTCCGCGACATCATTGAAAGCGGCATAGTGAAGGTGGCCAGGCTGACGGAGATTTTCCGTCAGGCACAGGAGAGTATGATCGTCATGAATGCCCACCGCATCAATCAGGGCGAATACCCGGATGTGAACGGAAAGGGAACAGATTTCTTTCTGATGCAGCGGGGAAATGAAAACGAGATCCGGGATCTGGTGGTGGAACTGGCCACCAGGCGGCTGGGGGCATACTATCATCTGGATCCTCTCCGGGATATTCAGGTGCTGACACCGGTGCACAAGGGGAATGTGGGAACGCTGGTTCTGAACCAGGCTCTGCAGGAGGCCTTTAATCCCCCGAGGCCGGGGATTCCGGAGAAGAAATACGGTGACCGGCTGTTCCGGCAGGGGGACAAGGTCATGCAGATCCGGAACAACTATCAGATCGAGTGGAAGCGGACGGGGGAAGAGGAAACCCATACCGGCGTGTACAACGGAGACATGGGATACATCACATCCGTGAACAACGAGGACGGCATTGTCACCGTCATGTTCGATGACGAGCGCTATGTCAATTATGACAACAAGATGCTGGACGAGCTGGAACTGGCTTACGCCATTACGGTGCACAAGTCCCAGGGAAGTGAGTTCCCGGTGGTCATTCTGCCGGTGAGCTGGTTTCCGCCCATGCTGGCCACCCGGAACCTGCTGTACACTGCCATCACCCGGGGAAAAAAAGCCGTTGTCATTGTGGGACCGAGAAACCGGATGGATGCCATGGTGGACAACGACCGGATCCGTCTCCGCTACTCCGGCCTGGGGGAGCGGCTGGGAAAACTGGCGGAATACACCGGGGCGGTATAGCCGGCGGGGCGGGCCGCCGCAGAAAACAGAAAAAAAGCGGGGGCTTCGGCTTCGAAACGATTTTTCATCGTTCGTGCCGGCAGCCCCCGCTTTGCATTTTACATGCGGCGAATCATCCGACTCGTGATATCCGATATCTTCCGGGCACCGCACATGTACATGGCGTCGGAGAGTTCCGCCCGGATCCGGTCCAGATACAGTTCGATGCCTTCCTGGCCCCCGCCGTAGTAGGCGATCAGCACCGGCCGGCAGATCAGACAGGCGTCCGCACCCATGGCCAGGGCTTTGAACACGTCGCTTCCGTAACGGATGCCGCCGTCCACCAGGATTTTCGTCTCCCCCTTCACCGCATCTACGATTTCCGGAAGGACATCCGCCGTGCCCGGGGTTTCCGGCACCACCCGGCCGCCATGGTTGGAGACGATGATGGCGTCAGCGCCGGCATCCACCGCCTTCCGGGCGCCTTCCGCCGTCATGATCCCCTTGAAAATCATCGGAACCTTCGAATATGCCTTCAGCCGGCGGAGTTCTCCGATGGTCTTCGTTCCTCCCTTTCCGTTCAGCTTCCGAAGGTGGGGGAGACCTGCACTGTCCAGAACCACGCACATGGCGGCCGGCAAATCGTTGTGGTAGAGGTCCATTAACTTTTCGATGTTCTCTGGCGTATCCGGGTTGAATACCGGGATGCCGGTATTTCCATGACGCCGGCCGGAGAGAATCGCCTCGTCCCAGATCCGCTGCTCCAGGCCGTTGCCGTAGGCGTGGAGAATTCCCCGGGTTTCACAGGCGGCCATACATTGTTCGTTGAAATCCGCCACATCGTCTGAAGGATTGAACTGCAGGCGGATGGAGCCGATCGGTGCGGTGAGCAGCGGGAAGGACAGCTTCCGTCCGAACAGTTCCACAGATGTATCGATGGGATCCGGAGAGCCGATGGTATCCATGTTCAGACGGATCTTCCGCCAGGCTGAATAATTGTCATAGGCGCCGTTTCCCGGTGCCTTGGAGCCCGGCCCCGGCATCAGATTGCCGCAGCCCAGCCCGCTGCAGACCGGACAGACCTTGCAGTTCGGGCCGATATTTTTCTTTGCATTTGTCAGTACTTCTTCGTAATTCAATGGATTTTCCTTTCTGATTGCTATTGCCCCCGGGCGATGTGCCGGCTTTTTTTGACAGTGTACATGCGGGCATCCGCCATCTGGATGCACTCTTTCAGCGTTTTGGCTTCTTCCGGCGGGCTGATGACGGATCTGCTGGGCAGCGTTGAGGAGGCGGTGTCTCCCGTTTCATGGCCGTGGTTGTCGTTGATGGATTTCATATCGTCGATATCGGCAAAAAGAAATGCGACAGGCTTTCGATCTTCCCGCAGTTTCCGGAAGAACGGGACGCTTCACGCCGTGGTCCTCGATCACGTGGCGGACCACCGCCCGCATGCCGGCGTAGTTATTGATATCCGGAAGACGGAAAAAAGCGAAGGCCGACTCGTCCAGTTCCAGGCTGCCGTACTTGCTTGGATTGTCGAACACATGTACCTCTGTATCCGGATGCTCGGTCTGAAACAGGGTGACACCGGTCAGAAAACGATTCACGATTTCATAATTCCAGTCAGACAGGAAATATGCCACATGGTATACCATCTCTCGGATCCTTCGCTTCAGTTCATCACTGCGTTGTTTCTCATCCCATTTACTATAACATTCTTTTCTGCAGCAGAAAAGAAGGGACTGCCCGGGGCGCAGTTTCGATGCGCCCCGGGCAGTCCCTAAAGTTCGGTGCAGGATTAATTCTCCATGCGGATCTGCTGTCCCTTCACCAGATCGAAGACAGTCAGTTCCGTCCCGTCCAGATCGGTGTGGTGCATATTCACACCGGTGATCTGGCTGTTTTCATAGGTGGTGTAGTAGTAGATGCCCTTGTCCATATTGCAGCAGGAACTGTAAATGGTGTATTCACACTGCTCGTTCCCGTTCTCGTCCTTTCCCAGACGGCAGCAGCCCCGCTGCTGTTCCACGGAGCCGAGAATCTTGAAAAACTGGCTGATGCTCTCCGATTCTCCGCTGCCGGACACCGAGTTCATCTTCGTGAATGCGACTTTCACGAAACGGGAGGCGGAGGAAAGATCCCCCGGAATTCCGAATCCGCCCATGCCCCGGCTGTACTGGTTCAGCTCCGCCTGAGGCATCATCCGGTTCACTCCCGGATCTCCGGACACATTCATGTAGTCCGCCAGATGGGTCATGTGATAGTCGAAGGTCGGATTGTTGGTCATCACTCCCACCGGGTTCTCATGAACCCGAAGACCGGACTTCGTCTGCTCCAGTACCACACATTCCTCCCGGTCCGCCAGCATCCAGTGCAGAGGAGAGGCCGGAAGCTCCGGACTGAAAACGATGTCGCAGATATTCATGTTTTCAATTTTCTCCCGGGCTTCCGCCACGGTCCGGCACTGTCCCAGGAGCCAGAGGATAACTTCGAAGGAAGCTACATTGTCTTTCCCGTCACAGACCGGGGCGTAGTATGCGTTGCCCGGGAAATTCAGCCCCGCCATACTGAGACCGTGCTCGTTGGTGGCATCGTAGTACAGAGGGAATCCATCCACCACGAAAGCCATGCCGATCATGGCGTAATGCTGTTTCATGTCCTCCATGACCCGCATCGGCACGGTCCGGTTACGGGGAAGAACCGTGACCTGTTCATGGTAGGAAAACTCCAGATCCAGATTCCTTCCGAAGTAGTGATCCTTCGTATGGTATGTCGCTGCTGTGCACATGACTTGCTTCCTTTCTCCGGCAGAGCCGGTGTGTGATTCAGATTCATTTTCCACTTTCCATTATATCCTGTGGAACGGGAGGTGGGTGATTTTTTTCGTCCTTCTGACAAAATCAGCCCGGCAGACGGTCAGGCTTCCTTCACGCTCCGGAGACGATCCAGTCCGTTTTCGCTGCCCACTGCCCAGATCACGTTTCCCGGCGTCAGCATGTCCGCCGGAGACGGCATCTTAATGGAATGATTTCCCCGGCGCATGCCGACGATGACGCACTCGTCGTTTTCCAGAAGACCGGAATGCTCCAGGGATTTTCCGCTGTACGGGGCTTCTTCCTTCACCAGAATGGAGCCGCAGTTGAGCCGGGTCTGGTCGTTCAGGAAACGGAGCAGCGGACGGATTTCAATATAGGAGGCAGGGCCGGCAACAGTGTACTGGAATTCTTCCAGATCCCGGAGGGTGCCCAGTATGCAGAGCTCATCGCCGCTGAGAATTGTTTCCTCCGGCCCCGGGAAGAGGGTCACATTGTCGCTGCGGGTCCGGCTGAGTACGAAGACATCGTACTTCTCCCGCCAGTCCCGGCGGCCCAGAGATCCCTGATAGGCGGCACCTTCCGGCACACGCATGGACATGACCTGGAAGTCGCCGTTCAGCCAGCTGTAGTCGTTCACTTCCGGCGTGCGGGCCAGCATATTGGCGTACAGTGTGGAGGTGCGGCGTACCCGGGCGAATTTCCGGCGTTCTCTGCCCGTGAAAGCGAACAGCCCGCCGCCGATGACCATCCATCCGGCGAAGAGGCAGGATGCCAGCGTGCCGATGAAAACCGGCTGATGGGGTATGAACAGCAGCACGAACAGTCCGGCGGTGACAATGCCGGAGAAACAGGCAGTTTTCGTTCCACCCGGAATCCGGTAAGGGCGGGGCAGATCCGGTTCGGTCTTCCGCAGACGGATCAGACAGAAGCTGGTGATCATCCAGCTCAGCACATATCCGGCGGCGGAGAAGGTGGTCAGGGAACCGATCAGGCCGCTGCCCAGGAACGGTCCGAGCACCGAGGCGGCGAGGCAGACTTTCAGGGCGTTGACCGGGGTCTTGTACACTGGATGCTGCCGGCTCAGGAAATGGGGCACGATGCTGACCCGGGCCATTGCCATCAGAATCTGGG
Source organism: Eubacterium pyruvativorans (assembly GCF_900102225.1). Classification (GTDB taxonomy): domain Bacteria; phylum Bacillota; class Clostridia; order Peptostreptococcales; family Anaerovoracaceae; genus Aminicella; species Aminicella pyruvativorans. The sequence goes on from NZ_FNBF01000029.1 coordinate 14,401, forward strand.
AGGATGCCATCATGAATCCGTTCCAGGTGGTCAGCAGACCACAGACCGCTCCCACCAGAATCAGGGTATAAAGCGCCATGCCGATACCGTTTGGATACAGGTGACGGAACATCAGAGCAACGGCCGGGTTATCGTAGTGAACGAAGGTTCCCCACGGCATGGCCCCGCCCAGGGTCACCAGCAGAACAGCGTAAAACAGGCAGGAAAGAATAACGGTCATGACAACGGATTTTCCCACGGATCTTGTGCTGCCGCCGGCGCTTTCGATGCCCTGGGGGATGGTTTCGAATCCCGCCAGGAAGAACGGTGCAGAGGCCAGAATGGTCATGGCGCCGCCCAGGAAACTATGATGATATGCGTGACCGATATGCCGGTAGGCCGGCATGAAGTTGGCTGTATTCATCTTCACTGCGCCGAAAATCATGGCGAGAATCCCGGAGCCCACCAGCAGGAAGCACAGGATCTTCTGCAGGGATGCGGAAGAAGCGACTCCCTTCCGGTTGATGGCATACAGCAGGCAGGAGATGATTGTTCCCAGGATCAGGTGGCCCGGATAATTTTCGGCTCCGGCCAGGGTATAAAGCGGTGTGCCGGCCTTCAGAACCGGAAAGAGGACGCTGAGAATGTCCACCACATAGATCGCTTCCCAGGGGATAATGGTGATGAAGGCGCCCAGAGCAGCCCAGCCGGAAAGGTAGGCAGCCTTGTCACCGAAGGCCCGGAAGGCATAGGCCATACCGCCGCCGGAGACCGGCATCATGGTGCAGAGTTCGCAGTAACACAGAGAAACCGGCACCATCATGACCAGTGCCAGCAGATAGCCCACCGCCGCAGGCAGGGGTCCACCGCTGGAGGCCATCCAGTTATTGATGGAGACGGCCCAGCCGACGCCGACGATAGCGCCGAATCCGATACAGAAGAAATCCACGGCGCCCACTTGTTTTCGTTTTTCCTGTTCCATTGAAATACACACAGCTTTCCAAAATAATGTCAGATTATAGTTGCTTATTGACTCCAGTTATTATATGTCACTGCCAACGTGTATTCAACATTGTGTGGGCAGTTGTGCCCGTTGATGGGATAATCTGGGTGAAAAGCAGGCGGAATTTGTTGTATTTCACAGAAAAAGCAAAAAAAGATCTGGCAAATAAATAGCCGAAAACAAGAAAAGAGGGCTGCCTGCATTACGCTGCGGCAGGGTGAGTATACGGTCGGATGGAACGGCCGGATGACGACCCGGCTGGAGGATGACCAGGCCGGAGGATTGTATACAAACAGCGATTCAAAAACCAATGAATGGGCGTGAATAGCTGTGAATGGGCGTATTGTATGCGAATCATGATTGTATATCGATGAAAGATGCGAATCGGCCAAAAAGTCTCGTTTCGCACCTGAATCAACGGTTCGGAGGGTGCGAAAACAAAAGAAAAACCCGATTAATCTATTTCAATCCCAGCTGCCGGTGCGGAACGGATCGAAACTGGCGTTTCCGCACCCCCGGGGGTGGAATAATATACTGCCCGTCGAATAACTATCCGACCCGACTGAGAATATCCGCTCAGCGTCTCCGGCGAACGGAGCAATTGCTCCGTTGAGCGTATACTATCGGGTATTTTTGTATAATTATGCGCCCCTCAGAGAAATATCTCCGTTTATTCCATTCGAAGCTGATTCGGCCAGATGCGAAAATGGAGTTTTTCGTGAAATCGCACCCGCCCCGCCCGGCACCCGATCGCCCGTCGCCCGCCCGGCACCCACCCGGCTAACTAAGATGGTCCGAGGGGCCGCACGCTGACGTGGGCCCCTCGATGGGAAAACGTAACATTATTTCCTCCGGCGTATTTTCCGGATGCGCCGCGCCTTGGACAGGACGCTGATGTTGTGGGCGGCCTCCCGGAAGAAGCCGATGGCCCAGTAGGTGAAGACAAAAGCGGTGAGAAATCCAATCTCTATGCCGGCCACTGTCAGCGCCAGATCGGTGCCGGCGGTATATGCCTGGGATGCGCTGCCGGTGATGATTCCGTTCAGCGTGCGGTAGAGCAGGGCTCCCGGCAGCAGGGGAATGACGGCGGGAATCAGGAAAATGTTCGAAGGCGCCTTCCAGCGGCGGGCGGCGAATTCCGACCAGAAGCCGATCACCAGCGCTGCCCCGGCGTTACAGAAGAACAGTCCGCCGTTCAGATGATCGATGAGCAGGAAGACAGACCAGGCGATGATTCCGCCGGTGGCCGCCTGCAGAAGCCGCCGCCTTTCGATCCCGAAGAAGTCTGAAAAACCCAGGGTGCCCAGTGCCGCCAGCAGGATCTGCACGCTGAAATGGATGGCGTTCATCTGGATCCCCGGCACCGCATCTCGGAGATCTCCCATGAAGACCCGGGCAAAGAAAAATCCCGTGGTCATGGCGGTGGTGATCAGCAGGGCTTCGGTGAACCGGTACAGCCCGGTGATAATGTCGCTGTTCAACATGTCCTTCACAGCGTTGCAGAGAGCCAGCGTCGGAATGAAGAACATGACGCAGACGATGATGACCTTGTCCTCGTGGTGCCCCAGTCCCAGTTTCACCAGACTGAGGCCGATGAGGCCGGTGGCGAAGCAGGACAGAAGGGTATAGATAATGGTGTTGCTCTTCTGGGTCCGGAGATACTTTTCGAACAGGAAGATGATCAGTCCCATCACGGCGCCCACGCCGGCGTCCATCATATCGCCGCCGAAGAACAGGCACCAGACAAAACCGCTGAGCATATCGAAGAAGCAGCTGATCCAGTCCTTGTTCCCCGGTTTCTGGATGACCGTCAGCTGTTCCCGGAACTGATCCGCCGCCGGCTTCCATGCAGTCAGGTGCCGGGCCAGGTCGTTCAGTTTTTCCAGCCGGGCCAGATCCACGCCGTATCCGGAGATCCGTTTCGACTGGGTGGTGATTTCGCCGCTTTCCCAGGTGACCGTCGCCAGCACCATGGAGGAAATGGCGAAAATCTCTGTTTTTACCGCTCCGTAAGCGGTGAGAATCCGGGTCATGGTGTCTTCCACCCGCTGGGCTTCGGCGCCGCAGCGGATCATGAGCTGCCCCAGTTCCATGGTGCAGTCCATGATTTCATCCAGATTGTTCCGGTAGTGTATCGTCTTGCATTCTTTCGGTTTCGAACGTTCCCTGTGTCTCATTTTGTCTCCCTCCGGACCATAACTTTAGCATATCCCAGGGGTGGTTGCAATCACCCGGGAGTGCCTTGACTTCCCCTGAACGAAGGAATTAGTCTGGCTGTGAGGACAAAAATCATCGCCGGGGCCCGGCCGCCTGCCGGGAGCAATACAGAAGGGAGAAGGCTGTGCGGGGAAGAAAGATTGTGGAGGGGGCGCTGGATCTGCTGTATCCGCCCCGGATCTACTGTGATATCTGCGGCAATCTGATTGATGAGAGCAGGACATACGCACTCTGCGACCGGTGCATCTCCCGGATGAAGTGGGACCGGGATCCGGTGCAGGAACTGGGCGGGGTGAAAATGCTCCGGTGTGCAGAGTACGGGATCTATGAGCGGACCATGATATTCAATCTGAAATACCGGGGCCGGAAGTACATTGCCAGGGACATTGCGGAAATTATGCGGGACCGTCTCCGGATCACCGATGCGGTGTTCGAGGTGATTGTGCCGGTTCCCCTGAGCCCGGAGCGGCTCCGGGCTCGGGGGTTCAATCAGACTGCTTTGATCGGACGTCATCTGGCGGAGATGACGGGGACCGTACAGGTGGAGGATGCACTGGTCCGGGCCAGGAACACCCGTCCGATGCACGGGCTGTCTCCCGAAGAGCGGGAAGAGAATATCCGGGGTGCCTTCCGGGTGAATACCGGCCGGATACCGGAGCTTTCGGGGCGGCGGATTCTCATGCTTGACGACTTCGCCACCACCGGGGCCACCGCCCGGGAGATGCGGCGGGCGCTTCGGGAGGCGGAACCTGCGGAGGAGATTTTTCTGTCTTTTGCCGCCCGTTACGGGGAGGCGATTCGAAGGACCTCTGAGGATGATGCCGATTAATGATTGGAAACCGGAGGAGAATCATGATATGATGTAGGGACAGTTTCCGGGTCTGTGGTTGAAATTCCAGGCCAGGTGCGGGCGAAAGGATCCACGTAAACCGTACGCAGGGCGGCGGCGAGCATGGCGCACTTTAGATGTAAGTCCTCGGGGAAATCCCGGTCAAGGCAAGTGTGGGGGCAAAGACCAGGTCAGCCGGAAACTGTTTTTTTATTGTTCTTTTCCGCAGGACCCGCCGAGGGTACTGATTGCAACGCATGTGCCGGTATTGTAAAAAATATCAGAAATTTGCAAAGATTTTGTGCCTATGCTATAATCAGGGTACCACCAGAACATGGTGGAATTGAAAATACAGGAGGTCCGAATATGAAGATCAACATCACAGGCAGAAATTACAAGACTTACCAGAAGCTCAATGACACAATTGAGAAGAAATTCTCCCGGTTGGATAAGTACTTTGCAGATGATATTACCTGCAACGTGGTACTTTCGAAGGAGAGAGGCCTCGATAAGATCGAAGTGACCATCAATGCGAAGGGCGCACTGTTCCGGGCGGAAGAACTTGGAGAGGACATCTACGAATGTATCGACCTGACCGTAGACAAGCTCACCAACCAGATGACGAAATTCAGAGGACGGCTTCGTCACCGCTACAACGACAACAAGGCGCTGAAGTTCGAGTTCCTCCCGGATGAACCGGAAGAAGAGGAAGAAGAGACCCGGGTCGTGAGAGAGAAGAAGTTCGATCTGCGGCCGATGGACGTGGAAGAGGCAATTCTGGAGATGGAAATGCTGCAGCACGATTTCTTCGTTTTCCTGAACATGGACACGAACAGCGTGAACGTAGTATATAAACGGAAAGGAAATGACTACGGCCTGCTGGAGCCGCAGTATTAGAAGAGGCCGGCGCCAAGCCTGCCTGCCCGGGGGATGCGGATGCGCATCCCCCGTTTTTTTGTAGTAGAGCGCCGGGCGCTAACCCGCACCGAACCAATGTCCGGCCGAATCCGCATTCCCCGCCCCCGGTCGGGCAGAAAATTCACAGACGGAACCGGCGGCGTCCTTTTCTCACACACCTTGAAATAGGGGGGAATATCGAGTAAAATAAACTGATATTGTGTAGTGGGACAGAGGCACGAGAAGATATGAACGGGATTATAGATTTTTTTCGATATCTGATGGAAGGATTCGGGCTGAATGACGTGCTCGATATTCTGATCACCGCCTTCGTGGTATATAAGATTCTGGGATTTATCCGGGAAACCCGGGCACAGCAGCTGGTGAAGGGACTGTTGATTCTGGTGGTGGCGTATTTTATTTCGGATTTTCTGGATCTGGACGTCATCAACTGGCTGCTCCGCAGCGCATTTACCTTCGGCATCTTCGCCCTGGTGGTGGTGTTCCAGCCGGAGCTCCGGCGGGCCCTGGAATTTATGGGCCGGAGCAAGTTCGGCGTCGGACGGATCGGCCAGGTGGACAAGGACCGGGCCATGCATGTTGTGGATGAGATCACCAATGTGGCGGACTTTTTTTCTGAAAGCAAGACCGGTGCGCTGATCATTTTTGAGCGGGAGATCACACTGGAGGATATCAGCGAGACCGGTACTTATATCGATGCGGAGATTTCGGAGCAGCTTCTGGGGAATATTTTCTATGAAGGTGCCCCGCTGCACGATGGTGCGGTGATCATCCGGGGAGACCGGGTGTACGCTGCGGGATGTGTGCTGCCGCTGACGGAAAACAAGAATCTGAATAAATCTCTGGGAACCCGGCACCGGGCCGGCATCGGCATCAGTGAGAAATCCGATGCACTGGTGCTGATCGTCAGTGAGGAGACGGGCATCATTTCCGTTGCGGAGGACGGAAAGCTCCGCCGGTTCCTGGACAAGCGCAGTGTGGAGAAGACGCTGCTGAATCTGTATATTACGGATGAGCAGGATGCAGAGAAGAATCGCCTCGGCAGGATCGGGAGGCTGTTCAGCAGAACGAAATCCGGCACCTCCGGAAAGGAGGAGAGGGATGCTTAGCAGAAAGGGCAGAATCGTCATTTCTCTGGTGGTGGCTCTGGCGCTGTGGGCCTACGTGGTGGGTGTGAAGGACCCGGAGATGACCCGGACGTACCGGAACATCCCGATCCGATTCCTGAATGAACAGACCTTGACGAAGAACGAGCTGGCGGTGCTCTCGAAAAGCGTGACCGAGATCAATGTCACGCTGCGGGGAACCAGGAGTTCGATCCACCGGGTGAAGGAAAGTGACATCCTGGCGACGGTGAATCTCTCCGGCGCCCAGAACGGAACGAATTCACTGCGCATTGTGATGACTGTGCCGGACAATGTCCGGGTTTCTTCCCGGAGCAGCAGTACAGTGATCGTGAAAGTGGAACACCGGATCAGCCAGGAGAAGCCGGTTCGGGTCAGCTACCTGGGGGATTATAGTGACCGGGAGGAGCCGACAACCGTGAAAACGGATCCGGATACTGTGGTGGTCAGCGGTGCGGTTTCTCTGGTCACCAGTGTGGATCATGTAACTGCAGAAGTGCGGAAGCAGCAGCTGAAGGAGAAGGAAAGCGACCTGGTCTGTCCGCTGAATGCGGTGGACCGGACCGGCGCCGTGGTCAGCGGTGTGAAGCTGTCGAAGCGGAAGGCTGATATCCGGACGGTGATGTATCAGACAAAGACGGTCAGTCTGGACGTTCCTGTGATCGGTGAAAACGAAGGGGAATACCACAGAATCTACAAGGTTCCGAAGACGATCACCGTGAAGGGCGCCGCCAAGGATCTGGAGGACATTGACCACATCCGGGCGGAGAAAGTGGACCTGAGCAAATATACTTCCAACAGTATGATACAGCTCAGACCGGTTCTGCCGAAAGGTGTGCAGGTGTCGGATCAGTCCCGGACCCTGATGATGGAGATTCAGGTGGAGGAGAAGGAGGACAGCCGGACGAAAACGCTGTCCTTCCGTTCCTCAGATGTGGATCTGAGGGGGATCGGGGTGAACCTGGAGGCCTCGGTCAGTGAGCACCAGATTACGGTTGCGGTGACCGGATCGAAAGAAGATATTGAGAAGGTCGGAAAATCCGACATTTCACTGTACGCCGATCTGGACGGACTGGCGGAAGGCAGTCACACAGTGGTTCTTCATGCGGAAACTTCCGCAGAAAACTGCGATGTGAGCCCGTCGCCGGATACGGTTCGGGTCAGGGTTACCCGGAAGGAAGATTCCGGTTCGGAATCCTGATGACCGGCGGAAAGGGAGATAGAATTCAGGAGTAACAGAAGATGGAAAGCAGTGCCGGTGGAAGAATCTCTCATCGGCATTTTTTCGGGAGAGGAGTGTAAACAGAATGTGCGGCATCGTAGGATATACAGGCCATGAGAATGCGAAGAACATTGTCATCGACGGCCTGAAGAAACTGGAATACCGGGGGTACGACTCTGCAGGAATCGCACTGCTGGGGGACGGGACACTGACCGTCCGGAAGAAAGCCGGCCGGATTGCGAATCTGGAAGAAGCCATCAGCGGAGAGAAACTGTTCGGTACAACAGGCATCGGACACACCCGGTGGGCAACCCACGGTTCCCCGACGGACACGAATGCGCACCCGCATATGAGCGGGGATGGGGAGATTGCCATCGTTCATAACGGAATCATCGAAAATTATCAGGAAATCAAGGAGGAACTGATCCGGGAACACGGCATTACGTTCCAGTCTGAAACGGATTCGGAAGTGATCGCCCAGCTTCTGGGCGTGCTGTATGACGGAGATCTGGAGAAGGCGGTGGCAGAAGCCGTGAAGCGCTTCGAGGGCGCCTATACCTTCGTGGCGGTAGCGAAGAAACAGCCGGATCTGATGGTGGCTTACCGGAAAGACACGCCGCTGGTGGCAGGGCTGGGGAAGGACTGCAATTTCCTGGCTTCCGATGTGACGCCTCTTCTCCGTTATCTGGACGAGGTGTACCTCATTAACAACGGTGAGATGGTGGTCTGCACACCGGACCGCATCCGGATCTACGATGAAAACCGCAGGCTGGTGTCCAGGGACCCGCTGAAGATCACCTGGAGTGTGGAGGATGCCGAGAAGGGCGGTTATCAGCATTTCATGCTGAAGGAAATTCACGAGCAGCCGAAGGCCGTGCAGGAAACACTGAGCCGCCGGATCGACAGCAAGACCGGGGATATCCGTCTGGACGGCATCAGCCTGACCATGGAGGACCTGCAGAAGCTGACGAAGATTGTGATTGTCGCCTGCGGAACGGCCTATCACGCCGGCCTGGTGGGGAAATATCTGATCGAGAAATTCGCCCGGATTCCGGTGGAAGTCGATATTGCTTCTGAATTCCGTTACCGGGATCCGTTCGTGGATGAACACACGCTGTTCATTGCGGTGAGCCAGTCCGGCGAAACGCTGGATACCCTGATGTCCCTCCGGGAGGCGAAATCCAAGGGCGCAAGGATTCTTTCCATTGTCAACGTGGTGGGCAGTTCTGTGGCCCGTGAGTCCGACGATGTGTTCTATACCTGGGCCGGACCGGAGATCGCCGTTGCCTCCACGAAGGCGTACACTACCCAGCTGATCTGCTTCTATCTGCTGGCGCTGTATATGGGCCGGCTGAAGGGAACCGTCTCGGATGACAGCTACCGCATGATGATGAGGGAGCTGAATGCACTGCCGGAGAAGATTCAGCGGATTCTGGACCGTTCCAAGGACATTGAGAAGCTGGCGGAGCTGCTGTACAACCGCACCCAGGTCTTCTATATCGGCAGAGGACTGGATTCTGCTGTTGCCTATGAGGGGTCTCTGAAACTGAAGGAGATCTCCTACATCAATTCCTTCGCCATCGCAGCCGGAGAACTGAAGCATGGCACGATTGCGCTGATGGAGCCGGAGACGACGGTCATTGCACTGGCGACCCAGGACAGACTGTTCGACAAGATGTATTCTAATATCGAGGAAGTGAAGGCCCGTCACGCCCACATTGTCACGCTGGTGAAGGAGGGCCATGATGTGAAGGATATCAGCACAGAAGTGATCACAATTCCGAACTGCACGGATGAGGTGGCACCGGTGCTGAGCGTCGTTCCGCTGCAGCTGTTTGCATACTATGTGGCCCGGGCGAAAGGGGAGAACATCGACAAGCCGAGAAATCTGGCGAAGTCTGTCACTGTTGAATAAGATAGAGCATCTATGGGTCAGGCCGCCGGATTGTTCCGGCGGCCGATCCGGGTTATACCGAAGAATCGAGGAATGAAAGTGGAAGAAAAGAAATACGAGATCAAGGATATCGGCCTGGCCCCGTCCGGCCATGAAAAAATCGAGTGGGTCCGGCACAACATGCCGCTCCTCTCCGGACTGGAAGAAGAATTCCGGGAGACAAAACCGTTTGAAGGTGTGAAAATTTCCCTGTCCGTTCATCTGGAAGCCAAGACGGCTTACCTTTGTCTCGTGCTGGCCGCAGGCGGAGCACAGATGTATGTCACCGGCAGCAATGTCCTGTCCACACAGGATGATGTGGCGGCAGCCCTGGTGGAGGACGGCCTCTCCGTGTTTGCCCTTCATGGTGCGACGGAGGAGGAATACAGCCGGCACATTGAGATGACCCTGAGCCAGAAGCCGAACATCATTATTGATGACGGCGGCGATCTGGTGGGAATGCTGCACACGAAGCGGCCGGATCTGGCGGAGGAAGTCTGGGGCGGCTGTGAGGAGACCACCACCGGCGTGATCCGCCTTCATGCCATGGACAAGCAGGGGGTTCTCCGGTTCCCGATGGTGGCGGTGAATGATGCGAAGTGCAAGCATCTGTTCGACAACCGGTACGGCACCGGTCAGTCTGTCTGGGACAGCATCATGCGGAATACGAATCTGATTGTAGCATCAAAAACCGTTGTCGTGGTGGGCTATGGCTGGTGCAGCCGGGGTATTGCCATGCGGGCGGATGCCCTGGGAGCGAATGTCATCGTGACCGAGGTGGATCCGGTGAGGGCCATCGAGGCCAGAATGGACGGTTATCAGGTCATGACCATGAAGCAGGCGGCGCCGCAGGGAGACTTTTTTGTCACTGCCACCGGATGCAAGAAGACCATTACGGTGGAGGATATGCTGCTCATGAAGGACCGGGCGATTCTGTCCAATGCGGGCCACTTCAATTGCGAAATCGACATGGAAGGCCTGGAGAAGGCTGCCGTGGCGAAGAGGGAAACCCGCCGGAACATCATGGGGTACCAGCTGGAGAACGGGAAATGGGTCAACGTCATCGCCGAGGGACGTCTGGTGAACATTGCGGCGGCGGACGGACATCCGGCGGAAATTATGGACATGAGCTTCGCGGTTCAGGCCCTGAGTGCACTCTACGTACTTCGGCACCATGGCGAGCTGGGCAACCACGTCATTAACGTTTCCGACGAGATTGACGACTTGGTGGCCCGCAGAAAGCTGGCGGCGTGGGGTACACAGATTGACACATTGACAGACGAACAGAAGAAATATTTGGAGAGTTGGGAGTTGTGACCCGGCAATCCGCGAGCGAAGCGAAGCGGGAGCCGCTGGTCCAACCCCAGCGAGGGACGCCCGAGAGGGCGAGCCGGAGGAGAAG
>NZ_FNBF01000030.1 GCF_900102225.1 Eubacterium pyruvativorans
CCCAGGCGGGGCACACCCTGGTGCCGCTGAAAATGTACATCAACGACCGGGGTTACGCCAAGCTTCAGCTGGGTTCCTGCCGGGGCAAGAAGAACTACGACAAGCGGGATGACATGGCCCGGCGCTCCGCCAAGCGGAAAATGGAGCAGGCCATGAAGCGCTATTAGCTCCGGCGCAGACAAAAATGAGAGGAGGCCCGTTCGCCCGGGGAGGCAGCATAAATGAGACAACCGTTCGCCCGGGGAGGCAGCATAAATGAGACAGCCGTTCGCCCGGGGAGGCAGCATAAATGAGACAGCCGTTCGCCTGGGGAGGCAGCATAAATGAGGCAACCGTCCGCCCGACGGGGTGCGTTCATTCCATGTATACAATAATTGCCTGTTTGGAAATCACAAAACCGGCGTATAATAGTATTAATAGCAGGTTCCGGTTATTTCGACCGGATACACAATTAATTTGATTCGCCGCCGGCTGGACGATCCTCACAGCCGGCATCATGGGGGTGTAAAGGTTTCGACGGGGGTATAGAAACATCTTAAGCGAGCCGCAGTTGCCCAGTCTGCGTACTAAGGGGCCGTTTAAATATAAACGCTAAAAACGAAAACAATTTCGCACTGGCTGCATAGTCAGCCACACGTGCTGCCAACTCAGCTTCACCCGCAGAGCTGAGATCTGGTATCGACCATGCGGGAAAACTCAGGCGGGGTTTCCGGACCGTCTGGGGACCAATCCGGAATAGCCGGCCCGGAAGTCTGCTGATGGACGTCCGGTGAAGCGAAACTGAAACCATCAGATGCGCTCGGAGAAATAGGTGCGGAAATATTTTCGGACAGGAGTTCGATTCTCCTCATCTCCACCATTTTTTGGGGTTCAGAGGCAAAACTCTGGACCTTTTACATTGCAACGAATTCCGCTGATTTCAATGGCCAGCGGATTTTTTTGTGCCTTTTTTCAGACGCATACAAACCCTCTCAGACCCACCTGAAGCCATATGATCTGGGAAAAAATCTGGGATTTTTTTCGGCTCCCCTGCTATGAGGGGAGTCGAGATCGCCGCACAGTTGCGTCCGAAATTTTTTCTGTTCCATTTTCTCCGAGCTGATTTCGCATAATTGCAGGTCCGTTGGGAGTACATTATGCTGAAGAAAAATGAAGAAACGGAGGTAAGCATGATGTTTGAACCGAGATATAAGCTGAGCTACGACGAACGCCGGATCATAGTTCTCTGTCTAATCGAAATGAAAAACAAGTTGATCCGGGAAAACCGTTACACCGATGCCATCGACGATCTTCTGGTGAAATTCATGGACTAGTTATCCTTCCGGCCGGAAGATGAATACATAACCCTGCACAATCCGGTGCGGGGTTATTTTTCTATCCGGCTTTCGGAGAAAGGATAAGAGATGACTACAACAAAGGAAACAATGAAAATTATTGCGATGGGGCTGGGAGAAACCGGAGCCCGTGAAACAGAAAGCTGCGCAGGATGCCCGTTAGTGGATGCACTTGCAAGAAGAGCCGCGGAGCATTTTACTGAGATGACCGAGGAGATGGATGAGGAAGTGGTCCTGGAGATGGTGCGCAAGCTGGAAACAGAGGCCTGTTCTGATGAACCGGGTGCTATGATCGCACTTCTCGGCAGGATCTTCCGCCAGAATGGGATGGAATCCGCTGCAGCGGAAATGGAGGCACTGGATTACTGCATCAGTGAAGTTCCTGATGCCTGCGATGCGTTTGCAGATTCCTTCTTTGATGACGGATATGTTGACTGGTACTGCGTGGAAGGCTGGCTCCGGGATATGTTTCCCAGCAAGGACCAGAAGCTGCTGAGTTAGGAGGTTAGGAATGGCAAAATGCGAAACCATTGCGATCTGCAATCAGAAAGGAGGCGTGGGAAAAACCACCACGGCGCTGAATCTGGGGGTGGGTCTTGCCCGGGCCGGAAAGAAGGTGCTGCTCATCGACTCGGATCCACAGGGTGACCTCACCCAGTCCCTGGGATGGAACGGGGATGATTTGGAGAAATCCCTGGGCAGGCTGATGTACTTGGTCACCAAAGACTGCAAACCCATTGTGGAAGATACGATCCTTCATCACGAGGAAGGCGTGGATCTGATCCCGTCTAATCTGGATCTTTCTTCTATGGAAGTCAGTCTGGTGAACGCCATGAGCAGAGAAAAGGTGCTGGATAACCTTCTCCAATCGGTAAAGAAAAACTACGAATATATTCTGATCGATTGCATGCCGTCATTAGGCATGATCACCATCAATGCGCTGACCGCAGCGGACAAAGTGATCATCCCTGTGCAGGCCCAGTATCTTCCTGCCAAAGGAATGACGCAGCTGATGAAGAGTATCGACCGGGTCAAGACCCACACTAATCCGGACCTGAAGATCGACGGGATCGTCATGACGCTGGTGGATAACCGGACCAACCTGGCAAGAGATGTGATCAGCAGCATCCGGACCTACTACGGGATGGCAATCCGAATCTTCGATACCCAGATCCCGGTGGCGGTGAAAGCGGCTGAGGCGGCTAAGTCCGGGCAGAGTATATTCACCTACGATGAAAACGGAAAGGTGGCGAAAGCTTATGAAGCATTGACGAAGGAGGTGATCCGCAGTGGCGAAAGAGAAAAGAGAAGAGATACAGTTTCCCTCACTCGATGAACTTTTTTCTTCACAAGAAGAGCGGGATGACGCAAAACTCAAGCGGATCTATGAGATCCCGCTGACAGAGATCGATCCCTTTCCAGATCATCCCTACAAGGTCAGAGACGATGAAGACATGGATCATCTGGTGGAGAGTATACGGGCCAAAGGGCTGATTACTCCCTGTATGGTACGAAAGAAAAAAGACGGAAGGTATGAGATGATTTCCGGACATCGGAGGAAGCGGGCCTGTGAAAAATTGGGGATGGATAAAATCCGCTGTGAAGTGGTGGAGCTCTCTCGGGATGAGGCGACGATCCTGATGGTGGAATCCAATTTCCAGAGAACAACGATCCTTCCGAGTGAGAAGGCCTTTGCGTACAAGATGCGGCTTGAAGCGATGAAAAAGCAGATCGCCAGAATGAAAGAGAATCAGAAGAAAGGAATGGAGTACGAAGGGGAGTCCGTCGGACCGCAGCTGGAACGAGCGCAGGAACATCTTGGGAGAACGTATGGGCTTAGTGAGGAAGAAATACTCCGTCTGGGAACACCGGATTCACGGAAACATGACACCGCGTGCCCAGTGGGCACGCAGTATTTAAAGTATCGATCTGATGCAGAATTGTCCAAGGAAGTTGGTGAGAGCGCTCGTCAAATTCAGAGATATATCCGCCTCACTGAACTTATCCCGGAGCTGCTGGAGATGGTGGACGAAGGCAAGATCGCCATGCGACCTGCCGTTGAACTTTCCTATCTGGAACACCGGCAGAGAGATGTCTACAATCTGATTTTGCAGGAGCAGAGTACTCCCAATCATTCGCAGGCCCTTCGCATGAAAAAACTCTATCAGGACGGCGAACTCTCGATCGAGGCGCTGGAGGATATCATGCTGGAGGAGAAGCCCAACCAGAAGGAGCGCATCGTCTTCCGGGGAGACCGGATCGCAAAGCTTTTTCCAAGGGACCTGCCGCTGTCCAAACGGGAGGATTTTGTTGCGGCAGCCATGGAACACTACAACCGATTCCTGCAGCGAAAAGCCAGGGATCAGGAGCGGTAAAATGCGGGAGTACGCACTCCCAATTTTCCCTCCCTGTAACCCTCCCTTTATTTACTACCAGTTACTACCCGAAGAAGAAATATATCTAAAAGAAGAGAGACAAGCCGAGACGTCTGTGTGAATGCACAGGCGTTTTTGCATGCCCTATCACGGCGCTTCAGCGCCGATGAAGGTCAGCCGCAAGAAATTCCCGAATCTGTGATTTGGTGAATTTTACTGCGATTGCCCTGTCACGGAAAGGAGAAATATTTTGAACAGGAAAACAGAACTCAAACAGAAATTCAAGCAGCTGATCACCATCGCCTTTGCTTCCATGATGGTGCTGGGGTCAGCCCTTCCTGTGGTGACGGAAACGGCCAGCGCATTCACCGGCAAGGTGGGAAGCAGTTATACGGTCACTGACGGAGGCAGGATCACTTACGGCTCCGGTGACGGAGGCTACAGCAATTCCAGAAAATGCGACCTGGGAGACGGGCTGGGAAGCAGATATACCTACTGCGTCCAGCCGGCCAAGGCATCACCGCCCACCGGAAAGGTCACGGTAGATAAAGTAATCACCGATTCCGACGACAAAGGAAAATGGAATGCCCTCAGAAACATTGTGTTCTACTCCCCGTCCTATCCGGGATACGAGAAGAATATCAGCAACATCAAAGGCGCATACTACACCGGAAACTTCACCAAAGACTGGGCCATCGCTCATCTTGCCATGGCATATGTTTACGAAGGAAGGCCCTCTGATATGGCGACCTGGGGCGGAACGAAAGCTTCCGGCCTGGGGGATATCTGGACAAAGGCGAAGAGGCTGGGAGACGGACTCTGGAATGCGGATTCGGAAAAAGATGAGGCCATCCCGGGAAATTTCAAGGTGTTCATCAGCACCATGAGCGGCGTGCAGGACATGGTGGCGGGATATCTGGAGGATATCCGGGGCGGATTCCGCCTGCAGAAGATCGATAACGATCTGGATGAACAGTATGCACAGGGAGATGCCACGCTGGAAGGTGCGGAATTCACCGCATTTAACAAAAGCGGTCATGCTGTTTTTCTCGGAGAGAAGAAGATCGACCAGGGAGAAGCGGCAGTTACGATCAGGACGGACAAGAACGGACTTGCAAAGTCTGCTGCAGACGCCCTGCCCTATGGCGATTATCTGGTGAAAGAGACCAAAGCGCCTGCCGGATATCTTCTGAATGAGAAATGGCCCAGAGCCATCAGCATCCGGAAAGACGGAGAGATCATCGACATTACTTCGGATCCCGTGAAAGAAAACGTCCAGCGTGGCGGCGTTCAGATCGTAAAGCGGGACAAGGAGCTGAAGAAAGCAGAGGCCCTCGGCGGCGCTGATCTGAACGGGATCGAGATGACCATCAAAAACGTATCCGGTCACGATGTGCTGGTCCGCAGTGATATCGGAAGTCCGGAAAACAAAGTGGACTGGAAGGCCCTTTCCTCAAAGAAGGACCTGATTAATTCCGGAAAAGTCAAGCGTGTAAAGTCCGGTGAGGATATGGGGAAGATCACCGTTCACTGGAATGAAGCAAAAAAGGCCTACACGGCAGAGACCCTTCCGGATGATCTTCCATACGGAACCTACACCATCCGAGAGACGAAGACCAACAAGACCTATCAGAGGACGGACAAGAGCGAGCATCTGTTCAAGATCCGGGAAGACGGAAAAACCGTTTCCTATGATGACGGACAGAACGAAATGGCGCTGACCTTTGACAACTATGTCTACCGCAGCGACGTTCAGGGAACCAAGATCGGTGACGGCGATTCCAGAAGATTTGCCTTTGTCCCATTCAAAATCACTGCCGCATCAAACGGCGAGACCCATGTGGTGGTTACGGACAAAAACGGATTCTTTTCCACAAAAGACCGAAGGGCCGCAGGCGATCTGGACGAGGAAGAAGGAAAAGACAATGCCCGCAGGCAGAATCCGTTTGATGATCTTCTGAACGAGAAACAGATCTCTACCGAGTCTCTGAAAAAGAGAGCGGAGCAGATCCGAAGCGGCGTGTTCTTCGGCACCGGGCAGTTCGGGAGTAAAGCTGCCATGATCACCGGCGCAGGAGCCCTGCCTTACGACACCTACACCATCGAAGAGATGCGCTGCGAGAACAACAAAGGATATATTCTGCAGAAGTTCAGCTTCACCGTGGATGAGAAAACCCGCACAGGAACCGTGGACCTGGAGACCATCACAGATGATCTGATCGCCATCGGAACCAAGGTGAAAGCAGAGAATACCGGCATGAATCTTTCTGCTGCAGAGAAGAACGTGAAACTTATGGACACCGTCTCCTACACCAATCTGGTTCCCGGAAAGGAATATGTTCTGAAGGGAAAGCTCATGGACCAGAAGACCGGAAAGGAGCTTCTGGTGAACGGAAAGCCGGTGGTTTCCCAGAAGAAATTCGTGCCGGAGAAGAAGGACGGAACCGTGGATGTGGAGTTTACCTTCAGCGGTGCGGGTCTTGCCGGAACCTCAACGGTGGTGTTCGAGGATCTCTATGAGAACGATGTGAACATCGCATCTCACGCAGACATTCATGATGAAGGACAGACCATCCACTTCCCGGAGGTAAAGACCCATGCGGAGGACCGGAAGACAAAGGACGAAATCGGGGAAACCCACAAGGAAACCACCATTGTGGACAAGGTAAACTACCGCAATCTGATTCCGGGAAAAGAATACACAGTAAAAGGCGTTTTGATGGACAAGGAGACCGGAAAACCGGTGATGGTGAATGGAAAGAAGGTCACTTCCGAGAAAAAGTTAACGGCACACAAGGCCGACGGAACGGTGGAAATGAGCTTCACTTTCGATGCATCTTCCCTGAAAGGAAAGACCACCGTCGTATTCGAGGATCTTTTCTATGAAGGAATCAAGGTGGCCTCTCACGGGGATCTCACCGATCAGGATCAGACGATCTGGTATCCGGAAATCAAAACAACGGCAAAGGACAGCAAGTCCGGAAATCATGAGGCTTCCCGGGACAAGAAGGTCTCCATCGTGGATACCGTCAGCTATCACAACCTTGTTGTGGGAAAGAAATACACGGTAAAGGGTGTCCTGATGGACAAAGGAACAGGAAAGCCGGTCCGTGACGGACTTTCTGCCGTGACTTCAGAGAAGACGTTTACCGCAGAGAAGAAAGACGGAACGGTCGAGATGCAGTTCACCTTTGACGCCGAAAGGCTTCAGGGATACGATGTGGTCGTGTTCGAGGATATGATCCATAACGGGATCACCGTTACCAGCCACGCAGACCTTTCCGACAAGGACCAGACCGTTCATTTCCCGAAGAAGCCGGATACTCCGCCGGAGAACCCTGCTCCGCCGAAGACCGGAGACAGGACAAAACTTCTGGGATATATCGCTCTGATGCTGGCAGCGGGTACCACCGCAGCAGGAATCGCATACAAGAAAAGACAAATGCATAAGCTTTCGGAGGACCAGGACGTTCTGAAGGAATAGAGTATGAAATAGCCAATGAGCCAAAAGGGCGGCAGAGATGCCGCTCTTTTTTTGGTTCCGTCAGGAGGAAAAGAAAATGATTACAAACGGGATCAATGGTGAGATCCGAAAGGAAAACGAATGCCGGTTTAACCGAAACATCGCCATGATATGCGGGATCCGGGCCGCACTGATCGCCCAGTATCTCTGGGAGATCATGGAGTACGAGAACGGCACGGCCGATGATTACTGGAGGAAAATGCCCCAGAAGATGATCCAGACGGTCTACCCGTTTCTGAGCCGGCACATGATCCGGGACGCCATGAAAGAACTGACCGAATGCCGGATTCTTCGTGCTTCGGAAAGAAACGAGAGCCGGTTCGACCGGACCAGATGGTATCAGTTCACCGAATACGGCATGGAGCTGATGAGTCCGGGGAGTTACGCATGAACGGGCTGAAGGGGCGCAGGCAGTGCCCGGAGAACTGCCGCTACCGCAGGAAGGAAGCACCCTTCTGCGGATACTGCATGATGGAGATCATCTATGGGAAACGGAAGGAGGACGAGAATGACAGCAGACAAAAGCAAGCTGAAGACACTGAACAAACTGACGGATGAAGGTTTTGACACGGAAAAGAAGATCACATCCATCGATATGAAAATCGCCTATGATCACGGACTGAGCGGAGAGATCGGCGTGATCCTGGAGCTGCAGGAAGCGATTCGGGACCGGAAGGTCATCGCCTACCTTTGCAACGCAATGGACGATGCGAAACCGAAACCCCCAAAGACCAATAGTAGTAACCTTGAAGAAAAGGAGGATGACCCAAGTGAAAACAGTCAAAGAGACGGATACGGCGGATATCGCAGTAATCAGTAAGATGGAAGAACTCAGAGAGCTGGTGAATGATCTGGAAGACGGAACGGTAATCAGCATCCGGATAGAGGAGGTGATGATCCTTGCCGAAGAAGAATGAAAATGAGATCAAAGTCGTGAATGTCCGGCTGGTGAAAGAGCCTTCTCTCTATTCCACCAAAGAAGTCACGTCACCGGAAGCTGTAATGGAAGTGGTGGCAGGCGAGCTGAAAAACTATGACCGGGAGGTATTTGCGATCCTGAATCTGAAGACGAACGGCAAGCCCATCAACCTTCATATCTGCAGCGTAGGCACTCTGGATGCAGCCATGATCAATCCGAGAGAGGCGTTCAAAGCCATCATTTTGTCCAATGCGGCATCCTTCATCTGTATTCACAATCACCCATCCGGAAACTGTGAACCGAGTCCGGCGGATATTGCCGTTACCGAGCGGATGGTCAGATGCGGCGAACTCATGGGCATCAAGATGCTGGATCATATCATCATCGCCGCGGAAACCGGAGAACAGGCCAGTTTTCTCCGGAAGGGACTTCTCGATGGAATGCGGTCCAGAGACGACTATACAAGCGAGTGGGAACGATAGAACAAAACCTGCATTTTTCAGTTTCGGGAGGTGACGAACATGGCCGGATTCACGGCAAAAGAGATCGAACGCGCCCGGGAGATGGATCTTCTGACCTATCTCAGACAGAATGATCCGGGGAATCTGATCCATATTTCGGGCGGCGAATACTGCACCAGAGAGCATGACAGTCTGAAGATCTCCAACGGAAAATGGATGTGGTGGTCCAGAGGTTTCGGCGGTGTATCGGCGCTGGATTATCTGATCAAAGTAAAGGATGTACCCTTCACAGAAGCGGTAGGAATGATACTGGGAACGGAGGCGAAACAGCTTTCTTTTTCTTTTGTCCCGAAAGACGGCAAAGCAAAGCGGCTGCTCCTGCCGGAGAAGGCACAGGACAATCATGTGGTTCTTCGCTATCTTACCGGCCGGGGCATCGACCGGGAAATTCTCGGAAAATGCATCGGTGAAGGGCTTCTTTATGAGTCGCTGCCTTCTCACAGTGCAATTTTTCTGGGCTTTGATGAAAACAATAAAGCGGGATACGCCTTCTTCCGGGGGACCGGAAAAGACCGGATCATGGGCGAGGCTGCAGGCTCCGACAAGCACTTTTCCTTCCGGATTGAAGGCACGGGAAAACGCGTTCATGTCTTTGAAGGTGCTATCGACCTTCTGTCCTATGCCACGATCCGGAAGCTGAACGGAGAAAGATGGAACAGTGACTCACTGCTCTCCCTGGGCGGCGTATATGGAGGAGCGAATGGCGTGAAACTTCCGGCAGCACTTGAAAATTATCTGGATCACCATCCGGGAACCGAAGAAATCATTCTCCGCCTGGATGATGATTCTGCCGGAAGAAGTGCGGCCGCTTCAATCATCGGCAGGCTGAACGGACGGTACCACATCCGGGATGAGCCTCCTGTTCACGGAAAGGATTACAACGAGGAGCTGATGTTTCTGAGAACCCTTCAGCAGAAAGGAGAAACGAGATTTGGATGAAAAGAAGAAACGGGGACCTGAACGGAAGAGCCGGCAGGAGCAGATCCGGGAGATCACCGACCGGCTGGAGGAAGGCGTGAAGGAAGTATTTGAAAGCGACAAGTACCGGGAAATGCTGAAGTGCATGAGCAAATTCCACCACTACTCTCTGAACAACTGTCTTCTGATTGCCATGCAGTACCCTTCCGCCTCTCTGGTTGCAGGCTACCGGACATGGCAGAAGGAGTTCGACCGGCAGGTCCGCAAAGGAGAAAAAGGAATTCGCATTCTTGCTCCCTGCAGGTACAAGGTGGAGAAAGATGCTGCAGACGATGGGGATAAAGAGATCATCGAGATCACCGGTTTCCGGGTGATCAGCGTGTTCGCCTATGAGCAGACAGAAGGCAGAGAGCTTCCAATGATCGGCGTCAATGAACTGACCGGAGACGTGAAAAACTATCACAAACTGTTCAATGCGCTGAAGGATATCTGTCCGGTTCCCATCTATTCCGAGGACATTCAGGGTGGCGCCAACGGTTATTACGATGATGGGGCAAAGCGAATTGCTATACGCTCCGGCATGAGTCAGGTCCAGACCATCAAAACCATGATCCATGAAATCAGTCACCAGAGACTTCATTCCAAAGAGAATATGGATGAGAAAAAGACACCGGACCGCAGTACAAAAGAAGTCGAGGCGGAGAGTATCGCCTACACTGTCTGCAGTCACTTCGGCCTGGATACCGCAGACTACACCTTCGGATATGTGGCCGGATGGTCCTCCGGAAAAGACACAAAGGAACTGAAAAATTCGCTGGAACGGATCAGAAAGACTGCTGATGAGATGATCACATCCATCGATCAGGCAATGGAAAAACAGCGTGAGAAGAGCGAAAAGGAGATCGAGAACGAGCGATGACAGTTCTTCCTGTATTGTGAAGGCACAGGTTATTAACAGTGGTATTCAATTCCATATAGTGACGGGACCCAGATGAATCGTTGTCAAATGAATATGGTTCTTGCTTTTGCGCTAACGATATGCAATAATGTAAGCATGAAAGGAAGGAGCTATGACGGCTTACGATAAGATTAATTCAATAGCAAAGGCAAATAACGGAATTGTCACATCCTCTATGGTAAGGGATCAGGGAATCCCTTCCTGGTATCTCTCGGAAATGGTCAAAAAAGGACGCATTGAGAGAGTTGCAAGAGGAATTTATTGTGATGCTTCCGGTGATTATGATGAGTACTATTTCTTTCAAATTACAAACAGCAGATGTATCTATTCGTTTCAAAGCGCACTGTATCTTCATGGCATGACAGATCGTGTGCCCTATCAGAAAGAGGTTACCGTCTATAAAGGGTATAACAGCTCGCATATTTCCGACGGAACCGTATTTCATTTTGTAAAAAAAGAAATTTATTCGATGGGTATTGTGGAGAAACCAACTGTCTTCGGGAATGCGGTCAGGGTTTATGACAAGGAACGGACCATCTGCGACCTGATTGCAGGAAGGAAAAACGTTGATGTGGAGATATTCTCTCATGCCATGAAGGCCTATGCCAGCGATCCTGACAGAGACTATAAGAAACTCCGTGCTTATGCCGGCGTGATGAAGATTGAAAAGAAAGTGGATGACATCCTGGAGGTAATATGAACAAAGATAAAATGATGGCTCTGATCAGGAAGAGGTCAAAAGAATCAGGTGTATCAATCAACACGTTACTGCTGCTGTATTTCTTCGAACATTTTTTAGAACGCATTGCAGCAAGCAAATACAGGACAGATTTGATTTTGAAAGGGGGATTTCTTCTTTCATCGGTACTGGGGATACAAACACGAACAACGATGGATATGGATATGTCTTTGAGAAATCATCCATTGAGTGAAAGTGAAATTAAAAAGATTTTTTCAGAACTGGCCGCTTCCGATAGTGCGGATGGACTGCGATATATTTTAAAATCGATTGACAACATTAAAATTGAAGATCAATATCCCGGATATAAAATTTTGATGGAGGGTCAAATTGAGAATATACGTCAGCCCTTCAGCATAGATGTTGCGACTGGAGATCCGATAACGCCAGATGCGATCGAATATCCATACTGTTCTGTATTTGAAGATGACAAAACTGTAAAAGTAATGTCATATAACCTTGAGACTATTATTGCAGAGAAACTCGAGACGGTTGTTTCAAGAAAGACGGATAATAGCCGCAGCAAGGATTTTTACGACCTTTACCTTCTGTTTAACTTGAAATCAGATAACCTTGATAAAAACAAACTGCGGGAAGCAGTGAATACAACTTTTGCGTATCGGAATACAGAACTTGATGCAAATAGTATACTCAGCGATTTGAACGATATTCAATCGAATGCCGGATTTCGTAAACGCTGGGAGCTGTATTGCAAGCGAAATGCTTATGTCGGTGAACTTTCTTTTGATCAAATGATCGAAAGTTTGAGAGGATATATATCAATTTATCTGTAGATCATTGATGCGCAGATGTCTGCAACGGAGACTTGAATGTCTCCGTTTTTTTATTGCAGCAGAACGCTGTGCTGCCAAAATTACTGCATATTAATCGTGAAAGGAGCCCTGAATATGAACGAACATAATGAAAATGATAAGCTCCGGGTGCTATTGCTTAAGCCGGGAGAACAGGCAGAGATTGCAGAAATTGAGGACAATCTGGAGTCGATGCAAAGGCTCGTGGAGGGAAATATTGAAGAATATATGCCCTTTGAGGATGCATCGGATCCACGCATCGGAGACTGCGCCATCGTCTGCAACGAGGAAGGAAAAATGCTCGGCATGGAACTGAACAGAGGAATATTTGACCAGAACGGGCGGTTGCAGGAGATCATTGCAGGTCCGTTTTTCATTTGCTACGCACCTGTCGAAAGTGAAAAATTCCTGTCCATGCCGCCTGATCTGGAAGAAAAAATGCGGAAGAAATTCGAATTTCCGGAGCAGTTTTATGTAACGGAAAACGGAATCAGGTCGAAGAAATTTCATCCAATGAAGCACGAGAGAAAACAGTCCATGGAAAGGTAGGATGCTGTGCATAACTTTAGCAAGCAAAGCCTTCGTACTCCCACGTGAGTACAAAGGCATGGGCACCGGCCGCCGGTTCCCATAGATTTAGGGAGGACCCTAAGACCCCGGAGGATGGAGGTGAGGCTTTGGGCAGAAGAGGAAGAAAAAAACAGTTCTGGCTGACCGAACAGCAGGCGGAGGATCTGGCGGAGAAAGCGAAGCGGGCGTGCATGACCGAAACCGACCTGATCCGTCTCCTTCTCCGGGGATATGTTCCGCCGGAAAGACCGGGAACGGAATTTTTCAAGGACATGAACCGGATATCTGAATTTGCGGAACGGCTGCAGACACTTTCTGCGGTGACATCCGGTGTAGAAGCACAGGAGCTTCTTTCATCGGAGGCGGAGGCATGGCGTGGGTTCAGGCTCGAGATGGAACGGAAATATCTGATGCCGGAAAGGAGGAAGTCAGAATGGCAGTGACGAAAATCAAACGGATCCGGGGCAATCCCGGTGATCCTTTGTCATATATCGGCAATCCGGAGAAAACCAGAAAACGTGACTGCTCCGAGGCGGACCGGCAGGCACTGGCGGACATCATTGCCTATGCCTCCGACGAGAATAAAACGGAGAAGCAGTACTTCACCACTGGAATCAACTGCGACGTAGAGAACGCAAGAGAGCAGTTCAACATTACCAAGCTGAGCTTCAACAAGACGGGTGGAATCGTATGCGGACACTGCATGCAGAGTTTCGACGGATACGAGGTAACGCCGGAGGAAGCCCATGAGATCGGAGTACAGATGTCAAAAGAACTCTGGGGCGACCGCTTCCAGATCGTGGTTGCCACCCACCTGAACACAAACAATGTTCAGTATATAGGCTAAAAAGGGATGGTTTTTTGGAACTGTATATTTCCTCTGTAGACATTGGAATTTCAACGATCCTTTTACATTCAGCAGCCATTTGTTAAGGGGCTGGAATGTGAAAGGAGCAGAAAAATGACAGTAGATAAAGCAGAACAGGAAGAAAAAATCATATCCCTAAAATCTGGTAATACTCACTACGAAATTGTTGTTCGGCGGTCGGAAAAAGCACAGGAATCTGTGGATGAGATTCTTGTCAGACTGGTCGCAGATCAGATGGAACGTGAGGGAAAGAGGAAATCCAATGACTAGGGTTCGGGGAAAGATTACAGCCTTATATGAGCGTTTGTCCAGAGATGACGAAAAATTCGGTGACAGCACATCAATCGTGAACCAGAAGAAAATGCTGGAAGAATATGCTCGGAATAACGGTTATGCAAATTTCAAGCATTATACTGACGATGGATACAGTGGCGGTTCATTTGATCGTCCTGGCTGGAAGGAGCTGATCCGTGATATTGAAGATGGACTGGTGTCCACGGTCATTGCCAAAGATATGAGCCGAATTGGAAGAAACTATCTGGAGGTCGGATATTATACCGAGGTGTATTTTGGACGAAAGGACATCCATTTCATCGCTGTATCGAACAATGTAGACAGTGAGGATCAGGGCAGCTCGGAATTTGCGCCATTTCTTAACATCATGAATGAATGGTATCTCAGGGATTGTTCGCGGAAAATCAAAGCATCCAAGAAGAGTCTCGGTGAATCCGGTGTTCATCTGGCTGCTGTTCCCTGCTATGGTTATCGAACAGATCCTTACGATAAGCATAAGTGGAATGTGGACGAAGATGCAGCAAAAGTAATCCGTCTGATTTTCCAGCTTTGTATTGAGGGAAAAGGTACACAGCAAATAGCGGATATTCTTCGTGATCGGAAAATAGAGACTCCAGCTTATCACAATGCGAAAGACGGTGTTGGCAGATACAAAAATTGCATTGAGAAACTAGAACCGTATAACTGGAACACAAGTTCAATCCGAACAATACTGAGCCGACCGGAATATCTTGGACATACCGTAAATTTTCGTACTCACAGCAAATCATACAAGGATCATAAGACTGTTGCTAATAGTCCGGATCAATGGGTCGTATTCAGAAACACACAGGAGCCTATTGTGGATCTTTACACCTACCAGCTTGCCCAAAAACTGATCGGTACTCCCCGCCGTCACGACACAGTCGGTGAAGCAAATCCCCTTACAGGATTGGTGTTTTGCGCAGACTGCGGAGCAAAAATGTACAATCACCGTGCAAAGCCTTTCATCGATAAACATGGGAAAAGACAAAGTGGGTTTGATAATTATGATTGCGCCAACTACAAATTATCTTCCAGAAAAACAACAGCGACTGTCTGTAAATCGCATCATATCAATACCCATGATCTCCAAAAGGTGGTCCTGTTCGCTATTCAAAATGCCTGCACATATGCAATTCATGATCGAAAAGATTTCCTGAATAGGGTCATGGAACGCTCTTCTACGATGCAAATGAGAATGCAGAAAGACAGCGAAAGAAGTTATACCGAGGACAAAAAAAGGCTTCAGGATATCGATACTATTTACAAGAAGCTGTATGAATCATATGCCCTTGGCATAATAACGGAAGAAAAATTCAAGATGATGACGGAATCCTATGAGGTGGAACAGAAAAAGCTGATATCCAGAATTAAGGAATATGAAAAAGAGCATATGTCCGCAAATGAAAATAAAGAAAACGTAGAAGGTTTCCTTGAATTGGTGGATCGATATACTGCTTTTGACGAATTGACACCTCAGATGTTGAATGAATTTGTTGATAAAGTACTGGTGCACAGAGCCGAAAAGATAAACGGAAAGAGGACGCAGAAGGTAGAAGTTTATCTGAATTATATCGGGAATATAGATTTTCCTCAGCCTGAGAAAACACCGGAAGAACTCCGTCAGAAAGAGATCGACAAATATTGGAAAGATCGCTATGAACGGAATAAGAATCGGGAATTAGCCAGACGAAAAAGAAAACTGAAAGAAGAAAATGAAATCCTTGATGCAGCTGAAGCCGAAGAACGAAAACTTCGGATCAAAGAGTTTAATGAAGATGTGGAAAAAGGAAAGCTGGAAAGTATGCCGATTATTCCGGAAAGGCTGAATGAAGGAGTATAGCAGGGAAATAGCTTCGGCATCTGAGGATGCCGATACATGGAGAAAGGTTCTGATTATGAAAAGAAAATTTAAGTTGGATGACTATGAAATCAATGTCATCATTCGAGCGTTGATCGAATTGAGGAATCAGCTCGTGGCAGAGAACCGATACACCGATGCCGTGGATGATCTGCTGATAAAGTTCTACAAATAAAGATGAAATACATATCGTCAGGCTTTCAATCGAGAGAGTCTGGCGATTTTGCTTGCAAGGAGAATTGAAATGGGAAGGAAAAAGAAAGGCAAGTCACCTCCACCGAGATTCGCAACCAGCGGCACATGGCACACACATCACACGATCTTCTTTGACGATCAGCTTTTGTCACCTGCATATAAAGCTCTGACAGCGAATGCAAAAGAGGTATATACGATTCTGAGAATGCAATATAAAGGACCGTATTCCGGTGATTCCGTAAAGTGTCCGTATTCATATTTTGAACAGATGGGAATCAGGAGAGAAACGGTTTCAAAGTCGCTGGAGCAACTGGAGTGTTTGGGATTCATTGACATTGATCGTGGCGGTCTGGAACACAGACCGAGCGAATACAAGCTAACGGATCGATGGAAAAAGATGGACGATCCTGCAGAACTGAAAAAGGCATTGGAGGATTTTCAGGAACGAATGGATCGTAAGAAGAAGGCTAGAGCGTATAAAAAGAAGTGTGCGGAGAGCCATACCAGTTAGACCACTGGTATGGTAACTATATAAGGAGTTCCGAAAACGGAACTTGTTGCATCTGAAATTTCGTCAAAATAGGTTCCGGATACGGAACTTATTTGCGGGATTTCATTTTTTTTAGGTTCCGAAAGCGGAACCTATTCAAGTTCCGCTTTCGGAACTTGAAAAAGTTTCTGAGGCGATCCGAGAGCTGTATCCGGAAAAGTTTTTTACCGGATCAGAGCTTTCGGAAGAGACTTAGAAACTAGGCAGAACGATTCATCGCCATAGCTGAGCCATCTGGCTGCGAAGCTATTGTGATGACGTTCTGCCTTCACAGGGGGTCAAGGGGTGCTCCCCTGCCCACGACCTACCATGGTAGGTGTAGTGGGTTACCCCTGCCGAGATGCAAGAGGGCTTTCTGACCGACCCTTCGGATTCGGTTCTGAAAGTCCTCTTACGCAGGTGGCTGCGAAAAGTCCGGCAGTTATGGACTTGAGCAGACAGATGCAGGCATCTCAAAGGGGTAAAGGCATCCTTTCCCACCGAAAGAAAAATCTCCGCATTGTCCGATGTTGTCAGAATGATAAACAAAAAGAGGGAGTTGATGAAATGGCGAATTACGTAATCATGCGAATAGAAAAGAGACAGATGGGATCTGTTACAGCAATCGGAAATCACCATGAACGACTAAAGGAAAAGTACAAGAGCAATCCGGACATTGTTGCGGAGCGCACTCATCTCAACTATCACATTGTGGAACCAAATGGAAAATATCGCTCTCTGGTAGAGAAACGCATACAGGAATCCGGAGCGAAGAAAAGGAAAAACAGCGTGGTGCTGCAGGATGCTTTTGTTTCCGCTACACCGGAATGGATCCGTGCACTGCCCGAAGAAGAACAGCGATCCTACCTTAACCATGCGTATGAATTTTTCAAGAACCGTTTCGGGGAAGAGAATATCATCTCCGCCGTTGTGCATCTGGATGAAACAACACCTCATATGCATCTGGTGTTCGTGCCAATCACAAAGGATGGACGGCTGTCTTCTAAAGAGTTGATCGGCGGTCCAAAGGGACTTAGCAAATTACAGGACGATTTTTATGAACATATGGCGGAGCGTTATCCGGAACTGTCCAGAGGAATCCCGAAGTCAGTTACCCACCGAAAACATCTTCCGAGTTATCTGTATAAGAATGCAAGGGAGCTGGACAAGAAATACGATCAACTGGTAGCAGCAGTCGAAGACATTGGGATCATGAATAATGCGAGGAAGAAGGATGAAGCAATCGCCCTTCTTGGCAGGTATGCTCCGGAAATGGCGAAGATGGAAGGACAACTCAAGACTACGGAGAATTATATCAGGCAGCTTGAATGCCAGGTCGATAATGACGAGCGTGCTCTGAATCGGAAGGACAGTACCATTCAGGAGAAGGATCTGGAACTATTCAAGGAGAGATCAAAAGTTCGAGAACTGGAAGCAAGACAAAAGAAGCTAGTGCATTTGATCGACATGATTCCAAGAGAACTACTGAATCAGATGGAGAAAGACGAGAAGAACAGAAGGAAGAAAGAAGGCAGATAGCATGGCAAGGTTAACACCAATCAAAGCAATCCGAGCAAAATGCCTTGATTGTAGTGGCAGTCAAGCAAAAGAAGTACGGGAGTGTCCGATCATTTCATGCCCGTTATATCCATACAGAATGGGAAAAAGACCGAAGATTGATACAAATATCAGTGAAGGTGAGAACGAGGAAAAAAGTGGCACGTAGCTGCCACTTTTTCATCGTAAAATGATTTATTAACGTAAGTGATCGAAGTGAAGAGAGATCACATTGAAAGATTGCATAATCTATAGTAAAATATAAAATACCATAGCATAATAATTATAACAATTTCAGTTCATAGTGTAAACTAAATTTTTTATATTATAAATTTAAAAACTGCTAAGTGAAAGAAGTACCGTTATGACATTAGAAGAACAAATCAGGATACTCTGCGTTAGGTATGGTATTAGTGTGGCTGAATTGGCGAGACGATATGGAACCTCGCCACAAAATTTTAATTCAAAATTGAAAAGAGGTAGTTTTAAAATAGCCGAATTAGAACAAATTGCGGAAGTGCTAGGATGTGATTTTGAACACTATTTTGTGTTGAATGATGGGGAAAGAATTTAATGGAAAATGTAAGGAAGTACTATGCGAATAGGGATGTAATATCGCTCTTCTCTGGAGCAATGGGTCTTGATATTGGTTTGAGCAATGCAGGCTTAAATGTTGTAATTGGGCAAGATTTTGATAAAGCCTGTGTTGCTACAATGAGGGCAAATAATAAAAAGGTTTTGGGTGGAGACATTCGTACAATAGAACCACAAGAAATATTGAACTTGACTGGATTGAAAAGATATGAGCCGTTTATGATCTGCGGGGGTCCGCCTTGCCAGCCGTTTTCAACTGCCGGTAAAAGACTTGGAATAAACGATCCTAGGGGGAGTTTGTTTATGGACTTTATTCGCATGATTGATTATATTCGTCCAAGATTTTTTGTAATGGAGAATGTAAAGGGCATCATGTCAGCACCGTTAAAACATTTAGTCGGTAAAAAAAGAGATGAATCTGATCCTGAACAAAGACTTGGCACTGTATTACAGGTTATTCTTTCAGAATTTGATAAATTAGGATACAAGACAGTATATGGCCTTGTGGATGCTGTCAATTATGGTGTTCCACAATTTAGAGAGCGTTTTATCTTGATAGGAAGTAGGGACGCGGAGGATATTTTCCTTCCGGTTCCTACTCATTTTCAAACGCATCAGAATGCTATGTATAGATGGCGCACTTTGGGAGAAACAATCAAGGATTTAGAGAATGATGTTGAAGAGTGCTCATCGTTTAGTGAGGATAGAATAAAATATCTTCAAATGGTGCCTGAAGGTGGAAATTGGAGAAATCTCCCAGAGGATGTAGTCCAATCGGCCATGGGTGGTGCGTATAAATCTGGTGGTGGAAAAGTTGGCTTTTATCGAAGGCTGTCATATTCTCAACCTTCACCGACGGTTGTAACATCACCTGTTCAAAAGGCAACAATGATGTGTCATCCGACTCAAGATCGACCTTTGAGTGTTAAAGAGTATGCTCGTATCCAGCAATTTCCAGATGATTGGGTATTTACGGGGACAACAGCGAGTAAATACCGTCAAATTGGCAATGCAGTTCCTGTAGGACTTGCTGAAGCCATAGGCGAAGCGGTGATTTCTGTGGCGGATGATACAGCTACAGTTAAAACAAAGAGATTTAGAGGAACAAGTATTCATAACAAAATTAAAGACGCGTTAGAAATGGGAGGAAATTCAAATGGGAATAAATAACAGCTACGATGAAGAAGCCATCGTAAAAGCAATAGCTACTGCATTAGAAGAATTTTATAATTCACTAATTGATAAGATTGATACCATAGATATCAAGAAAATAATGAAAAGAAAGAACCCTTATTTGTATAGAGCTAAGGCAATGCAAAATGCATCAGAGATAGTAGACTCTGTTCTATCTGCCTATATAAGCTCTAGTGAGGAAACGATATTTGGAAATTGTTTTTTTGAACCCATAGCAATTGCTGCTAGTGGCGGAGAGAAATCATTGGCTGAAGGCATAGATGTCATAGTCCATGATCATGATGTTAACACTGTGTATGCGGTGGCAGTAAAAAGCGGACCGTCAGTATTTAATGCAGACAGCAAAAAAAGGCAGGAACAGAATTTTATAAAAGCTTCTAAGTTAGCACAACAGGCAAAAGAAGTATATGAGCCGATTATAGGCTACAGCTACGGAAAGAAAAAAACTTCGAAAAATGGAAATCCCAAAATGTATAAAGAACTTGCAGGCAAGGATTTTTGGGAAAAATTGACTGGGGATTCGGAGTTTTATATAAAAATCATTGGTTATATGGGTACATTGCCAGAACAATATGTAGCCGATTACAAGGTAAGTTATAACAAAGCAGCAAATCGCTTGGTACGAGAGTTTTCTAATAACTTTTGTAATGAAGAAGGAGCGATAGATTGGGAAGCGCTTGTTAAGTTTAACTCAGGTGACTGAAATGACGATGCCAATATTTGAATTGCTGAGTGATATCGTATGAAAATTTGATGTTACGAAACAATAATATATTTTGATGAGGCTTATTAAGGATGTTTAATCTATACTACATAAATTATGCGAAAGCGTTTGAAATCGCAATGCAAATCAACAACAAGCTCCTAGAAACTCAAGTGGCTACAAAGGAAAAGCAAATCGATGGAGATGGATCAATATCTGGTGGTACTGGTTCCTTCTTAGAAAAAGTTCTTCCACATTTGCAAGTAAATGCAGGATTAAGTGGATCAAAATCGGATCGTGCAGTTGATACGTTACGCGTTGTGTCTACAAAATCAACTATCTTGAATCCAGTTTTGCAAAAATCTGTTGAGATAAGAAAACTTAGTGAAAACCGTATTGGAAAGCTTCTGACAATTAGGGATGTTAATCTCAAAATCGTGAACTACGAAGATACAATGGGATCAAAGATGCTTCTCGGAGGAATGTTTAAACATGTGCCTATTGAAGGCGTTGGTTCGGTTGATCTCACATCAATGATGGATACTGTCTTAGGTGATGCTGCATATATTGTTTCAGGGGAAATACCTAATAAGGTAACAGTGAATGAACAATGCAAAGATGTTACAAATAAACTCCTTTTTAAGATACCTGTAGGTGTTGGTAACGAACTAGAGAATCAGTATTCAATTTCTGATTTATGATTATTCCGGGCTCCTCAGAGCCACCTGTCCGGACTTTGAGAGCCACCATTCCGGAGAATGAGAGCCACTAATTCCGGAGTTTCGGAGCCACTTTGCGGCTCCTGAACCATAGATTCCTTTATACTGTACAGGCACGCTCCGGCGTGACTACAGATAAAGGAGGGTCACCATTATGACCAAGTATCGTGAGATCCTTCGGCTAAAAAGCCTGGGATTCAGCGACCGGAACATTGCACGAAGCTGCAGTGTTTCACGCAACACGGTCAGGCGCGTGATCGACAGGGCTGATGAACTAAGCATCTCATGGCCTCTCGATTTCGGCATGACCGACGGCGCACTTGGGGAACTTCTGTTCCCGAGTGAGAAATCGGCAACAGACAGACGTCTGCCCGATTACAGTTACATCCGCAAGGAACTTTTGCGGAACGGTGTTACCAAAAAGCTTCTGTGGATCGAATACTGCGAGGAATGCCGGCAAGCCGGTGAAGAGCCTCTCATGTATTCCCAGTTCTGTGAATACATCCGCAGAGACGAGCAGAAACGCCGTGCAACCATGCACATCCCCCGGAAGCCCGGTGAACAGATCGAAGTCGACTGGGCGGGCGATCCTGCACACATCATCGATCCGGACACCGGTGAGATTACCGACTGCTGGCTATTCGTGGGTGTTCTCACCTATAGTCAGTACACCTACGTCGAAGCTTTTATGAACGAGAGGACCGGGAACTGGATCAGGGCCCATGTTCACATGTTTGAATTCTTCGGCGGCGTGACACCGATGCTTGTGGCCGATAACTGCACGACAGCTGTCGATCACAGAAAGAGCGACTGGTATACACCGGTGCTCAATACGACGTATCACGAAATGGCGGAGCACTATAACATCGCGATCCTGCCGGCCCGCGTGCGCCGTCCCAAGGACAAACCGAACGTAGAGGGCTCCGTGGGCAAGATATCCACATGGATCACAGCCGCCTTACGGAATGAACAGTTCTTCTCCCTGGCTGAGCTGAACTCAGCCATCCGGAAGAAGCTCGACATCTACAATGCCAGACAGTTCCAGAAAAAGGAATGCAGCAGGCTCAGTCTGTTTCTTGGGGAAGAACAGCCATTACTGGCACCTTTGCCTGCCACACCCTTCGAACCGGCTGAGTGGAAAAGAGCCACCGTCCAGTTCAACTATCACATCGCAGTAGACGGTATGTACTACTCCGTGCCTCATCAGTATATCAAGGATAAGGTCGATGTGCGGGTGACAGACACTACTATTGAAGTTTTTTACAATCACGACCGGATCGCTTCCCATCGCCAGCTTCACGGCAGGAGGGGCCAATATTCCACGGTCACTGAGCACATGCCCGATGACCACCAGAAATATCTGGAGTGGAACGGCAGCCGTTTCCGCAGATGGGCGGATCAGATCGGGCCGAACACACGAAAGGTGGTCGATGCGATCCTCACCTCCGGCCGGGTCGAACAGCAGTCGTACAGAAGTTGTATGGGACTGCTGAGACTGGCAGACAAGCATACGCCGCAGCGCCTTGAGAAAGTCTGTGAGCGGGCACTGTCCTACAGCGGGAAACCCAGCTACAAAAGCATCAAAAATCTTCTCACTGTCATGAAGCAGGAACCGGATACCGGCCTTTCTTCAGGAACAGATGCGCAGGCGAAGCCGCGCGGTATAACCAGAGGCGCCAGATACTACGGAGGTAAACGATCATGACAAACGAAAGCACCATTAACAAACTCATTGAAATGCGTCTTACCGCTATGGCTGACGCTTTCCGTATCCAGAAGGATGACCCTTCCATGAAGGAAGTCCCCTTCGATGACCGGCTCGGCATGCTTGTTGATATCGAGTATACCAGCCGGAAAAACAACCGGCTCAAAAGGCTGATCCGCAAAGCGGAGTTCGAACAGCCTGACGCTTCCGTCGCTGCGATAGATTATCACTCCGGTCGGAAGATCAACAAAGCCCTGATCGAGCGCATGGCGAACTGTGAATACATCACAGAGTACCGGAACATCTTCATCACCGGCGCAACCGGAAGCGGAAAGACTTACATGGCCTGCGCCTTCGGCATGGAAGCCTGCAAGCAGTTCTATACGGTCCAGTATGTCCGCCTTCCGGACCTGCTCCTTGACCTGCAGGCAGCCCGGGACAACGGGAACTTTCCCGCCGTACTCAAGAAATACACAAAGCCGGTCCTGCTGATCATCGATGAATGGCTGCTCCTGAAGCTCACCGAGCCGGAGGCCAGGAACTTGTTTGAGCTGATCCATAAACGCAGGAAGAGATCTTCCACGATCTTCTGCTCCCAGTTCCGGGAGGAAGAATGGTATCAGCAGATCTGCGGCGGCGAGAGCACTCTTGCCGATGCGATCATGGATCGTATCTCCTACGATTCCTACAAGATCGACATTGAAAGCGCTGATCCATCCAAAGATATCTCCATGCGAGAAGTCTACGGATTGGATCCTGAAAAAGCAAGGTAACCAATAATCATGCGGGGTGGCTCCGAAAGTCCGGACAGGTGGCTCCGCCACCACCGGACAGGCGGCTCCGCCGCCCCGTAATAATCAT
>NZ_FNBF01000036.1 GCF_900102225.1 Eubacterium pyruvativorans
CCTCTCACGGCTGAATCTCGGGTTCGAGTCCCGGTGGCGGTACCAACGTTTGAAACCCCGCAAGGCATTGAAATTCAGTGCTTTGCGGGGTTTCTGTTTGTCTTGCGATTACCGGCCACTGTCCTGACTGTCACTATTTCGCTATTAACCCACAATGTTCTTTGTGTCAAAAAACACCGCTGGGCATCAATACCCAACGGCCATTATATACGCTGTGATTTTAATAGAAGTCTACCAGCCAATATCCGGTTCTACTCCATGAGCAAAAAGAGCGTCCAGTTTATCCCATTTCTCTTCACAGGTCCCCGGAATCTTCAGGCTCCGTTATTTCCGGCCATCCCAACTTGAATCCTGATTCTGTTTGGAATATACTTTAATTGTCAAATAATTTCGATTTGTACTTTGACACCACAAGTTATGTCCAAGATACTGATTCAGGAGTAAATGATGAAAAAAAGTTTTTTTCAAGGCGGACTGCTCAGTCTCGCTGCTGCGGTGGTGCTGGTAACGGTACCGTACACCATGTTTTTTGCCGGTGAATCCCCGGTTTATGCAGGAACCACAGCAACCGTCTCCGTACGGACTCAGAAACAGCTGACCCGCGCATTGAAATCGAAACGTGTAAGAACGATTAAGGTGACTCCGGGAAGCCGATCTCTGGTCATACCGCAATCCGTCAGAAGCAAGGCCAAATTGCAGGTAAATGCAAAGAACCTACAGCTGAAGGTCCGGGGCAGGACCGGAAAACTGACCGTGAGCCGCGCAAAAAGCGTGGATGTCAGCGGTGCCGCACCATCGGTCCGTGTTCAATCCGAAAATACTGGATTAATCCTCCGGCGGAAGGCAAAGGTAAAGAACGTGAGCATCAGCGGCAGTGCAGTTCGTCTTTTGAGCAGCACCAATGCAGATATCCGCAGCATGGGAAAGCACACCAGCATCCAGCTGCTGCGAGGGGCGGAGAAGACGGATGTGGACCTGCAGGGCAGCGGCACTGCCTCTTCGGTGATGAATAACACCGGCAGCAATGTAGATCTGGATGTGGACAATTCCGACAACATTCTGCATGCGGGATCCGTATATTCCGGGACAGACAGAAATGCAGGAAAGCAGGACTCCCCTCTCCCGAACGACAATCCGCTCCGGAATTATCAGGGCATGGTGAATGACGGCTCACTGTCTCTGGAAATCCACGGATGCGGACAGTTTTCCGGTCTTTCGAACTCATCGAGAGTTCACGGCTGGTACCACAATTCTGCGTCGGGAACAGATTTTGAATGTTACTATCTTCTCTCCGGTGGAAAGATCAAGACCAGCCGCATCAAGAATTCAAATTTTGAACGGAATTTCAAAGGAGAGGCTGCGTTCGATATTGTCTCCGTCAACGATTTCAGCATGGTGATTAAAAGCGCTAATAACGCATACGGAGACAAAGATGTAACCTATACCCTCCCGTTTGACGCAGATACAGAACAGTTCGATGCGTCCGAAGCAGTGGATCCGACCAATCCGATGCAGCAGTTTCAGGGCCGCGTTACCTCCGGGGATCTGACGTTAGAAATCCACGGCAGCGGCCGTTATGCCTCGCTCTCCTCCGGAAATTCCATTCACGGCTGGTACCGCAATAACAGGACACATACAGCATATGAATGCCGCTTCAACCGAAAAGGAGCGGCCATCCGTGCTGTCCATCTCAACAACACGAACTATGAGAAGAAGTACCTTGGCGAAGCATCCTTTGTCATCCTGGACTACGGTGAAGGATTCCTGAAACTGAAAAGCACCAGCGATACTTACGGAGACAAAGGCACAGTATACACGTTCGCCAAACACGCAAATTTCGGCGACCCGGTCAACGAAAACAATCCGTTGATCTCCTTCAGCGGGAGAGTGGATGACGACAACGGGGGCGATGTAAGCCTGGAAATCCACGGCAGCGGCCCGTTTGCCTCCATGTCATACGGAGACTCCATTCACGGCTGGTACCATAATTCAGCAACGGGAACAGCTTATGAATGCCGCTTCAACGTCTCCGGAGACACAATTGAAACGGAGCACGTGAACAACCCGAACTTCGAGAAAAACTACCACGGGAATGCGCAGTTCCAAATCACTGAGAAAACAGACGGACGAATCACCCTGAAGAGCATGAACAACTTCTACGGGGATGAAGGAAAAACATACACGTTTACAGCCGGGGACGAACAAAACACTACCGGTGCACCGATCGACAACAGTAATCCGCTCTACCCGTTTACGGGAAAAACTAGCAGCGGAACACTGGACCTGGAAATCCACGGCAGCGGTACCTTCTCTTCCTTGTCCTACGGGAACAAGGTACATGGTTGGTATCACAATTCGGCAACCGGATCTTATTTTGAATGCAGCTACATCGTTGACGGAGACAGCATCACCGTGAAACCATTGAAAAGCAATCAGTTCAATCGCGGATGCCTGGGAGATGCAACCTTCAAGATTATTTCAGACAACGATGATGCACTCACCTTACAGAGCACCTCGGATACCTACGGAGATAACGGTCAGACATATGTGTTCTATAAACCGGGGCATGAACCATCCAAAACTGACGTGAAAAATAATCCGAATGAGAATGAGAATACAAACCCGGAACAAATGCTCATGTACGGTAAGGAAGCAAGCAACCGAAAACAAGAGATAGACCGCCAGCACTACACTATTCCGAACCAAAGACCAAAAGATAAGCATTGTGGGAAAATCTAAACTTTTGGATTTTCCTACAATGCCAACTACGGCGGAATCCCTCCCACTCCTTATATCTTTCTGTATACATTGAATTTGTATTTAGTAAAATGCAGACAACACCACGGATCGGCTTTTGGTTGGACAATTCCAACCAAACACCACAGCAGACAGCAGAAAACATTCTGAACGCTAGGAAGCCGGTATGATTGTTACATATAAGGGGAAGAAAAATTTCTTTTAGGTACTTGCTTTCCTAAAACTGATGTGATACAATGATTTAATCCAGAAAAGGAGTAAAAAATATGCGGCAAGGTATTCTTAAATAAAACTATAATCAAATAGTGGGAACAAAGGATTATGATAGCTCCTTTTGTAGGGGCTTAGTTTTTTGTACCCAATTTAAGAATACTTTTGCCTTATCAATTTTGACATATCCCCAAAAACAGCAATCACAAACAGGTGTATGCTGTATATGTGTATGTCCGCAACTTATAATCCCCAGTGGTAAAAGTATTTTACTGCTGGGGATTTTTATGCCCTTTGGGGCTGTAAAGGGAGGACAATCACATGAAAATAATCAATATTGGAATTCTTGCCCATGTAGACGCTGGAAAGACGACCTTGACGGAGAGCCTGCTATATGCCAGCGGAGCCATTTCAGAACCGGGGAGCGTCGAAAAAGGGACAACGAGGACGGACACCATGTTTTTGGAGCGGCAGCGTGGGATTACCATTCAAGCGGCAGTCACTTCCTTCCAGTGGCACAGATGTAAAGTTAACATTGTGGATACGCCCGGCCACATGGATTTTTTGGCGGAGGTGTACCGCTCTTTGGCTGTTTTAGATGGGGCCATCTTGGTGATCTCCGCTAAAGATGGCGTGCAGGCCCAGACCCGTATTCTGTTCCATGCCCTGCGGAAAATGAACATTCCCACCGTTATCTTTATCAACAAGATCGACCAGGCTGGCGTTGATTTGCAGAGCGTGGTTCAGTCTGTTCGGGATAAGCTCTCCGCCGATATTATCATCAAGCAGACGGTGTCGCTGTCCCCGGAAATAGTCCTGGAGGAAAATACCGACATAGAAGCATGGGATGCGGTCATCGAAAATAACGATGAATTATTGGAAAAGTATATCGCAGGAGAACCAATCAGCCGGGAAAAACTTGCGCGGGAGGAACAGCAGCGGGTTCAAGACGCCTCCCTGTTCCCAGTCTATCATGGCAGCGCCAAAAATGGCCTTGGCATTCAACCGTTGATGGATGCGGTGACAGGGCTGTTCCAACCGATTGGGGAACAGGGGGGCGCCGCCCTATGCGGCAGCGTTTTCAAGGTTGAGTACACCGATTGCGGCCAGCGGCGTGTCTATCTACGGTTATACAGCGGAACGCTGCGCCTGCGGGATACGGTGGCCCTGGCCGGGAGAGAAAAGCTGAAAATCACAGAGATGCGTATTCCATCCAAAGGGGAAATTGTTCGGACAGACACCGCTTATCAGGGTGAAATTGTTATCCTTCCCAGCGACAGCGTGAGGTTAAACGATGTATTAGGGGACCAAACCCGGCTCCCTCGTAAAAGGTGGCGCGAGGACCCCCTCCCCATGCTGCGGACGACGATTGCGCCGAAAACGGCAGCGCAAAGAGAACGGCTGCTGGACGCTCTTACGCAACTTGCGGATACTGACCCGCTTTTGCGTTGCGAAGTGGATTCCATCACCCATGAGATCATTCTTTCTTTTTTGGGCCGGGTGCAGTTGGAGGTTGTTTCCGCTTTGCTGTCGGAAAAATACAAGCTTGAAACAGTGGTAAAGGAACCCTCCGTCATTTATATGGAGCGGCCGCTCAAAGCAGCCAGCCACACCATCCATATCGAGGTGCCGCCCAACCCGTTTTGGGCATCCATAGGACTGTCTGTTACACCACTCTCGCTTGGCTCCGGTGTACAATACGAGAGCCGGGTTTCGCTGGGATACTTGAACCAGAGTTTTCAAAACGCTGTCAGGGATGGTATCCGTTACGGGCTGGAGCAGGGCTTGTTCGGCTGGAACGTAACGGACTGTAAGATTTGCTTTGAATACGGGCTTTATTACAGTCCGGTCAGCACGCCGGCGGACTTCCGCTCATTGGCCCCGATTGTATTGGAACAGGCATTGAAGGAATCGGGGACGCAGCTGCTGGAACCTTATCTCTCCTTCATCCTCTATGCGCCCCAGGAATACCTTTCCAGGGCTTATCATGATGCACCGAAATACTGTGCCACCATCGAAACGGCCCAGGTAAAAAAGGATGAAGTTGTCTTTACTGGCGAGATTCCCGCCCGCTGTATACAGGCATACCGTACTGATCTGGCCTTTTACACCAACGGGCGGAGCGTATGCCTTACAGAGCTGAAAGGATATCAGGCCGCTGTCGGTCAGCCGGTCATCCAGCCCCGCCGTCCAAACAGCCGCCTGGACAAGGTGCGCCATATGTTTCAGAAGGTAATGTAAAGATACATAATCGTCAAGACGGCAACAATCAGAAGTTATGGAGGGTAACAATGGAATATAGTAAGGAAGATTTAATGGAAGCAAAAAAGCAAATTTGGGGAGTGGGAGAGAACATGGGAACAGAGGAAAGTAAAAAAATCTGGGAGGAGAACGCACAATTTTGGGATAATGCAATGGGTGACGAATCTAATGAATTTCACAGAGAGGTAGTGCGTCCCAAAGTAACGGAACTTCTATCTCCTAATCCTGCGGATTACATTTTGGATATTGCGTGTGGCAATGGAAATTATTCTTCGTATCTTGCACAAAGAGGCGCTTCGGTTGTCGCTTTTGATTACAGCAAAAAAATGATAGAATTGGCTAAAAGACGGCAATCACAATATGCAAAACAAATTGAATTTTGTGTGGCGGATGCGACCGATAGAAAAAGTATATTAGAATTAAAAAGAAATCGAGCCTTTACGAAAGCAGTTTCTAATATGGCAATTATGGATATTACGGATATTGAACCACTTCTTATGGCTGTTTATGAACTGTTGCAGGAAAGCGGAATTTTTGTCTTTGCAACGCAACACCCTTGTTTTGTCACGTTGACTGAAAAATATATGACACCGCACAGTTACTATGATATAGCGATTGAAGGGCAACCGAAAGAGCAGATTTATTATCATCGTTCCATACAAGATATTTTTAACCTTTGTTTTAGAGCTGGATTTGTCATTGATGGATTTTATGAAGAATGTTTTAAAACCAACAAAGAAATTCCTATGGTAATGATAGTAAGGCTTAAGAAGGTAAAACGTGATAGCTTAAAATAAATTCAAGTTTGTCGGGTAAATAGCAAACCCAGCCGAGCCAGTCAACGGTCAAGATGAACGGCGCATATGCGCAGCCGTTGACAGCCCCGCCCGCCTTTGCTGGTAGGCAATCAAGGGGCGACAGCAAGAAGTGCCACCGCCCCGCACTATTATTCAGAAAGGGGAATTTCCATGACCGACCAGATAGCCTATCAAGAATATATCCAGCGCAGGTACAACGCCTTTTGCAAGACTGTTATCCGCTGTGCCGCCTTGGACAAGATTTTGAAGCTTAAACGGCAATGGGAACGGCAAGTTTCCCTTGACTATCTGATGAACGAGAAGTTTGTCCAGTTTGCCGCGTCGGAGCCGGACGAGGAATACCCATTTACCGTCTGCGGTCAGACCGTCCTGCTCTGCAACGCCGCCCTTGCCGACGCGATCTCTGTTTTGCCGGAGCAGACGCGGGAAGAAATCCTGCGCTATTACTTTCTGCGCCAGCCGCAGCGCGTGATCGGCGCGTGTATTGGCCGGTCACGCAGCACAGCGGGGCGGCATATCCAGCTTGCCTTGCAGCGGCTACGCGAAGAAATGGGGGTGAGCCGGTATGAGTAGACTTCTCCCCTATGAAACAATCCTCAAAGCCCGTGAGGGCGACCCAGAAGCCGTGAACGCTGTCCTGCTCCACTACGCCGGATATATCCGCTATTTCTCAAAAGTGAACGGGCAGGTCAACGCCGAGGTGGAGGACTATGTAAAGCAGCGGTTAATTGACTGTCAATTCAAGTTCCGGCTTGACGAACCACCGGACAAGTCATAAAAACTGAATACCAGCCGCCACCGACGCGGCCAGCGAAAGCAGTAAGTCTTGAAAAAGATTTACTGCTTTTTTTGTTGTCCGGCTCCGCTCCCGGCCATTTTGCCCCCTGCCGGTTGTAGTAGTAAGCGAGGAGGGAATTTTTCTGCCCTGGTGTTTGGCATTTGGAGCATTTACCCGTAGTAGAGGGCAAAGAGAAAGGATTTCTCCAACACCGGGTAGAAACCACTGCGTCCGGTGTCATTTTAGCGAAAGCGGGCAGGAATGCCCTTTACAGGATTAGTAGTAGCAGAAAAAGAGAAACAAACTTTTGTGGTTGCAGTTTTCCAAAAAA
The DNA here is from genome assembly GCF_900102225.1 of Eubacterium pyruvativorans. Classification (GTDB taxonomy): domain Bacteria; phylum Bacillota; class Clostridia; order Peptostreptococcales; family Anaerovoracaceae; genus Aminicella; species Aminicella pyruvativorans. The sequence goes on from NZ_FNBF01000036.1 coordinate 7,157, forward strand.
GTGGCGGACGGAAGTGAGAGAAAGTTTGCAGTCACGGAGAGCAAGTTTCTACCACGGTGCCAAAATCCGCAATTCTGCAGTTTTGCCCCTCGCGGGAAACTTGTTGGGGAGTGCCTTCCCCAAACCCTGCTCATGCGCCCTTACGGGCGAGAAAGGAGGTCACACCATGCGAAAGAAATACAACACGCCCCACCGCAGCCGCGTTGTGAAAACCCGGCTGTCCGAAGATGAGTATGCCGACTTCACAGCGCGGCTTGCGCCCTATGGTATCAGCCAGTCCGAATTTCTCCGGCAGGCGATACGGCGGGCGACCATACGCCCGGTTGTCCATGTGTCGTCGGTCAATGACGAGTTGCTTTCCGCTGTCGGGAAGCTGACAGCCGAGTACGGCAGGATCGGCGGCAACCTCAATCAGATTGCCCGGTATCTGAACGAATACGGCGTACCCTACAACACCCTTTCCGGCGAGGTACGCGCCGCCATATCCGACCTTGCCGTCCTCAAGTATGAAGTCCTCAAGAAAGTAGGTGACGCGGTTGGCAACACTCAAGCATATCAACTCTAAAAACGCCGACTACGGAGCCGCCGAGCAATATCTTCTCTTTGAGCATGACGAGTTTACCATGAAGCCCGTCCTTGATGAAACCGGCAGGCTTATCCCCCGCGAGGACTACCGGCTGTCCACGCTGAACTGCGACGGGGAGGATTTTGCCGTTGCGTGTATGCGGGCCAATCTCCGCTATCAGAAAAACCAGCGGCGGGAAGATGTGAAAAGCCACCACTACATCATCAGCTTTGACCCGCGGGACGGGCCGGACAACGGCCTGACCGTAGACCGGGCGCAGGCGTTGGGGGAACAATTCTGTAAAGAGCATTTTCCCGGCCACCAGGCCCTTGTCTGCACCCACCCGGACGGGCATAACCACAGCGGCAACATTCATGTGCATATCGTCATAAACAGCCTGCGGATTGAGGAAGTGCCGTTCCTGCCCTACATGGACAGGCCGGCCGATACGAAAGTCGGCTGCAAGCACCGATGTACCGACGCTGCCCTGCGCTACTTCAAATCCGAAGTCATGGAGATGTGCCACCGGGAGGGGCTTTATCAAATCGACCTCTTGAACGGCAGCAAGAACCGCGTCACCGACCGGGAGTATTGGGCGCAGAAAAAGGGACAGGCCGCGCTGGACAAGCAGAACGCCCCCATGATTGCCGATAGTATCACGCCCCGGCAGACCAAGTTTGAAACGAACAAGGAGAAGCTGCGGCAGACCCTACGGAAAGCCCTTGCCACCGCCGCCAGCTTTGACGAGTTTTCCTCTCTGTTGCTGCAGGAGGGTGTGACCGTCAAGGAGAGCCGGGGGCGGCTTTCCTACCTCACGCCGGACAGGACAAAGCCAATTACCGCCCGGAAGCTGGGCGACGATTTTGACCGCGCCGCTGTCTTTGCCGTTTTAGAGCAAAACGCCGCCAGAGCAGCCGAAGCGCCAGCCAGATCCCCCGATCCCCCACGCACCATAAAAGACCGCTTGCAGGTTGCCAGAGCCGAGATAGCCGCCCCGAAACAGGACGGAGTGCAGCGGCTTGTGGACATTGAGCAGAAAATGGCCGAGGGCAAAGGCCGGGGCTATGAACGCTGGGCGAAGATACACAATCTGAAGCAGGCCGCCAAAACGCTGTCCGTCTACCAGCAATACGGCTTTACTTCCCCGGAGCAGTTAGAAGCCGCCGTTGACACCGCCTATCAGAAAATGCGCCAGACCAGCGGCGAACTGAAAGCACTGGAAACGAAGCTGCAAGGGAAAAAGAAGTTGCAGCGGCAGGTGTTGGCCTACGCCCAGACCAAGGCCGCCCGCGACGGGCTGCGGGCACAGAAATCCGAGAAAGCCCGCGCCGCATACCGGCAGGCCCATGAGAGCGATTTTATCATAGCCGACGCAGCAGCCCGGTATTTCAAGGCGCATGGCATTACCAAGCTGCCCGCCCGGAAAGCGTTGCAGGCCGAGATCGAGCAGCTTATCTCCGAGAAAGACGGCCTGTATAACACCTATCACGAACAGAAACAGCGGTTCAAGGAGTTGCAGACCGTCAAGCGGAACATCGACCAGATTTTGCGCCGGGACGAGCCGCACCGCAGAAAGGAGCAGAGCCATGAGCGATAACCTGCCCCACATGGACTACCGCCAGCACCGGCGGGCGCGGCGGCTGGTACATGAGTGCTGTAACTACGATGAGGGGAACTGCCTGCTATTGGACGACGGGGAGCCTTGCGTGTGCGTCCAGAGCATTTCCTTTTCCCTCATGTGCCACTGGTTCCGTGTGGCTGTCCTGCCCCTTGACGGGGAGCTGGCCGCAGCCCTCTTGTGCCGGGGAAGCCGGAAACGGTGTGCCGTCTGCGGGGCGGCCTTTGTCCCCAAATCCAACCGGGGAAAATACTGCCCCGACTGCGCCGGGCGCATGAAGAAAATCAAAGCCGCCGAGAGAAAGCGGAAACAAAGGCAGAGATGTCACGCTTTAGAGCCTTTCAAACCCGCATAAATCAAGGCTTTTTTCGTGGGTGTCAAAGGGTACGCGATACATTTATCCTTTTCCCCCGGAAACGGCGTTTTAATGCGTGACAATACGCCAAAATCAACCCGAACACAGGGAGGTGATCCTATCGCTGATTATATCAGGGCAGACACGCGGCTGCCCGCCTATCTGCCGTATCCCCGTTTCCTGCTGAAAATGGAGATTTCACAGACCGCCAAGCTGCTGTATTCGCTGCTGTTAGACCGTTCCACCCTCTCCCAGAAAAACAAGTGGCTGGACGACGAGGGCAGGATTTATATTATCTATCCCATCGCGGAGATAGCAGAAATACTGGATAAAGGCAGCACCACCATCAAGGGGGCGCTTAATGAACTGGACACGGCGGGGCTGTTGGAACGGGAACGGGGCGGCTTCTCCGCACCGAACCGGCTTTATGTCAAAGTACCGCCAGTGCCACAGGTACAGTTTTCAGACCAACTGATGGCCGGAAGTCCGCCCCTCATAGAGCCGGAAAACCGTCCTACTGATGGTCAGAAAACCGACCTTATGATGGTCGGAAAACCGTCCCCTAACCAAACTACTATAAACAACCTTACAGAGAGCCAAACAAAGGGAGTGAGTGGGGGGCCGTCCGCGCCCTATGGCCGATATGGAAATATTTTTCTGTCACAGACCGAATACGACGAGTTGCAGGCAGAGTACCCTGACAGGCTGGAACGGTTCATCGAGGAAATGAGCCGCTACCTTGCCGCCAACGGGAAAAGCTACCAGAACTATGCCGCCGCCCTGCGGATATGGGCGGGGAACGACAAAAAGGAAGCCCCTAAAAAGGGCATACCAGACTACTCATGCAAGGAGGGCGAGAGTTTATGAAGAATGAAATCAACGCGGTTTTGGAGAATATGACGACCACCATCCCGGAGCCGGAGGACTACACCGGCGAGGACGGTTTACTGTACTGCGGCAAGTGCCGCAAGCCGAAAGAAGCCTATTTTGCGCCGGATAAGGCCGCTATCTTCGGGCGCGACCGCCACCCGGCAGAGTGCGACTGCCAGAGAACCGCCCGCGAGGAACGGGAAGCCGCCGAAAAGCGGCGCAGACACCTTGACACCGTGGAAGAACTGAAACGCCGGGGCTTTACCGACCCCACCATGCGGGACTGGACTTTCGAGAACGACAACGGCAGGAACCCGCAGACCGGGCTTGCCCGCCGGTATGTGGAGCATTGGGAAGATATGCGGACAGACAATATCGGCTGCCTGTTCTGGGGCGGCGTAGGCACCGGCAAAAGCTACCTTGCAGGCTGTATCGCAAACGCCCTCATGGAGAAAGAAATCCCCGTCCGCATGACGAACTTTGCTCTTATCCTCAATGACCTTGCCGCCAGCTTTGAGGGGCGCAACGAGTACATTTCCCGCCTTTGTCGTTATCCGCTGCTGATCCTTGACGACTTCGGCATGGAACGCGGGACGGAATACGGGCTGGAACAGGTGTTCAATGTGATTGACAGCCGTTACCGCAGCGGCAAGCCGCTGATCGTCACGACCAACCTTACGCTGGACGACCTGCACAACCCGGAGGACACCGCCCATTCCCGGATTTATGACCGCCTGCTTTCCATGTGCGTCCCGGTACGCTTTACCGGCGACAACTTCCGGCAGGAAACCGCCAAGCGGAAAATGGAGAGCATGAAGAAACTGATTACCGACTGAAAGGAGTATTGCCTATGGCAGATAACAAGCAGCACGACACCCGCACCACCCGCCGCCCTGACTGTGTGACGGAAATCCGCATGGGCAATTCCGTCCTTGTCGTGTCCGGCTATTTCAAGAAAGACACCACAACCACAGCCGCCGACAAAATGGCGCGGGTACTGGAAGCGGAAGCCGCTGCTACACAGGAGCCGACTTATCCGGCGTGAACCGGGGCATGGAAAAGCGGCCATGCCAGGGAGCATGACCGCTGGAACGAAAATCGGAAGTGCTTTAGCAATTCTTAATCTCATTCTCTATAAAATAATTTGCAATTTCAAAGGCTTTTATTCTTCTCTTTGCCAATGTGATTTGTGATTTATAACGCTCGGAATTATCCTTTGATTCAAATGTTTTTACTGTTTCTCTTAGCTTGTGCAGAGTTGAATCAATTTGCCTTTTGGCCGCGGTTAATTCATCTATTGTATACTTCATGTTTTCTCCTTTAACTTCTGATTTTTTTGTTAAATCAGAGTATACCACGGAGTTATGAACTTTTCTACTGCAAATATGGGACGACAACCCATACCATAAAAATCGGAAAATTGAAAAGCTGTAAAGAAGCAAATTTAACGCTTTTGCCGCTGTACAGCCCCCGCCGTTCCGTGGTACAATGAAACCACGGAATAGTGGGGCTGGCTGTCGGAAACGGAGGATTTTATGTTAAGACAAGCCACCCAAAACCTCATTACCGCCCTTTATCCGAGATTGTCCCACGAGGATGAATTGCAAGGCGAGAGTAATTCCATATCGAACCAAAAAAGGATACTCGAAACCTACGCAAAACAGAACGGCTTTACCAATCTGCGCTGGTACACCGACGACGGTTTTTCCGGCGCGAACTTCCAGCGGCCCGGATTTCAAGCCATGCTTGCGGACATTGAAGCCGGGAAAGTGGGTACGGTCATCGTCAAGGACATGAGCCGGTTAGGGCGAAACTACTTGCAGGTAGGGTTTTACACGGAAATGCTGTTCCCTCAAAAGGGTGTGCGTTTTATCGCTGTCAACGATAATGTGGACAGTGCCAGCGAGGGCATGGACAACGATTTTACCCCGCTGCGAAATCTGTTCAATGAATGGCTGGTGAGAGATACGAGCAAGAAAATCAAGGCAGTGAAAAAGTCAAAAGGCATGAGCGGCAAGCCTGTTACCAGCAAGCCGGTTTACGGCTATGTGATGGACGAGGACGAGAATTTTATTATAGACGAGGAAGCCGCCCCGGTGGTGCAGCAGATTTACCAGCTTTGCCTTGCCGGGAACGGCCCGACCAAGATTGCCCGTATGCTGACGGAGCAGCAAATCCCCACGCCGGGGACGCTGGAATATCAGCGGACAGGCAGCACCCGCCGTTATCACCCAGGCTATGAGTGCAAATGGGCGACCAACACCGTCGTTCATATCCTCGAAAACCGAGAGTACACCGGATGTCTGGTGAACTTCAAAACGGAAAAGCCTTCTTATAAGGTCAAGCACAGCATAGAGAACCCCGTCGAGAAGCAGGCCATTTTCGAGAACCACCATGAGCCGATCATCGACAAGGAAACATGGGAACGGGTGCAGGAGTTACGCAAACAGCGCAAACGCCCGAACCGCTACGATGAAGTGGGGCTGTTCTCCGGGATTTTGTTCTGCGCCGACTGCGGCCATGTGCTGTATCAGCAGCGGTATCAGAACAAAGACCGCAAACAGGACTGCTACATCTGCGGCAGCTACAAGAAGCGCACCCGCAACTGTACGGCGCACTTTATCCGCACCGATCTGTTGACCGCTGGTGTCCTGGCAAATCTCCGGCAAGTGACCGAATACGCAGCCAAGCATGAGAGCCGGTTTGTGAAACTACTTGTCCAGCAGAACGAGATCGGCGGCAAGCGAAAGACCGCCGCAGCCATCAAGCAGCTTGAACAGGCGCAGGAACGCATTTCTGAAATCAGCCGCATTATCAAGCGGCTGTATGAGGACAATGTAAACGGCAAAATCAGCGATGAGCGTTTCATGGAACTGTCGGCTGACTACGAAGCCGAGCAAGCGGAGCTGAAAAAGAGAGCCGCCGCCCTGCAAGCCGAACTGGACAAGTCACAGGCAGCTACCGTCAACGCCGAGAAATTTATGGGCATTGTCCGCAAGCACCTTGCCTTTGAAGAACTGACCCCCACTCTCTTGCGGGAAATGATCGAGAAAATTGTGGTGCATGAGTGCAGCTATGATGAGAACGGCACCCGCAGGCAGGACATTGAGATTTATTACAGCTTTGTCGGCAAGATTGACTTGCCCGAATAACCGCCCGACCTATCCGACACAATGGCCAAGTGTCGGATAGGAACGGCAAAATTTTTTGCACTTCTATTGCTTCTTTATCACACATAAGCAAAATCAGCCGACGCAGAATCAAGCGGCCGAAGAGACAGCCGAGGGGACAACTCCGAACACAGACACAAACCAGCAGAATCAAAAAGCCGAGGCGACAACTCCGAATACAGACACAAAGGAGCAGGACCAGACGGCCAAACCTGACCATACAGATGCCTCTGAAACACCTGTAAATAGCGGAGAATAGCACGACATGCAGTAAATCCCCGGAATCAAATGATTCCGGGGATTTATAATGCGCGATGTGGGACTCGAACCCACACAGTCTCCCACCAGAACCTAAATCTGGCGCGTCTGCCAGTTCCGCCAATCGCGCGCGCTCTATGCAAGAACAGAGATCAGCAAATGCCGATCTCTGCCTGTAATGGTGACTCCATCGAGAATCGAACTCGAGTTACCGCCGTGAAAGGGCGGTGTCTTAACCGCTTGACCATGGAGCCGCATATGATAGAAATAGCCGAACTGGCAGCGTCCTACTTTCCCGGGCAGTCACCCGCCAAGTATCATCGGCGCTGAAGAGCTTAACTACTGTGTTCGGGATGGGAACAGGTGTAACATCTTCGCTATTGCCACCAGATTCGGTTATTTTCTCGCCGGCTTCCCGGCGTCTTATGAGGTGTACCCTCAAATCCGAACAACATACAAGC
>NZ_FNBF01000033.1 GCF_900102225.1 Eubacterium pyruvativorans
TGATTATTCCGGGCTCCTCAGAGCCACCTGTCCGGACTTTGAGAGCCACCATTCCGGAGAATGAGAGCCACTAATTCCGGAGTTTCGGAGCCACTTTGCGGCTCCTGAACCATAGATTCCTTTATACTGTACAGGCACGCTCCGGCGTGACTACAGATAAAGGAGGGTCACCATTATGACCAAGTATCGTGAGATCCTTCGGCTAAAAAGCCTGGGATTCAGCGACCGGAACATTGCACGAAGCTGCAGTGTTTCACGCAACACGGTCAGGCGCGTGATCGACAGGGCTGATGAACTAAGCATCTCATGGCCTCTCGATTTCGGCATGACCGACGGCGCACTTGGGGAACTTCTGTTCCCGAGTGAGAAATCGGCAACAGACAGACGTCTGCCCGATTACAGTTACATCCGCAAGGAACTTTTGCGGAACGGTGTTACCAAAAAGCTTCTGTGGATCGAATACTGCGAGGAATGCCGGCAAGCCGGTGAAGAGCCTCTCATGTATTCCCAGTTCTGTGAATACATCCGCAGAGACGAGCAGAAACGCCGTGCAACCATGCACATCCCCCGGAAGCCCGGTGAACAGATCGAAGTCGACTGGGCGGGCGATCCTGCACACATCATCGATCCGGACACCGGTGAGATTACCGACTGCTGGCTATTCGTGGGTGTTCTCACCTATAGTCAGTACACCTACGTCGAAGCTTTTATGAACGAGAGGACCGGGAACTGGATCAGGGCCCATGTTCACATGTTTGAATTCTTCGGCGGCGTGACACCGATGCTTGTGGCCGATAACTGCACGACAGCTGTCGATCACAGAAAGAGCGACTGGTATACACCGGTGCTCAATACGACGTATCACGAAATGGCGGAGCACTATAACATCGCGATCCTGCCGGCCCGCGTGCGCCGTCCCAAGGACAAACCGAACGTAGAGGGCTCCGTGGGCAAGATATCCACATGGATCACAGCCGCCTTACGGAATGAACAGTTCTTCTCCCTGGCTGAGCTGAACTCAGCCATCCGGAAGAAGCTCGACATCTACAATGCCAGACAGTTCCAGAAAAAGGAATGCAGCAGGCTCAGTCTGTTTCTTGGGGAAGAACAGCCATTACTGGCACCTTTGCCTGCCACACCCTTCGAACCGGCTGAGTGGAAAAGAGCCACCGTCCAGTTCAACTATCACATCGCAGTAGACGGTATGTACTACTCCGTGCCTCATCAGTATATCAAGGATAAGGTCGATGTGCGGGTGACAGACACTACTATTGAAGTTTTTTACAATCACGACCGGATCGCTTCCCATCGCCAGCTTCACGGCAGGAGGGGCCAATATTCCACGGTCACTGAGCACATGCCCGATGACCACCAGAAATATCTGGAGTGGAACGGCAGCCGTTTCCGCAGATGGGCGGATCAGATCGGGCCGAACACACGAAAGGTGGTCGATGCGATCCTCACCTCCGGCCGGGTCGAACAGCAGTCGTACAGAAGTTGTATGGGACTGCTGAGACTGGCAGACAAGCATACGCCGCAGCGCCTTGAGAAAGTCTGTGAGCGGGCACTGTCCTACAGCGGGAAACCCAGCTACAAAAGCATCAAAAATCTTCTCACTGTCATGAAGCAGGAACCGGATACCGGCCTTTCTTCAGGAACAGATGCGCAGGCGAAGCCGCGCGGTATAACCAGAGGCGCCAGATACTACGGAGGTAAACGATCATGACAAACGAAAGCACCATTAACAAACTCATTGAAATGCGTCTTACCGCTATGGCTGACGCTTTCCGTATCCAGAAGGATGACCCTTCCATGAAGGAAGTCCCCTTCGATGACCGGCTCGGCATGCTTGTTGATATCGAGTATACCAGCCGGAAAAACAACCGGCTCAAAAGGCTGATCCGCAAAGCGGAGTTCGAACAGCCTGACGCTTCCGTCGCTGCGATAGATTATCACTCCGGTCGGAAGATCAACAAAGCCCTGATCGAGCGCATGGCGAACTGTGAATACATCACAGAGTACCGGAACATCTTCATCACCGGCGCAACCGGAAGCGGAAAGACTTACATGGCCTGCGCCTTCGGCATGGAAGCCTGCAAGCAGTTCTATACGGTCCAGTATGTCCGCCTTCCGGACCTGCTCCTTGACCTGCAGGCAGCCCGGGACAACGGGAACTTTCCCGCCGTACTCAAGAAATACACAAAGCCGGTCCTGCTGATCATCGATGAATGGCTGCTCCTGAAGCTCACCGAGCCGGAGGCCAGGAACTTGTTTGAGCTGATCCATAAACGCAGGAAGAGATCTTCCACGATCTTCTGCTCCCAGTTCCGGGAGGAAGAATGGTATCAGCAGATCTGCGGCGGCGAGAGCACTCTTGCCGATGCGATCATGGATCGTATCTCCTACGATTCCTACAAGATCGACATTGAAAGCGCTGATCCATCCAAAGATATCTCCATGCGAGAAGTCTACGGATTGGATCCTGAAAAAGCAAGGTAACCAATAATCATGCGGGGTGGCTCCGAAAGTCCGGACAGGTGGCTCCGCCACCACCGGACAGGCGGCTCCGCCGCCCCGTAATAATCATCTTCCTTGACCAACTTCACTGCGTAATCGTGTCCAAGATCATCCTTTAACATAAAGTGGAGTGTCTGACAGATACAAGCGGCTTTCACTCGTTTCATTTCGCTTTACCTCCTCTTCGTGACATAAAATAAACGTGTGGATTTCCAACCGGATTTACGCAGTTGAAACGCCACACGTTGTTCTTGTATTTTAACTTGATTTTTATCAAAAATCAAATGGGCATTTTTAAGATTTTAGGATTTTTTCTCAAATGTACTAAAAGCAATTTACACAAAATGATGCCTCTGACATCTATCTCACAGCCACAACTTCCCGACATCTAACTCGGCAACTCAACATAGTGACATCTATCGTGGCAACTCAACTCTCACACTTTTTTAGCTGATTTATCCTTGGATAAGTTACCGAGAAGCATTTTGTCTGTCTGATGCCAAATTTGCGCGATTGCCCGAAAACCGCAGTATACTTAAGCTTTCGCGCCTATTTTCCTTTGACTCTTGACGTCAATACTACGCACTCCAGCAGTCGCCTGCTTGCCGCTCGTTCCTCGCGGGCAGGCTTTGCATGAGACGTACCGCTGCTCTCACTTCACTTCGTTCGCGACAGCAGGGTTACGGCTTCAACATGCGCCGAGCTTAGCGTATAAATATCGCCATTTCCCGCCCGTCAAAAGGAAACGGTCAAGGCAAAAATAGGCGATTAGCCCGGAAACTCCTGATTCAGATCGAGCGTCTTCACCGAGATCTGATTGCCACTCATGTGGTACACATTATCCGGCACCAGATCTTCGTCGGTTTTTGCGTAGAGAAGCATACCGGAGACCTGATGCCCAGTGCCTTTCAACTCTGCTTCCTTGTTCTTCACATATGTGAAAATCTGATACATGTTGCCGGAATGCAATGTCTGTACATCGAAGTTTGTCTGCAGCGTACGCTCATAATACTTGGTGTCGATGATAAGTGTCTGGTTCCCATTCTCACTGGAGCAGGCAATACCAAATGGTACGATTCCACGATCAACAAGATTCTAAGAAACGAAAAGTATATGGGAGACGCCCTTCTTCAGAAAACCGTCACCACAGACTTTCTAGCCAAGAAGCGAGTCAAGAACACGAAGCGATTATTCCTAGACAAACTGGAATTCACATAGTTCCTGCCCTATCCGATAGGCATTTTCCAAATCCTTAGGAAAATCCTTTTCGTGTACTAATTTCTTTTTACTTTCCTCAAAACTTGCCATATTGAACTTCGAATAATCCGATACTTGCAAAGTGTCATAGCAGGGATACAGGATTACCTTACCACCCAGCATTTCCAGTTCTTTGGCATACTCTTCAAATTTTGCTTTATATAGACGCTCGTAGAACTCTTTGGTAGCGTTCATGCTGACGAACAACCCGACGTTTACTTTACCCTTGAAGTAATTGCTGTAATCGTCATAGGACAGCGAACAGAAATGTAGGCGCTCTATCAATTCAAAATATCGACTCGTCGGCCTTCCCAGATAAATCGCTGTACCGATCAGCAGAACGTCCGCGTGAAATATTTTATCAATGATTGGTGATAAGTCATCTTTCCAATAGCAGTGACATCTTTCCACTCCTTTTCGCTTGCAGAGCATGCAGCCTCTGCAGCCGGTAAAAGTCAGATCGTATAAATCAATATACTCAACTTCTGCTCCTGCATCTCTTGCGCCATCTGCTGCTGCTTTGAGTAATTTAGCAGTATTCCCGGCTTTTCTCGGGCTTGCGTTTAATACCATAACCTTCATAGTAAGCCCCCTCCTCCAATTATACGATCGAATATCCTTCCGATGCCAGGACATTTAATGCCCTGTCATAGTTTTCTTCCTTTACAAAGATATAGTCTGTATTATACGTGGAAACTGCGAAGATGCCTATTTTATGATCCGCAAGAATGCCTGACAGCTTTGACAGAATTCCAATCAAAGAAAAATTCAGCGTTCCCTGAATACGAAAACCTTTCCATCCATCATCCCGCTCAACAGTCTCAATCGGAGTATCTTCCGTTTTACAAACTAAGGAAATCTCTTCATCTGTTTTGCCAATAAAATAGAATTCAGACGTCATGTCTATGTCTGATACATTCTTTACCTTACAAACAGTCAGATTGTGCGCTATCTTTTTCAATTCCATATAACCTAATCTCCAAATAAATTCTGAGTTGTTCCCCCAACATCCATCCCCTACCCTACATCTAATCACGAGTCGCAACCTGCCCGATTATTTAATCGCGACACACAACCCTGTAAAAAACGTCCTGGATAACTTCCCTATGTGCTGTTTTTCATCCAGATTTCAAGTACGCTGAAATTTTCCATGATTCCCGGAACCCGCTGATTTCAGCGGGTTCCGGCCTCGTCTTATTTTTTTCTTCGACATCAATACTGCCGTCTCCACGTGCCCCGAGACACCATTATGAATGTCAACAGTACAAGCGAATTAACCAACCAGAGCGCCTCCAACCGAAGAGATCTACTGTGTTTCCTTAGCAGAACGCTTCTACAAGCTGGAATCTGTCATTCTGTATAAATGTTGGACTTATGCTTTAGCAACATTTTTGCAAACTTTGATTTATACAGCTCAGATATTGTCTTTTGATCTTTCATAAACACTGCAGCTGTAATGCCGGGTATTGTGTGATTGCAGGTTGATTGTTATTAGAAACTGTTCTCTCTCAGCCAGGAAACTGCTTTTTCTACCATTTCGGTAATATCCTTACCGTTCGCAGTAATTACTTTCTGTTTATCAAGTCCGTTTCGGAAATCGATGTGTTCGGCTTCGGCAAAGGAGTTTTTCAGATAGTTGTTATCATCCGAAAACCCAGGATCCGGCTGGATCTGACAGATGCTGTAAGCCTGTAGGATCGCGGAGACCGGTACACCATGATAGAGAAGCCCTTTGTATCCTTCGATCTCGCTCTGCGGGATCGGGGCGCTTTCCCGGTAGATCTTCATTGCTTCCGTCAAAGCTCTGTTTTCTTCTTCGTTTAAAGGCTGAGCTTCATCAGAAGTTTTGATATTGTCTTTGACCTGTTCCAAAGTGCTCATGCCGGAAAGTACGGCGATAACATCCTCCTTTTCCATACAGAAGCGTACGGACCAGGAAGCGATTGACCAATCCGGATGGACGGTCTTCAATACTGCTTCGGCTTCTTCAGGCAGTTTTGCCAAACCACCGCCCTTGACGGCTTCCATGATGACCACTTTGCGTCCATGTTTTCTGATGACTTCATAACAGGCTTCAGCCTGGACAAGTTCTGAATCCCAGTCGATTGGATTTAGGGCAATCTGCACAAATTCGATCTCTGGATGTTCGTTTAAGACCCGATCAAGCAGTTTTGCCGATGAATGGAAGGAAATGCCCAGATGTCTGATTTTTCCTGTTTCTTTCCATTTTTTAGCATGATCAAACAGATGAGTTGACTTGGCAACACCTCCGTTTCCGTCATATCCGTCATAGTTGACAGTCTGGATATTGTGCAGGAGATAATAGTCGATAAAATCGACACCGAGATCTTTAAGCTGACTTTCGAAGACTTCTTCGATCTTTTCTTCCGGAACCTCGTTGAAAGTCGGGAACTTTGTTGCGACAAGGAAACTGTTTCGCGGGTGACGCTCCACCAGGGACTTTCTTACAGCTTCCTGACTCTTGCCATTGTGGTAGACATAGCTGGTGTCAAAGTAGGTATAGCCCGCTTTCAAGAAGGTATCCACCATGGTATTGAGTTGTTCATAATCAAAATCAGTGGGACCGGTCTTGACCGGCAAACGCATCATTCCAAAACCCAAATTCTTCATCTTTATGATCTCCTTTCAATTGTGTTCCAAGTTATATTTTATCAGAAGAGATTTACATCTCTATCCAATTCGTAGCAAACCGCAACAAATTAGTCATCAATCGTCATTCATTTTGCAAAAAACAAACCAGTAATCAGTATTTGTCAATTCATAGAATTTCTTGATTATATCCATTCTGCTTGTCTCCTGCGAATCCCGATTTAGTCACGAATGCTCCAAAGATAAAAATCAATTCTTTTCACATCGCTCATCCATACATATCCTGGTAACGTCCTGTCAAACTCAGCAATTCAATCCTTACCGTTCTCAGTTTGGAGAAAGTCCGCATACCAACTACGCATCTGGTCATAAAGATCAATTGCACATTTCAGCTGATCCACCTTGGTTTTTCCTTTCATGTCTTGTCGAAAAAGGGAGCCGGCTGATTACAGTACTGGCAAATACCTTTCGCTCGTTTTCTGGTCTCCTTAACAACCTCAGCGCTCCTGGCAAACACACTCGAAGTAACACTGCGTCGGCCACCGTTACCCGAAATGACGCCTTGTATGTAATCTTCAGTTGTTTGCTCAATTTGGATGTTCTGCTCAGCATCGGGATTCCAATCTGTGAATCTGTCCTCCTGAACAACCCACACAAAAGAATGTGCATCGATCAATCTTGGCGTCCCTTCCATAGGAAGCATATCTTCCATGACGACTCGAATTTCCTTGATAATGTTGATGAATCCGTGGTAGTTCTCCCAGCTGCAGCGATATGAAGTAGTGTAATCAATCCCCAAAGCAGCGAAACCTTTATCAAAGTGACCAGGTCTGTTAGGAAGAAAACGAGTATCGTCCTTAACGAAGAATAAAAACGCGATGGTATCGTACGTTGCACCGAACGTTTTTACAGCACTTGCGAACGCTAATGACTCATCATATGACGAATTACGATAAATGTCGTATAGGACCTTTTCCGCTTCCTGACGGTATTTAGGATTTTGAGGATCAAGACGATTCTTGAAATCTACCTGCTGATTGGGGTCAACAAGATTTCCAGCCTTACCCATCGCCCTCTTTGCGCATTCAGCAATCTTGCCGGTTCCAATCCACGACTCCTTCCAGTCAGCAAATTTCAGCTCTTTACGGGCATCTTCAGCTATCCTGGATTTATCTTCCGAGGAACCCTGCACTATTGCGAAAACTAATGAATCCGGGCTGGCCATCCATGTACTGCACAAAAGATATAAACCTGGCTAATTGCTCTACCAGTTTTGATGTATCCGTAATCATCGGCCATCACTCCTCTTTCGGCACCGGGATGTAAACCATCTTGAGCGGGATCATCTTCCGATACTTCTCGCTCAGATCCTCATAATATTTCAAAATCAGATCAACCAGCTCTGTACCGTTGATACCTCGAATGATCGGAGTGCTATCAAGATACTTCTGTGCGTTCTTCGTATAATTGGACAGCGTGACAAACAAGCCGTAGTCGCCTTCACGCATCGCGCCTTTCAATGACTGGATCGTCGTCTCCTTGATGTCGCTGTCCTGGCTTTTCACCTGTACCAGGATACGAGGAGGAAGTTCATCCTTGTAAGCCGTGATGTCAATGCCACTATCGCCTCCCTGGGGAGACACCGTGGTCCGGTAACCCATCGCACGAAGCAAATCTGCTACAAACTGCTCCAGGTCATAGCCCTTCAACTGACGACTCAGTTCCTTCAGGATAAAGTCTTTTGTGCTCTCAATGATATCGTCGGCTGTTGCGCCTACGGTCTCGTCCTCATCAGCTGCTGCCGATGTTTTTTTGAATCCCTTGTCCAGCGCTGCCATAAATTCATCGGCATAGTTCTTTACCATGAAGAATGACATCGCAGATCCGATTTCATACAGAGCCCCCTGTGAGAAGGACATACGCGGCAGGTGTTTCAGCCACTTCACCTTCCTGGTCTGGACATACTCCATCTGAGACGGATCATACACATAATCACCTTCCACCGTGCCGATATTAACTTCACGATTGCTCTTGGAAGGGAAGACGACATAGTCGCCGACCTGGACTTCATAACAGAAGCGATAAAGCATACCCGCCGCCGTAGCAATGCTGCCTTTCTTGGCGTCTGGATAAGCCTGAATGTACTTGTCCTTAAAGGCATCCCGGTTTGCATCGATCAGACTGAGATCGCCCATTTCATGCCAGCCAATAGCGATCACATTACCTTTAAGGAACAGATTATCATCCTGAGTATGAATTCCCCAGATTTTCTTTTCTTCGTTTGCCATACTCATATCCCTCTTTTCTACTGTTCTTTTTTGACATAGGTAAGCTGGACGTCATATCCGAGCTGTTCCATCATCTTTATAAATGTATTGTTCACGATCTTCTCCGGCTTCTTAATCAGCCGGTTCACATAGGACGGAGAGGTTCCGGTCTTCTCGGCCAGTTCCGCCTGCGTGATCTGCTCTTCCATGCATTTTACTTTGACATCTATTTCAATGTTATTCTTAAGCATACCTTACCGCCTTACAAACTGTTCAATCTAGTTTAACTATCTGTTCAATTTATTGTATCATAAAACGGTTCAGATTTCATCTTCTAAATCAAAAAAGACAGCCAGAGCTTGTCCGACTGCCGTAAATGGTAATTTCTTATGCGTCAACTTCGATCTCCAGGCCGGATTTAAACTCGATCACCAGCATCTCATCATAAACCGTGATTCTTTCAATGAGCCT
The DNA here is from genome assembly GCF_900102225.1 of Eubacterium pyruvativorans. GTDB lineage: Bacteria > Bacillota > Clostridia > Peptostreptococcales > Anaerovoracaceae > Aminicella > Aminicella pyruvativorans. The sequence goes on from NZ_FNBF01000033.1 coordinate 9,123, forward strand.
TCTGACCAGGGCATCCGAATACTCCGTGACCGCCTGGGTCTGCTCATCCAGAAAGGTGGCGAGATCCTCGATGCGGTCCTTCACGTCCTTTCGCATTGCTGCCTGCGTCAAGATCTGCTGCCGTTCTTCTCGCAGCTGCATGATCGCATCTCCAATCTCATCGATCTTTTCCTGGTCCCTGCCGGCATCAAGGAGCTCCGCCTGCTTCTGCTTTACGGCAGCATCGACCTTGGCGATCTTCTGATCCGTATCTTCTTCCAGGACCGATCGGATGTTTTCCCGCAGTTCGGGAAGAATCGATTCCTTCCTGGACCAGGCATCGTTTACTGCGGTAACTACCGCTGCCTGCAGGACTTCCGCTTTGATCGTTCTGGCCGGGCAGACAATGCCGCTGCTTTTCTTTAGGACCCGGCTTACGCAGCGCCAGACCGTCGGTTATTCCGCTTTATCCTGCGAAAAATATCACCGCAGTGTCCGCAGAGCACGATGCTGGATAAAGCATACCGGGAGCTGTAAATCCTTTTCTTTCCATCGGCCAGGACATTGGCTCGTCTGGCAATCTCAGCCTGCACCCGCAGGAATACATCTTTGTCAATGATCGCTTCATGACTGCCCTCCACATAGTACTTGGTAGCGATGCCGTTGTTGGCCACTCGTTTCTTCTCCAGGGTATTCAACGTATATGTCTTTTGCAGGAGCGCATCCCCGATGTACTTCTCATTGGTAAGAATCTATTTGATGTTGCTCTCGTGCCACTTTTTATGGCCGGCTCCGTTTAATACCCCGTCTGCCTCAAGGCCTCTGCAGATCTCGACCAGGCTTGCACCCTCAAAGTACTCCCGGAAGATCCTTTTGACCACGGCCGCTTCCTCCGGCACGATGACCGCCTGCCCGTCTTCTCCCCTGGTGTAGCCCATGAACTTCCCGAAGTTCACTTGCATCTTCCCCTGCTGAAAACGGTACTGGATCCCGAGTCGGATGTTCTGCGACATGGACTGGGATTCCTGCTGCGCCAGGGCCGCCACCCTTTTGATTTCGCCTTTTGCACACGCGAAGGGCCGGCACCGTACCCGGCCTGGCACCCCTGGAGATCCACCTCCCCCCTGGGGTTCTATATGAAAAATCTCACCGATTGATGAATGGTTCATCATTTCCTGAGATTTTTTGCTTTCATTATCAATTAGGTAATTATAGGAGTTGGCACGAAAATGCCAACAAAATCGATTTTTAGTTATTTGAGATGGATCAGCTGAGCGTTCCCCATCAGGCGTTTGCGCTTCGTCTCTACCAGGTGCCTGTCCGCACCCATGTCTTTCCACCCGAAAAGTTTCCTGTTGGTCACGATGACCAGACTGTGTGTTTCAGAAAGAAATGTAATTGCTTTATAGAATGTCGTAAGTTCTTCGTCAGACGGCGCAAGATAGAACACGTCATCGATGATGAGCATTTCACTTTTCAGGATCTTCTTCCACCGCGGGCTTTGGTTCCGGATCGCAAGAAGCAGATCCTCCTACGAGATGTACTGGACCTTTGCCCTCTTCAACAGAGCATACCTGCCGATCTCTGATGCCAGGGATGTTTTCCCAGTCGCGCAGTCTCCGACGATCACGAAGTTCTCCATTATGTTTCTGAAATCGATCTGCTCGATCCTCTGCAGCTGCCACTGCAAGCCTTTGGTGATAGTGGTGTCAAGGAGCTGTAGGACTTCATCGCCGGACAGGAAACCGACATTACAGAGTTCGACGAAGCTCTGGTAAAAAAGTTCATCGAGAAGATCACCGTCTTCGCAGACCACTTCACAGTGGAATTCAAGTCCGGCATCACAATCGACATTGAGGCATAAAAAAACTCCTCGCCACCGAATTTAATCAGTAGTGAGGAGCCTTGGTCTGTCTTATTCTTCTTTTGTCAGCACTTTCTTCTGCCAGCTGCGTTTTCCGCATTTAGGGCATTTCATGTATCTCGTCCGCCCCATGTGCATAGCAAGATTTGTCTGCCAGTATGTAGGAACATATCTGTGATGGCAATTCTGGCATTCATAGTATCCGGCCTTTTGCTCAATTCCCACAGCGATAAAAGCGACCGTAAATATCATCACGAGAGCGAATACGATTAGTACAATTCTCAGCCAGACTGGCATCTCTATAAATGACGCCACAAACACCATGACCAGTCCAGCAATGACGGCAGGAAACGCAATCCAGTATTCCGTCCTGAGCATTTGCCGGTTCTTTTCTTCGACCTCTCGCCTCATCGCCAGCAGGTTTTCTTCTGCCCGTTTGTCATATGCTTCTGCCATAATTCTTTCGCCCGACAGGAGTTCATTGACGTTAATTTTCAGAAGTTCACAAAGATCCAGCATAATCCCGGAATCCGGCATAGACTTTCCGGTCTCCCATTTTGATATCGCCCGGTCACTGATTCCGAGCTTCTCGGCAAGGACTGCCTGAGTCATGCCCTGTTCCTTCCTGCAGGATGCTATGAATTTTCCAATTTTAATTTGATCCATATCGGGCACCTTCTTTCATGGCTCAAGCATAGCCGGTATCATCGTATTATTACACGAACCATAAGTTGATTTCCTGCAACTCTACCGCTGGTTGAGTCCGGTAAAATGCGCTCCCCGTTGCCGATGATGACAGTGCTGGAGCCCTTTTCCTGTCCTAAAGTGCATCCTTTGGGCAATTTCTAACACATTCCATGCATAGAATACATTCTGTTCCATTTTTTCGTTTTCGAGAATTATCTGTCACGTCAACATTCATAGGACATACTCGTTTGCATTTTCCGCACGAGATGCATTTGTCTTTGTCACATTTTATCCTGAGAACCGAAAAGTAACTCATTGGCTTCAAAAATACAGTGATGGGACATATATATTTACAAAATGCTCGGTTATCCTTGAACGCAAATGCGAGTGCAATGCCCACAGCATAATAAGCGAGATTGCCGACAATAAATGCCCAGAACATAATCCGTTCGATATTGCCAACCTTAGCAAGGAACAATGAGGCAACAAATACCAGTGAAAACGTAAATGTAATGTATCTGATCCATCCGAGATTCCTTCTTGGTTGTGATGGAGACTTGTAAGGAAGAAAATCCAAGACCATAGCTGTCCAGCAGGCATATCCACACCAGCCTCTACCGAATAATATTGGCCCGAAAATCTTTGCAACGGCGTAATGAATAGTGGCAGCCTCAAAAACTCCGGTGAATAAGTAATACCAGAATCCCTCGATCTGCATATTCTCATTGCAGATAATCCCCAGATATATCAGCATATATAAACCAACAAGCAACTGAACGATACGTCTTGCGTGCTTATATTTTTTTATAAACAGAAAAATCCCCAAAGATATAGAAAGCCCGATGTAGCTGAAATTGAAGAGGTAAAAAATATTATCCTTTGTAAGCCATAATGTAATTGCAACAGCTTCAAAGATTATGAGCATAAAAAGCGGTGCCAAATATTTCTTCAATCTATCACCTCCATTCGACTTTCCCTGACATCTATCTCACAGCCACAACTTCCCAACATCTAACTCGGCAACTCAACTTATTGACATCTGCTGTCTGGGAATTGGTCAAAGTAGGACAATGCTGCTCGGAAATTGATCGGAAATATGATGTTGCTCCGTTACCTTCAATAATATCAGCAACATTGCAAAACACATTGCACTGGAATTTGCGAAATCCACATATTTTAAGAAGGAGCCTTCGCTTATGCGAAAGCTCCTTCTCTGCATACCCTACTTTTTCAGCTTTAAGCCATCTCGGAATGCTTCACCCACACGATCGGTGACTTCATAATAGCCGTGGGTGTAGGGGTCAAATGCGATGGCGTTGACCTTGGACATATCAATTTTTCCATCCACCATAACGCTTTCATCGGCAGTGACATTGACCACCTTGCCGATGACACCGCATCCGTATTCATTGTTTTGATACTCGATGAACCTGCACTCCAGGCAAATCGGGAACTCGTTGATGACCGGTGCGTCCACGCTTTCGGCTTTGCTTGCGGTCAGACCGCTGCGGGCAAATTTGTCGGCGACCTTGTTGCCGGACTCTACGCCGAAATAATCCGATTCGACGATGTGCGCGGCATCAGCAATGCTGACGGTAAACGCACCCCGCGCCTTGATGTTCTGCACGGTCTTGTGGGTTTCGGTGAGATTCAGAGCAACGGTGTCCCGCTCCTGCATCGTTCCCCAAGCAGCATTCATAACATTCACGCTGCCGTCCTCGTTATAAGTCGCAACCATCAGAACCGGCATCGGGAAAATGCCTTCGGTGATTTTCAGTTTTGTTCTCATGATAACTTCTCCTTGTGATCAGGTTGACGGAACTGTTCATCCTGCTTATGATTATAACCGAGCAAAACAGAAATTCAAGTACTACGCTGTCTCTGATCTCCGGCAAACACAAGATGGTCATTCTCTACTGCCTGATGTAGTTTGAAACCGTGCGGTTCAATGAGCTGAAACGGTATCTGAAAACCATTTCCGACAAGACTCTCAGCACTAATCTCAAGGAGCTGGAGTAGATAAACCTGACGCAATGAAGCACAGAGAGCGCTACGGACCCCCTATTTTCTTTTTTCCTTGCGATAGTGTCAAGCAACTTCGTCGACTGGTTCTTGACAGGAATGATATTGCCGTTACGGCCCAACTGAGCGTCGGTCGTTCATCCGGTACCATTTTTAACTCGGTGCGCCTACAGATCACCATTAACGAATAAAAAAGCAGGCGCCCCATCTGGAGTGCCTGCTGAGTAGTTATCTGCTCATCAATTTTTGTATAACTTTTTCCCAGAGAACCAACCTGCTCATTGTCGCTATACATAGACATACTTCATGTATTCTTTCTCATCATCAATCGCCGATTTGACGGTAATTTCTGTTTCTCTACATCCTACAAGGCAAGATAAAACTTAATATACACAGACTAAATAACAGTACTCTTTTCAAACTCATAATTTCTTTCCAAGTTCATATGCTTTTTTCATCACATCAACATGGCTTGCAGCTATATTTGCAGCATCAATTCCACCGCCTCCGACCATGCCTTTCAAGGAAGCCTTTTCAAAACAGTCTACCCAGCCTTGCAGACCATTGTAGGCTTTTTCAAACGCACTTTCATCATTCTCAGCAGCAGTTGCAATCATATAAATATCTCTGAATGAATAATCTGTCGAATATAAAGGATTCAATCTATCAAGAAGTGTTTTCATCTGGCCACACATCTCATAGTAATAAATCGGTGTTGCATAGACAATGACCTCCGCATCCTTTACTTTTGCCATAATATCTGCAACATCATCCTTCAGTACACACATCCCATTTCTCTGACAGGATAGACAACCGATACAATATTTTATATCTTTTCCTTTCAAAGAAAGAAGTTCCACATCATGCCCGGCTTCTTTTGCTCCCTTTGCACACTCATTTGCAAGTATATCAGAATTGCTGCCTCCTCGAAGACTTGTCGATATGATCAATACTTTTTTTGCCATGATTAAATTTCTCCCTTTTCAGTGTCTATTTTAACCTTCCGTATTACTTTCGCAGGCACTCCTGCCGCAATCATATTGGCCGGAACATCTTTTGTTACAACTGCTCCGGCTGCAATGATCGAACCTTCACCAATCGTAACCCCCGGAAGAACCGTTACATTTGCTCCAATCCATACATTTTTTTCAATGTGAATCGGTTGAAATATCATACCAGCTCTTTTCTCAGGATCTTCCATATGATTGATCGTTGCCAGTACTGTATTATGTCCGATCAGAGCTCCATCCTCTATATAAATACCACCCTGATCCTGAAACTTACATCCTGCATTAATAAAAACATTTTTACCCATATGGATATTTCGCCCACAATCCGTATAAAACGGAGGAAACATTCCAAAACTCTCATCTATTTTCTGCCCGGTAAGTTCTGACATAAGCTGTACAATTTCTTCTTTTGTATGATATTTGTTATTCAGTTCCATCGTTATCTTCAATGCCCTTTGAGACAATTCATGCATAACCAGATGCTCTTCACTTCCACCATTTACAGTATATCCGGGCTTCATATTACTCAAATACTCTTCACATGTCATAATTAACCAACCCCGTTTTCTTCAAAAAATTTCTGGATTTTATCAAATGGGATCACATCCAGGTTATCGTAAAGATCTGTATGGACAGCTCCTGGAATTGTTAGAAGCTCTTTATTGGATGTGTACTTGCTGTTCTTAATCATATTTTCATAAGCATCTTTTCCAAAATAATAGCTGTGTGCTTTTTCTCCGTGAACGATAAGGACTGCACTTCTGATTTCATTACTGTACTTTAATATTGGCTGATTCATAAATGACATGCATCCAATACTGTTCCAGCCATCATTGGAATTGAGGCTCCTTTTATGATAACATCTGCCTTTATAATACTCAGAGTATTCAGCAACTGTTTCTTTGCATAACGTGCTTGCTCGCTATCTTCAGAATCAAAGTATCCATTTGCATTGACCCTTGTCATATCATACATAGTAGAAGCAACGGTCACCTTTATTCTTGTATCCAGCGCAGCTGCGTTAAGAGCCATCCCTCCCCAGCCACAGATTCCAATGATTCTTATTTTATCTGGATCCACATCTTCTCGAACAGAAAGGAAATCAACAGCAGCCATGAAATCTTCTGTATTAATATCCGGAGAAGCCATGAATCTTGGATTTCCTCCACTTTCCCCCGTAAAAGAAGGATCAAATGCAATGGTAAGATATCCTTTTTCAGCCATCGTCTGCGCATATAATCCGGAACACTGTTCTTTGACTGCGCCAAATGGTCGCTTACGGCAATCGCAGGATATTTCCCAGATGTATTTTTCGGCTTATACAGATCTGCAGCAAGTGTGATCCCATAACGATTTACAAATGTTACTTTCTGATGATCTACTTTTTCACTCTGTGGAAAAGTTTTATCCCATTCAGATACCAGCTTTAATTATTCTGTATTTAACATATATATCATCCTTCCATATGCAAAATTTCTTGTAAATACACTAACAATAGCATATGATCTAAACATCATATACCCTAAAGTTAACTTTAGGTCAAGCACATTTTGAAAGAAGGTTTATTATGTATACAATCGGTCAGGTCTCTGCAATGTTTGGTCTTCCTGTTTCTACCTTAAGATATTATGACAAGGAAGGCTTTTTCCCTAATCTGGAACGTAAGGGAAACATCCGTTATTTCAGCGATAATGAATTAGAAGCGCTTCGTATTATTGAATGTCTAAAAAAATCAGGGCTTGAGATCAAAGATATAAAGCAATTTTTTGTCTGGGTATCTGAAGGCAGCTCTAGCTATGAAAAAAGGAAAGAATTATTTGAAGCCAGAAAATCAGCTGTTGAAACTGAAATCCAGAAACTTCAAAAAATTCTCTCCCTCTTAAAATTCAAATGCTGGTATTACGAAACGGCAATGAAAGATGGTAACGAAAATGCTATAAATGCCATGTTACCTGACAAACTTCCAAAAAATATACAGAAACTATATGACAACGGGCATGAATGATTTTTGCTTTCTTCATCAAACTGGAATTTTCGAGTGTATTACAAAAGATGAAAACGGAAACCTTGTCATTGATCCTAAGCAGGCCGAGGTGGTGCGTCGGATCTACCGGGAGTATCTCGAAGGCTACTCCATGAAAAGCATCGCGCTGCATCTGGAGTGCCTGCTCTGTTTTTTTATAGACAAACTGGATTTTGCTAAATCCGATAGATCATATCTCCTGTATTCCATATACGCATAATTCCAAAGATCGGGTCATTCTCCCCTTGCCATATCCAGCCCTGGAATATTGTGTCATATCCAGAGTATCCTTCCGTAACGATTTCAAAGACTGCATCCGGATATTTTGCGTTAAACTCAGCAAGAGATATTGATTCTCCGGTGAAGGATTTCTCTCCATCATATCCATACGGTCTGTTAAACAGCATGATGTCGCACTCTTCTATATCAGCCTTTGTAAACTCAATGATTCCCTGATACGATTTTTCTTCATCGCCAGCATATTGAAATATCCGATCTAACCTCAAAGTTAGTGTTTTTTCATTAATTATAATCTGCATTATCCGACTATCATGTAAGCTGAAGGGAATATTACTTTCCCTGTCTCTGATATAATCCATGTACCTCTCCATAAATTCTGAGTTGTTTCCCCAACATCCATCCCCTACCCTATATCTAATCACGAGCCGCAACCTGCCCGATTATTTAATCGCGACACACAACCCTGTAAAAAGCGCCTTGGATAACTTCCCTATGTGCTGTTTTTCAGCCAGATTTCAGAGACACAGAAATTTCCCACGATTCCCGAAACCCGATGATTTCAGCAGATTCCGGCCTCGTCTAATTTTTTCTTTGACATCAATACTACCGTCTCAACATGCAACGAGACAGTGAGGAACATAATCACGTAGGTTCTTGCTGTCTGGGAATTGCTCAAAGCGGGGACATGCTGTTCGGAAATTGGTCGAAAATATGATGTTGCTCCATTACCTTAAATCATATCAGCATCATTGCAAAACACATTGAACTGGAAATTGTAAGTTTCTTTACTATCATATCTTTAAAATTTGTTTTGCTTTCGCATTAACAAATTGGATAATTGGGCCTGAAATGATAACTGTAATAAGCGTGCATACACCAAACTTTCCGCCAAGCAAAACACCTGTAACAACAACCAAAATATCCAATGCCATTCGGACAAATTTAATCTGCCAGTGATTTTTTTCTGCTAAAGCAAAAGTGACTGCCTCATAGGAGCCTCTACCAAGGGATGCCGACGCATATAGTCCTGTTCCGACAGCAAACAAAAACACTCCTAACAACATAATTAAAAAATTGATCCACTTATAGGTACTGTAAATATGGCAGTTAGCAAACAAATCTACACAGGTACTGTATACAATTTGGTACAACACAGTTCCTATATGAATCTGACTTTTATCGTAAATGAGCGCAAACAAAATCATTCCCAATGCTACAACAAAAGATGCTGCGCCAATGCTTATGTGAAATGTTCTTGCAAGACCCTGCCATAGCACCGCAAGCGTAGCTCCGCCAAATCCAGCATACAGTGCAAGTGTAATTCCATAAGCCGCAATTATAGAACCTATTACAAGGATTGCCAATTTCTTTAGTGTTTTTTTATTGTTATTTTTCATTGACTTTGAATTCAAGTACTTCCGGACGGGCATAATGTCCGATTGCAATATGCTGAACTTTCATGCTAATAATTCACTCCACGTATCATTTTCTTTGGGTTTAAAGCATCTGAAATCTATATCACTGTGTATCCGGCATTTATTAATACAGCTAATGATTTTTCAAAATCTGCATCTTTCACTAAAATATAATCTGTGTTGAATGTAGATACCGCAAAAATCCCAATTTTATTATCTGCAAGTATTCCAGACAACTTTGAAAGAGTCAAGTCCTGATTTGTGTGTAAATTGCCTTTAGGCATCTTTGGATGCAGGGGATGCCCTGCATCCACTACCTGACCGCCGGCGCACCGGAGCGGGTCTGTCAAGGATGCAGAATGCACCTCGAAGAGGTTTCCTTGACAGAACTGCGACGATGTGCCAGCCAAAAGTCATGCCGCCAGAAGCGCGATCTGTTCTTCTGCTATTCTGACGAGCTTCTCCTTCGTGCCCGCCTCCTGCATCTTCCGGTAGTACTTCTGGCTGAAGATCGATTTTCGGGACTGCCTGATGCTGTTCTGCTCGATCAGTACCGCACCCATCAGGCGGATCAGAGAACCCGTATTCG
>NZ_FNBF01000035.1 GCF_900102225.1 Eubacterium pyruvativorans
GCCACACCATTGTACAGCTTTAGCAATGAAAGGGAGCAGATCCTGGCTGGTTGTCAGGTGTCTGTTACCTACAACTTTATTGTAGGAGGAGGAAATTGAAAATGGCAAATGTGAGAATACAGTATTTCGGACACGCCTGTTTCAAGGTTTCTACAGAGAAGGGGTCGGCAGTATTCGACCCTTATGAGGACGGCAGTGTTCCGGGAACGACGCTCCCGAGAAACATGGAGGCAGACGCCGTCTTCTGCTCCCACGATCATCATGACCACAACGGGACGGAACGGGTGAAGCTGACCGGCCGGACCTGTCCTTTCGATGTTTCGTTTCTGACCGTGCCCCACGATGATGCGAACGGGGAGAAGCGTGGTTTTTGCCGTATCACATTCCTGGAGGCCGGTGGGATCACCGTCGCACACCTGGGGGATCTGGGCCGCCTTCCGGAGGAGAATGAGTACGAGAAACTGAGCCAGGCGGATGTTCTTCTGATGCCCTGCGCCGGATACTATACGATTGATGCCGGGCAGACGAAGGAAATGCTCGGAAAGTTGAAAAAACCGAGCCTGAAGATCCTGATGCACTACCGGGAAGGGGAACGGGGGTACGACGTGCAGAAGTCAATCTCCGAAGTCATGAAGATCATTCCGGGGGTCCACAGGATGCAGGAGACAGAAATCATCGTGGATGCCCGGGATGTCCCGGATCAGGTGATCACGCTGCGTCCGCTGCAGGCAGAATAATCAGGAGGAAAGAAATAATGAGTATGATCATGAAAATACTGGCGACGCTGGTGGCGGCGGAATTCGTCTATATCTTCTATCTGGAGACCCTGGCCACAGACTCGGAGAAGACATCCAAGGTGTTCGGAATGACGAGGGATGAACTGGGACAGAAGAATGTGAATGTGCTGTTCAAGAATCAGGGAGTCTACAACGGGCTGATCGCCGTGCTGATTCTGCTGGCCGTCTTCGTGTTCACCAGCGAAACAGCGGTGCTCTGTCTGATGGGGTATATCGTGCTGGTTGCGCTGTACGGAAGCATCACCAGCAGCCCGAAGATCATTCTGACTCAGGGGGGACTGGCCATTCTGACGCTGATTTCCGCTGCACTGCCGTTCTAAGGCAGGAAAGGGGGAATGATAATGAGTTATTTATTCGTGGCTCTGGGCGGGGCCGTCGGTGCCACGGGGCGGTATGCCATCAGCCTGATTCCATTCAAGCCGGATTTCCCTGCGCTGACCTTTCTGACGAATCTCCTGGGAGCCCTGCTGATCGGACTGGTCGCCGGTCTTGCCGAGGATCGGGACCGACTCCCGGAGAATGCGGTTCTTTTCTGGAAAACCGGAGTGTGCGGCGGGTTCACCACCTTTTCGACCTTTTCGCTGGAATCCCATCAGCTGATGCAGGAGAATAAGTACCTGCTGGGAACCGGATACATGGTGATCAGCGTAATCTGCTGTCTGGCCGGGGTGTACATTGGAAAAAGAATCGCGGTTATTTTTTCTTAAGTCGCTGTGAGAAGGACGCTCGTATGGACAGTGCCGGGCGTTCTGCCGTATAATAAAAGTTAGCGATTTTTAGGTTTAAGGCATTTATTAGAAAAAAAGAAAAAACATCCGTTATTATGAAAGAACAACATCTTAGCATGAAAGAAACAATCCGTCATCTCCTGCTGCCTCCGGTCAGTGAAACGGTCCGGCGGACCATCGTCAGAAACAATCTGGAAAGTCTCCGGCAGATTTCTATTGGAACAGCCGTGGTGGAGAGTATCATCCTGCTGCTGTTTTCTCTGCACCATCTTCAGGATCTGACGAAATATCCGAAGAGCGTGATCAGCGTCGGATTCTGCATCATCGCCAGTATATACGTGGCGGTGCATCTGACCCGTGTGCAGAGGTCCAAGGAAGTCATCGAAGGACCGCTGCGGCGGGAAAGCTGCATTCTGATCCTGTACTTCATCGTCATGGCATTCTGGGGCATGGCAGCTTCCTACCGCCACTACATGGAGGGGGAGCAGATGCTCACGTTCTTCATCGTGGAAATTGTATTCATCTGTTTCGTGGCAATTAAGCCGCTTCTGGGCGCCGTGCTGATCTTCGGCAGTCACATCATTTTCTATCTGGTGATCTACACGGTGGACGGTGGTTCAGGTATTTCCCCGCTCAACTATTTCGCCATGGCCGTTCTCATGTGGATCGGCATCGTTGTCCGGTATCAGAGTGTGCTGGAGAACGTCACCCAGCGGTTCGAAGTGGAACGGCTGAACCGGAAACTGGAACGAATTTCCCAGACGGACGTGCTGACTGACATCGGAAACCGGATGGCAATCCGGGAAGATTTCGACCGGATTGTCGGAAACGACGTCGCCGTCATGATGGCTGACATCGACCACTTCAAGCAATTCAACGACCGGGTGGGCCACGAGGCCGGCGACATGGTGCTTAAGGCAGTGGCGAAGGAGCTCTGTCAGCATTTTCCGAGGGAATGCTGCTACCGCTACGGCGGGGATGAATTCCTGGTGATCATGGAGGACATCACTGCTACGGAGTACCGGCGCCGGATTCACCGGTGGTTCCGGGGTGTGGAACGGATCCGCATCCCCGGCGTGGACCTTCCGATCCGGTGCAGCGCCGGATTTGTCACCGGTCATCCGGACACAGCCGGAGATCTCCGGGAATTAATTCATCAGGCGCACCGGAAACTATATGAAATGAAAAGAGATCATCATGCCGCTTCTCCAGAAACAGACTGCGGACGAAGCCGGCAATGAAGCCGGCAATATTGATGAAACGAAGGGAATATCATGTTCTTACCGATTACGAAAGCAGAAATGGAGAGCCGGGGCTGGGAACGCCCCGACTTCGTTTATATTACCGGTGATGCTTATGTGGATCACTCTTCTTTCGGCGCCGCCATCATTTCCCGGGTCCTGGAGGCCCACGGGTACAAGGTGGCAATTCTGCCCCAGCCGGACTGGCACAATCCGGATTCGGTCAAAGAATTTGGAGAACCCCGCCTGGGATTTCTGGTCACCGCAGGAAACATCGATTCCATGGTCAACCACTATACGGTCAACAAGAAGCCCCGGTCTCAGGACGCTTACTCCCCGGGAGGCAGGCGGGGCATGCGGCCGGATCATGCCACCGTGGTTTACAGCAATCTGATCAAGCAGGCATATAAACACATTCCTGTCATCATCGGCGGCATCGAGGCCAGCCTCCGCCGTCTGGCCCACTACGACTACTGGTCGGACCGGTTCCGCCGGTCCATTTTGCTGGATTCCGGCGCTGACCTGCTGATCTACGGCATGGGAGAACTGGCGATGGTGGAAGTGGCCGACGCCATGAACAGCGGGCTGAACATCCGGGACATCACGTTCATCCCCGGCACCGTCTACAAGTCCCGGACCACCGACCAGGTCTGGGACGGCATCACGCTGCCGGACTTTGCGAGCATGCAGAAGGACAAAACCCAGTATGCCCGCTCGTTCTCCATCCAGGAGCAGAACACCGACTCGATCAGCGGCAGGCCCCTGATCGAATCCTACGGAGAACACCGGTATGTGATTCAGAATCCGCCGATGCGGCCGGTGACCACACAGGAACTGGATGACATCTATGAACTGCCCTACGAAAACGCATGGCATCCGGTCTATGATGCGGAAGGGGGGATTCCGGCCTTTTCGGAAATTCGCTTCTCCCTGACCAGCAACCGGGGCTGTTACGGGGGCTGCAGTTTCTGCGCACTGAACTTCCATCAGGGGCGGATCGTACAGGCCCGAAGCCACGAGTCCCTGATCCGGGAAGCGAAGCTGATGATCCGCCGCCCGGACTTCAAGGGCTATATTCACGACGTGGGGGGTCCCACTGCCAACTTCCGCCATCCGGCCTGCCGGAAGCAGATCGAGAAGGGAGTCTGTCCCAACCGCCAGTGTCTGTTTCCGAAAGTCTGCGGCAACATCCACGCCGACCACACCGACTACGTGGCGCTGCTCCGGGAGCTCCGTCAGCTTCCGGGGGTGAAGAAAGTCTTCGTCCGGTCCGGCATCCGGTATGATTATGTCATGGCCGACCCCGACGACACCTTCCTGGAAGAACTGTGCCGGTACCACATCAGCGGCCAGCTCCGGGTGGCACCGGAACACGTTTCGGACCATGTACTGCAGCTGATGGGGAAACCGGGCAGTGATGTATACAAGGCCTTCTGCCGCCGCTTCGAGAAGATCAACCGGAAAACCGGAAAACAGCAGTTTCTGGTTCCGTATCTGATCTCCTCCCATCCGGGCTCCACCTTGGAGGATGCCATCGCCCTGGCGGAGACCATCCGGGACATGGGGTTCCAGCCGGATCAGGTCCAGGACTTCTACCCGACTCCGTCCACTGCTTCCACCGTCATGTACTACACCGGAATCGACCCCCGGAACATGCAGCCGGTACGTAGTGTGACCAGCCCGAAAGAGAAAGCCATGCAGCGGGCGCTCCTTCAGTACCGCCGGCCGGAAAACTACAACCTGGTCCGCCAGGCCCTGATACAAGCCGGAAGAGAGGACCTCATCGGATACGGCGAGAAATGCCTCATCCGTCCCGGGAATGCTGCACACCGGGGCGGCAGCCGAAAAAGAAACGGAAACACCAGAAATGAGAAAGCAAACAAGAAGACAGAACGGTCCCGCTCCGGCGGCCGAACAAAAAAACACTAAATGGAACTGTCCCTACGCCGGAAAATGCGGCGGCTGCGACTACGCCGGCATGCCTTATGCCGGCCAGCTGAAGCGAAAGGAAGCATTCCTGCGGGAAAGCATCGGTGCCGTCTGCCGAGCCTGCCGCTGCCGGATCGAACCGATCCTGGGCGCAGAGGACCCGTTCTACTATCGGAACAAGGTGCACGCCGCACTGGCCCGGGGCCCGAAAGGCACGGCGATCCGGGGCATCTACCAGAAAAACACCCATCATGTGATCCCGGTCAGGGGATGTCTGCTGGAAGACCGGCGGGCAGACGCCATCATCGAAGCGGTGACGGAGATGATCCCGTCCTTCAAGTGGAAGGTCTATGACGAAGACACCGGCGTCGGCCTCATCCGCCACATCATGGTCCGCACCGCCTCCGAGGGAATCATGCTGACCCTGGTCACGGCCGTCCCCCAGCTTCCAGGGAAGAACAACTTCGTGAAAGCAATCCGCAGGCAATTTCCGGAGATCACCACCATCGTCCAGAACATCAATTCCCGCCGCACCAGCATGGTGCTGGGAGACCGGAACATCGTACTCTGGGGGAAGGGCACCATCCTGGACCGCTCCCTGGGCATGGACTTCCGCATTTCTCCTTCGGCATTCTACCAGGTGAATGCCCGGCAGACAAAAAAACTCTACCGCCTCGCCCGGGAAATGGCCGGCCTCACCGGCACAGAACATGTTCTCGACGCCTACTGCGGTACCGGCACCATCGGCATGTTCATGGCCCCATTCGCCGGAGACGTCACCGGCGTGGAGCTGAACCGCCACGCGGTGAAGGATGCGGTCGCCAACGCCCGCTCCAACCACATACGGAACATCGAATTCATCTGCGCCGATGCCACCGAATTTCTCCAGGCCTGTGCGGCGAACAGATTGGAAGGGCCGGCGTTCGACGTTCTATGTATGGATCCGCCCCGCACAGGCAGCACCCCGGAATTCATCCGTGCCGCTGCGGCTCTCGCCATCACGAAGATCGTCTACGTTTCCTGCGGACCGGAATCCCTGGCCCGGGATCTGGAAGAGTTCTGCCGGTGCGGCTACCGGATTATGCGGGTAGTGCCGGTGGACATGTTCCCGTTTACGAAGGATGTGGAGACCGTGTGTCTTCTTGAAAACCAATCGTGAGATTTCAAGTCATGAACTGTATCACGCCAACGCCCAACGGGTTCGCGGGAAAGGGTTGTCGGGTGGGCAGCATATTATATACAAATCACAGTTTGAATACTGATGCATAGCCTGCGGAGGGGAGATTGTATACGAATCGCGGTACAGTAATAGCGGAAGATGCGAAATAGCCTTTTTTACCAATTCCGCACCTGAAACACGCTAAACAAGGTGCGAAAACAAAAATTATTCTCGATTAAAATATTCTGCGTCTAAACGTGGTGCGTAATGACGCAAAAACCGGATTTTCGCACCTACGGAGCTTGAATAATCTTCCGGAGTCATGGATAAACAACCATTTCCATCGAGAATGCCATCTCATCGACTGGATCGAATGGAGGGCATTCACTGCCGGGCGCATATTCCCAAACATCTCTGTATTTTTATCCACTTACAGAAAATTATCACCGATTATTCAATTCGGGACTGAATCGGCAGGGTGCGAAAAAAGAATATTTTCTATTTTCGCACCCTCGCGATCGTGTCGCCAGATGAATGAGCGAAAACCGGCCCGGAACAGGTGCGAAGACGAATTTTTTCGCGAAATCGCACCCGCCAGACCGAAACCGCCCATTGTGTCAGCACCATACGATTACAGCACATCATATTAGCGTTGTCTAACTTTATCTTGACAAGTTAACAATGCCTAACCTATAATGAATATCGAAGTTAGAAGAGACTAATTTTAGATAGGAGGGACTATGCTGCCTTTGAATTTGGCAGAACGGGGCCGTCCGCAGATCATCAAGAAGATCGGCGGCAGTCCGGAAGTGAAGAAACATCTGGAGAACCTGGGTTTCAACGTGGGCGGAGAAGTCTGCGTGATCAGCGCCCTGGGGGGCAATTTGATTGTGAAAGCCAAGGAAAGCAGAGTGGCCGTCAGCAGCGAGCTGGCACGGAAAATAATGGTGTGAACGAACATTCGATGAAAATGCAGACGATGTCCGGGAAGGAGGGAATCAATTGAGAACACTGAGAGATGTGGCGGTCGGAGATACGGCGAAGGTGGTCAGACTCCACGGAGAAGGCGCCGTGAAACGACGCATCATGGATATGGGACTGACAAAGAATACCGCAGTATCCGTTCGGAAAATCGCTCCGCTGGGGGATCCCATCGAGATCACCGTCAGAAATTATGAACTGTCCATCCGGAAAGCGGATGCAGAGATGGTTGAGGTTGAGTAACGGTCAGAACAACTGCGTTTTTTTTCGGGACAGGGTTAGACGTCGTTAACCTCTCAAAGCACATGAAGCAGAAAGGAATCAGTAGAATTATGGAAATACGTATTGCACTTGCGGGTAATCCGAACAGCGGGAAGACAACCCTGTTCAATGCCCTGACCGGTTCCAACCAGTTCGTCGGAAACTGGCCGGGGGTTACAGTAGAGAAGAAGGAAGGGAAACTGAAGGGACACGAAGGCGTTACCGTCACAGACCTTCCAGGAATCTACTCTCTGTCTCCCTACACCTTGGAGGAGGTCGTGGCAAGGAATTATCTGATCGGTGAGCGTCCGGACGCTGTTCTGAACATTATCGACGGCACGAATCTCGAACGAAACCTGTATCTGACCACTCAGCTCACGGAACTGGGCATTCCGGTGGTGGTAGCCCTCAACATGATGGATGTTGTCCGGAAGAACGGAGACCGGATTAATACAGAAGAACTGTCCCGGAATCTGGGATGCACCGTTGTGGAAATCTCGGCGCTGAAAGGCGAGGGGATCAAGGAAGCGGCAGAAGCAGCCATTCAGGCGGCGGAAGAAGCACGCCCCGTGCCGATGCACCGATTCTCCGGACCGGTGGAACACGCACTGGCCCATATAGAAGAAGCGGTGGTTCACAATATGCCGGAGGAACAGCAGCGGTGGTATGCGGTCAAGGTGTTCGAACGGGACGAGAAGGTCCGGGAACAGCTGACCATCCCGCCGGAAACACTGGTCCACATCGAAAATGACATCCGGGCGGCAGAGAAAGAGCTGGATGACGACGCCGAGAGCATCATCACCAACGAACGATACATTTCCATCGCAGAGATCATCACCGGCTGCTATGCCAAGGCACATTCCGGGGAACTTTCCACTTCTGACAAGATCGACAGGGTCGTGACGAACCGCTGGCTGGGTCTGCCGATTTTCGCAGTGATTATGTTCCTTGTGTACTGGATTTCCATGGTCGGAATCGGAACCCCGGCCACAGACTTTGTCAACGACAATGTTTTTGGAGACGGCTTCCACCTGGTAAATGACGGCGGCTACGGAAAGGTGCAGCAGGAGTATTCCGATGCCTCTGCCATCGTAGACGGCTATAAGGTCTACGTGAAAAAACACAAAACGGCGCCGAAAGACCGCTTCGCCTATTCGGTTGTTGTGGACGAAGATTCGTTGGAAACGGTGACGAAAACTGCGACGATCGGAGAATATCAGTCTGCCAAGAAAACCCTCGCCCGGATCGGGGACGAACCGGATCCGGCAGATTACGGTATCTGGGTTCCAGGTATCCCGAAACTGGCCGAGGCAGCGCTGGACAAGCTTCACACCGCAGGGTGGCTGAAAGGTCTGGTGATTGACGGCATCATCGCCGGTGTCGGATCGGTACTCGGCTTCCTTCCCCAGATGCTGGTACTGTTCCTGATGCTGGCTTTCCTGGAGGCATGTGGCTATATGGCCCGGATCGCCTTCGTGCTGGACCGGGTGTTCCGCAAGTTCGGCCTGTCCGGAAAGTCATTCATCCCGATGCTGATCGGTACTGGATGCGGTGTTCCGGGGATCATGGCCAGCAGAACCATTGAAAACGAACGGGATCGGCGTATGACGATTATGACAACCACGTTCATTCCGTGCAGTGCGAAGCTGCCAATCATTGCGATTGTATCCGGCGCACTGTTCCACGGCTCTGCGCTGGTGGCAACTTCTGCCTATTTCGTGGGGATGGCCGCGATTGTCGTTTCCGGAATCATGCTGAAGAAAACCCGTATGTTCGCCGGGGATCCGGCACCTTTCGTAATGGAATTGCCGTCCTACCATATCCCGACCGCCGGCAATGTGCTGCGGTCCGTCAAGGAAAGAGCCTGGTCCTTCGTCAGAAAGGCGGGTACCATCATTCTGCTCTCCACGATTGTTGTGTGGTTCGCCAGCCATTTCGGATTCATCGGCGGAGGATTCCGACTGCTGGAGAATGAAGAACTGGATCATTCCATCCTGGCCTATATCGGAAGGGCGATCTCCTGGATCTTCATCCCGCTGGGCTGGGGCACCTGGCAGGCTGCCGTCAGTGCCATCACCGGACTGGTGGCAAAGGAAAATCTGGTGGGCACCATGGGAACGCTCTACGGAGGAGACCACCTGTGGCAGAATATGTCCCATATTTTCACACCGCTGACCGGCTATTCATTCCTGGTGTTCAACCTGCTCTGCGCACCGTGCTTCGCTGCCATCGGCGCAATCCGCCGGGAAATGAATAATGCGAAGTGGACCTGGTTCGCCATCGGATATCAGTGCGGATTCGCTTACGTGGTGGCACTCATGATTAATCAGTTCGGAGGCCTGTTCACCGGAAACATCAGCGTGCCGGGGCTGATTGCCGCATTCGCCGCCCTGGCAGGAATCATCTATATGGTGTTCTTACGGAAGTATCATGAGGCGGAACGGCTCACCGGAAGTCCGGCGTATAACGGCTGAAGACAGGAGGTTATTCAATGATAGCATGGATTGTTTCTAATGCCGGCACGCTGTTGGTGTCAGCGGCACTGATCGGAATTGTAACCGGTATTATCCGGAAAATGATAAGAGACAAGAAGCAGGGGAAGTCCTGCTGCGGAGGGGACTGCAGCCACTGCAGCCACTGCGGCACGGGAAGTTCCTGCCACCTGAATAAATAAAAAATCATTGTATGAAAGCTGCCCGAAGCATGGTTTGAACCGCTTCGGGCAGCTTCTTACTTCATCTTCTGTCACGATGCGAGGGTTCAGTCATCGAGGAATGCCCGGATCCCTGCGGCTTTCCGGTACCCTTCCTCGTACAGTGCCATCTGCCTGTCCACGTCCACGGTGAGAGTGCTCAGCCCGGAGATGTCATTCGGCGCCAGAATCAGCACCCGGCCCTGTTTCTCCAGTTTTTTTGCCTCTGCCACGGACTGATTGTAGGCCTCCGCCCGGTGGAGGAGGGCCTTCCGGACGGCCGGATAGCGGCGGCCGACCACCCGGGCGCCGAATTTCACCGTGAAGGTGGAAGTGCGGACGTAATCATAGGGTTTGGTCAGAATCAGTACGATCTTCCGGCAGCCGTCCTCCAGTGCATGACGGATCGGCACCGGATCGGCCACGCCGCCGTCGTAGTACGGGACGCCCCGGATTCTGCGGGGGGTGTTGACCACCGGGAGCGTGCAGGACGCCTTGATGATCCCCAGGTCGTTGGGATGAATGTCCTCTCCTGTGAAGTACCGGGGCTTTCCGGTTTCGGCATCGGTGGCGACAACGACAAAGGGAATGGGGTTGTTTTCGTAAGCCTGCCAATCCACCGGATTTTCTCCGCCGTCATTACTCAGTGTGCCGTATACGTAATCCAGATCGACGTAATTCTTCTTCCGGAAGAAATTTTCCCGGCTCATATATTCCTTCCGGCGTGCGTATTCTGTATAGAAATGAACATTTCTTCCTTCCTGCCCCGCAATGTAAGCAACGAGGTTCGCAGAGCCTGCAGAAACCCCCAGGGCATAGTCGAAGCATATCTGATGTTCCATGCAGTAATCCAGCACGCCTGCGCCGAAAATATCCCGGAGACCGCCTCCGGTGTCGATGATTCCGTTCATTCTTCCACTCCTTGATCGATCTGTTTTTTTACTATATCCTAAGACTATACCACAGAGAGCTCCTGATCAGAAAGGATAATCGCTGTGGCAGACAGATAATAGAATTATTACAGTGAGTGAGGTGGTATTCATGAGGAAGATACTGGTGGTAATCGATATGCAGAAGGATTTCATCGACGGTGCACTGGGAACGAAAGAGGCGGAAGCCATTGTTCCCGCCGTAATCGAAAAACTCCGTTCCCGGGATCCTGCGGACATCTACGCCACCCGGGATACCCATCCGGATAACTATCTGGATACCATGGAGGGAAAGAATCTTCCGGTTCCTCACTGTCTGAAAGGAACAGAAGGCTGGCAGATCCCTGGGGAAATCGAAAAATGGATTCCGGAGAATCACATCTTCGATAAACCGACATTCGGCAGTGTACTGCTGGCGGAGAAACTGCGGGACCTCTCCCGGCAGGAGGAAATCGAAGTGGAACTGACAGGACTCTGTACAGATATCTGCGTGGTGTCCAATGCACTTCTGCTGAAGGCGTACATGCCGGAAGTGGCCATTTCTGTGGACAGCGCCTGCTGCGCCGGCGTCACACCGGAGAAACATCGGGCGGCACTGGAAACCATGGCCAGTTGTCAGATCATCATAGAGTAAAGGAAGAAAGGGGCGGAGAGGGGGACAGACGACGAAATCTAAAGAAATCTTAATATTTCACATGTGATCTACACTCTTGCACGTTCTCAGAAAAGTATGCATAATTACAGTTAATCAGATAATTCACACTCAGACAGGGAGGAGATAGACCAATGGCTGAGAAGAAGAATCCATATGCCGGAACGAAAACCGAACAGAATCTTCTGGAAGCACTTGCCGGGGAATCCATGGCACGGAATAAGTACACATACTTTGCCTCCGTGGCGAAGAAGGCAGGATACGAGCAGATCGCTGCGCTTTTCCTGAAGACGGCGGAGAATGAGAAGGAACATGCGAAGCTCTGGTTCAAGGCACTGGGCATGCTGGGAGATACGGCGGAGAATCTGGCGTCCGGCGCAGAAGGCGAGAACTATGAGTGGACCGATATGTACGACCGGATGGCGAAGGAAGCGGACGAAGAAGGTTTCCATGAACTGGCGGCCCAGTTCCGCGGCGTTGCCGCCATCGAGAAGACCCACGAGGAACGTTATCGGAAGCTGCTTCATAACGTGGAAGCCCAGGAAGTGTTCCGGAAGAGCGAAGTGAAAGTATGGGAATGCCGCAACTGCGGTCATATCATCGTCGGCACGGAAGCGCCGCCGGTATGCCCAGTCTGCAGACATCCGCAGGCATACTTCGAAATTCACGAAGAAAATTATTAGACTATTGATCCGGTTCCGGCGGCATTTCGTTCCTTCTTACAACGAAATGCCGCTTTTTTCGTGGCCCGAAATGTGCTTCAAACCAAAAGTGAAAATTCTCGTTACTTTTTTAACCGAACCGGAAAATATATATTGATTAATCTTATCCTAAACGTTATTATGAATTTACAAGATAAATAGTCGGAACAATCGAAAACGGTGCAGTATCGTATTCAATTTCGAACATTCCGACAGCTGTTCCGCAGGGAGAGCGCATCGGATGGAAACGGACGTACCGTTCCCGCAGGATGCCGCCGAAGAGGCAAACCGAATCCAGGTAGTCGGGGATTCCGGTGAAACTTTCAGGCAGAAGGACCGGCGGAGCAGGAAATTCTGAATAGAGAATGCGGGGATTGCCGCATATCGCTTAGACAGAATGGGACATCGCTGCGGATTCGTGCAGCCATGTCCCTTTTTCATTATCTGAGTCTGTGCTCCGCCTTCGTACCGGGACGGACGAACGATTGCGAGGAAATTTTTTGTCCATGAAAAAACAGAAATATGTCATCGTCACGAATAACCCTCTGGTAGAGCAGAAAGCGGGGGAAGCTCACAGCGTGGAGTTCTTCGAGGGATCCTTCCGGGATCTTCTGGTTCACGTCAGGGCACTTGTACAGGACGGACACCGGTTATTGACCCATCCGCTCAGCGGCAGTGTGAAGCCCAACGAGACGCCGTACAAGTCGGTGCTGCTCAGCAGCCGGTGTGAGGCACCGGACCCGGATTCAATGGCTCTGATCCAGCGGGCCGTGGAGGCATGTGACAAGTTCGAGGACAAGGCTTCCAAGTATCAGAAGTACCGACCGGAAGTACTGGAGGATTTTCAGGTAATTGACTGGAGACTGATCGCGAGCGGAATCGAATCCGCAGACGCAGATCAGACGGTATAGCGGCGGGACGGATGCCCCGGGCAGTCCGGAAATCCCGCTCCGCCGGAAACAGCTTATTTCATCGGAATGAAGGAGGAAAATGAAGTGAGACTGGAAATTGGAAACATCCTCATTCAGGACATTCAGTTCGCACCGGAATCGAAGATCGAAAACGGTACCCTGTATGTCTCGAAAGAGGAGCTGGAGAAAGTCGTTCTGGAAGACGAAGAACTGAAGGGCGTCACCTTCGACATCGCTAAGCCGGGAGAATCCGTCCGGATCACACCGGTGAAGGACGTCATCGAACCGCGTGTGAAGGTAGAAGGCCGCGGCGGTGTTTTCCCGGGCGTGATGCACAAGGTTGACACGGTCGGTTCCGGCAAGACCTACGTACTGAAGGGCATGGCGGTTGTCACAGCCGGCCGCATTGTTGGTTTCCAGGAAGGCGTGATCGACATGAGCGGTCCGGGAGCGGATTACACACCGTTCTCCAAGACACTAAATCTCTGCATGGTCTGCGAACCGGTGGAAGGTCTGAAACAGCACGAATATGAGAAGGCAGTGCGTTTCGCCGGACTCCGTGTTGCGGTATTCCTGGGCGAGCTGGCGAGAGAACTGACGCCGGATGAGACGAAGGTGTACGAGACATGCGGAATCAAGGAAGGCATCGAAGCTTATCCGGATCTGCCGCGGGTGGCCTATGTACAGATGCTGCAGTCCCAGGGCCTGCTGCATGACACGTATGTTTACGGTGTGGATGCAAAGAAGACGCTGCCGACGATCCTCAGCCCGACAGAAGTCTTCGACGGTGCAATCATTTCCGGAAACTGCGTATCTGCCTGCGACAAGAACCCGACTTACGTTCACGAGAACAACCCGGTAGTTGAGGAACTGTTCAAGCAGCACGGAAAGAAGCTGAACTTCGTCTGCCAGATCGTGACAAACGAGAATGTATACCTGGCGGACAAGATGCGTTCTTCTGACTTTACGGCGAAGATCTGCCGGATGCTGGATCTGGACGGTGTCATCGTTTCCCAGGAGGGATTCGGCAACCCGGATACCGACCTGATCATGAACTGCAAGAAGATCGAAGCAGAGGGTGTGAAGACGGTCATCATCACAGACGAATACGCCGGAAGAGACGGCAAGTCTCAGTCCCTGGCAGATGCCGACGAAGCGGCAGATGCGGTTGTCACCGGCGGCAACGCCAACGAGTACGTGGTTCTGCCGAAGATGGACAAGGTGATCGGCACCATGGACTATATTGACAAGATCGCCGGCGCCAATGAAAACACGCTCCGGGAAGACGGTTCCATCGAAGTGGAGATCCAGGTCATCACAGGATCCACCAACGAGACCGGTTTCGGTTATCTGAGCGCACGGTAAGAAGGAGGGCATACATGGCTAAGTTGAAAGTGGTTCATTACATCAACCAGTTCTTTGCCCAGATCGGCGGCGAAGAAAAAGCAGATTACCCTGCGGAGCTCCGCAAGGGAGAAGTAGTCGGCCCGGGTCTGGCGCTGATGGAACAGTTCGGTGAAGAAGCCGAGATTATCGCCACCATCGTCTGCGGCGACACCTACTTCAATGAAAATATGGATTCTGCCACGGCACAGGTTCTGGAATGGGTGAAGGCGGAAGCACCGGATGTCTTCATCGCAGGTCCGGCTTTCAATGCGGGACGTTACGGCGTGGCCTGCGCTACGGTTGCAGCCCATGTTCAGCAGGATCTGGGAATTCCTTCCCTGACCGGTATGTATGTGGAAAACCCGGGCGTTGACATGTTCAAGGACAAGGTCCTGATGGTTTCCACGAAGAACAGTGCAGCAGGCATGCGGAAGGCTGTGAAGACCATGGCGCCGCTGGCTCTGAAGCTGGCAAAGGGCGAAAAGATTGGTGCGTCCTGTGAAGAAGGGTATATTCCGAACGGTAT
This sequence comes from Eubacterium pyruvativorans, assembly GCF_900102225.1. GTDB lineage: Bacteria > Bacillota > Clostridia > Peptostreptococcales > Anaerovoracaceae > Aminicella > Aminicella pyruvativorans. The sequence goes on from NZ_FNBF01000035.1 coordinate 14,894, forward strand.
TCGGGTGAACTTCTTCGAGAAGAAGCGCGGTGCAGAACGTGCGGTGGATATGCTGCTGAAGAAACTGAACGGCAAGCCGTTCGATACAGAGTATCCGATGCCGGTCTTCGACCGTGTCGCACCGAACCCGGCCATCAAGGACATGGCGCATGCGAAGATCGCTCTGGTTACTTCCGGCGGTATTGTACCGAAGGGCAATCCGGATCACATCGAGAGCTCCAGTGCATCCCGTTACGGTGAGTACTTCCTGGACGGCATCGACTGCCTGACCTCCGAGAGCCATGAGACGGCCCACGGCGGATACGACCCGGTCTATGCGAATGATGACCCGAACCGAGTTCTGCCTGTGGACGTTCTCCGGGATATGGAGAAGGAAGGCATCATCGGATCCCTGCATAACAAGTACTATGCAACAGTGGGTAACGGTACTGCAGTAGCCAATGCGAAGAAGTTCGCTTCCGAAATTGCGAAAAAACTTCTGGCAGACGGTGTAGACGGCGTTATCCTCACCTCCACCTGAGGAACCTGTACGCGTTGCGGTGCAACGATGGTGAAGGAAATTGAAAGAGCAGGACTGCCGGTTGTACACGTATGTACAGTAACACCGATCTCCATGACGGTTGGTGCGAACCGGATCGTTCCGGCGATTGCGATCCCGCATCCGCTGGGCAATCCGGAACTGGAGCACGATGACGAAAAGGCGCTCCGCCGCCACATCGTGGAGAAGGCGCTGAAGGCGCTGACCACGGAAGTGTCCGATCAGACCATTTTCGAATAATTATCGCTGAAGATATATGCAAGTGTCCGGCGGCTGACCCAGGCCGCCGGATATGGAGGGCAAACCAATGAGTAAACTGTATGATGTGATCATCCTGGGTGCAGGCCCGGGAGGTCTGGCGGCAGGCATCTATGCCGGCCGGGCGAGACTGAACACACTGATCATCGAGCGGGCACAGGACGGCGGACAGATCGCGATCACCAATGAGATCGAGAACTATCCGGGACAGATGCTGGAAGGCGAGTCCGGTCCGTCCCTGATCGAGCGGATGACGAAGCAGTGCGAGAAATTCGGCTGTGAGAGAGTGTCCGACAACATCAAGGAAGTGAAGCTGGACGGTCCGGAGAAGATCCTGATCGGCGCCAACGGAGAGTATCACGCCAAGGCGGTGATCATCGCCACCGGTGCCCATTCCCGGCCGATCGGCTGCAAGAACGAAGGCAAGTTCCGGGGCAAGGGCGTGTCCTACTGCGCCACCTGTGACGCCAACTTCTTCGAAGATCTGGAAGTCTACGTGGTGGGCGGCGGCGATGCAGCGGTGGAAGAAGCCATGTATCTGACGAAGTTCGCCAGAAAGGTGACCATCATCCACAGAAGAGACCAGCTCCGTGCGGCAGAATCCATTCAGGAGAAGGCGTTCAAGAACGAGAAGCTTAACTTCATGTGGAACACGGTTGTGAAGGAACTGGACGGCGACGGCATTCTGGACACCATGGTGGTGGAGAATACGAAGACCGGCGAGCAGACCACAATTCATGCGGATGAAGACGACGGATTGTTCGGTGTGTTCGGCTTCATCGGAACGGTGCCGAATACGGAA
>NZ_FNBF01000039.1 GCF_900102225.1 Eubacterium pyruvativorans
CCAAGGCGATCGAGTGCCTGGAAAACGGCCTGGATGAGTCTCTGACCTTTTATGGATATCCGGACCTTGATCCCAGGAAAGTCTCTTCCAGCAATATGATCGAGCGCCTGAACCGCGAGATCCGTCGCAGGACAAGCATCGTAGGCGTATTTCCGAACGAGGACTCCTACGTTCGGCTGGTGACAACCTACCTGATGGAATATTCTGAGGACTGGTCGACATCACGGAGTTACATTCGTGAATCCGCCATCACAAAAATCCTTGAACAACAGGCCGCCTGATCATTATCGGGGACTCAATGGAAACTTTTTGCGAACAATTCTTGACACTAGCGGAGGCGGTGCAGATGATGATTCTGCATTGCCTTCTTTTCTATTTCTGCTCAAATACCCTTTCCACAGTCACGCCAGAGCAACTCTTACATTTTTTCTAAAAGAAAACGCGGCACCCGCCTCTCTTCTCAGAAAGACGGATGCCGCAGAAATGGCTTAAACACGGGCTTTTCCAGCCCTCTTTCAATTTGTTCTTGTTAGCAGAGCCACTGTCTCGACGTGCAACGAGACAGTGAGGAACATAATCACGTCGGTTCTTGCTGTCTGGAAATTGGTCAAAGCGGGGATATACTGTTCGGGAATTTGTCAGAAATATGATGTTGCTCCATTACCTTCAATTGTATCAGCGACATTGCAAAACACATTGAACTGGAATCTAACTCTTTTCTACAAATAATTCATCAACAGAATATAATGCCGCCTTTCCTGCTATGAATATCTTTTTTCCGTCCTTACGGCAATATAACGTTCCTCCACGCTGTGATGCCTGAAATGCAACCAATTCATCTTTACCGAGTTTATCAGCCCAATATGGGATAATATGGCAGTGCCCGGAACCACAAACCGGATCTTCCGGCACTGCAAGTTTCGGAGCAAAACTGCGAGAAACGCAATCCTCATCACTGCCTTTAGCTGTTACGTGCAACAGCAAGCCATCAAGCTGTTTTATCTTCTCCAAGTCAGGAGTCAGTTCCCGAACGGCCATTTCATCCTTGAGTACACAAAGAAGATCTCTTGCCATATATGCTTCTAAAGGTCGGACACCTATCGCATCAGCCATTGCTTCTGTTACTTCCACAGGCCTTAGTTCATATGCCGGAAACTCCATTTCCAGTAAATCATCTTTCTTTGTAACAACCAAATCTCCAGACAGTGTCTCAAAAACAAGCATCTGTTTCTCTGTCTCAAAGAAACGAAACAGAACATAAGCAGTTCCCAGCGTTGCGTGACCGCAAAGATCAATTTCCCCTCCAGGTGTGAACCAGCGCAAGTGCCATTTATCTCCCTCTTTGACCGTAAAAGCAGTCTCGGAAAAGTTGTTTTCTCTGGTGATGTTCATCATCAGTTCTTCGTCCAGCCACTGCTCCAATACACAGACTGCTGCTTGATTACCGTGGAATACGTTATCTGTAAATGCATCAACAACATATTGTTTCATATTGGTTCTACTTTCTCCTGCTAAATTCTGATTTATATCTTGGAATACATATTGCAAATAGCCACGTTCTTTCCACAGTATAGCATATCAGCCTCATATAATGAAGTTACGTCATCAGCGAGATGGTGTCAGGAAGTAGTGGGAGTTTTTCTTGACAGATCTCCAAGTTTTTTTGAGCTGTACGCAGTCACTGTCTGGAACTCCTTCCAGCCCTTTTGCGCATGCTCATATTCAATCAACTTAGTCGGTCTCTTGCTGCTCCATAGCTCTGAATCAGCATCCGAGTCCTGCATCACTCCATCCCTGCGGCTCACGGCTGAATCGTTTCGACAGGATATGACTGACCAATCCTTCTGTGCAGCTTCCCGGCATGTCTATCTTGAATCGATTCACGATTGGCTCTCAATTCCCGTTCAGATAGACACCGAATCGGTTGACTTTTTCTGTTAGATCCCTGTTTCCCTTCGCGTCATCCAGCAGCTCCTGTATGCATCGGTCGACTCTGCTTTGATCATCTTCCTTCTCTGGCCTTGATCGTGAGTCCAAGCTGTTTCCGGCCAGCTTTGTCATTTCTCAATTTCTGTTCGAGCCCCTCCGCTGCGGCGCGAATGAACCTGGCGGTCGTTTCCTTGCAGCACTTCATAAGCTTTGCACTGGTCTCTTCCCATTTCATACCCTCGTGAGGTTTTAGTGTTTCCAGAACATTTTCCAGGAATTCAGTTGCGATTTCATGTATAATAGGTGTCATAGGGATCTCCTTTCGAGTGCATGATGTAATTTGTTCACTATTATCTTAGCACTTGGAGATCCCCTTTCCAGTTTCTAAACTCCCACTAATACTTTACACCCTCGAGCGAAAGATCGGATGAAAGTTCAGAAACTTTTAACCGGCCAGATTTTGTCTCTCAGCGGGTCCAGTCATCTTCCCGGTGAGGCCGGCCGGAAACTCAGCGGAAGGCTGATCCTGTTTGCGGCAGTCGTGTTATACCTTGTCATGCTGCTTTTGACGACCAGGGTCTTTCACCGCATCGTGACCACGGAACTGGTCCTGATCACCGGCTGGGCCGCGCTGGAAATAGCCAGAACTTTACCATATAGGAAGGGAATCACCATGACCGGGACAAAACAAATATGCCAAGAGCTCGACGAGAACTTCCGTGCGGCCGCGAATCCTGATGACGCCGTTCATATGGCTGCCTATATGCGGAATCAGTTCGCTTTCTATGGCATCAAGGCCGCAGCCAGAAGAGCCTGCTATAAAAGAATCTTAAAGGAAGAAATGAAGAAAAAAGAAATAAACTGGGAACTTCTGGATCTCTGCTGGGAGGATGAACACCGGGAAATGCAGTATTTTGTGGCAGATTACCTTTTCAGGCTCCATAAATACCTGACGGTATCCGACATTCCGCATCTGGAGAAATACCTCCGATCAAAACAGTGGTGGGACAGCGTGGATTCTCTGGATGAAATCATCGGAAACATTGAATTTCCAAATCCGGAAGTGGACCAGCTGATGCTGAGATGGTCGAAAGATCCCGATTTCTGGGTCCGCCGGGCCGCCATCGACCATCAGAGAGGAAGAAAAGAAAATACAAATGCAGATTTACTTAAATCGATTCTCGTAAACAATTTCGGGAGTAAAGAATTCTTTATCAACAAGGCCATAGGCTGGGCCCTCCGTGACTATTCTAAGACGAACCCAGACTGGGTGAGAGAGTTCATCAGAGAACACCACAGTGAAATGGCGCCGCTCAGCATCCGAGAGGGGTCGAAGTACGTTTAAGAAATTATGATGCACAATTAAAGAGCTCGTATTATTCAAAGGATTAATGGATCTCCTCCCGGCATATCTTGTAAAAGTCGTCCACGATCGGTGTATGGTGATTGGCTGTCAACGCTCCGATCATTCCAGCAGAAATTGTAGAAGATGGTAAGGCTGGATTTCCGGTCAGCAATTTTGCGGCCTTTCTCCCGGGCGGACTCATACATAGCAGCCATTTTCTTTGCAGCCGGATAGAAACTCTGTCCTGCCGGTGTCAGCGTGATCCCATGTATCGACGGTGTACTTGCGGCCACTCAGAATTGTATTGAGCGTGTCTGTAGCGTGTCTGTTTTGTCAATTTTCTGCGTAGTCTTTATCCCTCATCATTATTATCGGCTTCAAAAATCTCCGGTGAGTTCTGCCGTATGTATTACTCGTGGTGCTTCTTTTATGTAGCGAGCGGATTCTCTGGAAAAGTCGCTGCGCTGCAGCAGGATCGTCAGCGGATTCGTCGTATTCGTACCAATTGTTCCGGTTGAGGCCTCGTCTCCTTTGATTTTCCTGTACTCGTTGGAGGCCAGAACTTGTTGATCCAGAATGGGTATGGGTGGTTCTGATGGTATTCAAGAGACCTGTCCATGATGAACTTCAACCCGCCGCCGTCCCTCAATACTACGTCGAGGGCGACCACGAAGCGATCATTCCGAAGGAGCTCATCGAGAAGATCACCGTCTTCGCCGACCATTTCACCGTGGAATTCAAGTCTGCATCACAATCGACATCGAAGCACAAAAAAGCTCCTTTACTACCGATAATGGCAGTTTGGGAGCCTTTCATCCTACTTCCTATCTTCTGCTTTCTCTAATATAATTGGGCGATCAACTCCGCACACCTATCGATACCAAGTTCACCACTGTCGAGGCATACGTGATAGTTTTGAGCATGTCCCCATTTCATATCTGTATAAAAACGATGATACGCTGCCCTGCGTTTATCCTTTTCCTTCAAACGCTGTTCAGGACTTTCTTCACGCTCACCATACTTTCTAACGATACGCTCAGCCCTTTTTTCAATACTTGCATGGATAAATACTTTTAGGCAGTCTGCTTTCTCCCTGAGAATATAGTCTGCGCAGCGTCCAACAATAACACACGATCCTTTTCCCGCTAATTCCTCTATAACTCTGCTTTGAATATTCCATAGCTTATCCTGATTTGTTAATCCCATCGTGCGATCTGTAAAAACCGTAGACAGCCAGCCTCCAGAGGCATATTCTCCCTCTTCTTTAATATAGTCAGCGGTGTATCCGCTTTCCTCAGCAATCTTTTGGATTAGCTCCGCATCGTAACAGGGAATGCCCCGTTTTTCAGCCACTTTCTTGCCGATTGTTCTCCCGCCACTACCGAACTCTCGGCTGATTGTAATTACTCTGTTAAGCATGGTTTTTCACCTCCCAATTGTTTATAAGTCTTGAAGATTAAAATGATTGCAACTATAAATGTGAGAATGTCCGACAGCGGCATAGAATACAAGACCCCATCGAGGCCGAAGAAAACTGGCAGAAGCAACGCAAAGCCGACACCGAAAACAATCTCACGAACCATGGAAAGCACCGTTGATTCCGCTGCCCTTCCCATCGCCTGAAGAAAGATAAAGCAGGCCTTGTTCACACAAGCGAAGATCATCATGCAAAGGTAAATACGGAATGCCTTAATCGCAAAGTCCGTATAGTATGCACTTTCATTTGCTGCGCCAAAAATGTTAATCAATTGCTGCGGGAACAATTCTACAATGAGAAGTGCTATAAGGCCAACTGTAGCTTCTGCAATAAGCAGCTTTGTAAAAAGCTCTTTAACACGATCTTTCTTCCCGGCTCCCATATTAAATCCAACAACAGGAATGCATCCGGCAGCCATACCGACAACGATGGAAATAACGATCTGGAAGAACTTCATGACAATACCAACAACTGCCATTGGAATCTGCGCATATTGTTCCTGACCGAAAACCGGATCGAGCGCACCATATTTCCTGATCATATTGTTGATTGCCGCCATTGCCGCAACCAAAGAAATCTGTGACAAGAAGCTGGTTATACCAAGAACAAGCGTCTTACGGCAAACACCTCCGTCCATCTTAAAGTCTGTTTTCGTGGGCTTTACCAACTTCATATGAACGATATACCAGATTGCAAGAACAGCAGTTACAACCTGTCCAAGAACAGTGGCAACAGCTGCACCCATCATGCCCCATTTAAAAGCGAAGATAAAAACCGGATCAAGTATAATGTTGATCACTGCACCTGCAAGTGTGGATGCCATAGCAAACTTAGGACTTCCGTCTGCTCTGATGATAGGATTCAGAGCCTGCCCAAACATATAGAACGGAATGCCAAGCGTAATGTAGAAGAAGTATTCCTTTGAATGCCGGAATGTCTCTGCATTCACGGTTCCTCCGAACATAGCAATGATCTGATTGCTGAAAATCAGATACACTACACAAAGCAATATGCCGCTGACAATTACCATGATTATCGAATTACCGACGCTCTTCTTGGCGATTTCAGGCTGTTTTCGTCCAAGACTCAGACTTACAAAGGCACAGCAGCCATCGCCAATCATGACAGCAATCGCCAGTGCAATAACCGTAAGAGGGAAAACCACCGTATTGGCAGCATTGCCATATGAGCCAAGATATGATGCGTTTGCGATAAAAATCTGATCGACAATGTTGTAGAGTGCGCCGACCAGAAGAGAGATGATACAGGGAATCGCATATTTCCGCATTAATTTGCCGACATGCTCTTCCCCTAAAAACTGATTTGTTTTCTGTTCCACTGGAATCACATCCTTTCAAAAAAATAGCGTGTATCCATCAGCTGGTTTTACGCCAATGGCTACACGCTATACTGTGTCGTAACGATATTCTTTTCAGTCCAGATAATCGCCAACGGGACTTGTGTTGTACTGCTTAATGATTTTGATCATGACAGAACCATCTGACTGAGTTTCTTCGCTGACGATTTTATACTTCGTCCGGTTCATGTCCAGAGAGGCTTTATACTTCTCAACCTCTTCTGATTATTCCGGGCTCCTCAGAGCCACCTGTCCGGACTTTGAGAGCCACCATTCCGGAGAATGAGAGCCACTAATTCCGGAGTTTCGGAGCCACTTTGCGGCTCCTGAACCATAGATTCCTTTATACTGTACAGGCACGCTCCGGCGTGACTACAGATAAAGGAGGGTCACCATTATGACCAAGTATCGTGAGATCCTTCGGCTAAAAAGCCTGGGATTCAGCGACCGGAACATTGCACGAAGCTGCAGTGTTTCACGCAACACGGTCAGGCGCGTGATCGACAGGGCTGATGAACTAAGCATCTCATGGCCTCTCGATTTCGGCATGACCGACGGCGCACTTGGGGAACTTCTGTTCCCGAGTGAGAAATCGGCAACAGACAGACGTCTGCCCGATTACAGTTACATCCGCAAGGAACTTTTGCGGAACGGTGTTACCAAAAAGCTTCTGTGGATCGAATACTGCGAGGAATGCCGGCAAGCCGGTGAAGAGCCTCTCATGTATTCCCAGTTCTGTGAATACATCCGCAGAGACGAGCAGAAACGCCGTGCAACCATGCACATCCCCCGGAAGCCCGGTGAACAGATCGAAGTCGACTGGGCGGGCGATCCTGCACACATCATCGATCCGGACACCGGTGAGATTACCGACTGCTGGCTATTCGTGGGTGTTCTCACCTATAGTCAGTACACCTACGTCGAAGCTTTTATGAACGAGAGGACCGGGAACTGGATCAGGGCCCATGTTCACATGTTTGAATTCTTCGGCGGCGTGACACCGATGCTTGTGGCCGATAACTGCACGACAGCTGTCGATCACAGAAAGAGCGACTGGTATACACCGGTGCTCAATACGACGTATCACGAAATGGCGGAGCACTATAACATCGCGATCCTGCCGGCCCGCGTGCGCCGTCCCAAGGACAAACCGAACGTAGAGGGCTCCGTGGGCAAGATATCCACATGGATCACAGCCGCCTTACGGAATGAACAGTTCTTCTCCCTGGCTGAGCTGAACTCAGCCATCCGGAAGAAGCTCGACATCTACAATGCCAGACAGTTCCAGAAAAAGGAATGCAGCAGGCTCAGTCTGTTTCTTGGGGAAGAACAGCCATTACTGGCACCTTTGCCTGCCACACCCTTCGAACCGGCTGAGTGGAAAAGAGCCACCGTCCAGTTCAACTATCACATCGCAGTAGACGGTATGTACTACTCCGTGCCTCATCAGTATATCAAGGATAAGGTCGATGTGCGGGTGACAGACACTACTATTGAAGTTTTTTACAATCACGACCGGATCGCTTCCCATCGCCAGCTTCACGGCAGGAGGGGCCAATATTCCACGGTCACTGAGCACATGCCCGATGACCACCAGAAATATCTGGAGTGGAACGGCAGCCGTTTCCGCAGATGGGCGGATCAGATCGGGCCGAACACACGAAAGGTGGTCGATGCGATCCTCACCTCCGGCCGGGTCGAACAGCAGTCGTACAGAAGTTGTATGGGACTGCTGAGACTGGCAGACAAGCATACGCCGCAGCGCCTTGAGAAAGTCTGTGAGCGGGCACTGTCCTACAGCGGGAAACCCAGCTACAAAAGCATCAAAAATCTTCTCACTGTCATGAAGCAGGAACCGGATACCGGCCTTTCTTCAGGAACAGATGCGCAGGCGAAGCCGCGCGGTATAACCAGAGGCGCCAGATACTACGGAGGTAAACGATCATGACAAACGAAAGCACCATTAACAAACTCATTGAAATGCGTCTTACCGCTATGGCTGACGCTTTCCGTATCCAGAAGGATGACCCTTCCATGAAGGAAGTCCCCTTCGATGACCGGCTCGGCATGCTTGTTGATATCGAGTATACCAGCCGGAAAAACAACCGGCTCAAAAGGCTGATCCGCAAAGCGGAGTTCGAACAGCCTGACGCTTCCGTCGCTGCGATAGATTATCACTCCGGTCGGAAGATCAACAAAGCCCTGATCGAGCGCATGGCGAACTGTGAATACATCACAGAGTACCGGAACATCTTCATCACCGGCGCAACCGGAAGCGGAAAGACTTACATGGCCTGCGCCTTCGGCATGGAAGCCTGCAAGCAGTTCTATACGGTCCAGTATGTCCGCCTTCCGGACCTGCTCCTTGACCTGCAGGCAGCCCGGGACAACGGGAACTTTCCCGCCGTACTCAAGAAATACACAAAGCCGGTCCTGCTGATCATCGATGAATGGCTGCTCCTGAAGCTCACCGAGCCGGAGGCCAGGAACTTGTTTGAGCTGATCCATAAACGCAGGAAGAGATCTTCCACGATCTTCTGCTCCCAGTTCCGGGAGGAAGAATGGTATCAGCAGATCTGCGGCGGCGAGAGCACTCTTGCCGATGCGATCATGGATCGTATCTCCTACGATTCCTACAAGATCGACATTGAAAGCGCTGATCCATCCAAAGATATCTCCATGCGAGAAGTCTACGGATTGGATCCTGAAAAAGCAAGGTAACCAATAATCATGCGGGGTGGCTCCGAAAGTCCGGACAGGTGGCTCCGCCACCACCGGACAGGCGGCTCCGCCGCCCCGTAATAATCAT
>NZ_FNBF01000040.1 GCF_900102225.1 Eubacterium pyruvativorans
TCAATTACGCCGGTCCGCCCGCACCGTGCTCGAAAGGCGCGTCCATCTGATGGTGTGGATGAACATACAACAGGTCGTGTGGATATACAGGCACCGGAAAAATAACTCCGATCTGTCAATACATTACCACCGCCGGTAAGGTGCGATATGGACAGTTTCACGGATTTCGCACCCGGCCGTATCCCGCCGCCGGCTGTTTGAGCGGAAACCGGCCCGGAGAAGGTGCGGAAATGGATTTTTTTGTGAAATCGCACCTGGCCGGGCGACCGCCGCGCCGTGACGTGACCGGATGCACCTGACCGGGCGACCGCCGCACCGTTATGTGACCGGCTGCACCTGGCCGGGCGACCGCCGCACCGTGATGTGACCGGCTTCCTGTCACTTTTTGTCTGTCATTCGAAGGGTTTGTGTGGTAATATATATTAGATATGCTGTGCGTTGAAATCAGAGGTACAGGAAATCGAATCGGAAGCTGTGCGACGAATTTACAGGTGCAGGAAGCGGAGCAGAATCGGATCAGAAGGAGATGGGCGGATGGTGAGTATCGGGAATGACTGGGACCGGGTCCTGGAGGGAGAATTTCAGAAACCGTATTATCAGCTGGTGAGAAATTTTTTGATCGAGGAGTACCGCAGCCAGACGATCTATCCGGATATGAGGGACATTTTTAATGCACTCCGGTATACGCCCTACGGGGATGTGAAGGTTGTGATATTGGGACAGGATCCCTATCATGAGCCGGGGCAGGCCCACGGGCTGGCGTTCTCCGTGCAGGAGGGGGTGCCGCAGCCGCCGTCACTGGTGAATATTTTCAAGGAGCTGGAGAGTGATCTGGGTTTTCCGCCGCCGGATAAGAATCACGGCTGTCTGATTCCCTGGGCGAAGTCCGGGGTGCTGCTGCTGAACACAGTGCTGACGGTCCGGGCCCACGAAGCGAATTCTCACCGGGGCATGGGATGGGAGATTCTGACGGACGAGATAATCCGGAAACTGAATGAGCGGGAGAAGCCGGTTTGTTTCATTCTGTGGGGAGCCAATGCGAAGGCGAAGATTCCGCTGATTACAGAGCAGCGGCATTTGATTCTGACCGGGGCGCACCCGAGTCCGCTGTCGGCATACCGGGGGTTTTTCGGCGGAAAGTATTTTTCCAGAGCGAATGCCTTTCTGGAGGCCAATGGAGAGGCGCCGGTGGATTGGAGAATTTAGCGTTTGGCGGAGTGTTCGAAAACGTTTTTTGTGTTTGATCACAAGAAATCTGTTGAAAACGGTCCGTCAGAAGTGTAAAATTAATTGTTAGATTGAAACGAAAAGTTGAAGGAGTTACGAGACGAATGTCAGATTTTCAGAAAATCATTAATATAGCTGTTATCGCCCACGTCGATGCGGGGAAGTCCACGCTGGTGGATGCGTTCCTGAGCCAGAGTCATGTGTTCCGGGAGAACGAGGAAGTCATCGACTGCGTGATGGACAGTGATGCCATTGAGCGGGAGCGGGGCATCACAATCTATTCGAAGAATTGTTCCATCATGCATAACGGGGTGAAGATTAATATCGTTGACACCCCGGGGCATGCGGATTTCTCCTCTGAGGTGGAGCGGATCATGAAGACGGTGGATGCAGTGATCCTGCTGGTGGATTCCAGCGAGGGACCGATGCCGCAGACCCGGTTCGTGTTGTCCAAGTCCCTGGAGCAGGGGCTGAATCCGATCCTTTTCATTAACAAAATCGACAAGAAGGACGCTCGCATCGATGAGGTGGTGGATGAGGTCTACGAATTGTTCATGGATCTGGATGCCACTGATGAACAGCTGGATTTCCCGATTCTGTACGGCATCGCCCGTCAGGGAATCGCAGTGAAGGATCCGGCCGAAGTGGAGAGCATTGATATCGGCGAGGGAGACCGGAAGATGAAGCACACGCCGGAAGGATTCGGCGGTCTGAATATCAATCCGCTGCTGGACGAGATTCTGGAGCACTATGAACCGTATCCGGACAGAACCGGTGAACCGCTGCAGATGCAGGTCAGCCAGCTGGCTTATGACGATTATATCGGCAGACTGGGGATCGGCCGTATCACCCGGGGTACTGTGAAGGCGGGGCAGACAGTGAAGGTCACGAAGGAAGGCGGGGAAGTCGCCGACCGGAAGATCGGACAGGTATTTGTCTACCGTGGACTGCAGAGAATGCCGGTGGAAGAGGCCCAGTGCGGCGATATTGTAGTGGTGTCCGGCATCTCTGATATTTCCATCGGTGAGACGATCTGCGATCCGGAACACCCGGAAGCCATGGAAATGATCCACATCGAAGAACCGACGCTGTCCATGAATTTTATGGTCAATTCCTCTCCGTTTGCCGGGAAAGTGGGCAAGTTCGTCACATCCCGCCACATCCGGGAGAGGCTGGCGAAGGAACTGGAAGTCAATGTGGGACTGAAGGTGGAGGAGACGGATTCCACAGACTGTTTCAAGGTGTCCGGCAGAGGAGAACTGCACCTTTCTATTCTCATTGAGAATATGAGAAGAGAAGGGTACGAGCTGGCGGTTTCCAAGCCGCACGTCATCCTGCACCGGGACGAGAACGGCAATGAGCTGGAACCGGTGGAAGAAGTTGTGATCACCGCTCCGGACGAATATTCCGGAACGATTATCTCCAAGCTGAATATGAGAAAGGGCATGATGCTGCAGATGAACTCCGAGAACGGCTACACCCGGCTGGAGTATCATGTGCCGACCCGTGGACTTCTGGGCTACCGCTCGGAATTCATCAACGACACCCACGGGGAAGGAAATATGGAGCGGCGGTTCTTTGATTTTGAGCCGTTCAAGGGTGAGGTTCCGGGGAGAGGCAACGGGGTTGCCATCGCCATTGAAGAAGGAACCTGTACGCCGTATGCGATCTGGAATATTCAGGAGCGTGTCCAGATGTTTGTTTCTCCGGGCACCCATGTTTATGAAGGAATGATCGTGGGCATGAATTCCAGAGAAGACGACATGGATGTCAATCCGTGCAAGGCGAAGAAGGTCAGCAATCAGCGTGCCGCCGGTTCTGACGATACGATCAAGCTGACGCCGCCGAGAGTCTTCTCCCTGGAAGAAGCGCTGGAATTTATTGAGGAAGATGAACTGGTGGAGATTACACCGGAGGATATCCGTCTCCGGAAGAAACTGCTCACCGAACTGGAGAGAAGAAGAGCCCGCAATGAGCGGACCCGTCTCATGAACCAGAGTCAGCAGTAGGGGGACGAGAATGAAGTTCCTGAATGCATTCAAGAACGTGGATCTGGGATCCGAGGCACTGCTGAAGGTGGCAGAAATCATACTGGTTCTGGTCATCGGATATTTCGTCATCCGCACGGTGATCCATTTCGAGCGGAAGGCGCTCCGGAAGACAGACCGGATCGATAATTCCGCCGTGGTGATGATCCTCCGGATCACGAGAGGGTTGCTGTGGCTCATGCTCATTCTGACGATCATGTCCAGACTGAACGTGAATATGGCGCCGTTCGTGGCGGTGCTGGGCACTGCGGGCGCAGCGATTGCGCTGGCCCTGAAGGACAGTCTCGCCAATGTGGCGGGGGGCATTATTCTGCTGCTGACGAAGCCTTTCGTGAGCGGTGACGAAATTCAGGTAGCGGGTTATTCCGGCGTGGTGGATTATATCGATCTGATGGATACGAAGCTGCATACATATGCATATGAGGACGTGATCATCCCGAACGGGACGATCACGAACTCTGTCATCGTAAACTGTTCCCGACGGGACATACGCCGAGTTGACGGAAATTTCTGGATTGGTCTTCAGTCAGACATTACCGAAGCGGAGAAAATCCTGAAAACGATTCCGGACCGGGTGGACATCCTGCTCCGGGATCCGGCTCCGTACATCTCGATCACCGGTTCTTCGCCGGATGGCGTTGCGTTCAAGGCGTGCTATTGGTGCCGCACGGAGCAGCGCTCCGAGGCGAAGACCATGGTGGAGAAGGAGGTCCGTAAGGCCTTCGAAGAGGCGGGGATTCAGCCGCCGGTGCGCCGGTCTGATGTCAGGATTATGTCCTGATCCTGCCGGATGCCTTGGGGCGAACGGCTTTCCGGGTACTTTTTGTCGAAGAGGAGGAACAGCCCGCAGGCGCCGTTATATAGTTAGATAGGAGCAGAAGGCTGCTCTTATTTATAGAATTGGTTATTACAATCTACAGTACAGGAGTTTTGAAATGGGAGAAATCAAGAAGTTCAAGCGAGTGCTGGTCGCTAACCGCGGCGAGATCGCGATTCGAGTTTTCCGTGCCTGTAAAGAGCTGGGTATCCGTACAGTAGCGATCTATTCCGAAGAGGACAAGACGTCGCTGTTCCGCACGAAGGCAGATGAGGCATATCAGATCGGAAAAGGCAAGGCACCTGTCGATGCTTATCTGGGCATCGATGAGATTGTTGAGTTGGCGAAGACGAAGGGTGTTGACGCAATTCATCCTGGATATGGCTTCCTGGCGGAGAATCCGGATTTTGCGGATGCCTGCGAGAAGGCAGGAATTGAATTCATCGGCCCGAATTCCACGATGATGAATCGGCTGGGAGACAAGATCCAGTCGAAGATCGTGGCGGACGAGGTGGGTGTTCCGTTCATCCCGGGTGTTGAGAAGGCCATTGAGACAGACGAAGAAGTAGTTCAGTTCGCCGATAAGATCGGTTATCCGGTCATGCTGAAGGCAGCGGCCGGCGGCGGCGGCCGGGGCATGCGTGTTGTCCGGGATAAGTCCAGCATCGTACAGGAGTACAGAACCGCCAGAAGTGAGGCGAAGAAGGCGTTCGGCAACGACACCATCTTCATCGAGAAATATATCGAGAATCCGAAGCATATCGAGATTCAGGTACTGGGAGACAAGTACGGCAATATCGTTCACATGTATGAGCGGGACTGCTCCATTCAGAGACGTCACCAGAAGGTGATCGAGTTCACGCCTGCGCTTTGTCTCACAGAGAAGCAGAGACAGGCAATCTGTGCTGACGCGCTGAAGATCGCCCGGGCCGTGAACTACAGAAGTGCCGGTACGGTGGAGTTCCTGTTCGACAAGAACGGCGATCACTATTTCATCGAGATGAACCCGCGTATTCAGGTGGAACATACGGTTTCGGAACTGGTAACGGGCAGAGATATTGTGCAGGATCAGATCCTGGTGGCAGAGGGCTATTCGCTGGATTCTCCGGAAATCGGCATTACCAGCCAGAAGGATATCACCACCAGAGGATATGCGATCCAGTGCCGTGTGACGACGGAGGACCCGGTCAACGGATTTGCGCCGGACACCGGAACGATCGACCAGTACAGAAGTGCTTCCGGCTTCGGCATCCGTCTGGACGGCGGCAACGGCTTCACCGGAGCAGTGATTTCACCATACTATGACTCTCTGCTGGTGAAGATCAGTGCATTCGGCCTGTCCTTTGAAGATGCCCGCAGGAAAGCGGTCCGTGCACTCAGAGAGACGGAAATCAAGGGCGTGAAGACGAACCAGGGCTTCCTGCTGAACGTACTGAACCACCCGATTTTCAAGGCGGGACAGTGCGACACCGGATTCATCGGCAATAATCCGGAGCTGATGAATATCGAGGCGGTGGAAGACAAGGAACTGAAGGTTCTGAAGTACATCGGAAACAAGGTGGTCAACGAGACGAAGGGCCAGCACCCGCAGTTCAATGTGCCGGTCTTCCCGAAGATTCCGATGACGGAGATCAACACCCTTTCCGGAACGAAGCAGATGTTCGACCGGAACGGAGCGGAATACGTTTCCAAATGGGTCAGAGATCAGAAGAAGCTGCTGATCACCGATACGACCATGCGGGATGCCCAGCAGTCGCTGATGGCAACCCGGGTCAGAAGTGTGGATATGCTGAAGATCGCACCGGCCTATGCGAAGTACGGTCAGGATCTGTTCTCCATGGAGATGTGGGGCGGCGCCACCTTCGATACGGCATACCGGTTCCTGAAGGAGTCCCCGTGGGACAGACTGGACAAGCTGCGTGAGAAGATCCCGAACATCCTGTTCCAGATGCTCCTCCGGGGTGCCAATGCGGTGGGTTACAAGAACTATCCGGATAACGTCATCCGTGACTTCGTGAAACGCTCTGCAGAGGGCGGCATCGATGTATTCCGTATCTTCGACTCCCTGAACTGGGTGCCGGGTATGGAAGTGGCCATGGATGAAGTTCTGAACCAGGGAAAGATCTGCGAAGCGACCATGTGCTACACAGGAGATATCCTGGACGAGACCAGAACGAAATATACCCTGGATTACTATGTGAAGATGGCGAAGGAGCTGGAGAAGAGAGGCGCTCACATCATCGCAATCAAGGATATGTCCGGTCTGCTGAAGCCGATGGCGGCCCGCAAGCTGGTCAAGGCCCTGAAAGAAGAGGTGGGGGTTCCGATTCACCTGCATACCCATGACACCTCCGGCAACGGTGTGGCCACGGTACTGATGGCGGCCCAGGCCGGTGTGGACATCGCGGATGCAGCGATTAACAGCATGTCCGGTCTGACTTCCCAGCCGGCGGAGAACTCCATTATTGCGGCGCTGAGAAACTCCGAGAGAGATACCGGCATCGATCCGGACGGCATGCAGGTGATTTCCGACTACTGGGCGGATGTCAGACCGGTTTACAAGCAGTTTGAATCCGGACTGCAGGCAGCTTCCGCCGAGATTTACAAGTACGAGATCCCTGGCGGTCAGTATTCCAACCTGAAACCGCAGGTGGAGAGTTTCGGTCTGGGGCACAAGTTCCAGGAAGTCAAGGAAATGTACAAGACCGTCAACCAGATGCTGGGTGATATCGTGAAGGTAACACCGTCCTCCAAGGCGGTGGGCGACATGGCGATCTTCATGGTACAGAATGACCTGACACCGGAGAATATCATGGAGAAGGGCAAGAACCTGGATTTCCCGGATTCCATTGTCTCCTTCTTCGAGGGCATGATGGGTCAGCCGGAAGGCGGCTTCAATGAAGAACTGCAGAAGATCGTGCTGAAGGACAAGAAGCCGATCACCTGCCGTCCGGGTGAGCTGCTGCCGCCGGAAGATTTCGATTATATCAAGCAGGGACTGGAGAAGTACTTCGGTCTGGAAGGAACGCCGCGGGAGATCATCTCCTACGCCATGTACCCGAAGGTCTTCGAGGACTTCCTGAAGAGCCGGGAGAAGGACGGAGACATGTCCATGATGGGATCCGACATCTTCTTCCACGGACTGGCAGTCGGTGAGACCTGCGAAGTCAAGGTGAGCGAAGGCCGGGAGCTTGTCATCAAGCTGATCGAGGTCAGAGATGTGGACGAGAACGGCTATCGTGATCTGGTCTTCGAGGTGGACGGCAACATGCGGATTGTGAAGATCAAGGATCATTCCATCCAGAATGCAGAGCAGAATGCCACCACCCAGTTCGCGGATCCGGATGATCCGACCCAGGTGGGCGCCAACATCCCGGGCAACATCGTGAAGGTTCTGATGAAGGCCGGAGACGAGGTGGAGGAGAATCAGCCGATCGCAGTCATCGAAGCCATGAAGATGGAATCCAACATCCTGGCTACGACTACCGGCGTGATCACTGACATCGACGTGAAGGAAGGCGATGTGGTGAAGTCCGGACAGCTGATTGCCGTCATCGATCCGGCGAAATAATTCAGCC
Source organism: Eubacterium pyruvativorans (assembly GCF_900102225.1). Classification (GTDB taxonomy): domain Bacteria; phylum Bacillota; class Clostridia; order Peptostreptococcales; family Anaerovoracaceae; genus Aminicella; species Aminicella pyruvativorans. The sequence goes on from NZ_FNBF01000040.1 coordinate 7,671, forward strand.
TGTACTGGAATCCGAAAGGATTCTGCGTAATAAACACGAAAAGATCCCGGCGGGAGGATATCCCGCCGGGATCTTTTCGCAGGTATGCATGCACAGCGTTTAGAAAATGCCGTCCCGGAAACCCGCAACGATCGGGCGCAGCATGCGCTGGGAATAGGATACCAGATCGTATCCCTGCTTATACAGCACCCAGTCATACAGCAGGGCCCGCTCGTACATTGTGTAGATGTGGAGCATGTCTTCGATGGTGGTCCCTTCCTGTATGCTGAATTCCCCGCTTTTCAGCCCTTTTTCCAGTGTTTGCCGTACGAACCGGAAGTAGAATCGGTTCGCATCCTGCAGGCATCTGTAGTCGTCTGTCACGATCTGAGAGGAATACAGATAGGCCAGAAGTTCAGGATCCACCTCGTCGTCGATCAGCCGGAACAGGTATTCGTTGCTGCCCAGCAGAATATCTGACATGGTCATGTCCGGTGTGACGGTTTCATAGTACTCTTCATATCCGTTGTCGAATACCATGGAGAGGGTGTTCAGCAGGGCGGATTTTCCCTTGAAATAGTGATAGAAAGTCCCCTTTGATGTCTTCGAAGCACTGATGATGTCTTCTACTGTGGTGTTGTCGTAGCCGTTGACCTTGAACAGGCGCCAGGCGGCATTGATGATCTTTTCTTTCTTCGTCTGCTTCTTTCTTCCCAATGCCCGGACCTCCTCCTACAATAAAGTTGTAGGTAACAGACACCTGACAACCAGCCAGGATCTGCTCCCTTTCATTGCTAAAGCTGTACAATGGTGTGGCATGGATCTGACTTGTTCCTCCTAGGACCATATGGCGTCCGCACGAAAGCCTGTCAGCCAGCCATACTCATTTGCAGCCGTTCGGTTTATGCAGGTTGAACCGATTTACTAATTACATTGCGTTCGTGTGATACCCCAGGAGATTGAATCGGCAATGAGAAAACTGGTCATCCATTGCAATTTCAATATCGGAGGTATCAGTGATGTTAAACGCAGTAGGTATTGATGTGTCAAAAGGCAGA
>NZ_FNBF01000023.1 GCF_900102225.1 Eubacterium pyruvativorans
CATGCGACCGCACCCGCACCTTCCGACGACCGGCTGTCCCGTCATGCGACCGCACCCGCACCTTCCGACGACCGGCTGTCCCGTCATGCGACCGCCGATCCCATTCATGAACGTAGTTTATTATCGCATGTTAGAAATCGTAATAGAAAGCGTGCTTATCATCAATATTATTTATGATGTTAGCGAAAACTAACGTGGCGGACGCAACAGAAAGGGATAATTTCGCAAAGTATAATTTTTAACAAATGAGCGGGGAAACGCTCACAACGTCAGTTTTATCAGTCAAATCAATCAGCTGGTTCCGTTATACAGATGCGAAAGAGAGGTTCCTATGGGCTATGTGCTGAGCAGAGATGGCTTCGACCGGGTACTCCGGGGTATGCGCGAAGATTACAGAATTTTCGCTCCGGTGCTGAAGGAGGGAGAAGGCCGATTCAAGGACACGGATGTGGTCCGTTATGATTTTGTGGACAGTCTGGATGAGATCGAACTGGATCTCCGTTCGGACTATTCCTTCCGGGATATTCTGACGCCGCTGTCAGAAACTATGTTCTATTTTACGGAGGATCAGATCCGGGAGGCGAACATCGACACCCGGCCGGTCATCGTTCTGATGAGAAGCTGTGATATCAATGCGGTGAAGCGGCTGGACCAGATGTATCTGGGGAACGGCGAAAACGACGACTACTACTATGAACGGCGCCGGGAACTGGTGAAGTTCGCACTGATCGGATGCGGGAAGGCCTGTGACAACAGTTTCTGTGTCAGCATGGGCAGCAACCGGACCGATGACTATGTATTCTCCATGGATGTGATCGATGGTGAAGTGCACTGTGATGTGAAAGAGGAATCCCTTCAGCCTTTGTTCGAGAAGAACGCCGGGACGAAGCAGGATGTCACGCCGCAGTTCGTCACGGAAGCGGAGTTCCGGGTCACCCGCCCGGAGGAGGTGCCGCTGAGTCTTTTCGAGGATTCGTTCTGGGATGAGTATACGAAGCGCTGCATCAACTGCGGACGCTGCAATCTGGTCTGCCCGACCTGCACATGCTTCACTATTCAGGATCTGTTCTATACGGATAACGGAAAGGTGGGAGAGCGCAGGAGAGTCTGTGCATCCTGCATGATCGACGGTTACACGGATGTGGCAGGCGGTCTGAAGCTCCGGCAGACGAACGGCCAGAGAATGCGGTTCAAGGCGCTGCACAAGGTCTATGATTTCCGCAAGCGGTTCGGCTACGACATGTGCGTGGGGTGCGGCCGCTGTGACACGGTATGTCCGGAATATATTTCCTTCTCCAACTGTATCAACAAGATGAACGACAGAGTGAAAGAACTGGAGGTGAACGACGATGCCAGGTAAGAATGAATATCTCCCGATCCCGTCCGTAGTACAGAAGATCATTAAGCATACGCCGGAAGAGTGGACGTTCCGCTTCACCTATCGGGGACCGGTGAAACCGGGCCAGTTCTTCCAGATTTCAATTCCGAAGGTCGGAGAATGTCCGATTTCCGTCAGCGGAATCGGTGCCGATCATGTGGACCTGACCCTCCGCTGTGTGGGAAAGGTAACAGACTGGCTGTTCGAGAACGTGACGGAAGGGGATTCTCTGTTTATCAGAGGGCCGTACGGAAATGGTTTTGATGTGGAGCTGTACGGCCAGAATGAGGTGGTCATCGTGGCCGGCGGCACGGCGGTTTCGCCGATCCGGGGCGTGGTGCAGTATCTTTGCCGGACGGATCACCCGCAGGACTGCCACCTGATTGCCGGATTCAAGAATCCGGATGAAATCATGTTCCGGGACGACTTCGAGGAGTGGGAGGATCTCATCGATCTGACTCTGACCGTGGACGGTGCGCCGGAGGATTATGAGGGAAATGTGGGCATGGTCACGAAGTACATTCCGGACCTGCCGATCCGGGATATCGAAAACTGCCGGGTCATCGTCGTCGGACCGCCGCCGATGATCAAGTTCTCCATGATCGAGCTGATGAAGCGGGGGCTGAAGGAAGAGAATGTATGGATTTCCGACTCCCGCAGAATGAGCTGCGGCATCGGAAAGTGCGGCCACTGCAGAATCAATGACAAGTATGTGTGCATCGACGGACCGGTCTTCCGCTTCTCCGAGCACAAGTCGCTGATCGATTAATGGAGGTGAACGGAGCATGAACAGAACGAATTTAGATACGAATATGAAGAAGCTGAAGAAGAACGCCTTCCGTCAGTCCAAGGTGAGAGGCGAAACAGCTTCCCGTGTCCGGTGCCCGGGCGGTGAGATCGATGTGGAATCCCTGCAGCGTGTGGTAGACATCGCGAAGAAATACGGCAAGGGAATGGTCAACCTGACGAACCGGCAGGGATTCGAAATTCCGGGAATCGATCTGGCGGACGTGGAAGAGGTCAACAAGGCGCTGCAGCTGATCATCGAAAACCGTGGTGTCAATCAGGAAGAGTATGAGGGGGGATACCCGGCTTCCGGCACCCGTAACGTGGTGGCGTGTCCGGGAAAATCTCTTTGTCCGTTCGGCTGCTATGATACGAAGAAGTTCGCCCAGAAGATCGACAAGCTGATCTTCCCGAACGACCACCATGTGAAGATTGCCTTCACAGGATGCTCCAACGACTGCGCCCATGTCAGACTGAATGACTTCGGCATCATGGGACAGACTGAGCCCCAGTATGACAAGGACCGCTGCATCGGCTGTGAGCAGTGCGTGAAATACTGCAAAAAAAGATCCGTGGGCGCTCTGAAAGTTGTCAACGGCAAGATCGAGAGAGACACGAACAAGTGCATCGGCTGCGGCGTCTGCATCAACTACTGTCCGACCAGAGCCTGGACCAGAAGCAAGGAAGAATATTTCCGCGTGGTTCTGCTGGGCCGCACCGGAAAGAAGAACCCGCGTCTGGCGGAGGACTTCATGAAGTGGGCGGACGAAGACACCGTGACGAAGATCATTGTCAATGTCTATGATTATCTGGACAAGTATCTGGACAGAGAAGCGGTGGAGAGCAAGGAACACATCGGCTACATCGTGGACCGGACCGGTTTCGAGGAATTCCTGAACTACATCATGCGGGACGTTCACCCGAATCCGAAGTGCGAAATTCAGGGCCGTCTGTACTGGGGCGGAAAGCGCTACGACCAGACAAATGAGCTGAAACAGTCCATGTTCCGTTTCTCGGAGCGGGAACAGTAGGAGAACAGGATCGGCGGGTCGTCCCGGGCTTCCCGCCGGTACTTCCGCATATCATAGAAACTACGGAGGAAACCACTCATGTTTAATGAAGATTATATTGTAATGGCCAACGGGGCGAAGGGAAAGGCAGGATTTCTGAAGAAGAATCCGCTGGGTTATTTCCTGTATTCCATGCTGGCCGGCGCCTACATCGGATTCGGTGTTCTGCTGGTGTTTACCCTGAGCGGTGCGCTGAACGGCTCGCCGTTCACGAAACTGGTGATGGGCTGCTGCTTCGGCGTTGCCCTGAGTCTGGTGGTCATCGCCGGTGCTGAACTTTTTACCGGCAACAACATGGTGATGGCTGCAGGGGTGCTGCGAAAAACCGTCACCCTGGGCGATGCCGTGAAACTCTGGATTGTCTGCTGGATCGGCAATGTGGCGGGTGCAGCCCTGCTGGCGGTGATCTTCTGGCTCACCGGACTGGATACCGATGCGACGCTGGGTGCTGTGACCGGTGCGGCAGCGGCAAAGATGACTGCGGGATTCGTTCCGCTTCTGGCCCGGGGCATTCTCTGTAACGTTCTGGTGTGTCTGGCCGTGTGGTGCGGTTTCCGGGCCAAGAGCGATGCAGGGAAGCTGATCATGGTGTTCTGGTGTCTGCTGGCGTTCTTCGCCACCGGCTTCGAGCACAGTGTGGCTAACATGACGCTCCTGACCCTTTCCCTGCTGAATCCGGCGGGAAATGCAGCGATCACCGTCGGCGGATGGTTCTTCAACCTGGGCGTTGTGACGCTGGGCAATATGATCGGCGGAATTCTGCTGGTAGCCGTTCCGTATCATATCGGTTCGAAAACGGCAGAATAATGGTATAATGGCGAATAGTGGGCTGCCGCGGTGCGGCAGCCTTTTCTAATGAACCGGAGGAACGGACATGGCATATTTTCCGTTTATGATTGAAGTTGAAAACGCCCGGATTCTGATCGCCGGAGGCGGAAGGAGTGCCCTGTGGAAGGTGAAGGCGCTCTCCGGCTTCGGGGCGGATCTGGTGGTGGCGGCGCCCTCGGTGCTTCCGGAACTTCGGGAGCGGGAACGGGCGGGAGAAATCCGGATTTTGCTTCAGCCCTACCGGCCGGATCTGCTGGAAGACACCGTCTTTGTGGTGGCGGCTACAGGAGATCCGGAGAAGAACCGGAGTATTGCGGCGGACTGCGGCGCCCGCGGAATTCCCTGTAATGCCGTGGACGATCCGGCCCATTCGGATTTCATCTTTCCGGCGGTGCTGCGCCGGGAGAATTATACCCTGGCGGTGTCCACAGACGGAAAGAGTCCGCTGATGGCCCGGAAGATCAAGGAACGGGCGGCGGAGGCGCTGCCGGAAGAATTCGACCGGGCGACCGGCGCACTGGGAGATATGCGGGCCCGGGTGCTGCGGGAAGAGAAGGATCCGGGGAAACGGATGCGTATTTTCGAAGCGGCGGCGCAGCGGCTCCTGGCCGGAGAATGCAGCGGAGCAGATGCCGGAGAGGGCAGCAGAACAGATGCCGGAGAAAAGGCAGAAAACACAGCAGCAAAGGACAAATAACGAAACATGACGGAACGAATCTGGAAAATCGGAACACGGGGCAGTCTGCTGGCCATGACCCAGACCAGAATGGTGCAGGAGCTTCTGGCAGAGATCGGGGTCCGGAGCGAGGCGGTGATTCTTCACACCCGGGGGGATCAGCTGAAGGACAAGCCCCTGTGGAAGTTCGGCGGCAAAGCCGTCTTCGTGACGGAATTCGAAGAAAAAATTCTCTCCGGCGAGATTGATATGGCGGTGCACAGTGCGAAGGACATGCCGGCGAAGACGCCGGAAGGGCTGGTCATCGGCGCCTGTCTTCCCCGGGAAAACCCGGCGGATGTGCTGGTGGTGCGGCGGGGAAATGACTTCTTCGGCGGCGGGGGGAAGGAAAAAAGGGGCGAAAAAAAGGCGGACCCTGCGTCCGGGCCCCGGATCGGCACCAGCAGCCTCCGGCGGGAGATGCAGCTTCGGGAACAGTTCGGTCTGGAGAATGTGAGTCCCCTCAGGGGAAACGTTCCCACCCGTCTGGAGAAGCTCCGCATCGGGCAGTATGACGGCGTCATTCTGGCAGCGGCGGGCCTCGCCAGACTGGAACTGGATCACGAGCCGGATCTGGTATACCATTCCATGGATGCCGCCCGGTATCTGCCGGCGGCGGGCCAGGGGATCATCGCAGTGGAGTGCCGGAAGGGAGGCGCCACAGAGGCGCTGCTCCGTCACTTGAACGACCGGCGCACTGAAGTGGAGCTGGCGGCGGAACGGGGCTTCATGTACGGCATCGCAGCGGGCTGCCATGAGCCGGTGGCTGCCCATGCGGTGCTGGGAGAGGACGGGACTCTCCGGATGCGGGTGATGAAGTACGGAAACGGACGATGCCGGTACTTCAGCGGAGAAGCTCCGGAAAGCCGGTGTGCCCTGCTGGCTGAAGAACTGGCCGGTCAGGTTCTGGCGGCGCTCCGTCCGGCGGAAGAAGAGGAGGACCATCGTACCGGTTCCCGGAGAAAGGATGGCTGATATATGGGGAAAGTTTATCTGACAGGAGCCGGTCCGGGGGATGCGGGCCTGATTACCGTAAAAGCTCTGGAGGTGCTCCGGGAAGCGGACATTGTGATCTACGACAGTTTGATTGCCCGGGAGCTTCTGGAGGAAGTGCGGCCGGAGGCGGAGCTGATTCATGTGGGGAAACGCATGGGCATGCATTCGAAGAAGCAGGCGGAAATCAACGAGATTCTGGTGGATGCGGGGCGCCGGGCCGGCGTGGTGGTACGGCTGAAAGGGGGCGACCCGCTGATTTTCGGCCGGGGCGGTGAAGAGGCCCAGGCTCTGGCGGCGGCGGGCATCCGTTACGAGGTGATCCCGGGGGTGACCTCTGCAGCGGCGGTTCCGGCCAGCGTGGGCATTCCGGTGACCCACCGGCGCACGGCCCGCAGTTTCGAGGTGATCACGGCCCACACGGCGGAGGAGGATCCGGATCTGAGCCGCTATGCCGGGGCTGCGGACACGCTGGTGTTCCTGATGGGACTGCATCTGGTGCCGAAAATTGCGGCGGATCTGATGCGGGGCGGACTGGACGGGTCGGTGCCCGCGGCGGTGATTTCCCGGGGATTTACGGAAGAGACAAAAGTTGTCCGGTCTGATCTCTCGGCTTTGCCGGAAAAGGTCCGGGAAGCGGGGCTGAAAGCCCCTGCCATTGTGGTAGTGGGGGAGACAGCGGCCATGGATCTTCGGGATCCGGGTCTGGCGAAAAGTCCCCGGATCGGTGCAGTGGGAACCATCCGGTTCTTCCGGAATTTCCGTTCGGCGATGGGCCACAGCAGCGCCCGGGTGGAACATCTGATGCGGATTCAGCTTCGGATGTCGGAAGCCGGACGGGAGAAACTCCGGAAGGCTCTGGAAGAAATTGAGACATACCGCTGGGTGACGTTCGCCAGCCAGAATGCCATCGAAATGTTTTTTCGGGAAGCGAACGGGATCGGATTCGACCGGCGCAGGCTCTCCCATATTCAGTTCGCCTGTGTGGGGGAAGCCACGGCGGAACAGCTGAAGAATTTCGGCTATCCGGCGGACTATGTTCCGCCGCAGTACACGTCCGAAGCCCTGGCTCTCGGGCTGGCAGACCCGGAGCGGGCCGGCCGGGTACTGGCGGTCCGGGCGGACCGGAGCAGTCCGGATATGGACCGGATCTTCCGGGAACGGCAGATACCATATACGAAAGTGACTCTCTATCAGACGGAGGGGGAACCGGTGCGGGAGGACGCTGATCCGGAGGCCATGGACTGGATCGTGTTCGCCAGCGCATCCGGCGTCCGGCTGTTTAACGAGCAGTTTCCGGCGGTTCTGACGGCGGATACGCCGGGAAGGCCGCGGGTTGCCTGCATCGGGGATTACACGGCCATGGCCCTTCGAAAGTCCGGCATTGAGCCGGACCGGGTGGCTTCTCCCCATACGGCGGAGGGTCTGGCCGGGGCACTGGATTATTTTTTGTCCTGAAAAGCGAAGAACCGTATTGCGTTGGAGAACGACGGGGCCCGTGCCCCGCAGATGGGAGGTATATAATGTACAGAATGAGAAGGCTGAGAAGAACGGAGGGGATTCGTGATCTGGTCCGGGAGAACCGGCTGTCCGTGAAGGAACTGGTCTATCCCCTGTTCGTGCTGGAGGGCGTGAATCTGAAGATCCGTGTTCCGTCCATGCCCGGGGTGTTTCAGTATTCTTTGGACCGGCTGCCGGAGCTTCTGGATCAGCTTCTGGAAGCCGGCGTGAATGCAGTGCTGGTGTTCGGTGTGCCGCTCAGGAAGGATGAGGCGGGCAGTGAGGCCTATAACCGGGATGGAATTGCCCAGCGGGCGGTCCGGAAGATCCGGGCCTATGCGCCGGAGATGGTGATTATTTCAGACGTGTGTCTCTGTGAATATACTTCCCACGGTCACTGCGGACTGATCCGGGGCGGGGAGATCCTGAATGACGAGTCGCTGCCGCTTCTGGCCCGGGCGTCGGTCACACTGGCGGAGGCCGGCGCCGATATGATTGCGCCGTCCTGCATGATGGACGGGGATGTGGAGTCGATCCGCCGGGACCTGGATGAGGCTGGATACGTGAATACGGCGATCATGGCATACAGCGCAAAGATGGCCTCCGGATATTATTCGCCGTTCCGGGATGCGGCTCATTCCGCACCGTCCTTCGGGGACCGCCGCTCTTATCAGATGGATTATGCCAACGGCCGGGAAGCGGTGCGGGAGAGTTTGATTGCACTGGACGAGGGTGCGGACATCGTCATGGTGAAGCCCGCGCTGGCTTATCTGGATATTGTGCGGGAAACCCGGAATGCGCTCAGGGCACCGCTGGCCACATATAATGTTAGCGGGGAATATTCCATGGTGAAGGCTGCCGCCCAGGCGGGCTGGATCGATGAGAAGCGGATTGTCATGGAGAATCTGACGGCCATGAAGAGGGCCGGTGCGGACATCATCATCACCTACCACGCCATTGATGCGGCGGAGTGGATCCGGGAGCAGGGCTGATCCGGCTTTACAGAACCGGGGCGGCGTGTTAGTATTTCTCTGATGGACGGTATTCCTAATCGAAACTGTACCGATGTGCTGTGTGCACAGATGTACGATGAAGCAATTTCATATTTTTTCATATGACGGATTCCCGAAGAACAGCTATGGATCCCGTTCGGCACGCCATCCCGGGCATACAGGGAGGTGTAGATCATGAGAATCGGAATCATAGGAGCCGGGAAAGTCGGCTTTACCATTGGAAAATATTTCAGCACTCACGGCCTTACGGTCACCGGCTATTACAGCCGCAGGGCGGCGTCCTCCGAGGAGGCGGCCCGGTTTACCGGAAGCAGGAATTTCAGCGATATGAATGAACTTGTCCGAGAGAGTGACGTGCTGTTTCTGACGGTTCCAGACGGATCCATCACGGCGGTATACCGGGAGATGGATCCGGCGCTGATCCGGGGGAAGTATATCGGTCATATGAGCGGGTCGCTGTCTTCTGAGGATGCGTTCCCGAAAGTGAAAGAAACCGGGGCTTCGGCCTTTTCCGTTCATCCGCTGTTTGCTGTAAGCGATCGTTATCACGCTTACGAGCGACTGCCGGATGTTTTTTTTGCCGCCGAAGGGGATGAAGAAGCACTGCAGGTTGTGGTGCCCATGCTGGAAGGCATCGGCCTTCATCTGCAGGAGATCAGCCCGGCATCCAAAGCCCGCTATCACCTGGCCGCAGCAGCCGCCAGTAATCTGGTGAATGCCCTGCTTCTGATGAGCATTCAGCTGCTGACGGAGTGCGGCTTCTCGGAGGAAGGGGCCCGGGCCGCACTGGCTCCCCTGGCGGAAGGAAATCTTCAGCACGTCATGGAGCACGGGGTGGTTGACAGTCTGACCGGACCGGTGGAAAGGGCGGATGCGGAAACGATACAGAAGCACCTGGCGTGTCTCTCCGGAGCCCGGCGGCAGATTTACTGTCTGCTCTCTGAGATGCTGGTTCCGGCGGCCCGGGAGAAGAACCCTGAAAGAGATTACTCGTCCATCATCAATCTGCTCCGGCGGGCGGAAACGACGCCGGCTGAACAGTGCAGCACAGAAAGGATGGACGAAGAATGAAAAACACAGTTGCGACATTCCAGAAGATGAAGGAAAGCCATGAGAAGATCTCCATGCTGACCTGCTATGACTATTCCACAGCCCGGCTGATGGAAAATGCGGGGATCAACGGCATTCTGGTAGGGGATTCCCTGGGGAACGTGATGCAGGGATATGAGGACACCCTGCCGGTGACCATGGAAGAGTGCATTATTTACGGCCGCTCCGTGGCGAGAGCCACCAAGGATACGATGGTGGTGATGGATATGCCGTTCATGTCGTATCAGGTTTCCAAGGAGCAGGCGCTGATGAATGCGGGCCGGCTGATGAAGGAGGCCCGGGGCAATGCCGTGAAACTGGAGGGCGGCGCAGCGGTCTGCCCCCAGATCAAGGCGATAACGGATGCAGGGATTCCGGTGATGGCCCATCTGGGGATGACGCCGCAGTCGGTGAATGCGTTCGGCGGGAATAAGGTGCAGGGAAAATCCGGGGAGGCGGCGAAGCGGATGCTGGAAGATGCGTACCGGATCCAGGATGCCGGCGCTTTCGCCGTGGTGCTGGAGTGTGTGCCTTCTCCGCTGGCGGCCCTGATCACCCGGAAGCTCACGATCCCGACCATCGGCATCGGCGCAGGGAGTGAAACCGACGGACAGATCCTTGTATACCAGGACATGCTGGGGATGTTCAGTGATTATGTGCCGAAGTTCGTGAAGAAATTCGCCAACCTCGGCCAGGAGATGACGGATGCCTTCCTGCAGTATGACCGGGAGGTCAAGGACACCGCATTCCCGGACGAGAAGCACGAGTTCCACAAGATGACGGATCCGGAAGTTCTGGAGGAACTGGAGAAGCTGTAGAAACCGGAGAGGCTGGAGAAGCTGCAGGCGCCGCTGTATGGCGGAGGTCTGACTGAATCGAAGCATGCTGAGGCGTGCGGACGGCAGAGAAGAGAGCTGCCGCCCGCACGCCTTGTTGTTTTCTCCTGACGGAAGGATGGTGTATCATGGAAAGGACGGCTCATGGGCGGGCGCCACGATGGGTACGATATTCATGGTGCCTGGAGGTTCATAGAGCCGGGATATTAAGAAAATCGTAAGAAAAGAGGCAGGAAATCGCTAAGATTCCACTGGTAATGTAGATATTGTCAGGAGGTACGGATGAATATACTGGTTGTGGATGATGACAGGGAGATTGCCCGGGCCATCGGGATCTATCTGGAAAACGAGGGATACCGGGTGCTGCAGGCCCATGACGGCTTCGCAGCGCTGGAAACGGTGCGGGAAGAGGATGTGAAGCTGATTATCATGGATATCATGATGCCGAAGATGGACGGCATTCAGGCCACCATGAAGATCCGGGAAGAGAAGAACATCCCGATTATCATGCTGAGTGCCAAGGCGGAGGATTATGACAAAATCAACGGGCTGTATGTCGGCGCAGATGACTATATCACGAAACCGTTCAATCCGATGGAACTGGTGGCCCGGGTGAAATCCCAGCTGCGCCGGTATACCATGCTGGGTGGAGCCGGACCGGATCCGAAACAGGGAATCTTCCGGACCGGGGGCCTGACAGTGGACGACCGGACGAAGACCGTCACCGTGGACGGGGAGGCGGTGACCATGACACCGAAAGAGTTCGGGATCATCCGTTTTCTGACAGAACATGCGGGACAGGTGTTTTCCATAGAACAGATCTATGAGGCGGTCTGGGAAGAACCGGCGGTGAATCCGGAAAACACGGTGGCGGTGCATATCCGCCATATCCGGGAGAAGATTGAAATCAATCCGAAGGCGCCCCGCTATCTGAAAGTTGTCTGGGGTGTGGGCTACAAGGTGGAGAAGATTCCTGAGTAGAGCCCGGCCCGGTAGAAAAAGAAAAGGTGGGATCAGAATGAATGAGGAATTCAGGGATCAGGAAACGATCCAAATGGAGAAGCCGGATCTGCCGGAACCGGAACCGATGGAACCGGAGAAACCGATGAGAAAGAATGATTCGGCGGAACCGATGAGAACGATGGAACCGGGGATCCGGCCGGACCGGGATTCCGGGCGGCGCAACCGGATCCGGCGGCGGACGGTGATGACCGCATCGCTGCTGGCGGCGCCCCTGGCTTTCGCGGTGATGACTGCGGCGGTTCTGCTGCTGGAATTCCAGGTTTTCGCAACCCGGGAGAGAATGGAAGAATATATCCGGAACGGCGGAGACTGGGGCTGGTTTTCGGATAACAGGATGGGAGACAAGTGGAAAAATATTGCATCAGACCTTTCCGCAGCCTGGTCGGCGAAAGGATATCATCTGGTCAATCAGTGGCTGTGGATCGTGATCGTAGCGGGGCTCGCCCTGTTCCTGCTGTGCTGCATCCTGGCCGTCTGGAAAAGCGGTCAGCAGACAGATGAAGGGGAAGTCCGTCTCTGCTGGTTCGACCGGATGTGGACAGAGATTCAGGTCATTCTGGCCGTAGCTGCCGGATGCCTGACGGTGCCGGCGGTGATGCTCACCTCGATGTGGGTCTTCCGCAGCGGTCTGGTGGCATCCATGCTGCAAACCGTCATCCGGCCGGCTGGAAGAAACCTGAAAAGTGAGGAGATCCAGCTGCTGGAGGATCTGGCCCAGCACTTCGGCATGCACAGTGGTGCAGATGCCGGCCTGCTCTGGTGGGTGGAGGCCCTGGGCGCCTTCCTGCTGCTGGCCGCCGCAGTGTGGTTCTGTGCAGCGGTGGTTCTGTCCATCGCCCGCACACTGAAAGCCCGCTGCTTCTGGAAGTACACCCTGATCGGCAGCATCTGCATCAGTATCCGCAACGTACTGACAGACGGAAACCATTTCCGGAGAAACGTCATCCTCCTGAGTATGGTCGGATGCTTCTTCCCGGCTGTTCTGGGGAGCATCACAGACGGCATTTTTGGGATGGGTCCTGTGGGTGGATTTCCCGGCGCCTGGCTCGGCTCCATCCTGCTCGCCCTCATCGTGGGGTATTTCCTGCCCCGGTGGCTGCGCCGCTACGATGAGATTCGAAAAGGCGCCGAACGGATTGCAGACGGAGACACCGCCTACCGGATTCCGGTGGCGGGGGTGATTTCCGGGGACAGCGGATTCACCGCCGGCGGGAGTGATCTGGAACAACTGGCGGATAGCATCAACCGCATCACAGAAGCCCAGGATCGGGCGGTGCGGCGGGAAGTCCGGAGCCAGCGGCTGCGCACGGATCTGATCTCGAACGTCTCCCATGATCTGAAGACGCCGCTGACCTCCATGGTCACCTACATTGATCTGCTGAAGACCGAGGGACTGGACAGTCCCGAGGCCCCGGAATATCTTCGGATTCTGGATGAAAAAACCGCCCGTCTGCGCCAGCTGACCCTGGATCTGTTCGATGCGGCGAAGGCATCCAGCGGCGTCATCCCTATGGAATTCACCGATCTGGATATGGAAACCATCACAAACCAGGCGGTGGCGGAGATGGCGGACCGTCTCCGGGATGCGGATGTGGAGCTGGTTGTAACGACAAAAAGCGAACGGCCGGACGATCGTCCCTTGGTGCGCGCCGACGGACGGTATCTCTGGCGGGTCATCGAAAATCTGCTTTCTAATGTGTCGAAATATGCGATGCCGGGAACCCGGTGCTATCTGGACATCATCTCGCGGCCGGACCGGGGCACCGTCCTGCTGGAAATGAAAAACATCTCCCGGGAACAGCTGAATATCGATCCGGAGGAACTGATGGAGCGGTTCACCCGGGGAGATGCATCCCGGAATACAGAGGGCAGCGGTCTGGGACTGAGCATTGCCCGGGACCTGACCAAGATGATGAAAGGCGTCTTCCGTATATCCATCGACGGCGACCTGTTCAAGGCGGCGGTGGAACTTCCGGCGGGAGAGAATAAATAATGGAGTGGAGCAGCATCCCGAGGCCGAAGAACCGGCTTCGGGATGCTGTTTGTGTGTGCGGTGCGGGTGCGGCGGTCGCCCAATGAGCGTGCGGTCGCCCGGGCGGGTGCGAGTTGAACAATAACCACGATTATCGCACCCTGATCCGGCCGTTTCCGCCGAAAATCGGGGGCGACACGATTCAGGAGGGTGCGGAAAATCGAAAAATCTCGTTTTCGCATCTCGCTCATTAAATGCCAAATTCTGACATCATAATTAATTAACTCAAAGCACAGGTATCGCATTTTATCACCGGCTTTTCTATCTTTTTCCGGGGTCGGCAGCGTGATCTCCGAAAGGACCGATCGGAAGCTGGGATATTTTTTGTCGAACTCGCATGGAATGTGGACAATCTGATCACCGAATCAAGTGCGAAAATCCGGTTTTGCCCAGAATCGCACCTGCGAAGGAGGGGGGGATAGAATAATCGGGTTTTTCTTTTGTTTTCGCACCCGGAGAATCGTCATTTTAGGTGCGATTTGGGACTATTTGGGTGATTCCGCACCTTTTGGACACAGTAGACACGCCCGAGGGTCAAGTGAACATGCGAAAGCAGGACCGGCAGCCGGACGACAGGGTTTCGTTCGGCCGCCGGCCCTGCTTCGCAGGTGTCCGGATTACACCAGGCCCAGCGCCGGCAGGCCGTAACAGAGCAGGCCGGCGATCACGACGAACAGGAGGGTGTAGCGGATGGTGGCTGACAGAATTTTGCTCTCTGCGCCTTCCAGGCCCGCAGCGGCGGAGCCGATGGCAATGGACTGGGGACAGATCATTTTTCCGAGGCCGGCCCCCATGAGGTTGGCGGCGGCCAGCCAGTACTGGTTGGCACCGATGGCCCGGGCGGTCTGGACCTGGAGGCCGCCGAACAGTGCCGTTGTGGAGGTGCCGGAGCCGGTGACGAATCCGCCGATGGTTCCGATCAGCGGGGAAATCAGCGGGAAGAAGGACCCCGTAGCGGCCACCAGAATTTTCGCAATGTCACCGATCATGCCGCTGTATCCCATGATTTTTGCGACGGCGAGAACCGAACAGATGGTGAGGATGGTCTTGATATTCGATCTCACCGTGCGGCCCAGTACCCGGAACATGGTCGGGAAACCGGCGTGCTGGATCCGGCCGCCGATGAATCCGGCCAGCAGGATCAGGACACCCGGCGTATTGACCCAGAAGAAAGTCAGTGTGGCCGGGTTTTCTCCGGCGTAGAATTTCACCGGGCTGTTGAACTGCGCCAGCGGATCGTGGATAAATGGCACGATCTGGGAGGACAGGAGCAGGAACAGGAAGATCAGGATGAACGGCGCCCAGCTGCGGAACACTTCACCGGCACGCAGGCGGTCCGTGCCGCTTCCGGAATTTTCCACCCGGAATGTCTCGTTCTCCGCCATCGGCAGCTTGAAGGCACACAGAATCATCACCAGCATGGAGACGATGGCGCCGATGATGTCCCCCAGATCCGGACCGATGAAGGTTGCGGTCAGAACTTCCGGAATGACAAAAGCAAGGTCGGCGATCAGGATGAACGGGATCAGGCCCTTCAGGGCTTTGAACCCCTCGCCGATGATGATGACTGCGAAGAACGGGATCAGGAACTGGATCACCAGCTGGATCAGCGCAGTGGACCCGGCGATCTGGGCGGCATTCAGCCCGGTGATGTTCGCCATGGTATTGACCGGCACGCCCACGGAGCCGAAGGCGGTGGGGGTGGAGTTGATCACCAGACAGGTGACAACCGAGAGCAGCGGGCTGAAGCCCAGACCCACCAGAATGCCGGCCGGAATGGCGACGGCGGTGCCGAAGCCGGCCATGCCTTCCATGAAATTACCGAACCCGAAGGCGATCAGCAGCGCCAGAACTCTTTTGTCTGTGGAGACAGAGGCGAGCATGGCCTTGATCTTCTCCATGGCGCCGGTTTCCAGCGTCAGGTTATACACGAAGAGGGCGGCCAGAATAACGATGATAATCGGCCAGAGGGCATTCGCAACGCCTTCTGCCGCTGCCGTGGCAGTGTGAAGAAGGGGCAGCTTCCAGAAGATCCGTGCCTCCACCCAGGTGAGCGCCAAAGCGATCAGGCAGGCCTTCCACCCCGGTATTTTCAAAACACTCATGGCCACAATCAGCCAGATAATCGGGAGCAGAGCCAGAATAAACATTGTGATAGAATTCATATTTTCCCCTTTGCTGCAGTGAATTTGTGTGTACTAATTGTAATTCTTCATTCCCCCGGAAGAAAGTATATTTTTGTATACAATGTGCAGACAAGGGGAAAGGGAGAGCCGTTCGCTGCAGCATCGGCTTACCGCCGCAGAAGTCCGCTCTCCCCGGAGTCATTGGCAGAAGGGAGCTTCAGGGAGCGAGCCGCCGCCATCGCCTCCGGCAGCCGCTCCATATAGGCCCGGAAGGCGCTGGGAATCGAATATTCCGACCGGATCTCCGGGAGTGATGCGGCAAACAGTTCGCCGGACCGGGTGCATCTGAGTGGGAATTTTCGAAGGTCTGCGCCGACGGCCCAGCCGGTCATGTCCCACTCCCGGTGGGTGAAAATGTGTTTTGCCGGGCCCAGGGGCATCAGCAGGGCGGCGGCAGGGGCGGGAGGCTCTGGAAGGACAGATCCGGACCGGTGGGAGCGACCGGGGATTCCGGTATTTTTTTGTCCGTTCAGAAGCGCAAGGACCGCCGTGTACGCCGCATCCTCTGCAGCCGGCAGGTCATCCGCATTCGGCAGTTCGAAGAGACCGGCCAGCAGTCCGGATTTCGGCCGGCGCCGCAGGAGGATCCGTTCCCCGTCGGTGATCAGGAAAACGGTTTTTCGGGTTCGGCGCCGGGGCGCTTTCGGCGGCATGACGGGAAAGTCCGTTTCTGTGCCGGTTGCGTGGGCCCGGCAGGTGTTTTGCCACGGGCAGGCGCTGCAGTCCGGTTTTCCATTGGGCAGGCACACCGACGCCCCCAGATCCATCAGTGCCTGGTTGTAGTCGCCGGGACGGTCCCGGGGGATGGCAGCCTCATAGTAGGTTAGAGCTGCCGCTTTCGCTTCCTTGGATTTGATGTTGTCCGGCAGGCAGGTTTTTCGGGCAAAAACCCGCAGTAAGTTTCCGTCGATCGCCGGCGCCGGATAACCAAAAGCGATGGAGGCGACGGCGGCAGCGGTGTAGTCGCCGATGCCCGGCAGTTTCTTCAGTTCTTCAGGGGTTCCCGGCATTTCGCCGCCGTACTCCAAGGTGATGATGCGGGCCGCTTTCTGCAGATTCCGCACCCGGCTGTAATATCCCAGACCCTGCCACAGTTTCGCGCAAGTGTCCTCCGCTGCCGCTGCCAGTGCCGGAATGTCCGGAAGCGCCGCCAGGAAGCGGGTGTAATACTCCTTCACCACCGCTGCTCGGGTCTGCTGCAGCATGATTTCCGAGAGCCAGACGTGGTAAGGTGTCGGGTCCTTCCTCCATGGCAGGTCCCGGCGGTTTTCGTCGTACCAGGACAAAAGGCGACGGGTGTCGTCGGTGAGGGATGAAATTCGACGGTTTTCGCCGCCCGCTGCGTCCGGGTTCTGGGGAATTGCGGCAGAGCCAGCAGACGGGTTATCGATAGTTGGGTGTTTTTTCTCCATGTGTTCAGATCGTCCTTTTGCGATGCAGTGAGCGGTTGAAATGACAGCTTCATCGTTTATCGTCAATGTTCGTTATTTGTTATGCATAATGAAATCCATAGGGTTATCAACAAGGTTATCCACATAATGTTCATAACCTGGGCGGGGATGGCGGGAGGGATTGTATACAAGTTGCGGTTTGAATGCTGCTGTATAGCGATGGGGGGATTTTTGTATACGAATCACGGCTGTATATTGGTGAAAGGTGCGAAACCGGGAATTTCTCTGAAATCGCACTTTTTTTTGCGGCGGCCAGGGTGCGAAAACAAAAGGTAATCTCGATTAATATAATCTCGGCCCGTACGAAGGTGCGAAATGAGCTAAATGCTTATTTCCGCACCTCCGGAAGCCGGAAGGATATTCAGTCATCCGAAAGAGTATCCGGGCGCACCGGGAATTTCATCTCAGAGTATACTATGGGCGGATCAGATTCTCAATCATGTGCATATTATCCTATCCTTTTGTGTTATTATGCACCCTGCGGAAAATTAGCGCTATTGAATGCATTCGAGCCTGAACCGGCGGGATGCGAAAACAGGATTTTTTTTCGATCCGCACCCATCCATATCCGGTCCGCCTAAGCGCTGGCCGGAAACGGCGCAGGCGGGTGCGAAATTCGAAAAAAACCGAATTCCGCACCCGCCCGGGTGAAAAACTGATACGGTTATGAAAGACTGTATCGCGTCAGACATAGACCTCTGCCGAATGAAAAGCTTATACCTCTCTGGTGTATTTACGGAGCCACTCCTTCTCCTCATCGTTCAGGTAAGGGGAAGTGATTTCGTACACTTTCTTGTGATAGTCGTTCAGCATGGTCCGTTCTTCCGCTGTCATGATTTCCGGCTCGATGGCATCCAGGTCGAACGGAACGAAGGTGATCGGTTCCAGCCGCATGAACTGGCCGAATTCGTTGGCCACATCGTTTACAACCAGCAGCTCGTTCTCCAGACGGATGCCGTGGGAACCTTCTACGTAGAAGCCCGGCTCGTCGGTGATAACCATGCCCTCTTCCAGAATGGCGGTGTCGCCTTCAACGAAGCGGGAACGGAAGCTGGCAGGACTTTCGTGGATGTTCAGCAGGTAACCCACGCCGTGGCCGGTGCCGTGGTTGTAGTTCATGCGTCTCTTCCAGAACGGGTTCCGGGCCAGGTTGTCCAGCGCAACGCCGGTGATGCCCTTGGTGAAGACCGCATTACCCAGGGACAGGTTGCTGATGGCAACGACTGTGAAGTCTTCCTTCATCTTCTGAGTGATCGGTCCGAGGACGTAGGTTCTGGTGATATCAGTGGAACCTTCCCAGAATCCGGCGCCCGTGTCTGTGAGCAGCATGCCTTCCGGCTTCAGTTCTGCATCGGTCTCCGGGGTCGGTGCATAGTGGACGATCGCCGCATGCTCCGCATAGGAGGAAATCGGCTCGAAGCTCGGCTTGATGAAATTCCCCATTTCTGCCCGGAACTCATCCAGCTTGTCGGAAGCGCTGATCTCGGTGATGCGGATCTTTCCTACGTTTTCTTTCAGCCATTTCATGAAGCGGATATGGGCGACACTGTCCTTGATCTCCGCTTTCCGGATGTTGCTGACCTCCACCGGGTTCTTCACGGTCTTGAAGGTTTCTTCCGGGCTCATGACGTTGATCTTCGTGCAGTCCGCCGGGATATTGTGATAAAGAGCGTAATTGACCTTGTTCGGGTCCACCATGACGGCGCCGCTGATCTTCTTCGCATCTTCGTAAACGTCGTTATACGGATGGACCGTTACACCCAGATCCTTCAGATACTGACCGATTTCCGGACTGAGTTTTTTGTCATCCACATAGAGATGGTATGCATCCGCCGTGATGAGTGCATAGGACAGCATCAGCGGGAAGTAATCGATGTCGTCTCCCCGGATGTTCAGGGTCCAGCAGATATCGTCCGGTGTGGTCTCCACATGGACGTCGGCGCCGGCTTCCGCCATTTTCTCCCGGATGTCCCGGATCTTGTCTTCCGCAGTCTTTCCGGCGTACTCCACAGGCAGGAGCCAGGCCGGCTTGTCGGACATCGGCGGCCGGTCTTCCCAGATTTCGTCGATCAGATCCAGGTCGTAGCGAACGGCGCCGCCTGCCTTCTCGACAGCATCCCGATAGCCTGTTCCCTCGTCCATGGAGAGGGTCCGTCCGTCGAATCCGAGGGTCTGACCCGGCTTCACATGTTCCTTCAGGAACTGGGAAATGGTCGGAACGCCCGGTTCGGACATCTTCATCAGCTCGACGGTAGAGCCTTCCAGTTCCTTGGCAGCCTGAATGAAGTAGCGGCCGTCGGTCCAGAGGAAGGCTTCCGTTTCGGTGATCAGCGCCGTGCCGGCAGAACCGGTGAATCCGGTGATGTATACACGGGCCTTGAAATGATCTCCCACATATTCGTCCTGATGGAAGTCGTCAGTCGGGACGATATAGAATGCGACATTGTTCTCCTGCATCTTCTTCCGAAGAGCAGCGAGTCTTTCCGGTACTGGATTCATTGTGATATCTCTCCTTTCAATGAAACCGCCCTGCCTCGGGCAGAGCGGCTTGGGATTTTTCTACAAAGCTTAAGCTTCTACGCTTCCGCCTGATCTTCTTTCTTTTCTACCAGGGAACGCAGCGGCTTATCCATTGCGAACAGGATCACTGTGCAAAGGAATGCGACGATGGCAACGCCGATGCATGCATGGGTGAATTGGAATTTTCCGCCGAATGCGAACTGGTACACGTATGCATACAGCTTCGCAGCGAAGAAGATACCGAGACTCCATACGGACATCATGATCGCCATCAGACGGCTCGGGGAATACTCTGCGATGAACGCACTTCCCAGCGGGGAGAAGAACATCTCGCCCAGTGTGAGGAACACCAGGAAGATGATCAGCAGCAGGCAGCTCGGCTTGCCGCTTCCTCTGGCGATGTCGACGATCGCATAGAAGATGTAGCCGCAGCCCAGGAAGCCCAGAGCGATTCCCAGTTTCTTGAAGAGGCTGATGTCTCCCTGCGGACGGCTTTCCAGCTTGTGCCAAAGCATAGCGGTGAGCGGTCCGGAGATGATGCAGAACAGTGCGTTGCAGGCATCGAACCAGTTGGTCGGGATGGTGAAGCTTCCGACCTTCCAGCTCATGTTCGTTCCCCAGTAATAGTAAGCCGGGAGGTATGCCAGGTACCAGAACAGCCAGAAGATGATCTGGAATGCGGAAATCAGGATGATGGCCCAGATTCTCTTCTTCTCGTTGGAATTCAGGGTCAGCTTGACTTCCTTGTTGGCAGCCTTCTGCGCTGCTTCACGCTCCAGTTCTTCCGGTGTCTTCTCTGCCTTGAACGGACGCTTTCCGGCGTCGCCGCCCTTCAGCATGATGCCCAGGGTGAACCAGACCGCACCTGCCAGCATGGCAATGGATGCCAGACGGAAGCAAGGACGGAATCCCAGCATCGAACCGTGAGCAAAGAACTTCGTGTACAGTACGCCTGACAGCAGCGGACCGACGAGGGCGCCGACGTTAACCAGAGAATAACGGATGGAGTAAGCGGACTTCAGATCCTCTGTCCGCACGATCTTGCCGACCATCGGGCCGGTCTTGAACAGACCCAGACCGAAGCAGACGCCAAAAATCATGAAGTTGACCATGGTTGCGTTATGCGCAATGGATCCGCAGAAGTAACCGGCAGCCACGATCAGCATTCCGATCGGCGTCGTGTAGCGTGCGCCGATCCACTTATCTACGATGATACCGCCGACAATCGCGGCCAGGTAGGAGAATGCAGTCAGGTTGGACTGCATCTTCGCTCCGGTGACATCCGACAGACCCAGACCGCCGGCTGCGACAGTTGCCGTCGCAAACAGCAGGATCAGGGAACGTCCCAGATAGAAGGACAGACGTTCGAAGATTTCGGTACAGCCGCAGACTCAGAAGGCGAACGGGTACCTCGTTTTCTTTTCAGGCATTTCAATACCTCCCAATAATACCAACATAGAAAAAAACGATCATGCCGAATGACATAATAATGATGCGAAAATGACATTCGGCATTTTATGTTAAAACTTTAGCATGGAACGAATCAATAATGCAAGAAAATTGCAAATGAATTCGCCAATTCGATTAAATAATCCGTGATTTCAGACGGCTTCGAGCGAGATGACAATGGTATAAGCACACTTTTGTATTATTAGACAAATTACATAGTATTATAAGGGGCATTCCTTCAAGAAAAAAACCAATCATAAATCGGACCGCAGGGCTGCGATAAGCTGGGCAGGGGGGAGGACTGGGGTGCGGTCGAAAAAGGCGCATGCGGTCGGCCGGGGGGGAGTGCGGTCGCAAAAGGCGCATGCGGTCGGCCGGGGGGGTGCGGAATTCGATTTTTTTCTGATTCCGAACCCGCTTCCCGCCGTCTTCGGCCAACGGGATCAGGCGACCGGAAACGCAGAGTGCGAGAATCAAAAAAAGCCGATTCCCGCACCCGCTCATTTCTGCCACATATTGTATAATCGGATTATAATATCCAGAGCCAATGCGACGTTGCATGTATATTGGGATATAGTTATATATATTCATCCCGAGATTGCTTTTCCCACTCCCGGGGTGACACGATGTTGATGACGTATGATGGAATGTTGGGCTTATCCATTTTCCTGGATATTTACAAGTGCGAAAATGAGGGAAATAGGTCGTTCCGCACCTCTCAGGAGCAAGCCCATTGATTAATCGGTTTTTTCTTTTATTTTCGCACCCCGCATACTGCAGATTACCTGCGAAATTGAAAAAAAGGCGAATTCCGCACTATGCATGCGTCTGTGGCTCCCTGAACCGTATACAATCCTGCCCAGCCGACCGAATAATGATCGAACTTTATACATTCCCGCCCGACCGTCCTTCAGAGGCGGTCTTTCTCGTCGAAAGAATACATGCGCAGATTATTGACAGAAGATTCTGCGGGTGATAGATTGAAGTGGGGTGTGAGCGGCCGCTCACGACATGGTATGACCGGCATTATGGAACATGAGCGGCCGCTCGGGGACTAATGTGAGCGACCGCTCACGACATGGAAGACCAGCAGATAGCAGGAGGGAAGAATATGGCATACAACGGTTACGGCATCGATGAGTATCTCGATGCGGAAGCGGTGACGAAGCAGCTGGACGAGCTGATTCGGAAGCCGGTGTATTCGATTCGGAAAGATGCGCTGAAGAACTACGAAGAGCATTATTTCAATGAGAAGTGCGGGAAGTCGAAGGCCATGATCACCGAGGCAAAGACGGTGATCCCGGGAGGTGTGCAGCACAATCTGGCTTTCAACTATCCGTTCCCGATCGTCATTACGAAGGCGGAGGGGGCGAAGATGTATGACCTGGACGGGAACGAGTATTATGATCTGCTCCAGGCCGGCGGCCCGACGATTCTGGGAAGCAATGACCCGGTGGTCCGGGAGAAGGTCATTGATCTGCTGAATACCTGCGGGCCGTCCACCGGACTGTTCCACGAATATGAATATAAGCTGGCGAAGAAGATTTCCGAAATGGTGCCGAGCGTGGAGATGTTCCGGATGCTGGGATCTGGTACGGAGGCCTGTATGTGTGCGGCCCGGATTGCACGGCTGGCTACCGGAAAGAAAAATATTTTGAAGATGGGCGGTGCGTACCACGGGTGGTCGGACCAGATGGCATATGGGATCCGGATTCCGGGAACGAAGGGCATGATGTCGAAGGGAGTACCGGGTTTTGTATTCCGCCACACGGACGAGTTCTTCCCGAACGATCTGGAGGATCTGGAAAAGCATCTGAAGAGGAATAAGCACACCGGCGGCACGGCGGCGGTCTTCATCGAACCGATCGGTCCGGAGAGCGGCACCCGGCCGGTGTCGAAGGAGTTCGTGAAAGGCTGTGAACGGCTGGCGCACCGGTACGGCGCACTGCTGGTCTGTGACGAAGTGGTTTCCGGTTTCCGCATCGGTCCGGGAGGAGCCCAGGGCTACTACGGCATTGACCCGGATCTGACGATTTTCGGAAAAATTATTGCCGGCGGTTTCCCGGGAGCCGGCGGCGTAGGCGGTCACAGGGATGTGATGGCCCATCTGGGGGCGGGGCTGGACTCCAGCGGCAAGAAAGTGTCCAAGGCGCTTTGCGGCGGCACCCTGGCGGCCACCCCGGTAAGCTGTGTGGCCGGATACTATACTCTTTGCGAGATCGAGAAGCGGAATGCCTGCGAGGTGGCCGGCCGCATGGGAGACCGGCTGACGAAGGGACTGCAGGCGTCGATCCGGAAGTACAACCTGCCGTTTGTCGCTTTTAATATCGGTTCAGTCTGTCATCTGGACAACGCAGGCACCATGCACTTCGCCATTGACTGGACGAAGCCATGGCAGCTGCCGCACATTTTGAAAGAAACGGGAATCCGCCAGAAGGAAATGGAGCACATGGGAGCCGCCTATATGGCGGAAGGGCTGATCACGCTGGCAGGAACCCGTCTGTATACCAGTGCGGCATATACCGAAGAGATGATTGATGATGTGATCAGCCGGTTCGACCGGGTCTTCAGTCAGTGCGGACCGCTGTCCGGGAAATAGCGGGGTCAACCGCAGGCGTCCATGGCCGACCGGGAACAATTATGTCGACCGCAGGCGCCCATGGCGACCGGGGACAATTATTTCGACCGCAAACCCATGGCCGACCGGGAACTCCGCAGCCGACCGGGAACTCCGCAGCCGACCGCGGCCGACCGCAAACGAACGAAAGAAAACAGAGGAGCAGAAATGAGTTATACAGAAGAAGAGGCCAGAAGGCTTGTGGTGGACGCCGGCATCCGGCTGGTGAAGGAGGGGCTGACCGCCCGGACCTGGGGCAACATCAGCGCCCGGATCTCCGACAGCGAATTCATCATCACCCCAAGCGGTATGGCGTATGAAAGTCTCAGGCCCGGGGATCTGGTCCGGTGCCGGATCGAGGACTGCAGTTACGAGGGGGAGATCAAGCCCTCCAGTGAGAAGTGGATTCATGCCGACGCATACCGGCTCAGGAGTGATGTGGATTTCATTATCCACACTCACCAGCCCTGTGCCTCTGCGGTGAGCGTCCGGGGGCATGCGGTCACGGTGAATGTCCGGGGGGCGGAGGAGCTTCTGGGATCTTTCGTGCCGTGCGCAGGGTACGGGATTTCCTCTACGAAGAAGCTCCGGCATGAAGTGGAGCAGGTGGTGAAGAAGTATCCCCGGCATTCCGTGTTTCTCATGCGGAGCCACGGCACCTTCGTACTGGCAAAAAGTGAAGAGGATGCCTTCCGGAAAGCCCGGATGCTGGAGGAAGTCTGTGAAAACGAGATCGAATGGGCGGGAGGGAAAACCCCGTTTTTCGATGAACATAACTGTCATCAGCCTTATCAGATTCCGGACTACGGGAGCAGCATCCGGAGCGGCCGCAGGATGAGGGTCCGGGAGAACGGCCGGGAGACGGAATACCACATCGGGGAGCTGCCGCAGAACGCATCTCCGGTGGTTCTTCTCCATGAGGCGGTCTACCGGGCGGACCGGAGCATTTCCTGTATACTGCACAACACCGCAGAGGATGTTGCGGCGTACAGCGCCGCCGGGAAGACACTGCCGCCTTACCTGGACGATCTGGCCCAGGTGGCCGGGACAGATATCCGATGTGTCCGGATGGCGGATCTGTCCCCGAAGAAGATCATCAGCGGCCTCAGGGGACGGAATGCGGTGCTGATCCGCTACGGGGGCGCCCTGACTACCGGAAGGACCCGGGCCGATGCAGAGGCTGTGGGGATGATTCTGGAGAAGGCGTGCAAGGCGGCGATTTATGACACGGCGGACAGCCGTCACCCGCACCATTATCTGGGGAAGGCGGATGCCCTGCTCCAGCGGATGTTCTACCAGAAGAGTTACTCGAAGAGGATCGGACAGTCCCATGGGAAGAAAACTGACGGACGATAAGCAGGGGGAAATCCTGCGCACCGGCATCACCCAGTTCGCGAAGCTGGGGTACGACCGGGCCAACATCAATACAATTGCGAAGAAGGCGGGCATCAGCGTCGGGGTTTTGTATAAGTATTACGGGAGCAAGGAAGAATTCTTTTTGTCCTGCGTCAGGAAGAGCCTGGAAGCCCTGCAGGCGGTTCTGGACCCGGTCCGCAGCGCCGGGGAGCACCCGGAGGAGCTGGCGGAGCATCTGGTGCGGGCCGCGGCGGATTTCGCCCGGGACAACCGGGAGGAGATGCTGCTTTATCACCGGATCACGAACTGGGAGAAAGGGGAGGAGACCCGGCGGCTGGCCCGGGAAATCGAGGAGGAGTCTTCCCGGGTGTATGTCCGGCTGATGACGGATCTGGCCCGGCGGGGCATGCTCCGGCAGAGGGTGCGGCCGGAATACATGGCGATGTTTTTTGATAATCTGCTGATGATGCTGCAGTTCACCGGCAGCCTGACCTACTATGACGAGCGGTGGCGGATCTACTGCGGGGAGCCGGACCGGGAGGAACTGATCCGGCAGATGACAAGTCTCATGGCGGGATTTTTCCGGGAGTCCGGACCGGATGCGGAACAGGGGGAATGAGCGTGGACAAAAAGAAAATTCTGGCGTTCGATATCGGCACCACAGGGGTGAAGACCTGTATCGTTGAAGCGGGGGAAACGCTGCGGATTCTGGCCGGGGCCAGTGCGGGATACGGACTGTATCTGCTCCCGGACGGGGGCGCCGAGCAGGATCCGGATGAATGGTGGAGCGCCATGTGCAGCACCGCCCGGCAGGTGATGGAGGAAACCGGAACCGGGGCGGAGGAGATAGCGGGCATTTCTTTTTGTTCCCAGATGCAGGGGCTGGTGCTGGTGGACCGGGAAGGGAAGCCGGTCAGACGGCCCATGAGTTATATGGATCAGCGGGCGAAGGCGGAAATCCGGGAAGGGATGCAGAAGGGAATTTGCATTGCCGGCGGGAATGCCCGGAGGCTGCTGAAGTGTATCCGGCTCACCGGAGCGGCGCCGCTGAGTGTGAAGGATCCGGTGTGGAAATATAAGTGGGTCGAGAAGCACGAGCCGGAGAATTTCCGGCGGGTGTACCGGTGGCTGGATGTGAAAGAAAGTCTGATTGCCCGGGCAGCCGGTGTTTTCGTCATGACCCCGGATTCGGCGTTCTCCACCATGTTGTATGACACCCGGAAGGGCCGGGAAGGTTGGAGCCGGGAACTCTGCCGTCTGTTCGGCGTGAATATGGATCATCTGCCGGAAGTGATTCCGTGTCAGGCCCGGGCGGGGACGCTCCGGGAGGATGCGGCCCGGGAACTGGGGCTGCTTCCCGGGACTCCGGTTTTCGGAGGCGGCGGAGACGCCACTCTCATCGGTGTGGGGGCAGGTGCGGCGGGCCTCGGGGACACCCACATCTATCAGGGAACCAGCGGCTGGGTGGAGACGGTGACGGACCGCCGGGCAGTGGATCCGTCTTCCATGATCGCCGCCATTGTGGGGGCGGAGCCGGGACGGTTCAACTATTTCGCCGAAATGGAAACTGCCGGGAAATGCCTGGAATGGGTGAAGAATCATCTGGCGCTGGACGAGATCGGCATCTATCTGGAGAAGCACGATGTGACGGAAGGAACGGGGGACCACGAGGCGGTGTGCGCCAGTCTTTTCACTTACCTGACGGATACCATCCGGAAGGCGGAGCCGGGGTCCGGCGGCGTGATTTTCACTCCGTGGCTCCACGGGAACCGGTGTCCGTTCGAGGATCCCGCCGCCTGCGGCATGTTCTTCAATGTCCGGCTGGAAACCGGGAAGACGGAGATGATCCGGGCGGTGGTCGAGGGAATCTGTTTCCACCTCCGATGGATGCTGGAGTGTGCGGACCGGAAGGTCCGTTCCTCGGAGAAGGTCCGCTTCGTGGGGGGCGGCGCCCTGTCCCCGGTGACCTGTCAGATCCTGGCGGATATTCTGAACCGGACCGTGGAAACGGTGCCGGATCCCCAGGATGTGGGCTCTGTGGGGGCGGCGGCCCTGGCCTGTCAGGGACTGGGAATCATCCGGAAGCTGGAAGAGGTGAAGGATATGATTCCGGTGACCGGTGTCTACGAGCCGTCAGGAGATCCGGCGGTGAGGGCGGTCTATGACCGGAATTACCGGGTTTTCCGGGAACTGTATGAAAAGAACCGGACGCTGATGGGCATTCTGAACCGATGAGGAAGGAGGGTTCGAAATGAGTGGAATCAATGGCAGGAAAGAAGCGGTGCGGTCCGTGAAATTCTTTCTGTTTTCCATCTCCGCCGGCGTCATCGAGATTGGCGTCTTCGCTCTGCTGGAGCGGCTGACGGACTGGCCGTACTGGCCCCGGTACCTGATCGCACTGGTGTGCTCCGTGCTGTGGAATTTCACGCTGAACCGGCGCTACACCTTCAAGTCCGCCAACAACGTGCCGGTGGCCATGCTGAAGGTGGCGGCGTTCTACTGTGTGTTCACGCCGGCGACCACGCTGCTGGGCAACTATCTGGCGGAGGATCTGGGGTGGAATGACTATCTGGTGACCCTGCTGAACATGTGCTGCAACTTCATCACTGAGTTCCTCTATGACCGGTTCTTCGTGTTCGGGAAGACCCTGGACACGAATGCGGTTGCCCGCAGGGAGCAGGAGCGGGAAGCGGACCGGAGATAAACGGGAATTTGTGTGCTTTGTATACAAGAAATGAAAGGATCAGAAAATACGTTGTTTTTCGACACAAAACAAAAGAATTTTTTGCGGCTGCCGCCTCCGGATTACCGTGGCGGCAGTTCGTTTCTCCGGAATTGTGCTATGATAGCAGATAAGTGAAACAAATAACAATGCGTATATGTATGCGGATGAAATAATCGTTATCCGCCCTGCGGTGCGGGACGGAAGCGGCATATCAGGCGCGAAACGGGAGGAATTCAAGATGAAGACAAGAAAAGCAGGCATTATCGGATTGGGACATGTGGGCGCTCACGTTCTGAGTGCGCTGGTTACACAGGCGATCGCAGATGAAATCGTACTGATCGACATCAACCGGGCGAAGGCAGAGTGCGAATGCCGGGATATCCGGGATTCCATCGTCTATATGCCTCACCGTGTCCGGGTCACTGTCGGTGACTATCCGGATCTGAAGGACTGTGACATTGTGGTGAACGCCAGCGGTGATATTTTGTCCCTGGCCAGATCCCACGACCGGGTCAAGGAAATGGAATTCACCGTACCGGCGGCGAAGGGTTTCCTGCCGAAGGTGAAGGCATCCGGCTTCAACGGCATCTTCCTGAACATCAGCAACCCGTGCGACATCGTCACCGCAGAGATCGCCAAGGGGCTGGGCCTGCCGAAGGGTCATGTTTTCGGAACGGGGACCGGACTGGACTCCGCCCGTCTGATCGCCCATCTGGCGGAGACCACCGGCGTGGATCACAAGTCCATTACAGCATATATGATCGGCGAACACGGCAACGCCCAGTTCGCACCGTGGTCCGTGGTTTCCTTCGGCGCCAACAAGCTGTCGGAGCTGGCAGAGAAGGATGAGCGTTTCCGCTTCGACCACGAAGAAATGGTGCAGGATGTCATCGAGGGGGCCTGGACCGTATTCAACGGCAAGAACTGCACAGAGTATGCGATCGCTGCCACCGCAGCCCGGATCATCCGTGCGGTTCTCCATGACGAGAAGGTCATCCTGCCGGTCAGCGCACCGCTGGAGGGGGAATACGGCGTGACGGACACCTTCGCCGGTGTTCCGGCTGTCATCGGAAAGGACGGCTGCGAAGAAGTGGTGGAGCTGCCGCTGACCGAAGAAGAGAAGAAGCATTTCCAGGAGTGCTGTGACGGCATCCGGGAAAACATCCGGATCGCAGATTCCCTGTAGTCGGCGGAGAGCGGCGGAGGGCGGCTGTGAGCGGACTGACCCCGGCCGGAAAACAGAATAATAGAAGGTAATTCCCGGAGCGGAGGGCATGGGTCCTCCGCTTTTTTCGTGGTTTTTATCACAATACTGTCACTTGCCCCCGGCTGTGGATATGATAAAATAACAAAGATATAAACCAAGAACATACGAGGGAAGGAAACGTTTCTATGTCAGGCAATAAATTCAACGGAGAATTATTCAAGTTCCGGAAGGTTACGGATCTGAAGGATCTGCTGACGACCAGTATACAGGAATACGCTGACCAGACGGCTTATCTGGTGAAAGACCGGGAGCTGGGGGAATTCGTCCCGATCTCTTACGGCAAGGTGGGAAAGGATCTCCGGGCGCTGGGCACCAAGTTCATGGAAATGGGTCTGGCGGATCAGAAGATCGCCGTCATCGGAGAGACTCGGTATGAATGGCTTCTCACTTACTTCGCAGCGGTTTCCGGTGTGGGCGTGATCGTGCCCCTGGACAGAAACCTGCCGGAGGGAGAATTATGCGGACTGATGGAGCGCTCCGGCGCGGCCGCCATCGTCTATTCCGGGAAGATGGAGGAGACGATCGGAAAGATCCGGAGCCGGGACAATGGAGCGGTTCGCTACTATATCGATATGGATGCGGAGGAACACACGGCGGACACCCTGTCCTTCCGGCACCTGATTCAGGAAGGGGACGAGCTGGTACAGGGAGGAAGCCGCATTTATCTGGACCGGGACGTGGACCCGGATCAGATGTCCACCCTGCTGTTCACCTCCGGCACCACCGGCATGGCGAAGGGGGTCATGATCTCCCACCGCAATATTGCGTCCAACGTCTATGCGATGTCCAAGTATTTCCGGATCCCGGAGCCGGGCATCGTGCTGTCCATCCTGCCGGTGCATCATGTGTATGAGATGACCTGCGACATCTGGACAACCTTCTATCAGGGAAAGACGATTGCGATCTGCGAGGGCATCCGGTATATCCAGAAGAATATGGCGGAAACCCATGCCAACGTCATGCTGGGGGTGCCGCTGGTCTTCGAGAAGATGTACAAGGGGATGTGGAAGCAGGCGAAGAGGCGGGGAGAGGCAGAGAAGCTGCGCCGGGCTATCGACCTGTCGAAACGCCTGAAACTATACAGAAACAAGGCTGTGGTGCGCCGCATGTTCAGGACGATTCACAAGTCCTTCGGCGGCGACATGCAGGTGTTCGTAGCGGGAGGTGCTGCGGCGGATCCCCACGTCATCGATGAATTCACTGCCATGGGACTGCCGGTCATTCAGGGTTACGGCATGACCGAGTGCTCCCCGATCGTGGCGCTGAACCCGATGGATGCGTCGAAGACCGGGTCGGTGGGCCTTCCGCTGCCGGGATCCAAGGTCCGGGTCATCAACCAGGATGAGGACGGCATCGGCGAGGTGATCGTGAAGAGCGACTCCGTCATGATGGGATATTATGAAAATGAAGAGGCCAACGCCGAAACGCTGCAGAACGGCTGGCTCCACACCGGAGACCTGGGCTACTTCGACCGGGACGGTTACCTGTACCTGACGGGCCGTTCGAAAACCGTCATTGTCACCAAGGGCGGGAAGAACATCTTCCCGGAAGAAGTGGAAGACGTGCTTCTGAAGGACGAACGGATCAAGGAAGTGCTGGTGCACGGCGTCCAGGACGAGCGGGTGGGGAATGTCATCATCACCGCAGACATCTTCCCGGACTATGCCCTGCTGAAGGAACAGAAGGGGGAGATGAGCCGCAGCGACATCTACCATTTTTACAAGGATCTGGTGGACAGCATCAACGAGACCATGCCGCCGTACAAGCAGGTGAAGCGCATCAACATCCGGGAGACGGAGTTCGTGAAGACCACCACCGGAAAGATCAAACGTTACGGCAACGTCATGCGCAGCCAGATTTCCGACGCCGGAAGTTTGAATGTGGTAGACAAAAAGAAACTGGATCTGCGTTCGGCCCGGGATCTGATCTCCCGCATCCGGGAATCCCAGGATCCGTCGGTGCAGTACCGGGATCAGTGGCCGGCGGGCAGTGTGAAGGATCTGCTGAACGGCAGCGAAGAGCGGTACCGGGGGAAGGGTGCTTTCCTGCAGAAGTTCCATCCGGAGGGCGCATTCGTGGAAATGACGTACCAGCAGGCCAGAGCCGACCTGGAAGGGCTGGGAACGGCGCTGATGAACCGGGGCGTGTACCGGAAGAAGGTGGCGCTGATCGGACGGAACAGCTACCAGTGGCAGATCACCTACCTGACGGTTATGACCGGTGTGGGCACCGTCGTGCCGATGGACGGACAGCTGGATCCGGAAGAACTGGCCAGAGAACTGGCGGTGACCGGCGCCGATGTCATCGTCTACGACGAGCGGTATGAAGAGAAGGTACGGGAAATTCTGGAAACGGGCGCACCGGTATCCATGCGGATCCGCTGGGGCGTGGAGGACGAGGAACACTTCTTCGAATCCGGAAGCGATACGCCGGTGGAGAATCCGGACGGCACATTGTCCTGGCACAGCCTTCTGGCGGAAGGGAAGGATCAGGCGTCCCAGGGGGACCGGCAGTTCCTGGATGCGGAGGTGACCGGAGACGACCAGGCGGCGATCTTCTTCACTTCCGGCGCAGCGGGGAAGCACAAGGCCGTGCCGCTCACCCACCGGAATCTGGTTTCCAACGTGATTCAGCTGTCTTCTGTGATCGGAATGGGCGAAGAAGATACGATCTTCTCCGTTATTCCGCCGAATAATGTATATCAGTGCAACATGGGTCTGCTTCTTCCGCTGTACCGGGGTGCGGAAGTGGCCAACTCCGAGGGTTCGGACCGGCTCCGGAGTAATCTGGAAGATGTGAAGCCGACCATTCTGCTGGCAGAGCCGGTGATGATCAGAGAACTATATGACATCACCCGCAGTCATGCGGAAGACAATGCGGGGCTGATTCCGTTCCGCAGCCGCAGAATGGTGAGCCGTGCCACGAAATTCGTGGGTATCGATCTGCTGCACGGTGTGGCGAAGAACGCCCGGAAGCGGCTGGGCGGAAGAATGCGTCTCATGATTTCCGGCGGCGGCGCTCTGGATCAGGAGATCGTCTCGTTCTTCGATCTCATGGGAATCGCTGTGGCACAGGGATACGGCATGACGGAAGCCTCCTCTGCTGTGGCGGCGGGACCGGACCAGGTGAAGATGCAGAAGCCGAATGCAGCGGGATACCTGCTGCCGGGAACCGGCCTGAAGATCGTGAACCGGGACCGGGGCGGCATCGGGGAAATTCTGGTGAAAGGGCCGGGCATCATGGCCGGCTATCAGGGCGATCCGGAAGAAACGAAGCGGGTGCTCCGGGACGGATGGTTCCATACCGGAGACTTGGGATACATCGATGATGATAATTTCGTCTATCTGACAGGCAGGAAGGAACGGTAATGCTGTATCAGAATTATCCATGTCTCGAGGTGAACCTCGGATATCTGAAAGAAAATGTAGAAGTTGTCGTGAAGAACTGCGGGAAATACGGGATTTCCGTGGCCGGTGTCATGAAGGGTCCCAGCGGTATTCCGGAATGCAGCCGCCAGTTCCAGGACGGGGGATGCCGGTACATTGCGTCCTCCCGGATTGATCAGCTGGCTGCGGCGGTGGAGTCCGGCATTTCCATTCCGACACTGCTGATCCGGATTCCGATGCTGAGCGATGTGCAGAACGTGATCCGGTATGCGGATTACTCTCTGGAAAGCGAGATTTCCGTGCTGGAAGCGCTGAATGAAGAGGCCGGAAGACAGCACAAGACGCACCGGGTCATCATCATGGCGGATCTGGGAGACCTGAGAGAAGGTTTCTGGGACAAGGACGAGATGGTGGAAGTCTGCGCCCGGGTGGAGAATGATCTGGCGCATCTGGAACTGGCCGGTGTGGGAACCAACGTGGGCTGCTACGGCTCCGTGCTGGCGACGCCGGAGAAACTGGAAGAATTAGTGGTGATCGCACGCCGGGTGGAGAAGCGGATCGGCCGGAAACTGGAAATCGTATCCGGCGGCGCCTCTTCCAGCTACATGCGGGTGCTGGACGGCAACATCCCGGAGGGAATCACGAATCTTCGGATCGGCGAGCAGATTCTGCTGGCCCGGGACCTGGACGTGTTCTACGGCTATGATCTCAGGGACATGCATCAGGATGTGTTCACACTGAAGACGGAACTGATTGAAGTGAAGGACAAGCCTACTCATCCGGTGGGAGAACTGGGTGTGGATGCGTTCGGCAGGAAGCAGCATTACGAGGACCGGGGAATCCGGAAGCGGGCGCTGGCGGCCATCGGCAAGGTGGACTACGGCAGTATCGAGGAGATCTTCCCCCGGGAGCCGGGGGTGGAAGTGATCGGGGCTTCCAGTGACCACACCATTCTGGATATCCAGGATGCGAAGCGGGATCTTCAGGTGGGAGACGTGCTGGAATTCGATATCGATTATGCGTCTCTGGTCTACCTGAGCAATGTGCGGGATGTCCGGATCGAATTCGTTTAACAGAAAGTGTATCATCGGCGCGGGAAATCGGCGTGTTTCCCCGCGCCGTGCTGTATCCGTGTGCATTAATCAATGATGTGAGACCTAAATTGAAAAAAAGATAAAAGGCCGTTTGATACCATTAGAATGATCTGATCAGGGCTGGCGATTTTGACCAGAAATCGCCAGCACACGCAAGCCGTAGCGCACGAAGGATAAGTCAGTGTCCCTCGAGTTGAGCGCGCTTCTCTACAGGAGACATCCAGCCGAGAACAGCCATCGGGATATTATTCGATCTGCGCATATATCTGTACATTTGCTTCTTCAGATCCATGAACGAGTAGAAGCTGAGGAAGTTGTAGAACCGCTCCTGATCATTCCTGTGACTACGTTCTACCTTGCCGTTGTGCCAGGGAGTCCTGGGCCTGATCAGCTTATGCTCTATCCCGACTTTTTTA
>NZ_FNBF01000041.1 GCF_900102225.1 Eubacterium pyruvativorans
TTTATCAATAAACTTGTATCGAGCTATTTGCTCTCCTTCGCAAAGAACGCTGCCGCTTTTTTTAGGAAATCATTCTCTTTCCTGAGTTCCTCAATTTCCTTCTGAAGCTTACCGAGCTTTTCCATATTGGCCAATGCCTGAGCCCGTTCTTTATTGTTCGCCGCTGCCTGGCAATATTGTCTGACCCAGCGGCTGATGGTGGAAGCTGGATACCCGAATTCGTCACTTAGACTTTTGAACGTTCGTCCTTCCTGGACGTGAAGCTGAACGATCTTTTCCCTTAATTCAGGATCGATATCATACATTAGGTGCTCCTTTCGATGTTACTGATATTACGGTGATTATATCAAAATGAACGACCTAATTACAATTTTACTGTATCACGCCAAACACACCCGTCAGGGTGCGAAAACGAAAAAAGATCCCGATTAATCTATGCGAGCCCGCCACGCAGGTGCGGAACGGAATGAAATTGGCTTTTCCGCACCTGCCGGACTCGGAACAATGTACACTTCACCGGGTATCTATCCAATCGGTCAGAGGTTATCCAATCCACATCTCCGGCGAACAGATCAATCCCTCCAATCGCATGCATTCAATTAATTTTTTTCGTATATTCATGCACTCACAGAGAAATGTCTCTGTCAATGCATCTCACTGCTGGTTCTGCCAAGTGCGAAAACGGGATTTTTTCATAAACCGCACCCACGCGCTTTCTGTCTGCCTTCCCGTTTGGCCGAGGCCGGGAAAACATGGTGCGGAATTTGAAAAAAATAGGATTCCGCACCCGACCGGCCGACCTCTGCGCTTTACTGACCGCCAACCGACCGCACAGCTGGTAATTATAGAAGGTCAACTCCCGGGGGGCAGCCCCCGGGAGTTCCCATTTCTATCCAAATGAAGGGAAGATCCCTCGGATCTTCCCCTCGATTCTATCATCACTTCGGATGCTGCCGGCCGAAGCCGGCAGCTACATTTATCTTGGCGACAGGATTTTCGGTCGACGGATACGAACAGACATCGCCGGCCCGGATATGATATACTGTTAGAATAAGAGAGGATGAACACCATGCCGAACGATTACAATACGACGAACGCCAGCATTATACCGAACGCCGATGCTGCGGCGAACGCTTACAATACACCGAACGACAGTGCCATACCGAACGATCACAACGCAACGACCGCTGATATTGCGGCGAACGCCTGCATTGCGCCGAACGCCGATGCTGCGGCGAACGCCTGCATTGCGCCGAACGCCAACGCTGCGCCCGCCCGCACCTGCGGCTTCACCCTGGCGGAACTTTTGGTCGTCGTCGCCATCATTGCCGTTCTGGTGATGGTGTCAATCCCGATTTTTACAGCCCAGCTGGAGAAGAGCCGGGAAGCGGTGGATCTCAGCAATCTACGCTCCGCATACGGAGCCGGGAAGTATCAGCTGATGGAAGAGGATGAGAAGGAAACGGGAAGCAGTCCGGAAACCTATATATATGATCCGGGTTCCGGGAAGCTTCTGACCGTCGCGGAGGCGGGAAAGAGCGGCAGCGCCTCTCTGTTTTGCGGGAAAGGAACCGCCCGGATCGGAAGCTCTCATCATACCCAGTCCATTCGCTGGGACGGAGAAACGATCAGCCGTTATTCCGCTGCGAACAAGAAGCTGCTGGTCAGCGGCTCCGGCGGGATGCTGTATGACCCGGCCATGGACGTAAGTGAACGCTGTGCGATTATGGTAACGATTCATCAGCCCACGAAGACGGTGGTCGCATATTTCCAGAAGTGGTAAAACCCGGCGCCCTGCCGGATGCCGCACCGTGAGGCGGCAGAAGAAAAGAAGAAAGGAGATCCCATGTCCCCAGTGAAGAATGTCAGTCCCCGGGAGGCTCTTCGGCGGCTGAAAGAAGGGAATCAGCAATATCTCCGGGCGGAGCGGCCGTCCGGGGACATCTCTCCGAAGGTACGCAAAGAAACCGCTGCGCACGGTCAGAAACCATTTGCTGTGGTGATCGCCTGTTCGGACTCCCGGGTTATTCCAGAGGATATCTTTTCCTGCGGCATCGGAGATCTGTTCGTGATCCGGACTGCGGGAAATACGATCGACCGGCCGCAGCTGGCCAGCATCGAGTACGCCCTTCATCACCTGGGGACCCGGCTCATTCTCGTTCTGGGACACACCCGCTGCGGTGCGGTGGGTGCGGCCCTTCAGCCGGAGGAGGGGGGCATTTTTGTACCCTACCTTCTGGAGGAAATCAGAAGAGGAATCGGCGGAGAAACCGATGAACGGGCGGCTTCCATCCGAAACATCCAGTGCAGCGTCCGCCGTATTGAAGCGGATCTGAAGATACCAAAGCGGGGCGGAGAAAATTCTCCGGAGGCAGCCGGTGCGCTCTATGATGTGGACACCGGCGCGGTGATCTTCTTTTCCGATGACCGCTCCAATGCCACAGAAAGTGAGACCGACGATGCGCTATAACATTTCTTACGACATCTGTGCGACGGCCATCACGCTGATCGCACTCTATTCCATTACTTTTCGCCGGGATCTCAGAAGGCCGTCGAACCGGATTATGCTGGCGGTTCTTGTGATGCATTTTCTTTCCTGTGTTTTCGATATCTGGAGCACCTTTCACAACTCCTATACGGATGCAGGGCCGCTCTGGCTCCGGGATTTTACAAATTACGCTTTCCTCTTCATCCACACCAGTGAGGCGTTCGCATTTCTCTGTTTCCTTTTGTCCCAGCTGGGACTGCTGGCCAAGCTGAAGCGCTGGCAGATCCGGGTGATCACGCTGCCCTGGATCCTGCTAATCGTCATGCCTCTGGCGGTGAATCCGTTCCTGCATACCACGTTCTACTATGACCACAGGGCATACTACCGCCACGGCCCGCTTATGATTCTGCTGTACGTGGGCGCACTGCTGTATATGACGCTTAGCATCCTGCTGGTGGCGAAGATGCGGGACCGGCTCACGGTCAGGCAGCGGCATTCTGCTCTGGCGCTGCTGGTGCTGTCGGTGACGCCGATCATCATCCAGAGCCAATTCATGCAGAAACAGCTGATTGAGTTGTTTTTTCAGGCGCTGGGAATCAACGGATATCTTTCGTCAGTAGAAAATATCGACGAGCGGTATCATCCGGAGACCAGAGTGCTGAACCGGCACGCACTGATCCGGGACACGGCGCCGATCTTCATGAATCAGCAGCCTGCGGACATGCTGATTGTAAAGCTCTCCCAGATTGAGTATCTGCGGATTTCCGCCCTGGGCTCCGAAGCTTTCCACGGTCTCCGGCTGACCGTTGCGGACTGGCTCCGGGACATCGGCGCCCACACGAAACTGTATGACTGCGAACGGGGAGTCTTCACCATTCTGATTCCCGGGAAGATCTCCAGCCGGATGCTGCTGGGCCGCCGGAACTTCCGGGCAGAGCTGCCCGCTGCGGACAAGCTGGCCTGCCTGGTGGAGAGCCGGTTCCTGGAGGAGTGGCAGTATCAGGACTACACGGCGCTTTTTCCGACCCAGCTGACGCTGATCCACCTCCCGGATGATGCAGAGTCCATTGACAAAATGTTAGAGATGATCACTCTTCCTTATGTGCATACCGAAACCGGAGTGAAGTATGCGGACGGGAAAGAGCTCCTGCAGCAGTTCCGCCAGACAGACGGCGGACAGGGCGACATCCTGCCCCCGGATCTCCAGGAATCTCTGGACAATTTCCTGAAAGGAATGTCCACCCTCACCCCGGCGGAACGCAACATCACGGAACTGTACATCAACGGCTACGAAGTGTCGGAGATTCCGGAGAAGGCCTTCATCAGCATGAATACCGTAAAAAAACACAACAAGAACATCTACCGGAAACTGGGCATCAGCTCCCGGGACGAACTGATGCTTTACGTGGACTTATTCGAGCGGTGCGGGAAACTGGATGACCTGTACATGTAAATAACAAAGAAAGCGGCCGAGAAAACTGTTTTTTGTCCACCTCTCCTATATTTTCGCATTATTTCGAACAAGTACCCCTGGTGTACTTGTTCGATTTTCTTTTTCCGTGCTATACAGGAAGTACGAAATGTGCCGGATGTGCGGCACAACTGCGGAAGGAGGAAAAAGTTATGAAGAAGATTGGGAGGAAGGTTCTGATCCTCGCACTGGCAGCGGCCGTTCTCGTCGGCATGACTGCCTGCGGCGGCACCGAAAAGAAGAAGGAAGAGAAGAAGCCGGTGAAGAAAACAGAGCAGAAGAAGGATGATGCCATCAAGACCGGAACCCACGAAACACTGGTCGGAACAACCAACCTGAAGTCCGAGCAGATCGTGATCGAACCGGCACTGACGGTGAAGTCCTCTTTCGACCTCGGCATTGCGGCGAAGGGTTCCACAGTTTATACCCTCACCGACGGTAAGGTCCGTCAGTACACCTGGAAGGACAGCAAGATGACCGACGGAAAGGATATTCAGCTGGAAAAGGAGTATAAGACAATCGAACTGACCGGCGACGGCCTGCTCCGGCTCAGCAAATTCATGGGTCCGTACATCGGTCTGAAGAACGGAAAGCCTGCATTTTCTTACGATGACCTGGATTATGTGGCGGTCCACCCGTCCGGTAAGTGGGGCATCAACTATTTCACGGATGGCGCGAAGGTCACGAAGGTCACTTTCAGCGGATCCACCGTCAATCAGAAGGCATTTCCGCTCCGGGGCGTCCATACGATCCGCCGCATAAACATTGACAAAAAGTACATTTACGTCTGCGGAACCGACAAGGACAGCCTGGTCTTCGTCTACATCTACAATTTCCAGGGCAAACTGGTGAAGAAACTGAAAGACAGCGACGGAAGCGGCCTGGGCAGCCCGACCTTCATGGCATCCACGAAGAAGGGGTTCATCGCACTGGACGGAAACATGCGCACCTTCGATATGTGGGACAAGACCGGAAAATGGGCAGGCAGCGCGAAAGCGTCCGACCTCTTCGGTGTCGACTATCCGTG
The DNA here is from genome assembly GCF_900102225.1 of Eubacterium pyruvativorans. Lineage (GTDB taxonomy): Bacteria > Bacillota > Clostridia > Peptostreptococcales > Anaerovoracaceae > Aminicella > Aminicella pyruvativorans. Next base: position 4,987 of record NZ_FNBF01000041.1, read on the forward strand.
GATTTCCGGCGCAAAGCTGATGCCGGACGGCAGCCTGATGGTCATCATGAGCCAGAAGCGTCCGGAAGACAAGAACAAGAAGTCCGATCAGAAGACCATCGAAGCTCTGGTTTACAAGGTTACCGGATTCCAGTAGGCTTCTGCAGCACAGTCCCCTGCAGCCACAGGAAAGGAGAAAAGACATGAAATATGAAATCAGAGAGGCCCCGTTCTCGGTGCTGGAATGCACCCTGAGCGCCGGCGAATCAATGAAATGCCAGAAGGGCGCCATGGCCTGGATGACCCGGGGCATCAAGATGCAGACCCAGTCCGGCGGCATCGGAAAATTATTCAAGAAAGCGATCGCCAATGAATCCGCCTTCTGGAACAACTACCTGGCGGAAACCGACGGTCAGATTGCCTTCGCCAGTTCCTTCCCGGGAAAGATCGTCCCGGTGGATGTGGGCACCATGCCGATCGTCGCACAGAAATCCGCCTTCCTGGCATCAGAAGCCGGCGTGGACATGGACATCTTCCTGCAGGAGAAGATCAGTGCGGGATTCTTCGGCGGTGAAGGATTCATCATGGAGAGATTCTCCGGAAACGGCCACGTATTCCTGGAAATCGACGGCGGTTTCATCGAAAGACAGCTGAACGCCGGGGAGGAACTGGTAGTGGACAGCGGCTATCTGGCAGCCATGGATATGACCTGCAGCATGCGCATCGAACGGATCAAGGGAATCGGCAATGTGGTTCTGGGGGGAGAAGGCCTCTTCAACACCATTATCACCGGTCCGGGCAGAGTATGGCTGCAGACCATGCCGATCTCCGCCTTCGTGGACAGCATCATTCCGCACATGCCGTTTAAGAGAGAGTAACCCCTCTGTGCTCTGAGAGCACTGCCTATACGAACTGTGGAAATGAACGGATTCGGACCTATCGGCGTCCACTTCCACCCAACCCATTGCGAGCCGCATCGGCACATTAGTGCCGGCGCGGCTCGCCGGGCGTTTGTGAATTGTCTGCAACCCCTATGCCGGGCTGAATTTGTCCTTTCCCTGCTTACATCTCGGACAGTGCCAGTCCGCCGGCAGATCCTCGAACTTCGTTCCGGCCGGAATGCCGTTTTCCGGATCCCCGGCCGCCGGGTCATAGACGAATCCGCACACGGTGCAGACATATTTCCCTGTGGCGGTCTTGACGACAATATCCTTCGGCGGAATGGTCTCCGGCGGATTGTTCAGATCCACCACCCGCTTCGCCTCCAGATTTTCATATCCCAGCGGCGTGTGGGTGGAAACATAAACCGTCGGGTGATTGGCGATGAATTCCCGCACCCGGTCCAGGGACTCTCTGGCCGCCGCCACATCTTCGAATACCACAGAAAGCTTGTTGGCGTACAGCGCCTCGTCCGTATACGTGATATCGCCGTGGATCATGTAGAACAGACCCCCGTCCTCCACAATGACGATGCTGTTGCCGTTGGTGTGGCCCTTCGCCTTGATGAAGTAGATGCCCTCTGCGATCTTCTGAGCCTCCGGGAAGTTATAATACGGACCGTCTTCATACGTCGCCTTCACCACATTCGGGTACGGCTTCATCTCATCGGAATCCGCATCTTCCGGTCCGCAGATGATTGTCGCATTCGGAAAATTCCTCAGCTCACCGGTGTGATCTGCATGCTTGTGGGTCACCAGAATCTTCGTAACCTGCTCCGGCTGATACCCGGCTTCCGCCAGCGCCGAGACATAGTCCGTGATCTTATTCCCCATGAAAATCACCGTTTTCTCGTCCGGCACCTGCTCCGGGAATTCCTTCGGCATCCCGGTATCCACCAGAATCACCTCACTGCCGGTATCGATCACATAATTCTGCAGGCTGGAGCGATACCTCACCGTCGGGTCATACGCCTCCATCCCCTCTTCGCCGCCAAAAGCCATCGTCTGCAGCATATAGCCGTTCCGGAACAATTTCACTGGTTTAATAATCATCTTTTCCTCCTGTTCATCGGGATGAACTATCCCCAGGCGTCCCGGTACATGAACCGGGCCCTCACCACCATTATTCAGTTTCATTAAATCACGATGGGCTCTCTTTTCAACCCGTTTTTTGATGACAAAGGTGAATTTTTTCAGAGTGAAAGTAAAATATATTTGACATACAGTCCCATGTAATATATGATGATCGTACAAAATGTCGCATATATATGACATTTTGTCACATCATCTCAGTGTCACGCTGCCGTGATGTCCCATCATTTCACGGCAGCACCAACGCACAGAAGCCTGCTAAGTAAAAGTCAAGTGTAATTCACAAGAATTTGGAGGGATGAAAATGAGCACAACAAACCAGACTGTCTTCATTCAGGCAGTCTCAGATTGTCCCTATGGATAGATGCAGTCAGGCTTCTGATCTAGCCTGACCCCGTAGACATTCCTTTACCTTGCCGTAGTAAACCCGAAGGAACTTATTGGCACCTGCCGTCATGTAGACAAGGTAGGGTTTACCTTCCGACTTCTTCTTGAAAAGGAACTGGCTGACAGGGTCGCCCTCTCGTGGGCCAAGCTTGAGCATGGCATCCATGATCTGGAACAGCGTTTTTCTGAGTCGTGCAGATC
>NZ_FNBF01000042.1 GCF_900102225.1 Eubacterium pyruvativorans
TTTCCATTTCTGAGCGGGAAATCCACCGTGATGAAGAGGTTGTCGAGTGAATTTAGGAGGAGAATGACAATGGTTAAGTCATCGAAGAAGGCTCTTGCAGTACTTCTGGCTGTTGCTTGCCTGATCACCTTCATGCCTGCTATGGCTTCCCAGTCCTTCGCAGCGAAGAAGCTGACTGTTAAGCCGGCGAAGAAGACGATCTACGTGAAGAAGTCTTTCACGCTGAAGGCGAACCAGAAGGTTAAGTGGTCTGCCAGCAAGTCCAGCCTGAAGGTTGTGAAGCTGACAAGCAAGAAGGCGAAGTCCGTTAAGGTTACAGGTAAGAAGGCCGGTAAGGCTGTCGTAACTGCGAAGGTCGGCAAGCAGACGAAGAAGGTTACGATTACCGTTAAGAAGGCGAAGGCTGCAGTTAAGAAGACTGCGGTAACAGCAGTTGCTCTGAGCGCTGATAACACCAAGGATCCGGCGAAGGAAGTCAAGGTTGGAACGAAGCTGAGAGCTGAAGTAACACCGGAGAATGCTACTGTCACATATCAGTGGAAGGCTGACGGCACAGCAATCGCCGGCGCTACGAAGTCCACATTCACTGTAACAACAGCTGAAATCGGCAAGGCGATCACAGTTGAAGCCACCGGCACAGGCAACTTCGAAAAGACAGCGGTTTCCGCTGCTACAGCGAAGGTTGCTGCGGTTAAGGTTACCAGCGTTGCGATGAAGAAGGCAAATGATGAAGGAAAGTATGTGGACACGTTCAGCACAGGCAGCGCAGCCAATGTAGGCGATTCTTTCCAGCTTCAGGCAGGAACGCTTGAGGGAGTAAACAGCCTTTCTGACGCAGTTGATATTCAGTGGTATCGTAACAGCAAATCTGTAAACAAATCTGATGTTGAGACACCTATTGCAGGAGCTACAACAGATACTTACACTCTTACAAAGGATGATATCGGATACACTGTAACCGCCAAAGTAACACCTAAGGCAGGTGTAACTGTTGCCGGCAACACGAAAGGCGCCAACGAGACCGCTTACCTGATTGCGACAATTGGTAGTTCAACAGGTATCACCGGTACTGTAAAAGCTGTTGTAAAAGTTGATGGTAAGAAAGTCACGAATGCAGCTTTAGGCGCAACTCTGACAGCTGAAGTGACGCCGGCGGATGCTGCCGTAACTTATCAGTGGTATAAGGATGGCGTTAAGCTGGATGGAGCAACATCTGCAACCTACACAGCAAAAGACAAGGGCTCTTACACTGTAAAGGTCAGCGTTGCAACTACAGAAAAGACATACAGTGGAACAGTTACATCCGATGCCGTTAAAGTTGGCGGAGATGTAGTAGGTGCTGCCACACTGAAGACAAGCGACAGTGATAATCTGCTCACAGATGCCGAGAAGAGTCAGTATACATACGCTGGACAGACATTGACAGCAAAAGCTCAGAAGATGGGCGGAGAAATCAATGATGCTCAGTGCAAATGGTACAAGAACGGCATCGAAATTAAGAACGCTACGGCTCTGACTTACTCTGTATCTGGGGATAATGCAGCAGCAGGAGATGCTTTCTATGCCGAGGTTAGCAGTGGTGGAATAACAGTGAAGACAAATACAATCACAGTAAAGGCTGTTCTGTCTTCTGCTTTAACTACTCCAGCCGTAGCTGGAAATGATAAGAAGCTGAGTGTTACCGGTCTGCCGACTCCTGCAAACGCAGTTCTCGGAACTGCATACACAGCAACGGTTAAGGCTGACATCTATGATGATCATGATAACTTTGTGAGCAGCACAAGCATGGATATCACAAGTGTAGATAAGGATGGTGCCGCTACCGTAGAACTCGGAAATGGAATCGTTAACCAGCTGAAGAACGGTTATAAGATTAAGGCACGTGTAGTCGTTAAGGGTGCAGGAAACTACATTGGATCCGCTCAGAGCACAGTAGTGACAGGAACTGCAGCTGTTTCTGAAGGCGTAGCAACAAGCCTCACTTGGCAGTAAAGCAAATTCCTCAAACAAAACGATATCTGAATAATTTCAGAAAAATTCCGGGCGGGAGACCGCCCGGAATTTTTGGTAAGCGTCATAACAACAGCACATATCAAGTGCTTTTGCAGGTTGAGAGAACACTTCCTTCCGTTGACTTCAATATACAATATAAGACATCGGAAGGGAGTGTTTTATGACGAAGAAGGAACGGAAATAGTTTAATGATTACGTATCCTTGCTCAGTCATCAATTCATTCATTATGCATATTCCTCGAATATCGAAAAAAATATAGAAACATTATATAATTTGAAACAGATTATCGAACAAATTATTATTCTGTTTGATATGAATGAAGTTAAATAGTACAATATTTGTGACATAGCATCATTTAGCCATCGAGGTATTAATATGATCAGAGAAACGAGGAATCTGGAATTCAAAAAAGAAGTCACGAATACATTTCTGAAAACGGTAAGTGCATTCTCCAATTATGATGGAGGAAGGATCCTTTTCGGTGTCGATGATGATGGAAAGGTTTCTGGACTGCAGGATACCCGTCGTGCCTGCCTGGATATCGAAAATAAGATAAACGACAGTATTTCCCCTCAGCCCGTGTACACTTTGTCCATCAACGATGAGGACCGGACGGTAACGTTATCGGTCCAGAAGGGCATTCAAACACCGTATCTGTATAAATCCAAGGCGTACAAACGGAGTGATTCGGCAACAGTCGAGGTAGATACAGTCGAACTGAAACGACTGATCCTTCGCGGTGAACATCTTCGGTTTGAGGAACTTCCGGCCGGAGAGCAGAATCTGCAGTTCACAGTGCTGAATGACATGCTGCAGGAGGAAATCGGGATTACCGTCAGTGAGCCGGTACTGAAGACATTTAATCTATATTCAGACGACGCAGGGTACAACAATGCAGCGGAACTTCTTGCTGATGAAAACCACTTTCCGGGCATTGATGCCGCGCGGTTCGGTGACTCCATCAGTATTATCCTGAAACGAAAAAACGTGGAGAACCAATCCGTTCTGACTGTTTTCTACCAGGCAGTAGATCTGTATCGTGACGCATACCAGTACGAAAAAATCGAAGGTATTCATCGTGAAAAAGTGGAACTGATTCCAGAGGACGCATTCCGTGAAGTGATCGCAAATGCCTTGATGCACCGTACCTGGGATGTTCCGCATCCAATCCGCATGTATTTTTTCCCCGATCGTGCAGAGATCGTGTCGCCGGGTGGCCTTCCGGACGATATCACCAAAGAACAATACCTGCGTGGCCAGTATTCATCACTGCGCAATCCGACGTTGAGCAACGTATTCTTCCGCTTGCATCTGGTGGAAATTCTGGGAACTGGTATTCCTCGCATTCGGGAAGCATATTCAGGGCAAGCCGTCCAGCCGGAATTTCTGACCAGCGAGCACACAATCAAAGTTGTTCTCCCAGTGATTCGAACTGATGAGCCGATTACCACAGAGGAAAAGTTTCTGTACGATGCTATGCGTGCGAACGAGAGCCTCTCCATGGCTCAGATAGTGGAACGCACATCGCTGAGCAGGTATAAGGTAAATAAGTTACTTCATCAGTTAGAAGAAAAAGGCCGCATCCGCATACAAGGCGGCGGCAGAAGCACGAGGTACAGCAGGGTGGAGTTCCCCGATTAACTACAAGAATAGGGGATTGGAACAATTAGGAGTACTTTATTATTTGTCCACAATTATTTAAAGGGACTGTCGCACTATAATAATTAGTTGCGTCAGTCCCTCGTGTTTAGGCAAAAAGCGCAATCCCCGGCATCATCCTGATACCGGGGATATTGTAAAATATCACTATTAACTCTAATAATATTCTACGCACTAATTACTTTGCAACTGCTTCGTAAGTCTGTCCGTCAACAGTAACAACGCACTTCAGATTGAGCGAAAGATTAACGCCATCGCTGATTGTTGCAGATTTAGCAGATGCTTCTCCGCATACCTTCCAGTCTTTGGAACCAGCGCTCTGATAGTACCACTGGTACGTAATCGTTGCAGATGTAGCTGCTCCCTTTACCTCAGCTGTGGCAGATTTCTTAGTTGCATCCTTTGTGGCTGTAACAGTAATCTTGTTGACCTGCTTACCTTCATCGTTGAATACAGGTGTTGTCGGCGCAGACGGTGTTGTTGTGTTGCCTGCATCTACCTTAGCATCAAATGCCTTCTGTGCATCCTTGTTTGCTGTAGCGACAACCTTGAAGATAACCTTCTTTGTTGCAGTTGTCTCCAGACCAGTTGTATCCTTTGCCTTAACGGTGAATGTAACTGTTTCCGTCTGACCCTCAACTCTTGGATCGAGGCTGAAGGTCGTCTTATCTGCTGTGAGGTTAGCCTTCAGTGCTGTCTTCGTACCAGCTGCCAGTGTTCCTGCCTTAATCTGTGCATCAATGTTAGCCTGATCAGCAGCTACGTCATACGGAGTTACAAGTGTCATTGCAGAACCTTCGTATGTAGCAGAGATATATGCATACGCATCCTTCAGCGTCATCGGAGCCTGGTGCGTATTCTCGCTTACGTACGGAATGTAAACTCTTGCAATGTCAGCCTTTGTACCTTCGTTATCCTTAACGGTGATAACCGGAGCGGATACGAAGGAAACGGTCAGTCTCTTAGCCTGAGCAGAAGCGCCATCCTTGTCCTTCAGTCCAGTAACAGAAACATACTTAACCTTCGCCATCTGATCCTTTGTCGGATTAGTGTTTCCCAGAGTGAACAGGGTGTTCGTATCAGCATCCTGGAATCTCAGTTCCAGTCCGGCAACAGTTGTCTGGCTGTTAGAAGCCTTTACACCAGTACCATCCTCTGCGTCATCATATGTCAGCTGATCGAAAATCGCTTTCTTAATGTTAGCTGCATTCAGGTCCGCCTTGTCCAGCTTCACTGCAGTTGTAGCGATTGTCGGAGCGTTATTCGGCTGAACTGTCAGCTTAACGTCAGCTGTGGAAGTTCCACCGAGGAAGTCCGTCGCCTTCAGTGTGACAGTGTAGGTTGTTGCTTCAGCAACGCGGATCGCACTCCAGTCGATTGTCTTGCCTTCTGCATTGACAACCTTCGTGATTTCAACCTTGTTCGGATGAACCCATCCCTTGGAGATAGCAACGAACTCATCATATGTTCCCTTGCCGCTTTCGAAGGACTCATAGTCCTCTACGGAAGTAACAGCCTTTTCAATGAATTCGGATTCCGTAATAGTATTTTTCGTGGTTTCCTTGCTCTTGTTGATTGCAACTGCAACATCCTTCGTGTTCAGCTTCGGAGCCTGGTTCTCAACAGTAACGTTGACTGTCTTGGAAGCCTTCTTGCCCTTTGATTCATATGTGAATGTCACCGGGTATGTTGCTTCTGTGTAATCAACGCCGTTGTAGTGGTTGGTCTTGATGATTCTCTTGACGATCGGCTCACCAATCTTGACATTATCTTCTGTCAGAGTGGAAGTGACGTCCTTACCATCAACTGTGACCTTGACCTGTTTCAGCAGTTCAGCCTTTGTCAGATCAGCCTTCTTCTTGTTGAGTCTTGTAGCAAGACCGTATTCCTTAGTTACATTTGTTGTGTCGATGACGATCGCATTCTTCGTAGCAGCCTTGATGTTGAAGTTCCAAACAACCTTTTTCTTCTTGTTGGACTTAACATATGCTGTTACGGAAGCCTTGCCCGGCTTCTTGAAACGTGCCAGGTAGCTGTCCGGACCCTTCTTGGAAAGGGTAATGTTAGAATTGCTTGTCTTCCACTTCACAGCAGTCTTTGCCGGCTTAACCTTATAGCGCAGTGTCCAGTACTTGCCCTGCGTTACAGTGTTCGTCTTGCTGCCCTTGTGATAAACCTTCGTGATTTTTACGGTCTTCTTCGTCTTCTTCGCTGCGAAGGACTGGGAAGCCATAGCAGGCATGAAGGTGATCAGGCAAGCAACAGCCAGAAGTACTGCAAGAGCCTTCTTCGATGACTTAACCATTGTCATTCTCCTCCTAAATTCACTCGACAACCTCTTCATCACGGTGGATTTCCCGCTCAGAAATGGAAATTTCTGCAACGAGAAAATAACCTTATGACGATAGCCATGCGAAAAGGAATTGTTCATGCGGACGGGTGCATGAAGTTGCGCAGCAGCGGATCGACGAATTGGATTCCGGGGATGGAAAGCCGCAGATTTCAATGGTTTCAGAGGGGT
>NZ_FNBF01000022.1 GCF_900102225.1 Eubacterium pyruvativorans
TATGAGAAAAAATGGTTGCGGAGGGAGGACTTGAACCTCCGGCCTCCGGGTTATGAGCCCGACGAGCTACCAACTGCTCTACCCCGCGATAATGAGATTGTCCAGACCCAAGTAATCAGATCATGCCGGTGACCGGGGTCGAACCGGTACGGTCGATCAGGACCGCAGGATTTTAAGTCCTGTGCGTCTGCCAATTCCGCCACACCGGCAGGAAAAAAATTGGCTCCGAAGGTGGGGCTCGAACCCACAGCCTACCGGTTAACAGCCGGTTGCTCCACCATTGAGCTACTTCGGAATACAATCTTGTGTTTCCGGTACCTTCCGGATACCGACAACGTAGTTAATACTACATCATTTCATACACTCTGTCAACGGTTTTTTTCGGAGAATGCTGCGATGGGCCCGGGACGACGGATTTCGTCGGATTTCGTCGAATCTCATCACCCCCGTAATCCTCCCGGGCCAGGACCCAAAAATTCATCAGGACAGTGTCTGCCCTCTCTCCCGGCGCCGGAGCTCCCGGTCTTCCTCCTGATTCCGCCGCACCACGCCGATCTTCGCATGGTACTTCTCGGACTTTGCCTGTTCTCCTGCCGCCAGATACAGCTCTTCCAGCTGCTCCATGGCTTCCGTGTTACTCGGTGAATACTGCAGTACCCGGAGGAAACAGCGGATCGCCTGATCCCCGTCCCCCAGTCCCCGGTACGCCGTCCCCAGATAGTACCAGAGGGGCCACCAGGTGTTGAAACGCTCATCTTCTTCGTAGCGGCTCAGGATCTCGATGCCGGACTCGAACCGGCCGCTCAGAACACAGTTCGTTCCCTCCTCAATCTTCAGCGGTTCCTCCAGCTTCTCCTGCAGCTTGGCAACTTCCGCCCGCAGCTCCCCGTGTTCCGACAGCCGCAGGAAGGAATCGAAGGTCAGCTTCGTCTTCATATATAGCCCCAGGTTCAGGTAGGCATACCCCAGATAGTAGTATCCCATGTCGTCCTCCGGCGCCATCATAGTATACTGCTCGAAACACTTCAGCGCCTCCGCCTTGAACCGGCCGACGAAGTCTTCCTCCCGGTCCTCTGCGGAAGAATAGGCGTCATGACAGGCCCTGCCGTAACAGAACACCGCATCCGGGAAAGACGGGTCCACCAGAATCGCCGCCCGGAACAGAATGCAGGCGGACAGATAATCCTCCTTCTTCGCATAATCCGCTCCCTGACTTACCAGCGGTTTGGCGAAATCCTTTCCGAACGTCTTCTCGATATAGGCCAGGTAATTGTCCCGGTACTGGAACGACGGGTCACAGCCGATGACAAAAGCCATATTCGAAGCCAGCATCAACGTAGACGCAGACCGGGATGCCAGGTCCTCCCGGTGAAACGGAACCGGAACGCCGGTCATGATCTCCTGAACCCCGGCCTTCTGAAGATAAGACGCCGAAAACTCATCGAAAATATAGTCCTTCAGCTTCGGTGTCAGATAATCCTTCAGCCTGTCCTGTTCCCGTAATTCCTGATTCAGTGCCATATACTCTCCTTCGTTTTTGTCACAGCCGCCGGAGCCATTCCTCCTTCAGCATGCCCTGATGGTGCATGACGGTCTCCAGCTCCGCCAGCATCCGGTCCCGGTCCTCCGGCAGATTCCCCGCCAGGGAATAATAATTCGACGCATGGTTGCTGCGGAAGACCGTGGTCTTCGTCGGGTTGGCATTCTCCAGCATGAGATAGGTCTCGGCGATGACTTCCTCCGGGGACAAAAGCTCCATCTCGCCCCGTTCGATCTCCTGTGTAATCGGTGCCCGGGGATCCAGCATCAGCGTCAGAAGCGCCGCATAGGACGCATTCATTTCGCTGATCATGGTTCCGGTCTGGATCGCATGATCCCGCCAGCCCGCCTTCCCGGCCAGTCCGCTGATAAATGTGACGGAAGCCTGAATACCGCTGGCTTCAATCCGCTGCACCGCTTCAATCAGCTCCGCCCGGGTGGAACCCTTGTTGACATGCCGGAGCACCTCGTCGCTGCCGGACTCCGCCCCGATATAGATCATTTTCACACCGTGCTCGAACAGCTCCCGGAGTTCGGCATCGGTCTTGTGCCGCACGTCGATTGCGTTGCCATATACGTTCACCCGCCGGCATTCCGGGAACAGCGCCCGGATCCGGTCCAGGATCACCAGCAGCTTCCGGTTCGACAGGCAGAGGGCGTCCCCGTCACAGAGGAACATCTTCTCCACCCGGCGGTACCGCTTCCGGGCATCTTCCAGGTCTTCCAATACTTCTTCCACCGGCCGGACCCGGAACTGCTTGTCCTTGAACATACTGCAAAAAGTACAGCTGTTATGGGTACAGCCGATGGTCACCTGCACCAGCAGGCTCCACGCCTCGCTGGGCGGACGGTAAATATCTCCTTCGTAACGCATTACATTCTCTCCGGTGCCTTAACGGCCAGCAGTGCCAGACCGTTCTTCAGGGTATTCTTTGCCGCAAGGGTCAGCGCCACTTTCGCATTCTTCTCCGCCTCGTCATCCACCAGGATATGCTCATCGTGATAGAACTTGTTATACGCCTGGGCAACGTCGATGATGTGACGGGTCACAATGGACGGCTCGTATTTCTGTGCTGCCTCCTTCACCACCGCCGGGTACGCCTCGATCAGGCGAACCAGATCATAGGCGCTGTCCGAAGTCAGGTAGGAAAGATCCAGGGATGCCGGATCGGAAGCCGCCTTCAGCGTTTCCTCTCCCGCCTTCCGGAGCACGCTGCAGCAGCGGGCGTGGGTGTACTGTACATACGGGCCGGTCTCCCCGTCGAAATTCAGAACCTGGTCCCACTTGAAGACATAGTCCTTGATCCGGCTGTTGGACAGTTCGTTGAACATGACAGCTCCGATGCCCACTTCCTTCGCCACTTCGTCGATGCGGTCCTTCGGAGCGTCCGGATTCTTCTCCAGAATGATTTCCTTCGTTTTCTCCACGGCCTTGTTCAGCACGTCTTCCAGGAAGACCACTCTTCCCTTCCGGGTGGACAGGGTGCCTTCCTCCAGTGCAACCATGCCGAACGGGACGTGGACGCAGTCTTTCGCCCATTCATATCCCATGAGCTCCAGCACCTTGAACAGCTGGCGGAAGTACAGGGTCTGCTGGGAGGCGACGACGTAAATGTTCTTATAGAAATCGTAGTGTTCCTTCCGGTATACTGCGGTTGCGATGTCCCGGGTGCAGTACAGGGAGGTGCCGTCGGATTTCTGAATCAGGGCCGGCGGCAGATCGAACTGGTCCAGATTCACCACCATGGCGCCCTGGGATTCCTTCAGCAGTCCCTTCTGCTTCAGATCCTCGATGTGGCGCGGCATCATGTCGGAATACATGCTCTCCCCGTCATACGCATCGAATTCAATACCCATCATGTCGTATACCCGGTTGAACTCCCGGAGGGACAGGTCGGAGAACCACTTCCAGAGACGGATCTCATCCTCCCCGCCGTGCTCCAGATCATAGAATGTTTTCCGGGCTTCCTCGTTCAGTTCCGGATCCTTCTCGGCTTCCACATGGAACTTCGTGTAGTAGCTCAGCAGGGTGCGGATCGGGTCTCTCTGCACATCCTCGTCATTGCCCCAGTGACGGTAGGCGCAGATCATCTTTCCGAACTGAGTGCCGTAGTCCCCCAGATGGTTGGTGCGGACCACATTGTATCCCAGGGAATCGTAAATCTTGTAAATCGAGTAGCCGATGACCGTGGTGCGGATATGGCCGATGTGGAACGGCTTCGCAATGTTCGGGGAGGAGAAATCGATGACAATGGTCTTTCCGTTTCCCTCGTCACTAAAGCCGAAATGCTCCGCATCCAGCGCCGCCTCCAGAGCCGGCCGGATCACCTGCTCCCGGGACATGAACATGTTCACATATGCGTTCACCTGTTCCACCTTGGCGAACATGCCGGCACCGCTGATCGCTTCCGCAATGTCTGCTGCGATCATCTGCGGTGCTTTCCGGTAGGTCTTCGCCAGACGGAAGCACGGGAACGCATAATCTCCCATTTCCTTGTTCTGCGGAATTTCGATCATGCTGCGGATCTCCTCCCGGGAAAGTCCCTCCACATGCTCTGCGATCAGCGCTGCGATATCACCCTTGAAATCTGCCATTCTTCATTCTCCTTCTGTCTGTAACTCTGTCACTTCAGTTCCTGTATTCTCTATTTCTATTTCTGTTCCTGTCCGTCGCTCCGGTCCAGATCCTCCTCTGTGCAGACCGGCACACCGATCTCCAGGAGCATCTTCACGAAACAGCCGTCTCCCGGAACGGTCTGTCCCGTGAAACTGCCGTCATAGATTTCCCGGACACCGCAGGACGGGCTCCTGGCCTTCAGGATCGCACCTTCCAGCGGTTCCCGCATCTCCCGGGCGGCCTCCCGCACCCTTTCCATGGATATTTCCGCACCCCGGAGGAACGCTTCGGTGAGATCCTGCCCGCTCCGGTCCAGAATTCTGCCTTCCTTCCACTCCGCCGGCTCCCGGGGAACCGGCAGAGCCGCCGCAGTCTCCGGACAGACCACCACATGAGGGTGCTTCGACGCAAAACGACACACCGCCTCATTCCGGTTATCGCCGCCGTTATACTTACAATGATTGCCTAACAGGCATCCGCTGATAATATACATAGTTTCCGGTCTTCTTCCTGCCTACTCCCGCTTCAACGTCACAACGGTGACACCTTCACCGCCTTCATTATATGCGCCGGGCCGGAACGCCGCAACATGCTTGTTGGTCTTCAGATTCTTCCGGATCTCCGCCTTCAGCACGCCGGTGCCCCGTCCGTGGATGAGGGTGACCTCCCGGAGGCCCCCCAGATACGCATCGTCCAGATACTTCTCCACATCCATTCTGGCGTCATCTCCGTTCTCTCCCCGCACATCCAGCGTGGATTTCACGTTCATGGCCTTCCGGCGGATGGAGCCGCCCGCACTCCTGCGGGCAGAAACGGTCTTCTTCCGGTTGGCCTGCTTCGACCCGTCGTTCAGCAGCATGACATCCCCGGCCTTCACCTTCATCTTCAGAATGCCGACCTGTACCTGCATTTCGCCATCTCCGTCCGGCAGAGACAGAATCGTGCCGTTCTGGTTGAGGGACAAAACCCGGACGGTATCCCCGGCCGCCAGCTGGGAGATATCCACCGGTTCGCTGTTCACCCGTTTTACGATGTGCTCCGCATATTTTTCTTCCTTCTCCCGGAGTTTCCGACTGGATCTGGCCATTTCCCGGTTCCGCTCCCCCAGATTCCGGTTCTTCTGAATCCGGTTGAGATCCCGCTGCACCTCCCGGGCCGTCTGCCGGGCGTCCTTCAGAATCATCCGGGCTTCCCGCTTCGCCTCCCGGAGAATCTGCTCCTTCTCCTTCTCCAGCCTCGCCTTCTCGACGTCGAACTGCTCCTTCTCCTGCCGCATGGAAGCGTTCACGGCTTCCGCCTCACCCCGCTCCCGGGCTGCCGCCATCCGGTCTTCACTGATCTCTGAGATCAGATCTTCGAATTCCGCATCCCCCCGTTCGATGAGTTCATCCGCCCGCTGAATGATCCGGCGGGGAAGACCCAGCTTCTTCGAGATCTCGAAAGCATTGGATTTTCCCGGGATTCCCATCATGAGCCGGTAGGTCGGACTCAGGGTTTCCACATCGAACTCCATGGAGGCATTCTCCACCTGATCGGCGGAAAGGGCGTATTTCTTCACCTCGTTATAGTGAGTCGTGGCGCAGATCCAGGCTCCCCGGGCCTTCAGTTCCTCCAGAACCGAAATCGCCAGGGCGGCGCCTTCCGTCGGATCCGTTCCGCCTCCCAGCTCATCCAGCAGCACCAGCGTCCGGTCGTCCGCCTTCCGGACGATGAACACGATGTTCTTCATGTGGGAGGAGAAGGTGGACAGATTCTGTTCAATGCTCTGCTCATCCCCGATATCTGCGAAGATATACTGGTACACCGGAACACGGCTCTCGGAGGATGCGGGAATCCGCAGCCCCGCCTGGGCCATCAGAGACAGCAGTCCCATGGTCTTCAGCGTCAGCGTCTTGCCGCCGGTATTCGGTCCTGTGATCACCAGCGTGTGGTAATCCCGGCCCAGAGAGACCGTGATCGGCACCGCCTTCTTCGGGTCCAGCAGCGGATGCCGGGCATCCTTCAGTTCCAGCACGTGCTGATCATCCAGTTTCGGCTCCTCCGCATCCATGCGCTGGGAAAGTTTCCCCTTCGCCATGATGAAATCCAGTTCCGTCAGCAGCTCCTGGTTATTGTTCAGGTCGTGAAACGCTTCACTGACCCCGGCCGAAAGCTCCGCCAGAATCCGGGCCATCTCTTCCTTCTCCTGGGACTCCAGTTCCCGGAGATGGTTATTCATGTCAATGATGACCTGCGGTTCGATGAACAGGGTGCCGCCGCCCCGGGAAGTGTCATGAACAATGCCCGGAAACTTCCCCTTGTGTTCACTCTTCACCGGAATCACATACCGGCCGTCCCGCATGGTCACAATGGAGTCCTGGAGATAAGAACTGTTGGTCTGACTGGAAACCATCCGCTCCAGCCGGGACCGCACTGCCTCATTCTCCAGCACGATGCTGCGCCGGATCCGGGACAGCTCCCGGGAAGCATTGTCCGCCATCTCATCCTCTGTCAGGATGCAGCGCTCGATCTCCCCTGTTAGCTTTTCGTGGGGCACCAGAAGATCCGTCAGTGCCCGGATACGAGGCAGTTCCGGCAGATCCCCCTTCATGAATGTCTTCGTCCGCTCCGCAATCTTCAGATCCTGCTTCACTTCCAGCAATTCCTTCATGCTCAGGGTTCCGCCCTTTCGCGCCAGACTCACCGGCCGTCGGATGTCCCGGACCCCTGCCGTCGGAAGCGGTCCCTTATGGACAATAAGGTCAACCGCTTCCGTGGTTGACCTTAGGTTCTCCGATATTTCTCTGGGATCAGCGGACGGTTCCAGCTTTCCGGCCATTTCAGCGGACAGTTCCGAACCGGTCTCGTTCACCAGCATTTCGATTATTCTGTTGTATTCCAGTATTTCCAGTGCTTTCTTGTTCATGGGTTCCGTATTTCCCGCTACTTGTTCAATTTCTCCAGTTCACTCTTCAGCTGGATATTCTCCATCTGCAGGTCGAAAACCGAGTTTTCGTACTCGGTACACCGCTTCTCCAGATCAGCGTACTTCCCGTGCTCCTCACTCTGCTCCTTCTGCAATTTCTCCGCCAGCTCCTTCGCCTGAATATAGGACTTCTTCGATTCCTCCAGCATTTTCACATAATGCGCATTGTCCCGCTCTGTCTGCTTATTCGCAATCCGCAGGCTTTCGATCTGGCTCAGGGAATCGAAATACTCCTCTGCAATATTCAGCGCTGTCAGTGTGGGCACAGAACCGGTCTGTCCTGTCAGCTTCGAGATCAGCCGCATCTTGTTATCAACATACTGTGCGATCTTCAGGATTTCATCTTCCGGCTTGTCTCCGGAAATATTGTATTCCTGACCGAAAATCTTAACCTTCACGCTATCCCCCATTACTGTGCCGTTACGCACTCTGCCGCTGCTATTTCCGAACCGCTTCGTACATCAGAATCCCCGCCGCCACAGAAGCATTCAGAGATTCCAGCTGCCCTCCCATGGGAATCGAAACCCGGAGGTCGGCGGCTTCGATCAGCTCCGGATCACAGCCGTTGCCTTCATTCCCGATCACCAGGGCGATATCCCGGGACAGATCCGCCTCATAGTACTGCAGATGATCCCGGATACTGGTCACCGCCAGCTTCTTTCCGCAGCCTCTGACCAGTTCCGCCATCTCTTTCCATGTATCCGTCATCAGAATCGGCATCCGGAAAATCGCTCCCGCAGCGGCCCGGACCACTTTCGGCGAAAACACATCCGCCGTTCCGCGGATCACCAGCACCGCCTCATATCCGGCACCCTCCGCTGTGCGGATGATTGTCCCAATATTTCCCGGATCCTGCAGCCGGTCCAGCACTACCAGATTGCCTCCCGGCCGGTCGAGGGCGGACAGACTCTCCCCGGCCTGATCCGGTTTCCGGATCACCGCCAGGATCCCCTGACTGGACTCCGTGGGCGCCGCCGCATCGAACAGTTTCCCGTCGAACACATAGACGGATCCCGCCGGAAATTCCTCCAGCGCCTCGCTGAGGAAGCCGGATCCTTCCCGCATCACCAGATCCAGAATGTCCGCATGCTGCCGGATCGCCTCCCGCACCAGGTTTTCCCCTTCCACCAGATACCGGCCCTCCCGGTCCCGGTACTTCTTCTGGTGCAGCCGGAGAATATCTGTGTATACGCGATTATTCTTCGAGGTGACTCTGATGATCCGTCCCATCCGTATCTGTCTCCCGTAAATATAGAAGCCGGTCACTTCCGGCCGGCTTCATCCTCTGTTCTCGATTAATTGTTATTCAGGAATTTCGGAATGTCGAACTTCGAATCGGAAGGCTTCTCGTCTCTGGTATCCTTGAAAATTTCCTCCAGGGTCACCTCGGTTCCTACCAGCCCGTTCTCTGTCACATGACGCTTCCTGCCGTCCGAAGGAGGAATGCTGTAACCCACTGATTCTTTCTCCAGGCCGGAGGACCCGAAGCCGGTGGCGATCACCGTGATCCGGATCTCATCCTTCATCTCTTCGCTGACAGAAGCACCGAAGATCAGGATCGCATCCTCTGCAGCCTGCTCCTCTACCTGATTGGCGATGTCGCTGACTTCCATCATGCCCAGATCATATCCGCCGGAGACATACAGCAGAATCGCCTTCGCGCCGGAGATCTTCGTCTCCAGCAGCGGGCTCTCGATGGCTGCATGAACAGCATCCTTCGCCCGGTCTTCGCCCTTTCCGTAACCGATACCCATATGGGCAATACCCCGGTCGGTCATGACGCTTCTGACATCGGCGAAGTCCACATTGATCAGTGCTTCCTCGGAGATCAGATCGGAGATGCCCTGCACACCCTGACGCAGAACATCGTCCGCCATGGCGAATGCATCCAGCAGAGAAGTGTTCTTCTCACTGTTCTCAATCAGCTTGTCATTCGGAATGACCACCAGCGAATCCACATACTTCTTCAGGAAATTCAATCCCTGTTCCGCCTGGGACATCCGCTTGCGTCCTTCGAAGGAGAACGGCTTCGTGACAACGCCCACGGTGAGGATACCCATATCCTTCGCTGCCTTCGCAATGATCGGCGCCGCACCGGTACCGGTGCCGCCGCCCATACCGGCGGTGATGAACACCATATCGCTGCCTTCGATCAATGCCACGATATCATCCAGCGTTTCCTCTGCGGAATGCTGACCGACTTCCGGATTGCCGCCGGCGCCCAGACCTCTCGTCAGCTTCTCGCCGATCTGGACCTTCGTCTCCGCATTGGACTTCTTCAGTGCCTGCTGGTCGGTATTCACTGCGATATAATCCACACCCGCCAGATTCGTCTCTATCATTCGATTGACAGCGTTGCAGCCGCCGCCGCCCACGCCGATTACCTTCAGAACAGCTGAGTTCAGCTTTTCTTCCTCAAATTGCAACATTCGCCTGCCTCCTTGGAATCCATAATATAGAGTATTTTATCATACTCCCGTTGTCTTTGCATCAGTTCTTCTGAAAAAAACTTGCACCGCCGCTTCGAATTCACCGGCGCACACCTCCGCCGCCGGATTACACTTCCGGAGAGAAGGAGATATAATTTTCTTCCCCCACACTCAGTGTTCCTCTGCGGATTCCGCCCCGGAACAGCTTGCTGACCACCTTCTGCAGGTCGCCGTTATCAATGACGTTTTTCAGCTGCCTCGGACTTCCCTTCACCAGCAGCGTATCCGTCACATGCCCCCGGACCATGACGCTGGACGCATCGATCTGCTTGAAGTAGAAATTCCCCTTCCGTGTGGAGGCAAGCATGTCCAGCGTCTGATCCAGCATAGAGGTTTCTTCCACGCCGATCTTCTTTCCCACATCCATCCGGGTCAGATGAAATCCCTGAATCAGCGTGATCTCCGGCTTCACATCTGTCTTCCGCAGAACCAGACCGTTTCCGTCCACCACGATATAGCTGGCGCCGTACAGGAACGCCGCTGTCTGCTTTCGCTCGGTCACCTGAATCACCATCGTAGAAGGCAGCTTCCGTTTCACCTTCACCTCGGTGAAATACGGATTCGCCAGCAGACGGCTGCGGATATTCTTCACATTATCCCGGCGGAAGATGTTCACACCCGTGGCGGCATTGGAAATATTCACGACCTCCTGATCCGAGTAGTAGTGATTCCCTGTCACCTCATACTTCTGAACATCAAACACACTGGACATGAGAAATCCCGCAGCTCCCAGAAAAACCGCCAGAACCACGGCGAACCGCAGCATATAATGCTTCTTGTGATGCTGCTTCCGCTTCCGCGGGATATCATTGAATCCGTATTCATCCCGGCCGCCGGACTCTTCCCTGTTGGAATCGCCAGAGAAATCCCCATTCTCCCATTCCACTCCCGGGATGTCATCATAGCAGGATGTCCGGTACACTCCGTTTTCGTCCATGGTGCCCGGATACTCTGCATAGGAATAGTCCACCGAATGGTAGAACGTATCTGCCGGATCCGCCGCGCCGAAGGTCCGGGTCTCCCGGCTCAGTTCCTCCCGGAATGTCCCGCCTTCCGAATCCGACCGGACATCGTTCCCCAGGCCCTCCATGACCCGGGTGCGCCGAAGGTCCGGATCTCCCGGAAGATCAGCCGGACGATCATTCGGGAAGTCATCCGGAAAACCGTCCCGGTATGCATCTTCCTGATGCAGCGTTTCTCTATTGAATTCTCCGGTCCGGCTGTCTGTCATATTCGTCCTTCCTACTTTCCGGCACCATCCAGGCGTGCCCGGATATTTTCGTACACAATCCCGGTGGCGTTTCTCGGCGCCGCCTCATAGGCTGCCTTCTCCATCTTCCGGAGTTCCTCCGGATGCTCCATGAACCGGTCAATGGCGCTCAGCAGTCCCTCCATGGTGAGATCCTTCTCTTCCGTCAGAATGGCACCTCCGGAATCGGCCACCGCTTTCGCATTGTAATACTGGTGATTCCCGGTGACATTCGGGGACGGAATCAGAATCGCCGCCCGTCCGCAGACACAGGTCTCCGCCACGGAGAGCGCTCCGGACCGGCTGATGATCAGATCTGCAGCGCCCAGATAGTCCTCCATGTTATTGATATAGGACTCAATGCGGACGTTGTCCTCCACCCGGAGTCCCGTACTTTTCACCTGTTCCATGACTTCGTCATAGTGCAGCGGGCCGGTGGCAAAAAGCAATGTGACCCCCGGCCGCCCGTTCAGCTGCTTCATCAGGTCATACACCACTTCGCAGATATGATTGGCCCCCTGGCTCCCGGCGAAGGAGAAGACGACGAAATCGTCCTGGGGAATTCCCAGTTTCTCCCGGGATGCCGCCCGGTCGATATGAAAGAAACAGTCCCGCACCGGATTACCGGTGACAACCAGTTTGTCTTTGTCCTTGAAATACTCCGCAGCGGCACCGAACCCCAGGAACACCCGGTCCGCAAACCGCTCCAGACTCCGGTTGGCCTTCCCCGGGAAGGCATTCTGCTCGTGAACATAGCATTTCGCACCGTACTTGTGGCCGGCGTACATCACCGGAAAACAGACATATCCCCCGGTGCCGATCACCACATCCGGCCGGAATTCTTTCATGATCTTCAGGGATTTCCTGACTCCTTTCCGCACCGCTGCGGCGGTCTTCAGGATTTCCACCGGCTGTTTCCGGAACCACCGGGCATCCACAATGCGGAAGTCATAGCCCGCTGCCGGGACAATCTTCTTCTCCAGACCGTGGTCGTTGCCGATATAGAGGATTTCCGAATCCGGTTCCATTTGTTTTATCTTTTCTCCGATGGCCAGGGCCGGGTAGATATGTCCGCCGGTCCCGCCGCCTGTGAGGATTACTCTCATACTCTGAATGCCTTCTTTCTGATGGATTGAATCGAATGACTGAACCTTTCGGCCCCGGACCTCGCCGGTTTCTCCGGACCGGTCTGGGATGCTGCGTTCTGACGGGAGATGTTCAGGGTGATGCCCACCATTCCCAGCAGAATGAGCACCGAGTTGCCGCCGTAGCTGATGAACGGAAGGGCCACACCGGTCGGCGGCATGGAGGAGGTGACAACGCCTACGTTGAAGACCACCTGAAGGCCGATCATGACGGCCAGACCGCCTGCCAGCAGCATGCCGTAATTATCGTCACAAAGCAGCGCAATCCGGCAGAGACGCCAGATCAGCAGCAGGAAAACCAGCAGGAGAATGAGAACGCCAATCAGTCCCAGCTCCTCGCCGATCACCGCCAGAATGAAATCATTCTGGGGCTCCGGCAGATACAGGTTCTTCTGGATACTCTGTCCCAGTCCCCTTCCGGTCAGGCCGCCGGTTCCCAGGGCCAGAAGCGACTGCACCACCTGGAATCCGTCTCCCTTCGCCGAGGCGAAAGGATCCAGGAAGGAGGTGACCCGCCGCCCCCAGTAGGTCCCGGTGAAGCGGAGCATCATGACCCCTCCTGTGCCGAGAACCGCCAGTCCAGCCAGAATCCTGGCACTGAATCCGTCCAGGAAAGCCATGCCGGCGATGATCCCCACCACAGTGATTGCGGTGGACATATTCGGCTGAAGCATGATCGGACCGGCCATCAGAATGGCGATGACCGCCAGTCCTCCCACCCCTTTCTTGGTATGCCCGCGGCTCATGTCGGCGGACAGATACGCCGCAGCCAGGAAAATAGCCGCTGCTTTCGCAAACTCTCCCGGCATGAGACTGATCGGACCCAGACGGATCCAGCGGGTGGCACCGCCCACCGTGGTTCCCACATGGGGCACCTTCACCAGCAGCAGTGCCAGAAAGGTGACTCCGCCGATGAGATAGGTAAACTTCTTCCACTTCCTGTAATCCACATAGGAGAACAGATACATCAGGATGAACCCGCCCACCACGAAGATCGTCTGCTTTCTCAGGTAGACAAAGGGCGATCCGTCTGTGTTCAGAGACTTGTAATAGCTGGCGCTGAAGATCATCACCACGCCGAAGATGGCCAGAATCGCAGTCAGTACAATGGTGGGAAAGTCCGCATACCAGTGCATACGGCGGTACATGCTTCGGTCTCTCCGGTAATTCCTGATATGTTCCCTGGGACTGATCCTCCGTTTTTTTCTACGGCTGCTCTGCATTAACGTTCCAACTCCTTCACCAGTTCCTTGAAGTGTCTTCCTCTCTGTTCGAAGTTGTCATACATATCCCAGCTGGCGCACGCTGGAGAGAGAACCACGTTGTCCCCCGGTGCCGCAATGGATGCCGCTGTACGGACGCACTCGCTCATATCTTTACAGAGCTGATAATCCCGGAATCCCAGTTTGTCACAGGATTCCCGGATCATGCCGGCATCCCGCCCCATAAGCAGGAGCTTCTTCACCCTGCCCGGGAACTCTTTCACCAGACAGTCGAAATTCTGTCCCTTTGCATCCCCGCCGGCGATCAGAATGATATTCTCTCCGATTCCTCTGACCGCAGTGATGGAGGCATCGGTATTCGTTCCCTTGGAATCGTTGTAATACCGCACGCCGTCGATATTCGCACAGTACTCCAGACGATGCTCCACGCCCTTGAATGCCCTGACGGTGTCTGCGATGACCTTCCCGTCAATGCCGCTGAACCAGGCCAGAGCCGCAGCAGCCAGCACGTTTTCCACATTGTGGCCGCCCGGAATCTGGATTTCATCTGTTCCGCAGATATCCGTGAGATTCCCTTCCGAATCCTTCATCGTGATCCGGCCGTCCTTCACGAAAGCACCGCACGGCACTTCCTCCGTCCGGCTGAACCAGGCGATCTTCGCCCGGCATCTCTTCGCCAGTTTCCGGCAGGTCTCATCGTTATAGTTTGTCACGAACCAGCTGTCTTCCCGCTGATTGGCAAAAATCTTCGCCTTGGCATTCGCATAATTCTCGAAGGTGTGGTGACGGTTCAGATGGTCCGGAGACAGGTTCAGAATCGCAGAGATCTTCGGGGTGAAATATTTCGTGGTCTCCAGCTGGAAACTGCTGCATTCCGTCACCAGCCAGTCCCCTTCTTCAGACTGGGCCGCTTCTGTGGCCACGGCAACACCGATGTTGCCCCCCACGAAGGTCTTCCGTCCGCTGTTTTCGAAGATTTCACCAGTCAGCGTGGTAGTGGTGGTTTTCCCATTCGTGCCGGTGATCGCCACATAATCCCCCTTCGCGATGCGGTACGCCAGTTCCAGTTCCCCGGTGATTTCGGCCCCCTTCTCCTTCGCCTCCTGGACAAACGGCAGCTCCGGGCTGACACCCGGGCTCAGAATGACAATGTCGAATGCACCAGGGTCCTCCGGCGTCCGGTCCAGACAGAACTGAACCCCCTTCCGGCGGTAGATGCTGAGCAGCCCCTTGTCAATTTCACTCTCCCGCTTGGAATCCTGTACCGTAACGAATGCGCCCAGTTGGGACATGACTCCCGCCGCAGCAATGCCGGATTTTCCGAAACCGACGATCAGTACATTCTTTCTTCTTACATTATCCAGATTCGTTTTCATTTCCTTCGCCTCCCGTATATCAGCCGATTTTCGTGATGCCCCAGGCGACCAGACAGAAGAGAACTGTCATTCCCCAGAACATGCGGACTACGTTTACTTCGCTCATTCCGCCCAGCTCGAAGTGATGATGAATCGGTGCCATGCGGAAAATTCTCTTTCCATGTGTTTTCTTGAAATACAGTACCTGCAGAATAACCGATCCGGATTCCATGACGAATACAAATCCGGCAAACGGAATCAGGAAGGTTCCCTTCGTCAGAACCACCGCAGCCGTCAGTCCGGCGCCCAGCGCCAGAGATCCGGTATCTCCCATGAAGATCTTCGCCGGATGATGGTTGAAAATCAGGAAACCGATGCACCCCCCGGCCATGGCTCCGCAGTAGATCGAACTGGTTTTCGCTGCGAACCAGATGCTCACCGCCGCAAAGAACAGGGATACAATAGCGGTGACCCCGGCGCACAGGCCGTCCAGTCCGTCGGTCAGATTCACGCTGTTGGTCATGGCCACCATGACGAACACAACAAACGGAATGTACCAGATGCCGAAGTTCACATCCCGGTTCAGGAACGGAATCCACACATCAGACCCCAGATCCGTCACATGCATGACGTACAGGGACAGGAGCACAGAGAACAGGATCTGCAGCAGCAGTTTCTGATAGGCCCTGAGACCCAGGTTATGCTTCTTCGCCACCTTGATGAAATCATCCAGAAATCCGATCAGCCCGAACAGTGCGCCGGAAACGATGATGATCACCATGTCCACCATGTTGCCGCCGCCGAAGGCACACCCTGCCAGACCTGCCACTGTGATGCCGCCGTACAGCGCAATGCCGCCCATTGTAGGCGTTCCCTGTTTCGAAAGGTGGGACTGAGGCCCCTCTTCCCGGATGTACTGTCCGAACTGCTTCTTCTTCAGGATCGGAATCTCAATCCAGGTGAATATTCCCGCTGCTGCCACACCGATGATCAGTGTGATCAGAATTGTGATCAGATCTGCCATTTCCATACTACTGTAACTCCCTCTGTACTAACGCTTCTTCTCTGTGCTGTTTCCTGTAATATCCGGACCGGATAACACTTCCGGCTCTACTGATTTTCTGTTCCCACAATGGCATCCGCCACCTGCCCGAGGCGTGCCGTGTTGGACGCTTTCGTCAGAATAACATCTCCTTCCCGGAGCAGCTCCGGCAGGCGGGCGATTACGTCCTCATTGGTGGCGAACCAGAGCGCTTCCCCCTTTCCGGTCCCCGAAGCCCCTTCATAGATCGGCTTCGCCTCTTCCGACACGGCGATCAGGAGATCCACGCCTGCCTCCGCCGCATATTCGCCCACTTCCGCATGGAACCTTGGCGCATCCGGCCCCAGCTCTCCCATCCGGCCCAGAATGGCAATGTGCCGGGACGCCTTCGTGGCCATGAGTGTGTCCACCGCTGCCTTCATGGATGCCGGTGCCGCATTGTAGGAATCATCCAGCACAGTCATACCGTTCCCCTTCCGGAACAGCATTCTCTTTCCGGTGAGCAGCGTCATCTTCTCCAGACCCCGCTTCGCCTCTTCCAGTGTCACACCCATGGCAGCCCCTGCGCCGATAGCCAGCGCCGCATTCAGTGCATTGTGCCTTCCCGGAATCCGGAGCCGGATCTCCTCCTGCTCCGAACCATGGCAGATGGTGAAACGGATCCCCTCTTCACCGAAATCTTCCACGTCCCGGACCTGATAATCCCACGGTCCCTCTGCTCCCCCGGTCACGATGCGGAAATTCCCCTTCTCCTCCCGGATCCGGTCCGCATCCAGCATATCATTATCCGCATTGATCACCAGTGTATCACTCTCCCGGAAGAAATCAACGATCTCCAGTTTCGCCTTCCGGATGTTCTCACGGCTTCCCAGAATCTCCAGATGGGAGATCCCCACATTGGTGATGACCGCCACTTCCGGCCGGGCCAGATCGCTGAGCAGATGAATATCCCCGGCGCCGCCCATGCCTTCTTCCAGCACAACCACTTCCATGCTGCTGTCAAACTGGGTGATCGCCAGCGGCATACCAATCAGACTGTTATGATTCTTGCTGGCACTGCCGGTACGATACTTCTCCTTCAGGATATGGTAAATCATATCCCTGGTGGTAGTCTTCCCCACACTGCCTGTGACGCCGACCCGGCGCACATCGATGGCATCCAGATACCACTTTCCGATCTGCTGCATCGCCTTCACGGCATCCGGTATCAGCACGACGCAGGCGTCCGTTCCTTCCGGACAGGCGTCCTCCTCCGTGACGAGAATCCCGCGGACGCCGCTCTCAATCACCTGGGGAACGAACCGGTGCGCATCCACCCGCTCTCCCACAATGGCCACAAACAGATCGCCCGGTTTCACTGTCCGGGAGTCGATGTCCATGCCTGTGACCGTCACCGAAGGATCTCCCGCCAGCAGTCTGCCGCCGGTAATCTCTATGATCTTCTGCATACTGGTTCTTTCCATATTGCTGCTTCCTTTCCTCCGGCGCCCGGAAGGGCGCCCCGGCGGGGCTCATCCCAGGCCCGCCCTATTTCCGATAGATCACGACAGTTGATTTTTTGTTCACAACCTTCCCCGCCTTCGGGTATTGGTCTTTCACCCGGAATTCCTTCGTACTTTCCGTTTTCGGAGAGATCTCACAGTTCAGGCCCGCCTTCTGGATCGCCTGCATTGCCGCAGAAGATTTCATTCCCGTGACATTCGGCACCTGGGCCAGTCCGTCGCTCAGAGAGCTCTTCTCAGAGGAACTGTAGGACGGCTCCACTTCCAGGTACGGCAGCGCCCGTTTCAGGAACTGGCGGGCCACCGGCGCCGCCACCATGTTGCCGTATTTCTGTCCCTGCGGGGTATCCACTACCACCAGAACAGTGAGTTTCGGATTATCCATCGGCGCCATGCCGATGAAGGAGGACCAGGTATTCGAAGAATATCCTCCGTTCGCCGCCTTGTTCGCCGTTCCGGTCTTTCCGCCGATCTTGTATCCTGCGATCTTCGCATTGCCGCCGCCGCCCTTGGACACCTCGAATTCCATGATGTCCCGCATCTCCGCAGAGGTTTTCTCCGAGATCACCTGGCGAACCCGTTTCGTCGGGAACCGTTTCACCACCTTCCCTTTCGAATCGGTCAGGCTCTTCACGATTCTCGGCTGCATCAGATTCCCGCCGTTGCCCACGGCGCTCACCGCCGTGATCAGCTGCATCGGCGTCACGGCAATGCCCTGACCGTATCCCATGGTGGCCAGGTCCACATTGGTCAGACCCTTCTGGGACTTGATGATGGCGGAAGTCTCCGCCGGCAGCGCCACATGGGTCATATCGGTGATGCCGAACATTTCCAGGTAATTATAGTAACGTTTCTTTCCCAGTTTCAGAGCCATCTCCACGTGGGCCGGGTTGCAGGAGTTCCCCACTGCCTCTTTCATGGATTCTGCCCCGTGTCCGCCGGTCTGCCAGCAGTGGAGAACCGTGCCGTCCACATTGACATAACCCGGGCAGTAGAACCGGGTCGTCGGCGTGACGATGCCGTCTTCCAGCGCAGAGGAGGCCGTCAGCAGCTTGAACGTGGACCCCGGCTCGTACAGATCGCTGACAATCGGATTCTTCCACATCTCACTGAGATAGGCAGACTGCTTCTCTGCCGAAAGCTTCTCGAACTGTTTCCGCTCCGCCTCGGTTTCCGGCTGGGTGGCGTCATTCGGGTCGAAGGTCGGCCTCGTGACCATGGCCAGGATATCTCCGGTCTTCGGCTCCATCACTATGCACATGATCTTCTTCGCCCGGGTTTTCTTCAACCCAGCCTTCACGGCCTCCTCAGCGTAATGCTGCAGCACGCTGTTGATCGTCAGCGTGACATTATATCCATCCTTTGCGCTGAAATATTCCTTGTCTCCGTTCGCCAGACCATTGCCGTTCAGATCCGTCTCCTTCACCACCCGGCCGGATACACCGCTCAGGTACTGGTCGAACTGGGCCTCCACACCGGTGCGCCCCACATTGTCATCCGACACACTGCCCAGCAGCTTGGATGCCATATCTCCCATGGGATAGTAGCGTTTCGTTCCCTTCGAAACTTCCAGACCGGTGATGTGGAGATTCGCCACCTTGTCCCGCTGGGATTTCTCCAGGTACCGGGCGACCTGCACCAGCGCCTTGTCCGCCTTCATGTCCTTCTCGACTTCTGAGGCACTCATGTTCAGAATCACCGCCAGCTTCTTACTCAGTTCGCTGATCCTGGCATCCTTGTAATTCTTCCTGATCTCCGCCGGACGGACCCAGACCGAATAGCAGGTGGCGCTGGTGGCCAGCACCTTTCCGTCCGAATCGTAGATGGTTCCCCGCTTCGCCTCAATGGGAATGTCGGACGTCTGCTGGTTCACCGCCTTCTCCCGGTAGGCATCCGCCTTCACGATCTGAATCCAGGCCGTGCGGAATGCCAGAAGGACGAATGCCAGTGCAAACAGCAGAAATACCACCACCACCCGATACCGATATCTGTCGGAGACGCCTCTGGGTTTCTTCAATGTAAGGACCCCCTGTTCCTGATACAAAACGGGCCGGACGTAAATGAATCATGTCATCCATCCGGCCAATCATCTTCTGTTCCTTCTTCTCGCCCGGGTCACCGCCCGCCGATCCGCCTAATCATACGCTTCCTCCCGGATCACCGCCGCCAGATTCCGCTGGCAGCTGTCCTTCGACGTAATATAAACGCACTGATCCGCCGTGGGATGCACCATGCCCAGTTCCGTTCTCGCCACCTTCTCGATGTGCTCGATGTTATTATAGGACTTGATCTTCACACTCAGCGTATCCACTTCCCCCTGCAGTGCCTCATTCTTCGTGGTCAGCTGATTGTTCTCATGCTTCAGTTCCGCCGCAAATGCTGCGAAAACAATCATAATAATCATGATCAGTCCCACGCAGGTAATCATCGCCAGTACTCTTCTCTTCTGGTTGGCCTTCATCTAAGTAACTCCGCTTCCATATCTCTCACATCATACTACAGTTGACTGTTTCGCGCCACATTCGCTTGGCTGTGCCGGAAGTTTCTCCAGCACCCGCAGCTTCGCACTCCGGGCTCTCGGATTCTGTTCGACTTCCTCCTCTGCCGGCAGAATCGGTTTCCGGGTGATCCGCTTCACGTCCCCCACCTTTCCGCACACACAGACCGGCAGTTCCGGGGGACAGGTGCATGGATTCTCCCGCTTCTGGAATCCTGTCTTCACGATCCGGTCCTCCAGGGAATGGAAGGTGATGATACACAGCCTTCCTCCCGGCGCCAGAACGTCACAAAAAGAATCCACCGCCCGCTCAAGCTGACCCAGTTCGTCGTTCACCTCAATCCGGATCGCCTGAAACGTCCGCTTCGCCGGGTGCGGCCCGTTCCGCCGGGCCTTGGCCGGCACCGCCGCCTTGATCACATCCACCAGTTCCCCGGTGGTACGGATCGGCGCCTCTTTCCGCTTCTGAACGATGAAAGAGGCGATGCGGGACGCCCATCGCTCCTCGCCGTACTTCCGGATGATCTCCGTCAGCTCCTTCTGATCATAATCGTTCACCACGTCGTAAGCGGTGAACCGGTCATCCCGGTTCATCCGCATATCCAGTGGTGCATCATGCATGTATGAAAAACCCCTTTTCGCATTATCGAGCTGAAAGGACGAAACCCCCAGGTCCAGAAGTGCGCCGTCGATTGCCGGGATCCCTTCCTGTTTCAGAACATCCGCAATATCCGCATAATTGCTCTGGACGAATATCTTCCGGCACGGATAGGGCCGAAGCCGCTCCGAAGCCGCATCCAGCGCATCCTGATCCCGGTCGATGCCGATCAGCAGTCCCCTCTCCGACAGCCTGCTGCAAATCTCCGAGGAATGCCCTGCGCCTCCCAGCGTTCCGTCCACGTAGATGCCCTCCGGCCGGATATTCAAATTTTCGATACACTCCTCCAGGAGGACCGGTGTGTGACGGAATTCCATCTGTATCTCCTTAGAAATTATACTTCTTCAGTGCAGCAGCAAAATCCTCTCCATCCATGGTGCCGGCATTCTCCGGTGTCTCCCAGATCTCCCGGCTCCAGATTTCGATCCGCTTCATGACGCCCATGGTGACCAGTTCCTTCTCAATCCCGGCGTAGCGAATCAATTCCGGCGGAATGATGATTCTGCCCTGCTTGTCAAACTCCCGCTTCCGGGCATTCGCATAGGTATAGCGGATGAACATCCGCACCGACTCGTCCGATTCCGGCAGCCGGCTGATCTTCTCCATCTGCTGATTCCACTCTTCCATGGAATAGATGGTCAGACAGCGGTCGATGCTGCGGGTGATGACACATTCATAACCCAGCTCTTCCCGAAACTCCGACGGAACAATCATCCGGTTCTTCGCGTCTATGGAATTGTAGTATGTGCCCATAAACATGAACGAAAACCCCCGGTGTGTCTTCAGCAGAGTACAGTACACCTAATGATGCCATTGTACACCACCCTCCACCACTTTTCAACATCTTAGCACCCCACACTCCACCCCGCTCCACATCCTTTCCACCCTCGTCCCGGGACAAAAAGAAGTCCGGAGCCACTACATATAGTGGCTCCGGACCTTATCCGTTCCAATATCTCGTTGTTCCCCTCGCCCGGCAATCGGATCACTCCGCTGCCGGTACGAAAAAGTATACATGAAAAAACATGATTCCGTTTCTCCCGTTCCCCACCGGCGCCTCCGCCGGCCGCAGAACGATTATTTTTTGACCTTTCCTCACTACCGGAAAAGATTATGCTCCTTCGTCCGCCCCGGATACCGCACCTTGCGGCCCTTCCTGCCGCGGCCGCCGCCCCTTCCGGAGCCGCCGCCGAAGATCTTCACCAGCAGAATAATCAGCAGAATCAGCACGCAGACAGCGATCACGATCACCGCCAGGATCACGCCGGTCATGCGGTTCGCCCCCTTCATCAGGTGGCTCGGGAGGATGCTGTTATCATAATTCACCCGTCCGTCCGCCTTGGTGTAGGACGCCGGCAGACCCTTGCTGCCGTAGGACTCCAGCTGAGAAGACACCGCCGCCCAGGCCCTCAGCGTCGTGCCGGAACGCCGGAGATTATTCACCCGGTCCACCCGCCGGCCGTTCCGGTCCCGGAGAACCACACTCAGAGCAGAGCTGCTCTTCTCGGACAGCTTCTGCACCGCACTCAGGGTATCCCGGTCGGTGACCACCAGATAACGCTGGCTGCCCTTCACATCCGCCTTGTCAGACAGCTTCATGTCATAGACCCGGTTTCCGGTGAGCCGGTGCGGGTTATAGGTGTAGGACACACCGCCGAAGTAGAGACCCTGTCCGTCGCCGGCCTTCGCCATGCTGGATGCCAGCTCCGCCAGACTCTTCAGGCTGCTTCCCTCCACATAGAAACTGACCAGCGGATTGCCCGCCACGCCGTCATAGGATTTCTCTCCGGACAGCATGGTGGAAACCTCCGACATGCCGATCTTCCCCGCCGGCAGGTCTCCCTTCACCGCATCGGAAGAAAGCAATGCCACATCAGCCCGTACGCCGTGCTTCGCAGCGAACCTGAGATAAGAATCCGTGATCAGGTCAGACAGACCCGTGTCTGTCTTCGATGTGCCCAGTTCTTTCGCCGTTCCCGGCGCCTTGTCAGCTGTGGTCAGCACATCCGTATAACTAAAACCATATTCCGAACGGAAAGCCTGCTTGGCCTTGCTCCGGAAGGAGGAAACCTTCGATGCGGCAGCGGCATCCTTCCCGCTTCCGGAAGAAATCCGATTCACCCGGAACGAACGGTACTTCGTCTTCCACTTCGACCCGTCCGCCTTCACGCCAAAGGTAAGTGTTCCGATCTGTCCGGAGTCTCTGGATACCTGAACGATGCGGGTACTCCCCTGTTTCTCCGGGGCAGAGGAACTTACGCTGCCGCCGGCAGCGATCACGTCAATACCGCTGACAGCGGATGCGATCTGTTTCTCCATATCCAGGGAATCCGAATTGCCGTGATCCGTGACACAGACAATCAGCGCAGCGTCACCGTTCTCCTTCCGGACCTTCTTCACGATCCGCTTCGCCGTGTTCACCGGATCGCTGACCGAAATCCCCTCCACCTTGCCGGCAGCGGCAGGGGAAATGAGGTTGAACACAGCCACCTTCACGCCGTACTTCGCCAGCAGAACATATCCGTCCCCCGCTCCGTGGGCGGTCAGGGCGTTCTTCAGCGACTTTCCGCCGTTCACGTTCGACGCAGTGAGATACGGCACCACATCCCCGGACTTCGCCGCAGTATTCAGCATACCGGCGAGTCCCTTTCCACCTTCCGACAGTTCAGTGGCACCTATCGCTGCATAGTCGTATCCGGCCTGTCCCAGGATCCGGAGCGCCGGCGCCTGGGAAGTGAAGATCGAATCATACGGCGCCGCCATGGCGCTGTTGCCGGTATCCAGTGTGAATGACAGCGGATACTGGTTCGCAGCATTCCCCACGTATTTCGCAATGCCCGGCACCAGATCCATACTGCCGGCATTTCCGCCGGTAATCCGGAGCACCAGACTTTCCTTGTCCTTCTGCTTCGCCTTTCCGTTCACATAATAGTATGGTGACAGGGCGGAGAGGCTGTAATTCGCCATATTCACCGGGTGGTTCACCCGGCTCTGGGCCGAAGTTCCGGCCGCCGCCGTCCCGGAAACGGTGCTCACCCCGGTCCGGTACCGGCTGTAATAACTGTTATATCCCGTGTATGGCGCCGCAGACACAGCATACGGTATGCTCATGGTAACCGCCATTACGGCAGCCAGGAGCAACACTCTGATTTTCTTCATAACCGTTCCACTCTCCCATCCCTTAATGATCTGTACGTACGGCCGCATCCGCCGCAATCAGGTTCTCCAGCAGCACATTCGTTTTCCGCACACCCAGCAGTGCCTCGACGTTCGTCTGTCCGTTGATCTCCGTCCGGAAAGCGAACAGTTCTTCCGCCCGGGGATCCTTCCCCATTTCGGGATCCGCAGCAGTCATCGTGATCTTCAGGTCCGACCCCAGAGGCGCTTCTTTCATAAACCGGATGTTAATCGATGTGACTTCCTTTCCTTCAACGCCCGGGATGTACCGCCACACAAGGTTCGGATAATTGGTGTTATTCATGTGTCGGTTCATATCCACATCGCTGTAATAGATATGGGCGCTGCCTGCCTCTGTGAAGTTCATCTTCTTCGGAAAATGAAATTTCAGCGGAATATTCATGTCGATCAGTTTACCGCTTTCATACTGAGAGAAGTCCACATCCCCCGTGGTCAGCAGCTTCTTCGTCCGGTAATCCACCACCGCCCATTCACTGTAAGCCCGGGCACACACTTCACCGTCCCGCAGCACATCCCAGCACCGGCGGAGCGTCGCCCGCTTCGGCGGGCAGGTCCAGGTTCTGACCGTGAACCGGTCATACTGATGCAGCTGTTTCTCAATCTCCACACTGATCCGGATCAGCACCAGCGTCTTCCCCTCATCCAGAAGTTCGAAATAGGACGGCTTCCTGTCCCGCATCTGGTGATTTCCGGTTTCCTGCAAATATCGTATCAGGTAGGACGGCTCGATGTGATTGTTCAGATCTACATCGTGGCTCGTCACTTCATATTCGGCAGTATATGCCATTTCTGAAACCCCTTCCATGATATCCCCTCATCTTTATATTCCCGTTTCCCGACAAAGCACCGCAGTACCCGGCCGGAAAATCATCTTCATGCATACAGATGATTATACCACAACCGTATCCGGAATTGAAACCGGTAATCTGTTTCCAAAAACAGGAACTGCCCGCGGCTTCCGCCGCAGGCAGTTCCCACCATTGTGTATTGTGTCGGACCGACCGTCCGGGATCATGGCTACTCCACGCAGGCCCTTCCCCTGGAAACAGCCTCCAGGTTCATCGGAACCAGTTTCGCCTTCCGTCCCGTGAACATGTTCTCGATCATCTCTGTCACCGTTTCCGGCTTGAGAATTTTCGTCGCTTCCACATAAGCACCAACCATGACCATATTCGCCACTTTCTTGTTGCCCAGCTCTTCAGCGATTTCGTCACACGGTACGTAGATCGCTTTCACGTCCGTTCTCTTCACTTTCCGCTCTACAACGGAGCTGTTGACGAAAATGATTCCGCCCGGCTCCACTGCGTCTTCGAACTTGTCCAGCGAAGGCAGATTCATGGCAATCAGCTCTGTCGGATGCAGGAACGTCGGTGAACCCACCGGTTTGTCGGACAGCACCACTTCACAGTTCGCCGTACCGCCTCTCATCTCCGGTCCGTAAGACGGCGCCCAGGTAACTTCCATGCCTTCCGCCATACCGGCCTCTACCAGAGACTTTCCGATGGACAGTGCACCCTGTCCGCCGAATCCTGCGCAGCATATCTGTTTCTTCATCTTACTTCACCTCCGCTTCCGCTTTCTTATCCTTCTTCACGCCCAGAGGATAATATGCGACCATCTTGTCGTTCAGCCAATGGAGCGAGTCAATCGGGCTCATGCCCCAGTTGGTCGGACAGGTGGACAGAACTTCAACGAAGTTAAATCCTCTGCCTTCCTGCTGCCGCTCGAATGCGGTGCGGATCGCTTTCTTCGCCTTGTTCAGATTCGGAATATCGGTGACGCAGACTCTCGCGCAGTAATCTACCGTGTCCATGGTGGACAGCATCTCCGCCATTCTGATCGGCATTCCGGCCTGCGTGACGGTTCTTCCCATCGGGGAAGTCGTCGTCTTCTGACCGACCAGCGTGGTCGGCGCCATCTGGCCGCCGGTCATGCCGTAAATACCATTGTTGACAAAGATCGTTGTGAACTTCTCCCCTCTCATGGCTGCATGTACGATTTCAGCCATACCGATGGAAGCCAGGTCACCGTCTCCCTGATAGGTGAATACGGTGTTGTCCGGACGGCAGCGCTTGATCGCTGTGGCCACCGCCGGCGCTCTGCCGTGGGCAGCTTCCTGCATATCCACATTGAAATAGTTGTACGCAAATACGGAGCATCCTACCGGGCATACACCGATTGTGTTATCCAGCAGTCCCATTTCTTCCAGTACTTCTGCCACCAGCTTATGGATAATACCGTGGTTGCATCCCGGGCAGTAATGGAGTTCCGCATCAGTCAGACCCTTGGACTTCTGATATACGATTGCCATCCTACTTCACCTCCTTCAGAGAGTTTTCAACGAATTCGCAGATCGCTTCTGCAGTCGGATGGACGCCTCCCATGTTGCCGTGGAAGAAAATCGGCTTCCGGTCATATACAGACAGCTTCACATCTTCCAACATCTGGCCGGCGCTCATCTCAACGACGCAGACCGCCTTGACCTGATCTCTGGATGCCACTTCCCGGAGCTGTTCATACGGATACGGCCACAGGGAAATCGGACGGAACATTCCGGCCTTCACACCCTTCTCACGCAGCATTTCCAGTGCGGACAGGCAGATTCTCGCCGGTGTGCCGTAAGCCACCAGTACGACTTCTGCATCGTCCAGGTCATGCTCCGCATATCTCACTTCGTTCTTCTCCATCAGCTTGAACTTCTTCTGGAGACGAATATTATTCTGTTCACACGGAACCGGATCAATGTACAGGGAGTTGATCACATTCGTATGATCCCTGCCGTTCTTTCCGGTGGTTGCCCAATCCTTCGGCGGAAGTTCTCTGTGCGGAACATCATGCCACTCGATCGGCTCCATCATCTGACCGATCAGGCCGTCAACGCAGATCATCGTCGGGTTTCTGTACAGATCCGCCAGATCGAACGCTTCCTGAATCAGGTCTACTGTTTCCTGAATATTGCTCGGCGCCAGGACGATGTTGTTATAGTCGCCGTTTCCGCCGCCTCTGGTCATCTGGAAATAATCAGACTGCGACGGCTGAATTGTTCCCAGTCCCGGGCCGCCTCTCATGCAGTTTACAATGACACACGGCACTTCCGCACCCGCCATGTAGGAAATACCTTCCTGCATCAGCGCAATTCCCGGGGAAGAAGAAGTCGTCATCACACGGATGCCGGCGCCTCCGGCGCCATACAGCATGTTAATGGTAGCAACTTCTGACTCGGACTGCAGGAATACTCTTCCGTGTTCCGGCATATGCAGGGACATGTACTCCGGCACTTCACTCTGCGGTGTGATCGGATAGCCGAAATAGGCTTCGCAGCCCGCGCGGATCGCAGCCTCACCGATGGCTTCATTACCTTTCCACAATTCCTTTGCCATTCAGATCACCTCCTAAAACTTCTCTACTGTGATAATTGAGTCAGGACACATCTTCGCGCAGCTGGCGCAGGCGATGCACTTACTCTGATCCGTGACCATGGCAGGATGGTAACCCTTGCGATTCGTCGTACTGGTATCCAGTGCCAGGATCTGTTTCGGACAGACGTTGACGCACAGCCCGCAGCCCTTGCAGCGATCTGTATCGAATGTTAATTTTGCTTCCATGTGGATTCCTCCTTTGCAGCCGTCCCGGCTGATCATGTTCACATTTCAATACACTACCTATACCTTATCACAAGCCCCTTGTATGTCAATGAATCGTGATTAAAAACATGAATCGCAGTTTGTATACATGTGATTTTTGTTATTGCAACCAAATTACCGCTTTTTTCCTTAACCTTACAAAACAATCGCTATCTTCTGAAAATATTTTCGTCCAAAAATCAGAAAAAAGCCGCCCCAGAGGGCGGCGCAGCGCACACAGAACGGTTGAACCCCCGGCAAGCCCCGATGATCCGCAGGCGTTCCATGGCAGTCCGTTTCTATCGCTCCGGCAGTTCGAACCCCAGCAGCTCCCGTTCCTGACGCTTCCGTTCTTCCTCCATATCCAGATCCGAGTTCGAAGACAGCTCATTGACCCGGGCATAAAGCTCCTGCAGTTTCCGGTCAATGGCATCCAGATCCGCCTCCTGCGTTTCCTTCTGCATGAACAGATCTTCCATCACATTTGTCAGATTCTGCATCTCCCGGAGGATTTTCAGATACTTGTCGAAATACGGCGTCTCATGGGCAATCCGGAACAAAATGTAATCCCGTTCGATCTTCTCCACCAGTTCCTGCTCGTCGGCGCAGTCTCCCAGGTAGAGAGAATAAGGCCTGACCCGGGTCAGATAAATCGTCTCGTTCTCCTTCACCTCGTAGATATAGGTGACATTCGTATGCTCATCCAGCCGGAACTTCACTTTGTTCACGAATGCGCTGATGTTCCGGATTTCCACTGCCCCCATCTGACGGAGCACAACATTCGCCATGCTTTCTGTAATTCTATTTTTGATCATTCGTTCCCGTCCTTTCTGCTCCCGATTCTATCTTTATCTTAGCTTTGCCCGGGTGGGTTGTCAAAGCCCCGCCTTAAGTCGATCGCTGAAGCCGGGATTTTTTTGTCCTTCCCCGGTTAGAGCCCGAACCGAAGCAGCAGCCAGGCCGATGCAATCAGCATGGAAATAATCATGATCGGGAAACCATCCCGCAGATAACGCCGGAAGGAAATCGGATACCCATGACGCCCCGCAATGCCGCTGAGCACCACGTTGGCGGAAGCCCCCAGCAGCGTGCCGTTGCCGCCCAGGCAGGCGCCCAGTGAAATGGCCCACCAGAGGGGCGTCGTGTCGATGCCCTGCCGGCCCATGGCCTGAATGAACGGAATCAGTGTGGCCACTAGAGGGATGTTGTCCAGCACCGAGGACAGAAGAGCCGATGCCCACAGCAGAACCATCATGGTGAGGATATCGTGTCCCCTGGTTACTGTCATGATGAACTTCGCCATGGCCTCGATGATCCCGACCTTCTCCAGTGCGCCGACCAGCACGAACAGCCCCATGAAGAACAGCAGCGTCGGCCACTCCACATTAGAAACCGCCTCTTCCACATCCACACCGCCGATCAGCAGCATCACCGCTGCGGCAGCCAGGGCCACGAAGGCAGTGTCATATCCGAACTGGTCGTGCAGAACGAATCCCGCCACAATCAGCAGAATCATCACGATGCTCTGCTTCATGAGCCGGGGATCCCGGATTTCCTTCCGCTCGTCCAGCAGCATGATCTTCTCCACTGCGCCGTCTCCGGCCACCAGCTTTCTGCCGTAAATCAGCTTCATGAACAGAAGGAGGACGATGAGAATGAACATACATGGAATGCCGTCATTGAACAGGAAGGCGACAAAGGAGAGCTTCGCTTCACTGCCGATCATAATATTCGGCGGGTCGCCGATCATCGTCGCCGTACCGCCGATATTGGAAGCAAAGATCTGGGCCAGCAGTGTAGGCACCGGATCCACCTCCAGCAAACGGGCGATGGTGATGGTCATCGGGCCCATGAGCAGAACCGTGGTGACGTTGTCCAGAAACGCCGAACACACCGCCGTCAGCAGCACGAACATGACCAGAATCTTCCACGGATCACCGTGAACCGACTTCGCCGCCCGGATGGAGACGTATTCAAACAGTCCGGAATGACGGATCACCCCCACGAACAGCATCATGCCCACCAGCACGCCGATAGTGTTGAAATCAATATACGAAATCGCCTGCTCCAGATTCACAATCCGAAAAGCCAGAAGCAGGACCATGCCGCTGATTGCGGCCGTCGTCCGATTGACCTTCTCTGTCATAATCGCAGCAAGCGACACCAGGAAGATCACACCAGCCAGTATCATCTGTGACATAATAACCTCCTCAGCCGCGTAATTTGTGTACGCGGCAGCACAAGTGCAGATTATAACACCGATTATCCGGTGTATAAACATAAAAGTATTTTATGTTTGTCCCCGCCGGCCGGCAAGTTAATTCGTGTAAAGAAAAAAGGAGCGTCACCGGGATTTCTCCCGGACCGCTCCACGTCCTTCTACTGATTCGCATCACTCTACTGTTTCGTGACCTTCTGCTGGTTCGTATTCTTCTTCCGTTTACAGTGTGCAAATACGCTCCAGCGCTTCCTTCGTGTCTTCGTGGGTTCCGAATGCCGTAAGGCGGAAGTACCCTTCTCCGTGCGGGCCGAAACCGGATCCCGGCGTTCCGACAACCTGCACCTTCTCCAGCAGGTGATCGAAGAAATCCCAGGACGTCATGCCCTGCGGGGTCTTCAGCCAGATGTAAGGCGCATTCACGCCGCCGAACGCCGTGTATCCCGCTTCCTGCAGGGAAGTCCGGATCATCTTCGCATTCTCCATGTAGTATCCGACCTGTTCCCCCAGCTGTTTTCTTCCTTCCGGAGAATAGACGGCAAGGCCGGCCTTCTGGATGATGTACGGCGCACCGTTGTACTTCGTACCGTGCCGGCGGGCCCACAGGTCATGCATCGGCGTTCCGTTCTGATCCTTCAGATCCTTCGGCACAATCGTCGCACCCAGCCGGACGCCTGTGAAACCGGCGTTCTTGGAGAAGCTGCGGATCTCAATGGCGCAGGTACGGGCCCCTTCGCACTCATAGATTGTGTGCGGAATGCGGTCCTTATCCGCCGCATTCGGATCGTCCTGAATATAAGCTTCATATGCCGCATCGAAGATGATGACAGCGCCCACCCGGTTTGCGTAATCCACCCAGGTCTGCAGCTGGCT
This sequence comes from Eubacterium pyruvativorans, assembly GCF_900102225.1. Classification (GTDB taxonomy): domain Bacteria; phylum Bacillota; class Clostridia; order Peptostreptococcales; family Anaerovoracaceae; genus Aminicella; species Aminicella pyruvativorans. The sequence continues at coordinate 30,194 of NZ_FNBF01000022.1, forward strand.
CTTCGTCAGCACCGTTCCCAGCGGGTTGTTCGGGAAACAGAGATAGATGATGTCCGGTGTTCTCTCCGGCAGTTCCGGTGCAAAACCGTTCTCCTCCGTACAAGGCATGTAGACCACATCACTCCAGGTATTGCTGTCTTCCAGGAACGTGCCGGTTCTGCCCGCCATGACATTCGAGTCCACGTAAACCGGGTATACCGGGTCGCATACGGCGATCACATCCCGGTCGCTGAAAATTTCCTGAATGTTTCCGCTGTCGGACTTGGCGCCGTCGGAAATGAACACTTCATCATCCTGAATATCGCATCCCCGGGCACGGTAATCTTCCTCCGCCATGGCGTGGCGCAGGAATTCATATCCCAGATCCGGCGCATAGCCCCGGAACGTGTCGGCATGGGCCATTTCATCCACCGCATCGTGCAGCGCATCGATGATCACCGGTGCCAGCGGCTGGGTCACGTCGCCGATTCCCAGACTGATCACGGACTTATCCGGTTCCGCCTCCTTGAATTCCCGCACCTTGCGGGCAACCGTAGAGAAGAGGTAACTGCCTCTGAGCTTCAGATAATTGTCATTCGCATGAAACATCGTTTCTGTATCCTTTCACCATCGTGTATTCTCTGATTCAACCATATACTGCTTCCAATCCGTTCCCCGGGAACTACCGCAGATCAATCTCCCCTTCGAAAACCGTGACAGCCGGCCCGGTCATGAATACATGATCCGTTTTCTCATCCCAGTTAATTTCCAGGTCGCCGCCCCGGAGTTTCACCGTGACTTCCCGCCCCGTGAGGCCGTTCATGGCAGAGGACACTGCCACCGCACAGGCGCCGGTGCCGCAGGCCCAGGTTTCCCCGGCGCCCCGCTCCCAGACCCGCATCTCCACGTGGTTCCGGTCCAGAACCCGCACGAACTCGGTGTTCGTCCGCTCCGGGAAATAACTGTGATTCTCGAAAGACGGACCCACCGCTTCCAGATCAATGGCATACGGGTCATCCACATACAGCACAATATGCGGATTTCCCATGGAAACCGCAGTGAAATAATATGTCTTTCCCTGCACCTGAATCGGCTGTCGGATGAGTCTGCCCTCCGGATCCGCCGGCACCTCTCCCTTGCCCAGGATAACCGGGAGACGGTCCGCCAGAATACCCGGCTGACCCATATCCACGGTCACCTCGGAGACCTGACCGTTTTCCACGGTCAGGTCAAGGGACTTCACACCGGCCAGCGTCTCCACCGTGATGGAACGCTTGTCCGTCAGGCCTTTGTCATACACATACTTTCCGACACAGCGGATGCCGTTGCCGCACATCTCACCCCGGGAGCCGTCCGCATTGTACATTCTCATCTCGAAATCCGCCTTCTCGGAAGGACAGATCAGAATCAGCCCGTCCGAACCGATCCCGAAATGACGATCACTGACGAATCGGGCAGCCCAGGAAGGATCTTCCACGGTCTCTTCGAAGCAATTCACATAGACGTAGTCGTTTCCGATCCCCTGCATTTTCGTAAATTTCATTTATACCTCCTCCGTCCGGTCCCGCAGCCGAGGTTCTACCGTTCGCTGAACAGCAGATCGGAATAGGTCGGGAACGGCCATGCCTTTCTGTCTACCAGTATCTCCAGCTCATCCGCCGCTTTGCGGACAGCATCCATGTCTGACAGAATGACGTCGTGGCAGTAGTTCATGGCATTGTGGATTTCCTCCGGAATCTTCTCCAGATCCTCCACCAGTTTCAATTCACCTTCCATCAGCGTGTCTTCCAGTGCGCTGATCTTCTCTGCCGCCTTCTGCTCATAGGCTGCACTGACACCGGCCTTCTTCTTCAGGGCAATCCGGGATGCCAGTTCCGCCACATAAGCGGAAACCGCCGGCAAAATGTCTTTCCGGACCATATCCGATGTGGTACGGCCCTCGATGGAAACTACCTGAACGTAGTTTTCCACATGGATCCGTGCTCTGGCTTCCAGCTCTTCGTCTGTGTAAATGCCGTGCTTCCGCATCAGATCCAGGTTTTTCGGCGCCGTGTACGCCTTCAGCGCCTCCGGTGTGGAGCTGAGGTTGGACAGACCTCTTCGCTCTGCCTCTGCCAGCCAGTCATCCGTATATCCGTTGCCGTCGAACAGAATCCGCTGATGATCGGTGAAGGTTTTCCGGATCAGGTAGGACAGATCCTCCCGGAAATCCTCGGAATCCTCCAGAATATCGGCGAAACGGTTCAGTTCCTCCGCCATCATCGCATTCAGAACGATATTCGGTCCGGAGATCGACTGGGAAGAGCCCAGCATACGGAACTCGAACTTGTTGCCGGTGAACGCCATCGGGGAAGTTCTGTTTCTGTCGGTGTTGTCCTGACGGATGGTCGGCAGAACATCCACGCCGATTTCCAGGGTCTTCTTCCCCTGTTCCTTATAATCCTTACCCTTCACAATGGACTCGACCACTGCGCTCAGCTGATCACCCAGGAAAATGGACATGACAGCCGGTGGTGCTTCCTGCGCACCAAGACGGTGATCATTTCCTGCGAAGGCAACCGTTCCCCGCAACATGTCCTGATATTCATCCACGCCGGCGACGAATGCGGCCAGGAACAGCAGGAACTGCGCATTCTGGCTCGGGGTATTGCCCGGCTTGAACAGGTTCTTTCCGGTATCGGTGGCCAGGGACCAGTTATCGTGCTTGCCGGAACCGTTGACCCCTTCGAACGGTTTCTCATGGATCAGGCAGACCAGGTCATGACGGGATGCCACCTTCTTCATCAGTTCCATGGCCAGCTGGTTGTGGTCACAGGCAGTGTTGGCATCACAGTAGATCGGCGCCATCTCGTGCTGGGACGGGGCCACCTCGTTGTGCTTCGTCTTGGACAGAACGCCGACCTTCCAGAGTTCTTCATCCAGGTCCTGCATGAATGCCGCAACCCGCGGTTTCAACATGCCGAAGTAATGATCTTCCATCTCCTGGCCCCGCGGCGGCTTCGCACCGAAGAGGGTCCGTCCGGTCATGCGCAGGTCCTCCCGCTTGTTATACATTTTCTTATCAATCAGGAAGTACTCCTGCTCCGCACCCACCTGGGCGATGACCCGCTTCGTGTCATGGTCACCGAACAGCCGCAGGATACGGATCGCCGCACTGCTGATCGCTTCCATGGAACGGAGCAGCGGCATCTTCTTGTCCAGCGCCTCGCCGGAATAGGAGCAGAAAATCGTCGGAATGTACAGGGAACCTTCCTTCACAAATGCGAAAGATGTCGGGTCCCAGGCAGTATAACCTCTCGCCTCGAAGGTACTTCTCAGCCCGCCGGACGGGAATGAAGATGCGTCCGGTTCGCCCTTCACCAGTTCTTTTCCGGAGAAATCCATGATCACCTTGCCGCCGCCCGCCGGGCTGATGAAACTGTCATGCTTCTCTGCCGTAGAGCCGGTCATCGGCTGGAACCAGTGCGTGAAATGGGTGGCACCCAGATCCACCGCCCACTGCTTCATTGCTTCTGCGATCTCATTCGCCGTGTTGATGTCGAGGGTCTTTCCGTCTGTGACACATTCCTTCCAGGTGTTGTAGGATGTGCTCGAGAGACGTTCTTTCATTGTTTCTTCGTTGAAAACCATGGAGCCGAACAATTCCGGCAGCTTCTTCTTTTCTTCCATCGTTACCTCCATCATCTCTAAAACGACCTATACTATTATATATTCAACTTGTTTATGTGAATACAACAAAATTATATATTTCTGTGTTTTTTCACATACGATACGCACTTATCTGCCGCTGGCACCGTAGTTGGACAGCACCCGGGCGGACGGATCCTTCACGTCACAGCCCTTCCACGCTCTGTTCGGCATCCAGAAATCCGCGATCATGGCTGCCTGTCCCGGATAGTACTTCTCGAAGATGTCCCGGTACAGCAGACTTTCCTTGGTAAACGGCCGGCAGTATGCATACTTCTGGCAGCCCCGGAGGAATTCCTCATCCGTGTAACAGGATTCCGCATATTCCTTCAGGTCATCCACCATGGAATGGCCGACCGCATCACTGAAGGCTGCTTTTTGTCTCCACAGAATGCCGTCCGGCAGCAGGTGATCCTCTTCAAACGCATGACGCAGCAGGTACTTCCCCATGCCGTAGGTGTTCATCTTCAGCGCCGGATCGATCTGCATCACATACTTCACGAAATCCCGGTCACCGAACGGAACCCGGGACTCCATACTGTTGGCGGAGATACAGCGGTCCGCCCGGAGCACGTCGTACATGTGAATCTCGTCGATTCTCTTCTTCGATTCCGCCTGGAATGCTACAGCGTCCGGTGCGAAATCCGTATACTTATATCCGAAAAGCTCATCGCTGATCTCCCCGGTCATCAGAACCCGGACATCCGTGTGCTCGTGAATCTGCTTACAGCACAGATACATGCCCAGGCTTGCCCGGATCGTGGTAATATCCCAGGTTCCCAGAATCCGAATGACTTCCGGCAGCGCTTCCAGCACATCCTCCTTCGTCATGTGGAATGCCGTGTGATCGGCGCCGATGAAATCCGCCGCCTCCTGGGCATATTTCAGATCGATCGGGTCCGTGTCCATGCTGAGTATTCCGGAGTGAAATCCATCACCTGTCCGGCCATTGGAAATCACCATTCCGGTCAAACGGAAATCAGCATTCCAGAGATGGAAATCACCAATATCCTTTCTTAGAATAGTGATATGCACCTTTGGTGTAAATCTATTCTAAGGAGGTCAAAAGTATGACCCAATACCGTGAAATCCTTCGGCTAACAGCCTTAGGACTCTCGCAGCGAAACATTATGCAAAGCATCAATGTTTCGCAGAAAACCGTCGTCAAGGTCCAACGTCGGGCGAAAGAGTTAAACCTCTCATGGCCATTAGACGAGTCCTTGACTGACAGTGAGCTTGGGAAGATGATGTTTCCCAAACAGTCGAAGCAGACGCCTAAGAAGATGCCTGACTTCGATTACATCCACAAGGAACTGCTCCGCAACGGAGTCAACAAAAAGCTCCTGTGGACGGAATACCTGGAGGAATGCCGAATGTCCGGCGAAGAACCCCTCATGTATTCCCAGTTCTGCTATCACATCCAGCAGGATGAGCAGAAACGACATGCAACGATGCATATCCCCAGAAAACCCGGCGAACAGGTCGAGGTCGACTGGGCCGGTGACCCTGCCTACATCACGGATCCGGATACCGGTGAAATGATCCCCGCATGGTTGTTCGTAGGCGTGATGACCTACAGCATGTATCCGTATGTCGAAGCCTTTATCAATGAGAAGCAGCGCGCCTGGATCACGGCTCATGTACACATGTATGAGTACTTCGGAGGTGTGACCAGAATACTGGTTCCGGACAATACCAAAACGGCAGTGCTCCACACTGGCGACTGGTATACGCAGGAACTCAACACTGTTTATCATGAAATGGCCGAGCATTACAACACAGCGATCCTTCCTGCCCGCGTGCGGGCTCCGAAGGACAAACCGAACGCAGAGGGATCCGTTGGAGTCATCTCCACATGGATCACCGCAGCGCTCCGCAATGAACAGTTCTTCTCGCTGGCCGAACTGAATCGTGCTATCCGTGAAAAGCTCGAAGAATTCTCTCATCGGCCCTTCCAGAAAAAAGAGGGCAGCCGGTATGAGATCTTCGTGGCGGAAGAACTGCCGTTGATGGCTAAATTACCGGCTACCCGTTATGAACTGGCCGAATGGAAGTCAGCCACTGTTCAGTTCAATTATCACATATCTGTCGACGGAATGCTATACTCTGTTCCTTACGAGTACATCAAACGCAAAGTCGACGTACGGATAACTGATCAGGTAGTCGAAATATTCTTTAACCATAACCGAATCGCCTCTCATCGCCGCAGATACGGACGCAAGGGGCAGTACAGCACCATCACGGAACATATGCCGGAGGACCATCAGAAATATCTTGAATGGAACGGCGACCGTTTCCGCAAATGGGCTGAACGCATCGGAAGCAATACGTGCAAGGTCGTCAATGCGATCCTTGCCTCCACGAGAATCGAGCAGCAATCCTATCGCAGCTGTATGGGGCTTCTGAGGCTGGCAGAGAAATACTCTCCCCAACGACTGGAAGCCGCCTGTATCAAGGCACTGTCATACACTGCGAGCCCCAGCTACAAGTCTGTGAAAAACATTCTTGTCGCCGGAAAGGACAAACCAGAAAAGGTTGATCCTAAATCGGAATCTGCTAAATCCCGTAACTCTCATGCCATCACCAGAGGTGGTGACTACTACAGGAGGTAACTGACCATGACGAACCAAAGCACTATTGATAAATTGATCGAAATGCGCCTGACATCCATGTCTGATGCATTTCTCACACAGATGGATGACCCGAAGATGAAGGATATCGCTTTTGAGGATCGTTTCGGGATGCTGGTCGATATCGAATACAGTAACCGAAAGGCCAACAGCCTCAAACGTCTCATACGCAATGCCGGTTTCGATCAGCCGGAGGCGTTCATTGCCGACATCAACTATACATCCGGGAGAAAACTCAACAGGAAACTGATCGAGCGACTCTCCACCTGTGAATATATTACGGAGCACCGGAATCTGTTCATCACCGGAGCGACCGGCAGCGGAAAGACCTACCTGGCCTGCGCCTTTGGCATGGAAGCCTGCAAACAACGCTACCGGACGAAGTATGTTCGCCTTCCGGATATGCTCCTGGAACTTGAACTTGCACGATCCGATGGAACGTACAAGAAAGTCCTTGCCAAATACGCCAATCCGGTCGTTCTGATTCTGGATGAATGGCTGCTGCTGAAGCCGACTGAGGCTGAGCAGCACGACATTCTGGAACTGCTCCACAGAAGGCGGAAGAAATCATCCACCATCTTCTGTTCGCAGTATGAACCGGATGGCTGGTACGATCAGCTGGGAGGCGATGACAGCCCTCTGGCTGAGGCTATCCTGGATCGTATCAAACATGATGCCTACAAGATCAATATCGTACCTTTGGATCCCACCAACTACCGCTCCATGAGAGAGGTATATGGATTGGATCCTGAACTAAGCGAGTAAACAGGCAGCGGTTTCCCCGTTCCGGAATGGTGGTTTCCACCGCCGGAACGGCGGTGCCGTTGAACCGGAATACACGTATTTATGATTTCCACCGGCCGGACTGGTGATTTCCAGTTCACCGGATTTGCGCTTTCAGCACACCGGAATATTCA
>NZ_FNBF01000045.1 GCF_900102225.1 Eubacterium pyruvativorans
GTAACTGCGAAGGTCGGCAAGCAGACGAAGAAGGTTACGATTACCGTTAAGAAAGCGAAGGCTGCAGTTAAGAAGACTGCGGTAACAGCTGTTGCTCTGAGCGCTGATAACGCTAAGGATCCGGCGAAAGAAGTTCTGGTTGGAACGAAGCTGAGAGCTGCCGTTACACCGGAGAACGCAACTGTTACATATCAGTGGAAGGCTGACGGCACAGCAATCGCTGGTGCAACAAGCTCCACATTCACTGTAACAACAGCTGAGATCGGCAAGGCGATCACAGTTGAAGCGACCGGCACAGGCAACTTCGAGAAGACAGCAGTTTCCGCTGCTACAGCGAAGGTTTCTGCTGTAACAGTTGCGAACGCAGAGGCTTTGATTCAGAAGGCCACGGTGTCTGGAACAACAACGACATGGGAAACTGTTAATACAACTACAACAGCTTATGCTCCAAATGTTGGCGATAAGCTGAGAGTGCTGTACTACACTGATACAGCCGATGCCAATAACACAACAAAGGATACGGTAAAGTCTGATGTTTCCACTTCTGTAGCAACATATCAGTGGTACAGAGTGGGCGGAAAAGATGTTCAGAAAAATGATATTACTACAGCTATTCCTGGTGCAACATCTTCCACCTATACTGTGACAAAGGACGATGCTGGATACCGTCTGCAGCTGGTAGTGACACCGGTGGCTGGTGTTAAGGGTATGTCCACAGATGCAAATGGCAAAACCAAGACATATACATTGGGTGAAGTATCCACTTCTAATGTTGCTGTCTCCATCAAGGTTGATAATGAGGATGCAGATACAACAACAGTTGGAAAGACTCTGGCAGCATCTGTAACACCTGCTGCTGCAGCTTCTGATGTCACGTACCAGTGGTCCGTTGGGGGAAATGATATTTCCGGTGCGACAAGTGCAACGTACACTCCGAGCGTCGCTGGTAACTATAGTGTGAAAATTTCACTGAAGCAGGGAGAAAACACTTGGGTCATCGGTACGGCTACTGATAGTATCATTGTAAAGAACGCAGCAACCAAAAAAGTGGCGATCACCAACGCTTGGAACACCACTGCATATAATGCTGGTGCTGGAACTGGGGTTGCACGCCTCACCAATCAGGTTGGTGATACACTGAACGTAACTTCGAATGATAGCGCAGCAACTGCAAAGTGGTATCTGAAGGGCGTTACGGATAACACGACTGGTAAGGACGTAGTTCTTGGTAACGGCAAAACTTTGACAGTTCCTGCATCCAAGCATGTGAACGACGAGGACGTAAGCACGGTTGGAAAGTCTGTATATGCAGTTGTTACAGGCGCAGCTGATGACTTCGTTGGTACTACAGCAACATCCAAGGAATTTGCAATTACCGCTGCACCGAGCAAGCTTGCTAAAGTGAGCGTTAAGGTTGGCAATGATGAATCGAAGGATTTAGTTCCGGATACAACCAACACTGTAGCAGTTGCTTCTGGAAATGTAAGTGCATCAAATGGAACCACAGTTGAAATCACACCAACAGATCTTCCTGCAGGAGCTAAAGTTACAACTGATGCCACAGGTGCAAAAGTAGTGGCTGGCGTCATTAAAATTGATGGCGTAAAGACCAACGACAACATTACGTTCACTGTTGACTTTGATGGTGAAGGTGAGGCGTACACACCGGTTACATATACTGTAGATATGAGTAAAGTAACTCGTGCATAGTGTATAACTGAATCAAACGATGCATTTCGTTTCAAGGACATCCGAGCGGTTCACCGCTCGGATGTTTTTATAACAAAAGAGGAGAATGCAAGGAATCGGATGACTCTGGATCATAACTATAATATCAATCAGCGTCTCATTGAAATATGTTTCTTTCCGCATAGTGTCTTACACAGTAAGCTTTTTCGAAATATATACATTATGTATTTTAAGTACTGTTCTGTTGTGGTATTATAATCCGTGAGAGGAGTTTGTTATGAAGGTTTTCCATCTTGTAAGATATTCAGTTTCAGGGATAAAATCTATAGAAGATCCAATTGAGTTGTCTTTTTACAAAAAGACTTATCGCAAACCGCTGGATACACAAAACTATAATATAAAAGCTATATATGGTATCAATGGTAGTGGAAAGTCTGCAATAATTACTTCGGTACAAATTCTGAAAAACATCATATTATTTTCAGATTATTTAAGCAATCCGCTCGTACAAAGAAATCTCGACGCTTTAGTTAACAAAAAAACGAGGTGCCTCCAGTTGGAAGCTGATTATCTTGTTATTGCCCAGGATAAAAATAGGTTGTTCAGATACTCTATACAAATTAATCAAAATGACGAAAATATATTCTTCATTTCAAAAGAAAAACTTGCTGCTAAAAAACCGAATTCTACTTCGGAATTTACTACAATTTACGAAGTGACGGATGGAGTTTTAATTAATGTTGAGTATGATCATGACAACCGTTTAGAAGAAACAGTAAAGGAAAGAACCAGTAACTTGCTAAGTTCTGCGTCTTTCTGTTCTGTTTTTTATTCGAAAATAATTAAAAATTCGAAGTTTGAGCAAGAAATTAAGAGTGCGAAACTAAGCTATTATGTAGGGCTGTTATCTTTATTTGGGAACAGCATTTTCGTTTGCATGGAGGAAAAAGATCTACATACCGGCTATTTCATTGAAGATAGTCTTTGGGGGGAGGATAGATTAAGTCAGTCTAATTTTAACGAGTTGCTTGATCATGCTTACAATATACAAAAGGCTCAACTGAGAACTCTCGATTCAAATAATATAGTTGTTCCAACGAAGAGGTTTTTAACTTTTAAGAAAGAAATACATAGATTACAGAATTTTATTCAAATATTCAAAAGCGATTTGGAACGTATCGATATAGAAAGAAAGATTGATGTTGATGTCCTCATTTGTTCCTTGAACATGGTATATCAAGATTACTCCATCAATGCTGAATTTGAAAGTACCGGTATAAAGAAGTTAATTAGACTTTTTTCCTATTTGGTGCGTATGGTAAGAGGTGGTATTGTATTCATAGATGAAATGGATTCAAATTTACATGATGTATATTTATGTGCTCTATTGGAATATTTAATGGAGTATGGATATGGTCAACTCTGTTTTACAACACATAACGTTGGACCCATGGATGTATTAAAAAGGAATAAAAAATCTATAGATTTTCTTTCTGAGGACCACAGAATATATTCTTGGAAGAAAAATGGAAATTATTCGCCTGCAAAACTTTATCGCAGCGGAATGATATATGGTTCGCCTTTTAATATAGAGGATATTGATTTTATTGGTGTGCTCGATTTCGATGGTGAGGAGAATAAATGAATTCTCAATTAGTATTTTGCGTTGAGACCAATCCGAAAAACAAATCAGATTGGATCTACATTAAGGAAACAATCGAACATTTCTTTAAATATGAACGAGGTTCCATTAAACTATCCCCTGTTTACATGGACGGTAAGAGCAATTATAACAGTGGTAAGGTACAGAAGAAGATTGAAAGTTTAAAGAAACAATTTGGAAGAGATGATGCAAGTCAAACAATAGTATTTTACTGTTTTGATTGTGATAAATACGATACTTTACCCGAAGACTCTAAATTTATTACAAAAGCAAAAGAATACTGCAGTCGAGAAAATTGTAGCGAATTTGTGTGGTTTTGTCATGATATTGAGGATGTCTATTGGAAACATCCGGTGAAATCTCATGATAAAGGTAGTGCTGCCAGAAAATTCAAACAGCAAAACCAGATAAAAATGGTTAATCCCCAGTTCTTAAGGGCAAAGGATTTTAAAATTCATTACAGCAATATAGTAGAAGTACTGATGAAGTATTTGCAAATTGATAGTGTAAGTGATCAGCGTAAACGTCAAAACTGATGCATCGATGAATCTATCCGCCATGTTGTGTCTAATGAGTAACTTCTGGGACAATAGGGGACAATAGAAAAAAAGTCTGTAAAAATGTTTGACAATGCCTTTCGTGACAGCAATCATTAATTCATGGAGAGCCTTTTACTATGACCAGAAAACCAAAGAAACCGGTGCATCATGTCGAAATGACTGAAGGAAAACGTGAGATCATCCGCGGGCTGCTTGAAGAGTACGATATAGAGAGCGCTCAAGATATACAGGATGCTCTCAAGGATCTGCTCGGCGGCACGATCAAGGAAATGATGGAAGCCGAAATGGATGAACATATCGGCTATGAAAAAATCTGAGCGGGCGAATTCGGATGACTTTGAACGCAATTATCGAAACGGATATAAGAATAAACAAGTCAATTCAAGCTACGGCAGTATGTCCATCGACGTTCCACAGGACCGTAACTCCTCCTTTGAATCTAAGGTCGTAAAAAAGCGTCAGAAGGATATTTCGGATATAGACCGGAAAATCATATCGATGTGCGCAAAGGGAATGACCACAAAGCAGATATCTGAAATGATCGAGGACATATACGGCTTTGAGACTTCAGAAAGTTTCATTTCAGACGTAACAGATAAGATCCTGCCGCAGATCGAAGACTGGCAGAACCGTCCGCTGGAAGCGGTATACCCGATCGTATTCATTGATGCAATTCATTTTTCTGTAAGAGAAGACGGTGTTGTACAGAAGCGTGCAGCGTATGTTGTCCTCGGTATCGACGCAGATGGAAAAAAGATGAAGGCCTTTGCAAAGGATCTTAAGACTATATATACAGCTCCTGATGAAAAGTCCGCACTGGAACAACTTGATCACGTTACAGATAAATGGAGTCCGCAGTATCCATATGCTATGAAACGCTGGAGCGACAACTGGGACGCCATATCCCCGATTTTCAAGTTTTCCAGGGATGTCAGAACAGCCTTCTATACGACCAACGTCATAGAATCACTGAATTGGCTGAACCGTCAGAGGAGCGTATTTCCAGGGTCTCAGGCGCTGCTGACTGTATCTCGCAGCATTCGAAGCCACACGTAAGTGGACAATGCCAATTCGCAACTGGGGATAAGTGCGAGGCGAATTGTCAGTTATGTACCCGGAGCGCTTGCCTGAAGAGAGTATGAAATAATCTCTGTAAAAGCTCATTTCTGAGGCCTTTCATGATACAATCAAAATCATGGAGGGCCTTAGTTTATGGCAAAAAGAGAAAGAAAATCCGTAC
>NZ_FNBF01000037.1 GCF_900102225.1 Eubacterium pyruvativorans
GATCTGGCGGTAAAACAGGAATGATCCTGCACAGCGATCGCGGGAGCCAGTTCACGTCAAAAGAGTTTACAGATTTCTGCAAAGAACATGGGATCATTCAAAGTATGAGCAGACCAGGTTGTCCATATGACAACGCTCCAATGGAGAGGTATTTTAATACACTAAAGTCAGAGCTGATCTATCTCAGGAAGTTTTCAACTGAAGAGAGCCTATTCGTTGAAGTGAATGCATATGCGTATGGCTGGTACAATAATCAAAGACCACACTCTCATAACGGCGGGATACCACCAGCAAAAGTAGCATAAAATGAGTTGCTTTATTACAATTTTACTTGACCAGTACATTCCGAAAGAAAAGAAGGAAGAAATCGAAAATTATCTTGTTCAGATTATAAACAGCTACAAGGTTGGAAACCCGAAAAACCCCGCAACAGATATCGGCCCTGTTGTCAGCAAACAGGCATATGATAAAATCAACGCATACATCACTGCTGCGCGTGACGAACAAATGACAATTATTTCTTCAAAGAATGAAATACCCGAACGCGGTTGGTATATCAAACCAACCGCAATAATAGGTGCATCTGCTGAGATGAAAATAGCCAAAGAAGAGATTTTCGGACCTGTATTGACCGTCATTCTTTACGAAACAGAAGCAGAAGCACTCCAAATAGCGAATTCCTTAGAATATGGCCTGGATGGTGCCGTATTTGGGGAACAAGCAGAAGCTGAACAGATTGCAAGAAAAATGCAGGCAGGAAATGTGCATGTAAATGGAGCTCCATATAACATTAGTATGCCATTTGGAGGATATAAACAATCGGGTATTGGGCGAGAAGGAGGTATTGAGGGCTTCGAAGAATATTTAGAAACAAAGTCAATCTTTATCTAAAGTGCAGGGAGATATTTTCCCTGCACTCTACTGATTAATGTACATTTCTCTTCAATATGCATTTACACCGTCGCCAGATTCCTCTTCGCATCAGCAAGGGCCTTCTCAATGTCCCAGCCCGGATTCATCAAGAAACAGAGCACACCAGGCATGACAGCACGCTCACCCTTTTTCCAAAAATCTTCCGAAAACATATTGATTATCGATATGCCCCGGTGTATGATGTCAGCAAGAAACATATCGTTTTTCGATATGCTCGTGTCAATGTTCCAAGGTAGTGAGGTGATTGTCATGAAACAGATTATTCACAAAGAGAACCGCATGCCGGGGATGATCGGAAGTCTGACAACGATTCTGACGGTGCTGATGATCCTGGCTGGAATCCCCGGGCTGATTGTACAGGGAGTCCGGCTTCTGGGTGCGGCGGACCCGTCCGCCGTGGAGATGCTCCATTTCTTTTATCTGCTCAGCATGGTGGCAGGAATCGCCGTCATTCTGATTCGGATCCTTCTCCTGCCGTCGGATCCGAAGGAGTTCCGGGCACGGGCCTGCCGCAGCACGTTTCGGACGTCAGGACACATCTTCCTCTTTTTGTCCCTGTGGGAACTGGTATATGCCTCTGCCGACGGCATGAAAACCGGGCTCTTCCAGATCTTCAACCTGGAAATCACCCTGCAGTTCATCGTCTTCATCTTCGGCGCCTTCCTCATGTACTCCATCTCCCGGTTCCTGGAGGTGTACGCAGCATACGAAGAAGACTCCCGGCTGACGATCTGAAGGGAAAGGAGAACACATGGCTATCCAGGTGAATCTGGACAAACTTCTGGAAAAAAACGGGGTTACTCTCCGGGAGCTGTCCGATGCCATCGGCATAACGCCGGCGAATCTGTCGGTACTGAAGAACAACCACGCCCGGGCGATCCGCTTCTCCACTTTGGAGAGCATCTGCCGTTACCTGCGCTGCCAGCCGGGAGAATTGCTGAGCATGACAGAGGAGCAGAATGGCCCTGGTCCTTCCGAAAACGAATCGTCCCAGAGCGATGCATAGGGGAGCATAACTAAAACAGGCGGACGGGAAATCCCGTCCGCCCTCTTGTATCCACCAGCATACGCTCCGCTGATCGGCGTGCCTCTTCAGCAGATTATTTATTCACTTTCCTCTTCAGCATGGCTGCAACGGCCAGAAGCGCCGCCGCTCCGCCGAACAGGATCAGCCACATTCCGACCCGTGCCTCGTCCCCGGTTCTCGGTGTTCCCGCAGTATTCATCTTCCCCGGTGAATTCGGACCGGCCGGCCTGGCAGGTTTCGACGGTTTCGACGGCTTCGACGGTTTCGACGGCTTCGACGGTTTTGCTGGCTTGTCGGGATTCGTCGGCTGATCCGGTTTCTCCGGCTGATCATCATTCGTGATCACAACCCGGAGGCCGTCCCCCTCTTCCGTCACCCGCTGGGACGCCCTGAATCCCTCCGGAGCCAGAACCTCGTTTACCGTCCACTGGCTTTCGTCCTTCTCCAGATTACTCCATGTGAACGTCCAATTGTTCCCGTCATTCAGCGTAACCGGACTGCCGTACGCTACGCCGTTCCGCATCAGCTGCACCTGAACCGAATCCGGACGCATCTTACCGTCATCCAGCGTCCATTCCTTCTGAACCGTGACATGACGGTACGAAGCGGCCGGCGTCGGAGCCGGCGGAGTCGGCTTCGATCCGAAGGAAAGATCTCCGTTCGATGCAATGCCGCCGCCCTTCTGCCCTGTAGAATTCCCGGTAATCCGGACACTGCACGAAGCCTCATTCCGGCGCACATCTCCTGCTGCCGGATGGGCGATGAGATGCAGTTCATCCTTCTTCAGTTTCGCATCGGTATCCGTTTCAAACGTTCTTCCGTCTCTTTCTGTCCAGCCGTACGACGATCCGTCCTGCATGACGGAGGACAAAAAGTAACTGACATACCGGTCGCCGTTCTCATCTATCGACGGTACATGTGGTCCGATTTCCGTAAACTGAATGAACAGATCCGGCGTATCTCCTCCGGCAGGATCGATGACCACATTGCCATCGTAATGAAGCTGCAGATGGGAGGTCGGGCAGAGCGCCAACGCCGCCCCATCTCCGCCGTCCCTGTTTCCACTGAAATACACATTCTTCGCTATCAGTTTCCCGTTGGAATACGGAATTCCGTTATCATCCTTCTCTGCCGCATTACCGCCATTGACATAGATGCCGCCGCCTGCGAATCCCATCGAATTATCGACACGATTACCGGAAATGGTTCCGGCGTCGATCTTGGCCACATTCCGGCATGCCACATAGAGCCCTCCGCCGTTGACATTCGGTGCCCCGCTGCCTTCTTTGGTAGCTATATTTCCTGAAATAGTGCCTCCGGTCATCGTGAACGCAAGGTGCTTCTCCTTTGTATCCTCCAAGACAGCCGTCCGATCCACGCCGGCGGAGACACCGCCGCCGTTCCTGGCGGTATTTCCGGAGATTGTTCCGCCGGTCATCTTCATCGTTCCGTTATAAGCGATGCAGACACCGCCGCCGGTGCCGCGCTGATCCTGAACGTCTGAAGTGGTATTACCCGAGATTACTCCCCCGTCCATGATGAACGAAGCGTTGCGCAGGAAGATTCCGCCGCCCCACACAGCGCTGCAAGATTCAATCGTTCCGCCGTTCATATGGACGGTCGTCTTCAGCCCCTCTGCATAAATCGCTCCGCCGCGGGCGATTCCATTGGCGCAATTCGCATTATTCTTCAGAACTGCACCCTCCTCCAATGTCAGGCTTCCTCCGTCGGAAACCCGGATCAGCGGAGCCGCCGCAGGCCGGTACTTTCCGTCGATCGTGACGTTGGAAAGCGTTACATTCGTTTCCTTTCCGGAAATATCGAACAGCGCCCCGCGGAAGGAGGCGTCGGAGGTGTCGGAGGTGTCCCGGACGAACCGAATTGGTCTGCTTTCCTGATTACTGCCCTCGGCATTGGAATCCGTTTTCTTTACAGAAGGCGAAAGGTCGGAGGTCAGGCTGACCGTATTCAGCACATGAATTTCCGCAAGTCCGTCTGTCTGATTGTATAACTCCAGCGCCTTGTCCAGCGTCTGAACAGCGTTATCCGCCGATGTGCCGTCATTTTCATCCTTTCCATTCTCCGGGTCGAGGTAAACAACCGCTTTCTGGCAGCACAGCACAATCCTGTCCCCGTCTTTTTTTTCTAATGAAACTTTGCTGTTATCCAACCCCTGCACATGGTAGTGTTTATCATTTTCCAGCAGCTTGAATGCCGCATCGCCGCCCCTGGCAAGGAGATAATCATCCTCCCGTGTTCCGGCATTCAACTGATTCAACACTTCCTTCGGAAGCTGAAACTCCAGTCCATCTGCGTTGAACCCGTCTCCGAACGACACCTCCGCATCCTTTGTCTGCTCTACAATCTTCAGCGTAAACTTATTATAAGGATTCCCCGAACAGAAGTCCCCCTGGAAGTGCAGCGATCCGCTGTTATAGAATACGCCTGAGTTGTTCACCTTAATTTCCCCTGAGGACTGATCCAGCGCCACACTTCCGTTATTCACAATGCCGGAAGTTAGTACCGCTCTCCCATTCTGTTCTCTTTGCGTCAATTGAATGTCGCTGCCACCAATCGAATCCAGCTTTTTCCTTCTTTCTTCCGTCGGCTAGTTCACGATCCGAACTGTGCTTCCGGAATCCACCTTGATCGAATACGCATACTCTTCCCCGCTGCTTTTCATTACCTGATGCGCATTCAGATTCAGGGTAATATCCTTTCCCGACGGAATCTCGATTCCGCCCCTGCCGATGTCACGAACAACTTTCGTCGTATCGGTTTCGCTAAATGCAGCAATCTCGAAATCCCTGTTTACATCCCGGAGCAGCGTGACGGTATCTCCCGCTTTCGCTGCATCCAGAGCTTCTCCGATTGTCGCATATTCCTTCCCGTCGATGCTTGCCTCGTTCTCACTGTCGAAAGCGACGTTCTTCTCCGATTCCAGCTGCCTCTGCAGCTGCTCCTCATATGCTGTCTCGCTGCCGGCCAGTGCGCTCGCCGGCATGAACATAACCGCCATCATGACGGACAGAGATATGACCAGCAGCTTCCGCCAGCCGAAACGCCTTTCATCTTTTCCTTTCATGAGCTTTCCCGCATGATGATTCCGGAGGCGGAACCATCATTCTCCTTTCCCTCTCATCCTGCAGCGACGTACACTATTGATACAAGTAATGTCTTTTATTTTCATTATAGCACTTTTCAGGGAAAATATTACATTTATTCCGAATGGTTCCAAACATAATCACGAAAGAAAAAAGAGCACGATCTTCCTCGTGCTCTCCTGTAAATCGAATCTTATTTCTGCTTTCTGCGATAGACGATTGTCACGCCGCATGCTCCTGCTGCCAGGATCATCAGTGCAGTCCAAAGAAGAACATTCTCTGTGTCCCCGGTCTGAGGAACTACTGCTGTCTTACGCACTGTCCCTGCGCTCGCCGTCCGAACCGTCGTTCCATGGCCTGCCGGTTTCGACGCCTCCGGCTGACGGTGGACCTGCGGGGCTCCCGGGTTACTTGGATGATCCGGTTTCTCCGTTGTACTCGGTTTAACCGGCTTGCTCGGTTTAGCCGGCTTCCCCGGTTTATTCGAAGTGGACGGGTCACTCGAGTTGTCTGGAGTACTCGGATTATCCGGGGTGGCCGGGTTATCCGGGGTGGCCGGATCGTCCGGAGTAACCGGGTTATCCGGGTTATTCTTCGGGGTTGTTTCCGTGAACTGGGTGGTCAGCATCACATTATCAGCCTTATCATCCTTCGCATTGACATCTCTGCCCTCTGCATCCTGCATGGCACCCCAGACGTACGAAACATTGCCCTTGGTTCTGTTATGACCCACGTCAGCCTTCATGTAACCGACTAATGTACCGTTCACAGCTCCCTGCGTAGTAGTTTTCGTCTCCGTATCGGTTTCCGTCGTTGTGCTGTTTCCTGTCGCCGAGTGGAACAGCACATCCTTCAGCACGAGGCTGATCTTCTTGGCAGAAGAGGTAATCAGCTGCTGCAAATTGCCGAAGATGCTGGTGTCGTACGTGTCGCCGTATTCAGCATCGGTGTGATTGAAGTTCTCCTTGACGCTATCCTTATCCTTACCGTAAAGCACTTTGTTAGACTTGTCATAGGTAGTATTGAATGCATTCATGTGCGTCAGGTCGAGATCCATGAGGATCGTGACGTTATCCTTGGCAAAGGTGGAGTTGGCGTAGTTGATCCGATAGATCAGCGGGGCCCCATCGGCAGAAGACAGAATGTAGTGCGCCTGTGCGTCCTTCAGTGAGGCAGGAATGTAGAACTCGCCGTTCAGGTCGCTTCCGAACGTAAACGTAGAGCGAAGGCCTGTCTCCAGATGATTCACATACGCCGCGTCAACACCTCCGTATAGCATACTGCCAGACTTTTCGATGGACGTGTGAATTGCCGACACGTCCAGGTCGGCCCTGATATCATGCTTTGAATCCTTCTTCACATCATGCGCGGCATCCTTGGTGGTGTCTCCCTCGATAGACATGTCGCCCTTCACGACAAGATTGCCGGCTTTTTCATTTCCAAAATCGGTGTACTGAAAATCCTTAGACACATCGCCAAGCGTCTTATCACTATTGGCATCTTCAGGCGTGATCGTGGCAGTGCTGTCAGCAACAGGAAATTCCACACCCCAAATGGATGCATTGGCCTTATACGAAATATCCGAACCCTGTTTATCATCAGACGGAGCTTCTTTTCCGATGTTATTCGGTGCAGTGGTTGACGGATCTACTGCAGGTTCTTCAAAGTGTTTTCCTGTTTGGTTATCCGCCGCCTGTTGATCAGAGGCAGAAGTGCTTACAGGAGCCGTAGATTGTCCCGCAACCTCTCCAGCTGCCGCCTCAGCAAACGCAGCTGTTGGCGCTAAACTGACCGTGAGCAGCAGGGCGAGGGCCAGCACACCGAAGGTGCTTTTCCATCGTTTTATCTTTCGCATCAAATATATCTTCCTTCCAATATTTTAAGTTTTACTTTAACAATGTATTCCATTGTACTCAATATATAGAGAAAATGCAACTAAAAAAAGCCGGTACCCTGCGATACCGGCTGTAAAAAATCACATTTCAGTTCATTTCCTCATTATAGAGCGGCCATCCAGCCGCCCTTTGTCCCTCTCTCATTCGCAGCGTCTACACGCACTTGACCGAATAGGCACCGGATGCGTTTCCGTAACCCTTGACCCGGATCGTCACATGAATGGTGCGGCTCTTATCCGTTGTAAGCGTCAGCCGCTTGCTCGTGTCGTCCGCATTATCCGAATTGTACAGAGAAATCCTTCTTTTGTAGGTCCGGCAGCCCTTCGCCCTGGCCGTGACGGTGACCTGGATCCTCTTATCTGTCATGCTGTCCAGATAGATCTTCACGCTCCTGCCCTTTTTCGTAAACCGGTAATACTTCGGGCTGCCCTTGGAAAGCAGATAACCGTACCGGTCCGTGTTCCGCTTCATTTTGGATGCTTTCGCCGCAGATTTCCCAAAGCTCCCGCGCACCGCAGTGCTCTCGTACTTGACTACATTGAAATAAGTTTTGGTGGCGCTGCTGTACACTCCACCGCTCTTGACGCAGACATAGTACAGCGCATTCGCCTTCACGCCGAACGAAGCATACTTCATGTAATCGACAGATGCATCTGCTCGCACATAGATTTCATCCGAAAGCAGCTTCTTCTTCGAATTATCTAAGGCGCGAGTACCCGGAGAAGTTCCGGTCCTACAGCATTCCGGAAGATTATGTCCGAGATTATCTGAATCCGGAAGGCTGGCTATGCTCGATGGTCTGGTCCGCTTACCTGGGGCTTCCGCAGTCTCTTAAGAATGTCGGTGCAGTTCTTGGTCTGGAAGAACAGAAACTCACTGAAGGGAAAGACTTGATCCGGTATTTCTGTATGCCTTGTAAAACAACGAAAGCAAATGGTGGAAGGACCCGTAACCATCCTACTGATGCGCCGGAGAAGTGGGAACGGTTCAAGTTCTATAACAAGCGCGACGTAGAAGTCGAGATGCAGATCCAAAAAAGTCTCTCGCGGTACCCGGTCCCGGAATCCGTCTGGGAAGAATACCACCTGGATCAGGAGATCAACGATCGTGGGATCCGGATTGATCGAAAGTTGGTAGAGTCCGCGATCGAGCTGGACGCAAGAACGAAAGAGGAACTCATCGGTAGGCTACGGGATCTCACCGGCCTCGATAATCCGAATTCTGTCTCGCGGTTGAAAGCCTGGCTATCGGATCACGGCGTCGAGACAGATACCCTCGGAAAGAGGACTGTGGCGGCACTTCTGAACGACGCTAAAGGCGATATTCGGGAGGTCCTCTCCCTCCGGCAACAGCTTGCCAAGTCATCGGTGAAGAAGTACCAGGCAATGCAGAACGCCGCCTGTGAAGATGACCGGGCCAGAGGGATGTTTCAGTTCTACGGAGCCAACCGGAGCGGCAGGTTCAGTGGCCGTCTGATCCAGCTTCAGAATCTCCCGCAGAATCACATGCCGGACCTCGCAGAAGCGAGAGCGCTGGTACGGGACAGCAAGTACCAGGACTTACAGCTTCTCTACGATGATATTCCGAATACCCTGAGCCAGCTCATCCGGACGGCGTTTATTCCGCGGCGGGGGTGCAAGTTCATTGCAGCAGACTTTTCATCTATCGAAGCGAGAGTGCTGGCTTGGCTCGCGGGAGAGCAGCACACGATTGACGCCTTCAAGAACGGCGAAGATATCTACTGCTCTACCGCATCCGCCATGTTCGGCGTTCAGGTTGAGAAGCACGGTATAAACGGCGAACTCCGACAGAAAGGTAAGATTGCAGTTTTGGCATGTGGATACGGCGGCTCCGTCGGTGCTCTAAAGAATATGGGCGCCCTAGACATGGGCCTTCAAGAGGAAGAGCTCAAACCGATCGTCGATATGTGGCGGCAGGCCAATCCGCACATCGTTGAACTCTGGTGGGACGTCGACCGTGCGGTCAAGGCAGCCATCAAGCAACGGACTGCAACGGAAACGCACGGAATCAAGTTCTCCTACCAAAGCCAGATGCTATTCGTCCTTCTTCCCTCTGGCAGATCCCTCGCCTACGTGAAACCTGCTATCGGAGAGAACCGGTTCGGTGGGGAATCTATAACATACATGGGAATCGGAACTACGAAGAAATGGGAGCGGATCGAGTCATACGGCCCGAAGATTGTGGAGAACATCGTTCAGGCTATTGCCCGCGACATCCTCTGCTATGCCATGCGTACTCTCCCCCACTCGTTCATCTGCGCCCATGTCCATGACGAATTGATCATCGAAGCAGGCCAGGAGGTTTCTGTCCAGGCGATCTGCGACCAGATGAGTAGGACGCCGCCTTGGGCGCCTGGATTGCTACTTCGAGCAGACGTGTATGAGTGCGAGTTTTATAAGAAAGATTGAAATAAGGCTGTTGCACGAAGTACATCCATTTTGCATCGTGCAACAGCCCCCTCTATCGTGTCTCGTCGTTCATTATTACGCTCTCAGCGCTTAGTTTTTCTTGGATTGCTCCCCAAAGACAAGCTTTCCGGCACTCTTTCGTCTCATCTTTTTCGCGGAATCTAGCAGTACTGGACTATCATCTCCATACTCCGTATAATCCGAAAGGAAGGTTATCATATAATCATCCCCATAAAAGTCTGCGTCACATATAAGTGCGGATACCTGGGGGTCATAATCTACATAATAATTATTTGTCTCAAAAATAATCGTTACATATTCTCCCGGCTCCACAACAACTTCATCTGGATAATAATAGTCATTGTTGCTCGCACTATAGATCGTCACAGGTTCATACGTATCCTCATCATCTACATTGAAATCAGCAATGGACAATATAAATGCGGATACGCCGTCATTTTTAAATACGATATTATGGGTAGACCAGTTGGTGAATTCACAGTCAATATAGCTCAAACTTGATCGACTCTCATCCATTCTTATGTTTTCAACATAATAAGGATCGCTTGTTGCACGAGCTAAATCGGGCTTGGAATATTTCCCATATACTTTTTTCCCTTTTGATTTCTTAAATGCGCGAACCTTAAAATAATATGTTTTCCCTTTTGTTAAACCAGTGCAAGTCCAGGAGGCTTTTTTGCCACTATTAATAGTTTTTACTTTTCGATAACTCCCGTTCTGGCTTCCTCCACGATATATCTGATATCCGCTTGCCCCCTTTGGCTTGGACCATTCCATAAAAATAGAGGAATTGCTGTTCGCATAGACATATATCGTTGGTGTTCCTGGTTTTGAAATCGCTAAACTGTCAAAAGGCATGAGCATTATCATCAACATGGCGACCATTGCAGATAATAACAATCTTCTTACGCTAACATTCATAGTATCCCTCCAAAACACAATATAGTTTGTTCTATTATTGTACATCGGCAGAGAAATTGTTACAATATTATTAATCTTTTTTTGGAGGACATTATGAAACGTATTCAGCAAATAAACAGCATTGTCATTCTTTTCAGTGTGATGTTTCTTACCTTTTTTTTGTTAGGAACCACAGTAAACGCAGAAACCATACCTCCTCGGTACGATTTGAGAAATATAAATGGGAGCAGTTTCGTAACTCCTGTGAAAAATCAGACAGACTATGGGGATTGCTGGGCTTTTTCAGCTGCAGCTGCAATGGAGTCAAATCTTCTGAAGCAGGGATACGGAGTTCAGGATCTTTCTGAGTTTGAACTTGCTTACTATGCTTCGCATACGGCCACGCCTGCCAGGCCAGGACTGGAAAAAGACAAAACTGTTTTGGTGGATTATTATAACGGAACTTACCTTGATGCGGGAGGATTGTCTCATTATGTAACACAGCTCATGGCAAATGGATATGGAGTTACAACCGAAGATATTCTTCCTCATCCTGTTTCTGGTAAACCACCCCGCTCCATCGACAACCTTATCACGTATCATGATAATAAATATACTATCAGTAATATCGACTGGGTGTCCATGAAAAATCGCGCTGCCGTGAAGTCCCACATTATGAAATATGGTGCCGCTGATGCTGGGTTCGAAATATATCTCGATAGTCAGGATAATCCTGATTTCTATTGGAACAAAGAGACCAATAGCTACTATCTGAGTAACACTGGATACAATATCGCAGAAAGACTTGGAAATGTCGGTGGTCATGCCATTGCTATTGTTGGATGGGATGATAATTATTCCCGGAATCTTTTCGGAGGAAAAAGAAATGCGAAGCCATCAGAAGACGGTGCCTGGCTATGTAAAAATAGTTGGGGAACAGGATCCGAATATTGTGAAGACGGATATTTTTGGATTTCTTACGAGGACGCGTCACTGAGTACCTCATCGGTCGCTTTCTATGAAATGGCTCCTGTTAGAAATCAGAACAATAATATTTATCAATATGATGGTTCGTTGAGCGCCACATCGCTGAAAGCTAGGCACAGAAAAGTTTCAACGGCAAACATCTTTACGTGCAAAAAAGCGGAATTACTGAATAGCGTTGGATTCTTGCAGCGTTCCAGCAATCTTTCTTACACAATTCAAATATATATTCATCCAAAAAACAACAATCCGACGAGCGGGAAAAAAATGTTGGTTAAAGCTTTAAGCGGCTCATCAATGTATGAAGGATATCATATTATCCCCCTTCCAAAGAGCATTTCAATGAAAAAAGGTGATCGTTTCGCTGTCGTGATCACTTTTAGAACAAAGACAAAAAATAAGATTAAAATACCAACCGATGATAACATGTCACTTCCATACGACGAAAGCCGCGATGATACAAAATACATATCTTATTCCAAGAAAGGACAGAGCTATCTTAAAGATGGAAAAAAGTGGAAGGATTTGAGCAAGTCTGGCCATACAAATCTAAGAATTAAAGCCTATGCAAATTAGTGCAAAATGTTCGAGTGTTTACTATAATATGCTATGAATTTATTCTCTCTCGGGGTCTGTGGGTAAAAGCCTTGGCTAGAGACAATGAACGGAAGCCTACAATAAAATGATGATGAAGGCCTTTCATGATACAATCATTCATCTAGGGCCTTTTACTATGACCAGAATACAGGGAAAGAGGAGTGCATTCCCTGGTTTTCAAGCCCAGCTGAAAGCACTCTTCGAAGCCACGAAAAAATGGACGATGCCGATCCGGAACTGGGAAAAAGTCCGTGGGGAGCTGGCGATCATGTACACGGACCGCCTGCCGGACTAGAGGATATTTTCCAGCTGCAAATGCAAGGAAATACTCAGATCCCCTGGGCATTTCTTGACACGTAGAGAGTATGAAACAATCTCTGTAAAAGCTCATTTCTGAGGCCTTTCATGATACAATCAAAATCATGGAGGGCCTTAGTTTATGGCAAAAAGAGAAAGAAAATCCGTACATCACGTGGAAATGACGGACGGGAAACGAGCGATCATTCAGGGACTGCTGCAGGAATATGATATCCAGAATGCTCAGGATATCCAGGACGCGTTGAAAGATCTTCTCGGTGGAACCATCAAAGAAATGATGGA
>NZ_FNBF01000046.1 GCF_900102225.1 Eubacterium pyruvativorans
CGTAACTACAGGAACGGCTACAAAAGCAAACGAGTCAATTCCAGCTATGGAAGTATGGATATCGATGTGCCGCAGGACCGAAATTCTTCCTTCGAACCGAAAATCGTGAAGAAGCGGCAGAAAGACATCTCTGACATCGATCAGAAAATTATCTCCATGTACGCGAAAGGGATGACAACGAAGCAGATCTCGGAAACGATGCAGGATATCTATGGGTTCGAGGCGTCGGAGGGCTTCATTCCCGATGTTACAGACAAGATCCTCCCACAGATCGAAGAATGGCAGAACCGGCCGCTTTCCGCGGTATATCCGATCATATTCATTGATGCCATCCATTTCTCCGTACGGGAGGATAGTATCGTTCACAAGGTGGCCGCATATGCGGTTCAAACAGTTTGCGTGTATACAATATCCAAATGGTGCGAAATCGGGGAAAACAGGCAATTCCGCACCATACACCAAATACAATCATGATTCGTATACACCCCCGATTGTGACCATGTATAACATATTATAATCACGATTTGTATACACCCCTGCCAATCACCCTGCCACACCCCTCGCTAATCTGCCACATCCCCCCCATCCAATCTGAAACTCCCTGCTCCGTCCCACAACTTGCCGACCCCGCGAAATAAAAAAACTCCAGCGCACGAACGCTGGAGTGAAAATCTGATTTTCTCGATGTTACCGCATATCCTTCAGGAATGCGATGTATCCACGGAGTGCCTCGTAGACATCGGCTTTGCTGACCACCTCATTCGGTGCATGCATGCCCAGAACAGCAACGCCGCTGTCGATGACATCCATGCCGTAGTTGGCCATGATGTAGGCGATGGTGCCGCCGCCGCCCTCATCCACTTTTCCCAGCTCCGCTGTCTGGAAATATACATTATTATCATCGAATACCCGGCGCACTTTTCCGATGTACTCGGCGTTGGCATCATTCGATCCGGTCTTTCCCTTCACGCCGGTGTACTTGTTCAGCACCAGGCCTTTTCCGAGATAAGCACAGTTATCTTTGTCCATCACTTCCGGGAAGAGCGGATCGAATCCCGCACTCACGTCGGAGGACAGCATGGTGGAATTCCGCAGTGTCCGGCCCACAGCTGTCATATGGTTGATGCCCAGAGCCTCCAGCACTTCGCCCACCGTTTCCTCGAAGAAGCGGGACTGCATTCCGGTTGCACCCATGCTGCCGATTTCTTCTTTGTCCACCAGCAGGCAGATGCAGGTGCGCTCCACGGATTCCGGCAGCTGCAGCATGGCACGGTATGACGGGAATGCGCAGACACGGTCGTCGTGGCCATAGCTGAGGATCATGCTGCGGTCCAGACCCAGGTCTCTGGCCTTCCCGGCAGGAACCACTTCCACTTCTGCCGACAGGAAATCCTCTTCCTCGATTCCGTAGTTTTCCTGAAGGAGTTTCAGGAAGCGGTCTTTCACGGACGGTTCATCCTTTTCTTTGTCCCGGAGCGGCTCGCTGCCCACCAGCACATCCAGGTTTTCGCCTTCTACGACGGAGCCGGCTTTCTTCTCCATCTGCTTCGCAGCCAGGTGGATCAGCAGGTCCATGACGCCGAACACCGGGTCGTCTTCCTTCTCGCCGATGTTGATCATCACCTTACTTCCGTCTTTCTTCGCCACCACGCCGTGCAGTGCCAGGGGCCGGTTGACCCACTGATACTTCTTGATTCCGCCGTAGTAATGGGTGTTCAGCAGACAGAAGCCGCCGTCCTCATACACCGGATTCTGCTTCAGGTCCAGTCTCGGCGAATCGATGTGTGCGCCGAGAATGTTGGCGCCGTTCTCCAGCGGATCCGTTCCGATCTGGAACATCACCAGACCCTTTCCCCGGTTGCTTCTGTACACCCGGTCTCCCGCCTTCAGCTGACCGCCGGTGCGGATGACTTCCTCCAGGTCCCGGTACCCCGCCTGGCGCATCTCCTCGATGGCGTAATCATTACATTCCCGCTCTGTCTTGCATGCGCTGAGGAATGCCTTGTACTCCTCATTGAATGCATTCATCTTCTTCAGATCACTCTCATCATATTTTTCCCACGTATATTTACGTTCCATGATTTCGAAATCCTCCTTCGTATCTATCTCATTCCTGTGATTCTGTCTATACATTATGCTGCGGCACAGACTGTGTCGGTCAGCCTCTGCCGCAGTTTTCTCTAAAATATCATGCAGACGAACAATCACGCAAGCCCCCTCTCGCTGTGTTGGGGCACCTCGCTGCACTAAGAGATCTTGTCCTTTTCTCCTACCGGGTTCACACGACTTCTCATCTTCACTTCATACCGATGGTACATCAGCAGAGCAGCGAGGGAGAAGATCACCGGTCCGGCAAATGTCCAGACTGTGGTCATGATGTCGCCGCCCATGGCCGGCTGAATAATTGCGAACACATTGGCGAAGATCAGCATGGCAGAAACCAGGAATGTGAAGAACTTGGTCGAACCATTGGACTTGAACATCACAAACGGACGATCCAGATCCGCAAGCTTCTTGAACGCCGGGAACGCTGCCGCAATGAAGATGTACGGAATCGTCATTCCCACGTTTACCATGTCTGTCAGGATGACAAAGAATTTTGCCATGGCGTTCCCGCCGAAGGATACACCGAAAATCATAACGCAGACGATAATGCACTGCACTTTCATGGCATTCACCGGCATACCGTCGGATTCTCTGGTAATTCCCATCTTTCCCGGCCACAGTTCTTCCGGTGTTCCGTCAATGATCTGCTTCAGCGGAGAATAGCTCAGTGTGAAGAACGCTCCCAGCAGGGAAAGCAGCATGATCAGACCGTAGATTCTGGCAAAGTTATGTCCCATGGCGATCGCTGTCGCAGAAGATACGCCGATTGTTTCACCGAACATTCTTCCGAAGTTCCCCATGATGACGTACGATACGTTGCCCAGATGCACGCCGTCTGTTCCCATGACTTCCTTGTAATTCGTGAAGGAACCGACGAGCAGAATCAGAACAGAGTAGCCGACAACCACCACGATTGCGGCAATCAGAACGCCCTTCGGGAATGTCTTCTTCGGATTCTCGGTCTTGTCAACCAGTCCGCCGACGGCTTCCAGTCCGCCGTAAGCAAACAGCGCATAAACGATGAAGGACAGGATCATAACCGGATTACCCACATAATCCGCATTCAGGGAAGTGCTCAGAGAATGCATTCCTTCAAACGGCTGGGCGAAATGGCCGTGATTCATAATGACCATCACGATGCCGCCGACCAGAACGACAATATTGATAACAATAACGGCGATGCCGCCTACGTTCGTAACCTTCTGAATGCTATTCAGACCTTTGCTCCCGATGAAGGTAATGAAAATCATAAAGATAATTCCGAAGACACCCAGAAGACGAGGGCCGGACAGGAAATCCATGCCGAACAGTTTCCAGGTGGCGGAAGTGTCACTTCCGAAGAGCGCATTGGAAACCGGAACCCAGATGCCGGAACAGATATTCACCATCCAGAGTACATAGGACGTGTACCACATGAAAGTGGCAACGAAAGCGTACTTCGGACCGACGGACTTCTCCATCCAGGAATAGATTCCTCCGGTCTCATTCTTGAATGCAGAACCGTACTCTGCAACCATGAACGCATACGGCACGAAGAACGTAATGCCGGCGAGAATGAACCATGGAATGGCTGCGTATCCCATCAGATAGAACGACCTCGGAATGTTGTTGAAGCCATAGACTGATGTAAAAATCATCAGGATCAGGGCGCCCAGCCCTAACTTCTTTTCTTTGCTTTCCATCTACTATTTTCTCCTTTTCAACAAAAGCTCCTATAACTCCGACGGGAAACACCGAAACACGTCGTTATTGCATCCGGACCAGCAGTTCCGACATCTCTCTGATCCATAACATATGTCCCGGCATGCCCCCTCGGTAAAGACCAGGTTCAAAGACACCGATACCGTATATTTATTCACGATATTCATGCGCCGGGGCTAATTATATCAAGATTCAAACACTTTGAACCGACATTTTTCAGATTCTTCTCCCTAACGGGCCGTTTTTGAAAAGTTATTTTATTTTTCGTATTTCGATAACAAAAGTTATGTTGTATTTTTATCAATACAACATAACTTCTCTGCGACAAAGGAAAAAAGCAGCCCGTTCGCCCGCCGATTCAATTCTTTTCCCCTTTAGACTGATAGAGTACAATATTGTTCGCAAAAGTGAATAGTAGAAAAGCCATTGAGGCTCGTGTAAAATGATTAGCGACCAAACTTCTCATTCACAAAGGA